>NZ_JBSAXC010000020.1:0-101823 GCF_053427725.1 Burkholderia sp. PU8-34
CGCGAGAAGAACTTCTTTCTCAGCAGCGCTGCGTTGTCAGCAGCAGAGAAGCGGAATTATGAACGCTGTTTCGCAGTTCGTCAACAACTTTTTTACTACAGCGTTGCGACTGCGGGGTTCATCTTTCTCGGCGACGCCGGCATCCCAAACAAGACACCCACACCGCTTCGCTCCCCCTCTTCCGCCCCGGCGTTGCCGTCAGCGCGAAAGAGGCGTGATTCTAGGCAGCTCCCGCGCCGAGCGCAAGGGGGTTGGTGAAATAAATTTTACAGCTCCCGTGCGCTGCCGCGCACGGGGGCTTTTTGCAGATGTATCGGGCGTCGCTGCACGCGCAGCCGATTCGCGTCCTTCTACATATAGAGGAGCTAGAGAAGCGCGAGAGCGAGTTGCCGATGACGCATCACTTCCCTGCTACCGCCGCCTGCAGCCGCTCGACCGGAACAGCCTCGGCCATCGCGGCATAGCCCGCATCACTCGGGTGAATACCGTCGCCGCTATCGTAGCGACGCTGCAGGGCACTCGGGCGCGCCGGGTCGCGCAGCGCCTGATCGAAATCGACCACGCCGTCGAACGCGCCACCACCCCGGATCCAGCGGTTCACCTCCAGCCGCAGCGCTTCGCGCCCGGCGGGCAGCGCCGCCGGCGTTAGTGTCGCGCCGAAGACCTTCACCCCCTGGCGATGCGCAGCGTCGATCAGCCGCCGATAACCGCCGATCAGCGATTCCGCCGTGACCTGCGTATGCGGGTTGTCGCAGTCGAGGCCGGCACGAGGCGGCATCGCCGCGAAGTTGATGTCATTGATGCCGATCAGCAGGATCACGGCCTTTACACCGGAGCGCGCCAGCGCGTCCCGCTCGAAACGGGACTGGAGCGCGGTGCCGTAGCACGCCGAATCGCTAAGCAGCCGGTTGCCGCTGATCCCGAGATTCACCACGCCGAGCGCATCCGCGCCCGACGCGCCCAGCCGGCGTGCGAGCGCGTCCGGCCAGCGGCTATTCCGATTCAGGCTCGAGCGCAGCCCGTCCGTGATCGAATCGCCGATCGCGGCAACGCTCGCCCGCGCCGCACCACCCTCGACTGCCAGTTCGGTGACCCACGCGTATTGGGTAAAGCGGGTCCGGAACGCGGCAGCTCTCGCGTCTTTCGTGTAATCGCCCGCCGCCGACACATAGTTCAGCTGGTTCGATACCCGATGCCACACCGTCATCCGCTGACTGGCGCCCATATAGAGAGACACGGCATACGGCCGCCCGGCCGCCACGTCGATCGCGACCGGGTCGCTCTCGATCTCCTGACCCGGCGCCAACGCGATCGACGCCTTGCCGCCGAATCGGATCGGCGCTGCAGCACCATCCGCCAGCGCGGCGCCGTCAGCCGCCCGGGCGAGGCTCGCCGACTCGATCACCAGCGGTGCGCGTCCATACGCGTTGCTCACGCGAATACGCGCCGCCCGCCCGGCGACCGTCGGATAAACGACCTGACGCACAGTCCTGCCGGCCACGTCGGGCGCACGGTAAAGCGGCGGCGGCGCAGCCAGGTCGGGAATCGGCTGCAACGCGGTCGCCCACGCGGCGACCCATTCCGCAGACGCGGCCACAGCTCCGGGCGGCGACAGGAGAACGGACGCACCCAGCACGGCCGCGGCAAGACTGCTTCTAAATGACATCGGCAAAATCCTCATCGGAAAGCGGGCATTGTGCCGCAGAAGCGCACGCGCTCCGCATGCCACCAGCTCCGTCCCCGTAAAACGGCCGGGCATTCTCCTCTCGTTTACCCGCATCACTTGCCGAATCGCCAAAATAATTTATTAACCGACCGGTCGGTTGGCTTATACTGCGCACACATTCAACCGGACGAGAGTCTCGCCATGTACACGCAATCCCTCGACATCCCCGGCAACGTCGCCCCGCTCGACGCCGCAGCCGAGTCACCCGAGCAGGCGCGGTTCGACGCGGTCATGGCCGCGGACGGCAAGATCGAGCCGCAGGACTGGATGCCCGACGCCTATCGCAAGACGCTGATCCGCCAGATTTCGCAGCACGCGCATTCGGAAGTCGTCGGCATGCTGCCGGAAGGCAACTGGATCTCGCGCGCGCCGAGCCTCAAGCGCAAGGCGATCCTGCTCGCGAAGGTGCAGGACGAAGCGGGTCACGGCCTCTATCTGTACAGCGCGGCCGAAACGCTCGGCGTGTCGCGCGACTCGCTGATCGACGCGCTGCTTGCCGGCAAGGCCAAGTATTCGAGCATCTTCAACTACCCGACGCCGACTTGGGCCGACGTCGGCGTGATCGGCTGGCTCGTCGACGGCGCCGCGATCATGAACCAGATCCCGCTGTGCCGCTGCACGTACGGCCCGTATGCGCGCGCGATGATCCGCGTGTGCAAGGAAGAGTCGTTCCACCAGCGTCAGGGCTTCGACGCGCTGATGTCGATGATGAAGGGCAGCGACGCGCAGCGCGCGATGGTCCAGCAGGCCGTGAACCGCTGGTGGTGGCCGGTGCTGATGATGTTCGGTCCGAGCGACGCCGATTCCGTGCATAGCAACCAGTCGGCCAAGTGGGGCATCAAGCGGATCACGAACGACGACCTGCGGCAGAAGTTCGTCGACGCGACGGTCGACCAGGCGAAGGTGCTCGGCGTGACGCTGCCCGACCCCGACCTGAAGTGGAACGAGGCGCGCGGCCACCACGACTACGGCACGATCGACTGGGAAGAATTCTGGCGCGTCGTCAACGGCGACGGCCCGTGCAACAAGGAGCGCCTCGCGACCCGCGTGAAGGCGCACGACGACGGCGCATGGGTGCGAGAAGCCGCGCTCGCGCACGAAGCGAAGCGTCGCGCGCGCGCCGAACAACACGCCGCCTGAGCGGCACGCGCCGGCGGCGCCCTGCGGCGCCGGCACACATCGAATTCAACATTGCATGGGACTGGAGCGGGCGCCGAAGCGCCTGCTCTGGCCGACAGGAGAAAGTGATGAACAAGGAATGGCCGATCTGGGAAGTGTTCGTGCGCAGCAAGCAGGGCCTCGACCACAAGCATTGCGGCAGCCTGCACGCGGCCGACGCGTCGATGGCGCTGCGCATGGCGCGCGACGTCTACACGCGCCGCCAGGAAGGCGTGAGCATCTGGGTGGTGCCGTCGTCGGCGATCACCGCGTCGGATCCGAACGAGAAGGCCGAGCTGTTCGAGCCGGCGGGCGACAAGATCTACCGTCACCCGACGTTCTACACGCTGCCCGACGAAGTCAACCACATGTAACGGCCCGCGCCATGACGATCACGCCCGAACACCTCTCCTACGTGCTGCGCCTCGCGGACAACGCGCTGATCCTCGGTCAGCGCAACGCCGAATGGTGCGGCCACGGTCCGATTCTCGAAGAAGACATCGCGCTCACCAACATGAGCCTCGACCTCATCGGCCAGGCGCGCATGCTGTACACGCACGCGGCCGACCTCGAGCGCCAGCTCAACGGCGCGGCGAAGACCGAGAACGATTACGCGTACTTCCGCACCGAGCGCGAGTTCGCGAACTTCACGCTCGCCGAACTGCCGCACTATGGCCCGGTGTCCGGCACCGCGCACGCCGACAAGGACTACGCGGTGACGATCGTGCGCAATTTCCTGTACACGATGCTGATGCTGCATGTATGGACCGCGCTCGAAACGTCGGAAGACGCGACGCTCGCCGCGATCGCCGCGAAATCGGTGAAGGAAACCCGCTATCACGTGCATCACGCACGCGAATGGCTCGTGCGCCTCGGCGACGGCACCGACGAATCACATCGCCGCGCGCAGGCTGCGCTCGACTATCTGATCCCGTACACGCGCGAATTCTTCGCGGCGGACCCGGTCGACGACGCGGTCGCCGCACGGCGCGTCGGCCCGGCGCCGGCGTCGCTCGAAGCGGCGTGGCGCGCGGACGTCGACGAAGCGCTCGCCGAAGCCACGCTCGTGCTGCCGGCGCCCGTGCAGCACATCACGACCGGCAAGCAGGGCGAGCACTCGGAACATATGGGCTACCTGCTCGCCGAAATGCAGAGCCTCGCGCGCCAGCACCCCGGCGCGACCTGGTAACGCGACGACTCACCGGAGCCCCACGATGTCCGTCCCGACCGCCGCGCCCCGCGCCACCGCCCCGCACCATGCCGATCCGCTGCTCGCGCGCGCGTGGGAAGTGCTGGAAGCGGTGCCCGATCCCGAAATCCCCGTCGTGTCGATCCGCGAGCTGGGCATCCTGCGCGACGTCCGGCGTGCGGACGACGGCCAGCTCGAGGTCGTGATCACGCCGACTTACTCGGGCTGTCCGGCGATGTCGCAGATCGCCGAGGACATCGCCGCCGCGATGCAGCAGGCCGACCTGCCGCCGCACCGGATCGAGACGGTGCTCGCGCCGGCGTGGACGACCGACTGGATCACGCAGGAAGCGCGCGACAAGCTGCGCGCGTACGGCATCGCGCCGCCGGTCGGCCAGTGCGGCAGCGCCGCGCCACGTGAAAACGTCGTGCGCTTCATGCCGCGGCCGGTCGCGGCGCCCGTCTGCCCGCGCTGCGGCTCCGCGCGCACCGAGCGCCTCGCGCAATTCGCGTCGACGGCCTGCAAGGCGCTTTATCGCTGCGTCGACTGCCGCGAACCCTTCGACTACTTCAAACCTTACTGAGATGAAACAACCCCCACGCTCACTTTGTTCGCTTGGGGGGGCGCAGCCCCCCCATCCCCCGGAAGCAGATCCATCGCTCGGGGCGGCCCGGCGGGGGTCGACGACCCCGCAATTTCATCCGCTGCGTATCCGCGACGTGCGGCCCGAGACCGCCGACGCCGTGACCGTCTCGTTCGAGATCCCGCCCGAGCTGCGCGACGCGTACCGCTTCACGCAAGGCCAGTTCGTCACGCTGAAAACCCACATCGACGGCGAAGAAACGCGCCGCTCGTACTCGATCTGCGTCGGCACGACCGACTACGACCGCGACGGCGAATTGCGCATCGGCATCAAGCGCGTGCGTGGCGGGCGCTTCTCGAACTTCGCGTTCGACACGCTGAAGCCCGGCCACACGATCGACGTGATGACGCCGGACGGCCGCTTCTTCACGCACCTGAACGCTGAGCACGGCAAGCAGTACGTCGCGTTCTCCGGCGGCTCGGGCATCACGCCCGTGCTCGCGATCGTGAAGACGACGCTCGAGCTCGAGCCGCGCAGCACGTTCACGCTGATCTACGGGAACCGCAGCGTCGACGCGATCATGTTCGCGGAGGAGCTCGAGGACCTGAAGAACCGCTACATGAACCGCTTCGTGCTGTATCACGTGCTGTCCGACGATATCCAGGACGTCGAGCTGTTCAACGGCGTGCTCGACCAGGCGAAGTGCGCGGCGTTCCTCGACACGCTGATGCCGGCCGACGCGATCGACGAGGCGTTCATCTGCGGCCCCGCGCCGATGATGGATGCGGCGGAAGCCGCGCTGAAGGCGGCCGGCTTGCCGCAGGCGAAGATCCATGTCGAGCGCTTCGGCACGCCGCTGCCGCAGGCCGGCGTGCCGGTGGTCGAGATCACCGACGACACGCCCGCCGCCGACCTCGAGATCGTCCTCGACGGCAAGAAGCGCAAGCTGCGCCTGCCGTACGAAGGCGTGAGCCTGCTCGACGTCGGCCTGCGCGCCGGACTCTCGCTGCCGTACGCGTGCAAGGGCGGCGTGTGCTGCACGTGCCGCGCGAAGGTGCTCGAGGGCGAAGTGCGGATGGAGAAGAACTACACGCTCGAGGAGCAGGAGGTGAAGGACGGTTTCGTGCTCACCTGCCAGTGCCACCCGGTCAGCGACAAGGTCGTGGTCAGCTACGACGAGCGCTGAGCGTCGTCGCGCCGGTCCGCACGCTGTCCCGCGCCGACCGGCCTAACGGTTTCTCGCGTCACACATCTCGCTTACACTAGGGGCCGCCCGCCGGCCGGACCATCCTGCGTCCGGCCGGCCGGCGGTTTTTCCTTTGTTGACGACAGGCCGATGAGTACCATTCACGTGATTCAGGGCGGCACCGCCGCCGCGTCGCTCAGCGAAGCGCTCGCGGAAGCCGGACGCGACGAGCGCGTCGTCGGATTGCTCGACGACCTCGCCGTCGGGCCCCTCAAGGGCGTCGACGAGACGCCGGAAGTCCGCGCCGCATTCTGGCAGCGCGTGCTCGGCGACCAGATCCCCGACTGGAAGGCGGAAGTCGAGCGCGAATTCGCGCGCCTCGACCTGCTCGCGATGGACACCGGCCAGGTGGTCGTCTGGCACGCGCCGAGCGTCGGCGACAAGCTGCTGCTGCGGCGCGTCGCCTACCATCTGCGCAACGTGCCGCAGCGCCTGAACGAGGTGCGGCTGTCGGAGGCCGATCTCGGCGCCGCATCGCCGCGCGCCGACCACGCATGCGCGACCGGCATGTTCTCGCCGGCACAACTGCGCGCGAAGCGGCCGGAAGCCGCGCCGATCTCGGTGCTGCGCATCGGCCGGCTCGCGCTTGAATGGCAGGAGGCCAAGCACCTCGATGCCGAACTCCGCTATTGGGTCAGCAATACGATCAAGAGCGGCCACTATGCCGATCTCGACGCGCAGATCCTCGCGCACGCGGACGGCGACTGGCTGCCGGCGCAACGTCTTGCCGGCAGCGTGATGGCCGGCGCCGATCGCGGCGGCCTGTTCGTCAGCGATTCGATCGCGCTGTGGCGGTGCCGCGAACTGGCCGTCGCCGGCCGCCTCGAGCTGCAGGACGACACCGTCGACCTTCATTCCACGCAGGTGCGCGCGGCCCGCGCCGCCGCGCCGCACCGTTAATCCGCATTCGACCATGGCCCGCACCCGAGCCCCCGATCACGAATCCCAGCGCGAGCAGATCCTCGATCTCGCCGCCGAAAAGTTCGCGCAGACGAGCTACCCGAGCACGTCGATGTCCGATCTCGCCACCGCGAGCGGCACGTCGAAGGCACGCCTCTACCACTATTACGAGAGCAAGGAAGCGATCCTGTTCGACCTGCTCGACCGCTACACGAAGCGGCTGATGCTGATCATCGCCGAGGTCGAAGGCACGAGCCAGCGGCGCGGCCTCACCGAGCGCGAGGCGTTCGCCGAGCTGGTGCGCGCGTTCCTCACCGAATACGAGACGTCGCACAGCCGCCATGTCGCGCTGCTCAACGACGTGAAATACCTCGAGGACGCGCAACGCGAGATCGTCCTCGACCGCCAGCGCGACATCGTCGCGGCCTTTGCGCGCCAGCTCGCCCGTGCGTATCCGGAGCACATCTCGAAGGAGAACCAGACGTCGGTGACGATGATGGTGTTCGGGATGATCAACTGGACCTTCACGTGGCTCAAGCCTGGCGGGCGCCTCGGCTACCGGGACTTCGCCGAGCAGGTGATCGGCATGATCGAGCGGGGGCTGTCTTCGCCGGCCTGATTGCGGCGGAGCAGCATGCGTTGCGCGATGGAAACACTGCGTCAGGCTGCCGCGCTTTTCATATGACCAATTTTAAAATCATTAAAAATCAGAGGCTTGCACGCAAAATTAAGCACCTTTAGAATTTCCCCTCGAAATCGCATTCGGGTTTTCCCCAATCCGGAGGCCTGCGGTCGGGTACAATGCTGCTGCGTTGCACAACCCGCTGTACGGTCACACATTGAGGAACCCACGATGAACACGCATATTCACGGCCA
The DNA here is from genome assembly GCF_053427725.1 of Burkholderia sp. PU8-34. Taxonomy (NCBI): domain Bacteria; kingdom Pseudomonadati; phylum Pseudomonadota; class Betaproteobacteria; order Burkholderiales; family Burkholderiaceae; genus Burkholderia; species Burkholderia sp. PU8-34. The sequence continues at coordinate 7,679 of NZ_JBSAXC010000020.1, forward strand.
TGCCGATGTCGTCGGCACCGCCGGTGCTGCGCCGGTTCTCGTCAGGGAACTGGCTTCCAAAGACCGTGAGCAGATGCTCACCCACTTTCTCTCGCTCGACGAAGAGGACCGCCTGCTGCGCTTCGGCCAGATGGTGCCCGACCACGTGATCGAGAACTACGTCCGCACGATCGACTTCGGCCGCGACACCGTATTCGGTGTGTTCGACCATGAGCTCGAGCTGATCGGCGTCGGCCACCTGGCCTACCTGCCGGCCGAAGGCGACAAGCGCACCGCCGAATTCGGCGTGTCGGTGCTCGAAAGCGCGCGCGGCCGCGGCGTCGGCACGAAGCTGTTCGAGCGCGCGGCGATCCGCAGCCGCAACACGCACGTGACGATGCTGTACATGCATTGCCTGTCGCGCAACGCGACGATGATGCACATCGCGAAGAAGTCCGGGATGCGGATCGAGTATGCGTACGGCGAAGCCGATGCGTACCTGTCGCTGCAGCCCGCCGACCACTCGACGATCATCGCCGAGATGCTGCAGGAACAGGCCGCGGTGTTCGACTACGCGATGAAGCGCCAGGCGCGCCGCACGTCGAAGTTCATCGAATCGCTGATGCCCGTCGCGCTGACGGCGTAACACCGGCCTGAAACCGGCCGATCGGGCCGCGTCCGCCCGGGCCACGAGCCCGCGCGGCGCGCCCGGTTCCTTCGCGGGACTGCCCGCAACCTCCCCGCCGTTCACGACCGTCGATCCCGCCGCATGTCAGGCGCATGTCAGGCTCATGTCAGGCGCATGTCAGGCGCACGTCGACGCCGTCGTTGCGTCGTTGCGTCGTTGCGTCGTTGCGTCGTTGCGTCGTTGCGTCGTTGCGTGCCGCAAGTGTGCGCGCACCTTCCACCCCGCCGCCCGTGCCCCACCACACGCTACCGCGTCGTGCGGATCGGCAGCGCGGTCGTTTCCTTGAAGCATTCGAGCGAGAAACTCGTCTTCACGTCGATCACCGACGGATGGTGCAGCAGTTGCTCCTGCACGAAACGCGAGAAATGCGCCATGTCCTCGACCTGCACCCGCAGCAGGTAATCCATGTCGCCCGTCATCGCATGACAGGCCACCACTTCCGGCCACGCCTGCACCGCCGCGCGGAACAGCTCCGCATGGGTCGCACCGGCGCGCGCCGACGTCTCGTCGACGCGAACCGGCGCGAGCCCGCCCCGCTTCTCGAGCCGCACGCTCACGTACGCGAGCAGGTCGAGCCCGAGCTTCTGCGGATCCAAAAGCGCGACGTAGCCGGTGATCACGCCGATCTCCTCGAGGCGCCGGATCCGCCGCAGGCACGGGCTCGGCGACAGGTTCACCCGTTCGGCGATCTCCTGGTTCGACAGGCGCCCGTTCTCCTGAAGAATCGCGAGAATCCGCCGGTCGATGGCATCCAATTCGACCTGCGCCATCTTCTGCCTCCAACACGTAAATTTGAGACTGTAAATTGCGCCATCGTAGTCACGCGCAATCAAGTTCGCAAGTTTCCGCTCCGCCTCGACCGCTACACTTTGTCGCACGCACTGATTCATCGCGCGCGTCGCGGCGCGCTTCACCCTCGGCATGGAACCGGAGTGCGCGCGCAAGCGCCGACGCCGGTCGATATTGGAGACATACATGCAGATCCCCACCTGGGACAATCCCGTCGGCACCGACGGCTTCGAATTCATCGAATACACCGCGCCGGACCCGAAGGCGCTCGGCCAGCTGTTCGAACGGATGGGCTTCACCGCGATCGCGCGCCATCGTCACAAGGACGTGACGGTGTACCGCCAGGGCGACATCAACTTCATCATCAACGCCGAGCCGGACTCGTTCGCGCAGCGCTTCGCGCGCCTGCACGGCCCGTCGATCTGCGCGATCGCATTCCGCGTGCAGGACGCCGCGAAGGCCTACAAGCACGCGCTCGAACTCGGCGCATGGGGCTTCGACAACAAGACGGGCCCGATGGAGCTGAACATTCCGGCGATCAAGGGCATCGGCGATTCGCTGATCTACTTCGTCGACCGCTGGCGCGGCAAGAACGGCGCGCAGCCGGGCGCGATCGGCGACATCAGCATCTATGACGTCGACTTCGAGCCGATCCCGGGCGCGAACCCGAACCCGGTCGGCCACGGCCTCACGTACATCGACCACCTGACGCACAACGTGCACCGCGGCCGCATGCAGGAATGGGCGGAGTTCTACGAGCGCCTGTTCAATTTCCGCGAAGTGCGCTACTTCGACATCGAGGGCAAGGTCACCGGCGTGAAGTCGAAGGCGATGACGTCGCCGTGCGGCAAGATCCGCATTCCGATCAACGAGGAAGGCTCGGAGACGGCCGGCCAGATCCAGGAATACCTCGACGCGTATCACGGCGAAGGCATCCAGCACATCGCGCTCGGCGCATCGGACATCTATCGCGCGGTCGACGGCCTGCGCGCCAAGGAAGTGAAGCTGCTCGACACGATCGACACGTATTACGAACTCGTCGACCGCCGCGTGCCGAACCACGGCGAGCCGCTCGACGAGCTCAAGAAGCGCAAGATCCTGATCGACGGCGCACGCGACGATCTGCTGCTGCAGATCTTCACCGAAAACCAGATCGGGCCGATCTTCTTCGAGATCATCCAGCGCAAAGGCAACCAGGGCTTCGGCGAAGGCAACTTCAAGGCGCTGTTCGAATCGATCGAACTCGACCAGATCCGCCGCGGCGTCGTGCAGGACAAAGCCTGACGGACAAGCGCTGACGCAGGTCACGGACGCACCGCCCGCGCGGGTGTCCGGTCAATGAAAAAAGGCGGGAATCGAAAGATTCCCGCCCTTTTTGCGTTGGTGCGGCCGGACGGCCACACGATCGAATCAACGCGCGTTCGCCCCCGGCGCGGCCACGCGCGCGTACGACGGCTGTGCGACGGCGTGCTGCGCCGGCGCGATCTGGCGCATCCGCGCGCCGGCTGCCGCCAGTGCACTCGCACCTTGCGCATGCACCGGGCCGGTCATCGCGAAGAACGCGGCGGACACGATCAGGAAACTCTGGATATGACGTGTGTTCATTGGCACCTCCATTTGAACTGCCGGCGCCTCCCCGCTTTCGTCATGACAATCGACGCCAGCGGGCACCTCCGGCAGGCCGCATAGATTAATTCCAGTTGCTCGACGAAGTGAGCGGCTTTACATGCTTTTACATGCTGTAACGCGTCATTCCTTCTCATCGCGCGGTGCCACCCGGCAATTCTGACGATAAGCGGCGGGTTTATCCCAGTGCTACCATCGGCGAAAACCGGCCAATATGCCGGCCACTGCCGACGCGTCCACAAGATGCCGACGCGATCGAAGTTTTGGTGATCCCAAACTGTGGGTGGAGGAGACTGATCAATGAATGCCCCGCTAGACGCAGGCCAACGCGCGTCGCTGGAAGCCGCGCTGAAGTCCGTCACGCTTGACGACAAATACACGCTCGAACGTGGCCGCGCGTACATGAGCGGCATCCAGGCCCTCGTGCGCCTGCCGATGCTCCAGCAGGAACGCGACCGCGCCGCCGGCCTGAACACCGCCGGCTTCATCTCCGGTTATCGCGGCTCCCCGCTCGGCGGTCTCGACCAGTCGCTGTGGAAGGCCAAGAAGCACCTGTCCGCCCACCAGATCGTTTTCCAGCCCGGCCTCAACGAAGACCTCGCCGCCACCGCCGTATGGGGCTCGCAGCAGGTGAACCTGTTCCCCGGCGCGAAGCACGACGGCGTGTTCGGCATGTGGTACGGCAAGGGTCCGGGCGTCGACCGCACCGGCGACGTGTTCAAGCATGCGAACTCGGCCGGCTCGTCGCAGCACGGCGGCGTGCTCGTGCTCGCCGGCGACGACCACGCGGCGAAATCGTCGACGCTCGCGCACCAGTCCGAACACATCTTCAAGGCCTGCGGCCTGCCGGTGCTGTTCCCGTCGAACGTGCAGGAATACCTCGACTTCGGCCTGCACGGCTGGGCGATGAGCCGCTATTCGGGCCTGTGGGTCGCGCTCAAGTGCGTGACCGACGTCGTCGAATCGTCGGCATCGGTCGACATCGACCCGCATCGCACCGAGATCGTGCTGCCGACCGACTTCATCATGCCGGACGGCGGCCTGAACATCCGCTGGCCCGATCCGCCGCTCGTGCAGGAAGCGCGCCTGCTCGACTACAAGTGGTACGCGGCGCTCGCCTACGTGCGCGCGAACAAGCTCGACCGCATCGAGATCGATTCGCCGCATGCGCGCTTCGGCATCATGACGGGCGGCAAGGCGTACCTCGACGTCCGCCAGGCGCTGACCGATCTCGGCCTCGACGACGAAACCTGCGCGCGCATCGGCATCCGCCTGTACAAGGTCGGCTGCGTGTGGCCGCTCGAAGCGCAGGGCGCGCAGGCATTCGCGCGCGGCCTCGACGAAATCCTCGTCGTCGAGGAAAAGCGTCAGATCCTCGAATACGCGATCAAGGAAGAGCTGTACAACTGGCCCGACACGCAGCGCCCGCGCGTGTTCGGCAAGTTCGACGAGAAGGACGGCGCCGGCGGCGAATGGTCGGTGCCGATGGGCAACTGGCTGCTGCCCGCGCACTACGAGCTGTCGCCCGCGATCATCGCGAAGGCGATCGCGACGCGCCTCGACAAGTTCGAGCTGCCGTCCGACGTGCGCGCGCGCATCGCCGCGCGGCTCGCGGTGATCCACGCGAAGGAAACCGCGCTCGCGAAGCCGCACGTGACGGCCGAGCGCAAGCCGTGGTTCTGCTCGGGCTGCCCGCACAACACGTCGACCAACGTGCCGGAAGGCTCGCGCGCGATCGCCGGGATCGGCTGCCACTACATGACCGTGTGGATGGACCGCAGCACGAGCACGTTCAGCCAGATGGGCGGCGAAGGCGTGCCGTGGATCGGCCAGGCGCCGTTCACGAACGAGAAGCACGTGTTCGCGAACCTCGGCGACGGCACCTACTTCCACTCGGGCCTGCTTGCGGTGCGCGCGGCGATCTCGTCGAAGGCGAACATCACCTACAAGATCCTGTACAACGACGCGGTCGCGATGACGGGCGGCCAGCCGGTCGACGGCGTGCTGACCGTGCCGCAGATCACGCACCAGCTCGCGTCCGAAGGCGCGAAGAAGATCGTGATCGTCACCGACGAACCGGAGAAATACGACGACACGAAGTCGCTGCTCGCGCCGGGCGTCACGATCCATCACCGCGACCAGCTCGACGACGTGCAGCGCGAGCTGCGCGAGATCGAAGGCACGACGATCCTCGTCTACGACCAGACCTGCGCGACCGAGAAGCGCCGCCGCCGCAAGCGCGGCACGTATCCGGACCCGGCCAAGCGCGTCGTGATCAACGACGCGGTGTGCGAAGGCTGCGGCGACTGCTCGGTGCAGTCGAACTGCCTGTCCGTCGAGCCGCTGGAAACCGAATTCGGCACGAAGCGCCAGATCAACCAGTCGAGCTGCAACAAGGACTTCTCGTGCGTGAAGGGCTTCTGCCCGAGCTTCGTGACGGTCGAAGGCGGCCAGCTGAAGAAGCCGAAGGCCGTGTCGGTCGACGGCAGCACGCTCCCGCCGATCCCCGAACCGGCGCTGCCGGCGATCGACCGCGCGTACGGCGTGCTCGTCACGGGCGTCGGCGGCACGGGCGTCGTCACGATCGGCGCGCTGCTCGGCATGGCCGCGCACCTCGAAAACAAGGGCGTGACCGTGCTCGACGTCACCGGCCTCGCGCAGAAGGGCGGCGCCGTGATGAGCCACGTGCAGATCTCGCACGCGCCGACCGACATCCACGCGACGCGGATCGCGATGGGCGAGGCGGACCTCGTGATCGGCTGCGACGCGCTCGTCACGGCCGGCGACGAATGCACGTCGCGGATGCGGCACGACGCGACGCGCGTGGTCGTCAACAGCGCGAAGACGCCGACCGCCGAGTTCATCAAGAACCCGAACTGGTCGTTCCCGGGCCTGTCCGCGGAGCAGGACATCCGCGCGGCGGCAGGTGATGCGGTCGATGTCGTCGACGCGAACCGCTTCGCGGTCGCGCTGCTCGGCGACGCGATCTACACGAACCCGTTCGTGCTCGGCTACGCGTGGCAGAAGGGCTGGCTGCCGCTCACGCTCGCGTCGCTCGAACGCGCGATCGAGCTGAACGCCGTGTCGGTCGACAAGAACCGAGCGGCCTTCGACTGGGGCCGCCGCGCCGCCCACGATCTCGCGAGCGTGCAGCAGGCCGCGGCCGGCGATGCGCGTGCCGCGCAGGCCGGCGCAACGGTGATCGCGCTGCACACGAAGAAGTCGGTCGACGCGCTGATCGCGAAACGCGTCGAGTTCCTGACCGCGTACCAGAACGCCGCGTATGCGTCGCGCTATGCAGCCTTCGTCGACAAGGTGCGCACCGCCGAGCGTGCGCTGGCGGACGGCGATACCGCGCAGGAACCGCTGACCGAGGCGGTCGCGCGCAACCTGTTCAAGCTGATGGCGTACAAGGACGAATACGAGGTCGCGCGGCTGCAATCCGATCCGGCGTTCCTCGCCCGCGTGTCCGCGCAATTCGAAGGCGACTGGAAGCTCAAGTTCCACCTCGCGCCGCCGCTGTTCGCGAAGAAGGACGCGCACGGCCATCTGGTGAAGAAGGCGTACGGCCCGTGGATGATGTCCGCGTTCCGGATGCTCGCGAAGCTGAAGGTCCTGCGCGGCACGGGGCTCGATCCGTTCGGCCGTACCGACGAGCGCCGCACCGAGCGCGCGCTGATCGGCGAGTACGAGGCGCTGGTCGGCGAGCTGGTCGGCAAGCTGAACGCCGCGAACCGCCCGCTCGCGCTCGAACTGGCGGCGCTGCCGGACGGCATCCGCGGCTACGGCCACGTGAAGGAGAACAACCTGCGCGCGGTACGCCAGAAGTGGAACACGCTGCTCGCGCAGTGGCGTTCGCCGACGGGCGGCCAGAGCCGGCAGCAGGTCGCGTGACGGGTTGCCGGGCCGGCGGCGCGCTCGCGGTTCGCGCCGGCCGACGCGACAAGGTGGCACAGCACGCGGCCCAATAACCGGCTCGCCATGAAAAAACGCCACGGAACGCAAGTTCCGTGGCGTTTTGTTTTGCACCGCGCGAGCCGCGCGGCGCGCCGTCAGCGCGAACGCGTTACTTCGTGTTCACGTTCGCGGCAGCGACAGCCGTCATGTTGATGATCCGGCGCACGGTCGCGGCCGGCGTCAGGATGTGGACCGGCTTCGCCGCGCCGAGCAGGAACGGGCCGACCGTCACGCCTTCGCCGCCGACCATCTTCAGCAGGTTGTACGCGATGTTCGCCGCTTCCACGTTCGGCATGATCAGCAGGTTCGCTTCGCCCGTCAGCGTCGTGCCCGGGAACGCGGCCTTGCGGACCACTTCGGACAGCGCCGCGTCGCCGTGCATTTCACCGTCGACTTCGAGGTGCGGTGCGCGCGCGACGATCTGCTTGCGGGCCTCGGCCATGCGGCGCGACGACGCCGACGGCGCGCTGCCGAAGTTCGAGTTCGACAGCAGCGCGGCCTTCGGCGTGATGCCGAAGCGCTCGATCTCGGCCGCGGCCTGGATCGTCATGTCGGCGAGCTGTTCGGCGCTCGGCTCTTCGTTCACGTACGTGTCGCACAGGAACAGGTTGCGGCCCGGCAGCATCAGCAGGTTCATCGCCGCGTAGTGCTCGGCGCCCTTCGCGCGGCCCAGCACCTGCTCGATGAACTTCAGGTGGCTGTGGTACGTGTCGATCATCCCGCAGATCATGCCGTCCGCGTCGCCCAGGTGGACGAGCATCGCGCCGATCAACGTGTTGAACTTGCGCAGCGCCGCCTTCGCGACTTCCGGCGTCACGCCGTCGCGCGCGCCGATCTCGTGGTACGCCGCCCAGTACTGGTGATAGCGGGTGTCGTCTTCCGGATTGACGATCTCGAAGTCGACGCCGGCCTTCAGCTTCGAGCCGATCTTCTGCAGACGCATTTCGACGACCGACGGACGGCCGACGATGACCGGCTTCGCGATCTTCTCCTGCAGCACGAACTGTGCGGCGCGCAGCACGCGCTCGTCCTCGCCCTCGGCGAACACGATGCGGGCCTGCTTCTTCTTCGCAGTCGCGAACACCGGGCGCATCACCATGCCGGTGCGGTAGACGGTCGCGCCGAGCTGCTCGCGATACGCGTCCATGTCCAGGATCGGGCGCGTCGCGACGCCCGAATCCATCGCGGCTTGCGCGACAGCCGGCGCGATCTTGATGATCAGGCGCGGATCGAACGGCTTCGGAATCAGGTATTCCGGGCCGAATTCGAGCGAATGGCCTTCATACGCCTTCGCGACTTCCTCGCTCTGGTCGGTTTCCTCGGCCAGCTCGGCAATCGCGCGCACGCACGCGAGCTTCATCTCTTCCGTGATCGTCGTCGCGCCGACGTCGAGCGCGCCGCGGAAGATGAACGGGAAGCACAGCACGTTGTTGACCTGGTTCGGGTAGTCCGAACGGCCGGTCGCGATGATCACGTCCGGGCGCGCAGCCTTCGCGTCTTCCGGGCGGATTTCCGGTTCCGGGTTCGCGAGCGCGAGGATCAGCGGACGGGTGCCCATCGCCTTGACCATGTCCTGCTTCAGCACGCCGGCGCTCGAGCAGCCGAGAAACACGTCCGCGCCGACGATCGCATCGCCGAGCGTGCGCGCGTCGGTCGTCACGGCGTAACGCTGCTTCGACGGATCGAGGTTGCCGCGGCCTTCGTAGATCACGCCCTTCGAGTCGCACACGAGCACGTTCGCCTTGTTCAGGCCGAGCTTCACGAGCAGGTCGAGACACGCGATCGCCGCCGCGCCCGCGCCCGAGCACACGAGCTTCACTTCACCGATCGTCTTGCCGACCACCTTCAGGCCGTTCAGGATCGCGGCCGACGCGATGATCGCGGTGCCGTGCTGGTCGTCGTGGAAGACGGGGATCTTCATCCGCTCGCGCAGCTTCTGCTCGATGTAGAAGCATTCCGGCGCCTTGATGTCCTCGAGGTTGATGCCGCCGAGCGTCGGCTCGAGCATCGCGATCGCGTCGACGAGCTTGTCGGGGTCCGACTCCGACAGTTCGATGTCGAACACGTCGATGCCCGCGAATTTCTTGAACAGGCAACCCTTGCCTTCCATCACCGGCTTCGCGGCCAGCGGGCCGATGTTGCCGAGGCCCAGCACCGCCGTGCCGTTCGTGATGACGCCGACCAGGTTGCCGCGCGACGTGTACTTCTGCGCATCGAGCGGATCCGCGTGGATCGCCTCGCACGCGGCCGCGACGCCCGGCGAATACGCGAGCGACAGGTCGAGCTGGTTCGACAGCGGCTTGGTCGGCGTGACCGAAATCTTGCCGGGTTTCGGGTTCTGGTGATAGGCGAGGGCTGCCTGCTTCAGTTGTTCGTCCATGATTGACCTGCGAGAGACATGCGAAAGAGAAATGCGAGTGCTCAGTACGCAGCACCTTGAGCCGCGTGTGCGTGGATCGAGGGGGTAATCGACTGCAACGGCCGCTGCGCGCCGGATTGGCGCGCGATCGAACCTCGGCGGGTGGCAAGAGGAAAGTACAAAGTACTGAGCGATTATTCTAGGGTCGCCTAGTGTACACCCCGCGCATGACGAACGTTGCTGCGTCGCCGCATCGCGAGCCTCGCGGCGCCACCCGATCAAGCCCCGTTTATTTCGGACTGTTCCGTACACGCCGGCAAGCACGCGCAAAGGCGTCGAAAACCGGCCCGAATCGGGTAAAATAGCGGGCTACGCGCGCAGCGATGCGGCCGGTCCCCCGGTCGCGCCCCGGCCCTCGCGGGCGGGTTCCCCTTGCTGCGCCACCGGGCCCGCGCCCGCTCCTCGCTCACCATCCAAGGAACGCCCATGACAGGCTTCGATCGTCAGACGATCTCCGACACGACCGCCAAAATCCTGCTCGAAGTGCAGGCGGTGCACTTCAACGCCGAGAAACCATTCATCTTCACGTCCGGCTGGGCCAGCCCGGTCTACATCGACTGCCGCAAGCTGATCTCGTATCCGCGCGTGCGCCGCGGCCTGATGGAAATGGCGGAAGCGACGATCCTGCGCGATGTCGGCTTCGAGCAGATCGACGCGGTGGCGGGCGGCGAAACCGCCGGCATCCCGTTCGCGGCCTGGATCGCCGACCGGATGATGCTGCCGATGCAGTACGTGCGCAAGAAGCCGAAGGGTTTCGGCCGCAACGCGCAGATCGAGGGCCATCTGGAAGAAGGCTCGCGCGTGCTGCTCGTGGAAGACCTGACGACCGACAGCCGCAGCAAGATCAACTTCGTCAACGCGCTGCGCACCGCGGGCGCGACGGTGAACCACTGCTTCGTGCTGTTCCACTACAACATCTTCAAGGAAAGCGTGTCGGTCCTGAAGGACATCGACGTCGACCTGCACGCGCTCGCGACCTGGTGGGACGTGCTGCGCGTCGCGAAGGCGTCGGGCTACTTCGAGACGAAGACGCTCGACGAAGTCGAGAAATTCCTGCACGCGCCGGCCGAGTGGTCGGCTGCGCACGGCGGCGCGACGGGCGCCCAGGAGTAATGCCGCGCCGGCGGACACGCCGGCCGCATGGCTCGACGAGCCGCTCGCCATCCGGCGAGCGGCTTTTTTTTCGCCCGCGCCGCCGCCTGTCCGTGCGCGTCTCGCCCGCCGTTGCGGGCTCCCGCCGCCGGCGGCTCCCCCGCACGCCGGGAAACCGATCGCGATCATGCGTCATTGCCTGCGTCGTTCATCGAACCCTAATGCTAGACTTGACCCATCGCCGCAGTCACCTTCGCAACAACAACGATGCCGGGCTCGGCGGCCCGGCCCACGTGACGGGAGAAGCGCCATATGCGTGTGGGTCGCCAGATCGCTCCGCCTGCGTCAACGCGTTGCCCGTCCCCGCTCGCCCTCGCCTTCCTTTGCGCCATCGGCTTCGCATGCCTGCCGGCACACGCTGACACCGCGTTCACCGTCACGAGCAGCGACCTGACGCCCGGCGGCCGGGTCGCCGCCGCGCAGGTGTTCGACCGCGGCGACTGCAAGGGCGCGAACCGCTCGCCGCAGCTGTCCTGGCGCAACCCGCCGCCCGGCACGCGCGGCTACGCGATCACGATGTTCGATCCGGACGCGCCGGGCCACGGCTGGTGGCACTGGGCCGTCGCGGTCATCCCGACCACCGTCACGAGCCTGCCCGCCGATGCAAGCGCATCGGGCTTCCTGCGGCGCATCGGCGCAAACGAGGCGCGCAACGACTTCGGCATCGACGGCTACGGCGGCCCCTGCCCGCCACCCGGCAAGCCGCATCGCTACGTGATCACCGTCTACGCGCTGAAGGGCACCGACCTGCGGGTCGGCCCGGGCCGTCCGGCGCCGATGTTCGAACACGAGATCGATACGGAGACGCTCGGCACCGCCACGCTCACCGTCAGCTACGGACAGTAGCGCCCACGCGCGTCGGCAGCCGGGCGGCGAAGCGCGTTGCCGCGCATTGCACTGCGCGGCCCGATTGCCTTCGCCGAAAAAACGCACTGCGTCGCGTTTCGTGCACATTCGCATCATGTCGCCTTGCTAGACTCTCGACGCCCGGGCGCTGCGCCATCCGCCGCACATCGCCGCGCACCGGCACCCGACGCGGCGAGCACGCGCTGGCCGCCCCCCGCTTCTTTCCGGAGAACGCTTCATGTCGAACATCGTCATCGTCTATCACAGCGGTTACGGTCACACGAAGAAACTGGCCGAAGCCGTGCAGGCCGGCATGCAGGACACCGGCGCGCACGCGCGCCTCGTTGCGGTCGGCGACCTCGACGACGCTGGCTGGGCCGCGCTCGACGCGGCCGACGCGATCGTCTTCGGCGCGCCGACCTACATGGGCGGCCCGTCGGCGCCGTTCAAGACCTTCGCCGATGCGACGTCGAAAGCGTGGTTCACGCAGAAATGGAAGGACAAGATCGCCGCGGGCTTCACGAACTCCGCGACGATGAACGGCGACAAGTTCTCGACGATTCAATATTTCGTCACGCTCGCGATGCAGCATGGGATGGTGTGGGTCGGCACGGGCCTGATGCCGGCCAACACGAAGTCGGCCACGCGCAACGACATCAACTTCGTCGGCGGCTTCACCGGCCTGCTCGCGCAGTCGCCGTCGGATGCGTCGCCGGACGAGGCGCCGCTGCCGGGCGACCTCGACACCGCGAAGGCGTTCGGCAAGCGCGTCGCCGACGCGACGGCCCGCTGGCTCGCGGGCGCGCGCTGAAGCGCTTCCCACGATAAAGGGACACAAGACGGCCCGCGGGCCGTCTTTTTTTCGCCCCGCGCGGTGCAGGCCCGCCGCATGACGTCTTAAAATGGCTGTTTTCCGGCGTGCGAGCGCCGTGGCCCCGTTTCAGAGAGAGCGAGATGAGCACCAAAGTTTTTGTCGACGGCCAGGAAGGCACGACCGGCCTCAAGATCTTCGAATACCTGTCCGCACGCAGCGACATCGAAATCCTGCGCATCGACGAAGCGAAGCGCAAGGACGTCGACGAACGCCGCCGCCTGATCAACGCGTCGAACGTCACGTTCCTGTGCCTGCCCGACGTCGCGTCGCGCGAGTCGGCATCGCTCGTCGAGAACCCCGATACCACGCTGATCGACGCGAGCACCGCGTTCCGCACGAATCCGGACTGGGCCTACGGCCTGCCCGAACTGGCACGCACGCAGCGCGAGAAGATCCGCACGTCGAAGCGCATCGCGGTGCCGGGCTGCCACGCGTCGGCCTTCGTGCTCGCGATGCGTCCGCTCGTCGACGCCGGCGTCGTCGCGCCGGCGTTCGCCGCGCACAGTCATTCGATCACCGGCTACAGCGGCGGCGGCAAGTCGATGATCGCCGACTACGAGAACCCCGCGCTGGCGAGCAAGCTCGCAAGCCCGCGTCCGTACGCGCTCGGCCTCGCGCACAAGCACCTGCCGGAAATGGCCGCGCACACGGGCCTCGCGACCGCGCCGATCTTCACGCCGATCGTCGGCCCGTTCCTCAAGGGTCTCGCGGTGACGACGTACTTCACGCCCGCACAGCTCGCGAAGCGTACGACGCCGCAGGACGTGCAGCGCATCTTCGCCGAGTACTACGCGGACGAAGCGTTCGTGCGCGTCGCGCCGTTCAATGCGGACGAGAACCTCGACGCTGGCTTCTTCGACGTGCAGGCGAACAACGACACGAACCGCGTCGACCTGTTCGTGTTCGGCAACGAAGAGCGCTTCGTCACCGTCGCGCGTCTCGACAATCTCGGCAAGGGTGCGTCGGGCGCTGCGATCCAGTGCATGAACCTCAACATCGGCGTGGCCGAGGATACGGGCCTCAAGCGCTGACCCAAGCGCTGACCCAAGCGCTGACCATCCTCGCATGCGATGCAAAGCCGGCCGCTGGCCGGCTTTTTATTTACCCTCGATTGGCAATAAAGCACCATTCGCGCACGCATTTACAATAATTTACAAGCTTTCCATTGCGCGATTGCCATCCAATTAATTCGCCACATTTTTATCCAGTCAATCCCGAATAGGGATAAACCGGATACCGCCGATTTAAACGCTGCCGATATACGCGCGTACGCGGCGAGCCTGCCGGGCGCGTCGCGTGGCGGCCACCCCGGGGGCACCCCGCAGCCTTCGCCACGTTTTAATTCTTACTGAAATCCGCTTGCCGAAAGGCTTCAATCGACGCGCGCTGTTTCAATCGTCTTTTTTAGACGAGTTCATCAATTGACAGCAAAAATCCGTGCAGCGACATTAGCTCGCACAATTAAACGATTGGAGACAGCGGCATGTCGCACGCCTTATCTAAGGGGGTGGCAACGGCCTTTGCCATCGCCCCTTTGCTGGTTGCATGTGGTGGGGGGGATTCCGGCGGCTCGCCCGCCCCGATCGAAGCGCCCCAATGTTCCGGTTCGAGCTGCGGCACGCAAGGGCCGCCGCCGTCGCAGCCCGTCAACGGCTCGCTGTGCCCGGCCGACGCCGACATCGTGAAGAGCACGTATCTCGGCGGCGCCGGTAGCGGCGAGATCGTCAGCGTCAACATCGATGCGGTCGCAATGACCTACACGCTCAAGTGGCTCGAGTCGCCGATCCCGCTGACGACAGGCACCGTCACGCCGACGCGCGCCGGCACGACGATCACCGGCAAGGTCATGCACCCGCCGACCGGCACGCTGCCGACTGCCGAGCAGACCCGTTGCGCGTTCATCTTCACGCCCGGCACGGGAACGGCCGGCAACGGCTCGGCCTATTCGACGGCCGCCGACTTCAACCCGTCGAACCCGCCGATGCTGCTCATCGGCATGGGCGTCGCGGGCGGCGGCATTCCGGGCGCGACGATCCAGTACAACGGGCTAACGATTTCCGTCGCCGGCATTCCGCTCTACCAGAACGTCGGTCAGGTGCCGAACCGCCACTTCGACTTCTATCCGTTCCTCGGCTTCGCGAGCACGACGACGGACCTGACGAAGCTGCCGGGCACGTACAACGCGCTGATCTACCACCTGGTGCCGTCCGGCAACTATGCGACGAAGGGCACGAACTCGAGCGAGACGTTCGATGCGAACGGTGCATGCACATCGACCGGCTCGTCGGGCTGCGAGACGACCGGCAATCCGTGGACGACGAGCGCGAACGGCGGCTACTTCGACAGCACGAACGCACCGCAGATCCTGCCGCAGACGAAGCTGCCGATCATCGGCGCGACCGGCAAGTCGGCGACCGCGCACATGGTGATCGGCCAGTTGAACGGCGCGACGGTGCCGGTGATCGTGCGCACGGGCAGCGTGTATCTCGGCACGGACGCAGCGCTGCACACCGACGCGAAGGTCGACGACGAATCGGGCATCGCGGTGCTCGGCAAGGCGACGGCGCTCACGTCGGGCGGCATCGACGGCGGCTACGCGGGCGCGGACTCGAACTTCAAGTACACAGCCGCACTGATTCGCGGCGCGAACGGCACGTTCGTGAACCCGACGACGCAAGCCGAGGAAGACGGCTTCACGCTGGACTACGGCCAGTCGACGCCGGGCCTGCTGAACGTGACGACGATGCCGCCGAGCGGCGCGAGCTACGCGGCCGGATCGGGCGTGATGATCGCCACGGGCGGGCTGTACGCGGCGCTCGTGCAGGGCACCGTGAACGGCGGCGTCACGTCGACGTCGGCGAATTCGAGCACGTCGTCGGCACCTTACTTCGGCGTGGGCGCGCAGATCAGCAAATAGCGGGCTTCAAGCGGTGACGACGCGGCGGCGCAAGCCGCCGCAACGAGGCGCCCGGCACGGCGCCGGCAGGGCGAAGCACAACCAAGAAGCGGCCGACAGGGAGCCGGCCGCCACACAAGACAAATTCTGGAGGAGCAACATGAAGCGGAACCTCATTCTGGCGGCGGCATGCGTCGCGCCCCTTCTTTCGGCATGCGGCGGCGGCGGGAGCGACGATCCGCCGCCGCTCGTCGAGGACCGGCTGTGCCCTGCCACGCTGGACTACAGCACCGTCTACACGGGCGGCGCCGGCAGCGGCGAGCTCGTGAAGCTCCAGCTCGACACGACCAAGATGACCTGGCAGGTCACCTACGTCGAATCGCCGGTGCCGCGCACGACCGGCACCGTCACGCCGACGCGCGCGGGCACCGTCGACAGCGGCACGCTCACGCAGGAAACGCTGCTGCCGACCAACAAGCTCAACCAGTGCGCGTTCCGCCTGAACGGCGCGAGCCTCGATTCGACGCGCCCGGCACGCATTTTCGTCGGCTACGGCGTCGCGGGCGGCACGATCCCCGGCAAGGAGATCCAGTTCGGCGGCGTGCTCGGCCAGGCCGCGGTGCCCGACACGAAGTTCCCGTACTACCCGTTCATCGGCTTCTCGTCGATCGAGACGAATATCGCGAACGTCGCGGGCAAATACAGCCACGTCGGCTTCGGCGAAGTGCCGTCGCAGAACTTCGCGCCGGCATCGATCGACGCGACGGTGACGATCAACGCGGACGGCACATGGACCAAGTGCGACACGACCGGCCAGTTCGCAGGCAGTTGCCGCCAGCCTGGCACGAACCTCGCGCAGTCGGCCGACGGTAGCGGCGCATTCCAGACCAACAACTACCAGAGCCAGTTGAAGCCGACGCTGTCGACGCTCCCGCAAGGCAAGGGCTTCATGATCGTCGGCAAGCTGCGCAACCAGCTCGTGCCGATCCTCGTGCGCACCGGGGTCGCGAACCCGAACCCGACGCCCGACAGCAACGGCGTGCCGGGCCTCACCGCCGACGACGAGTCGAGCATCTCGATCCTCGCGCCGCAGACGGCGATCGCGGTCGGCTCGCAGAACGGCGAATACATCGGCGTCGACAGCGCATTCAACTATCGGACCACCGCGCTGATCAACAACCAGGCGACGCTGCTCGACCCGTTCCAGCCGTCGCAGGCGTCGCTCGCGACCCCGCTCGACCTCGACTACACGCAGAAGGTGCCGGGCACGGTCACCACGGTCCACTCGGGCTCGGGCAGCACGACGCCGACCGGCAAGTTCATCTTTACTGGCGGGGTGTTCGGCTTCCTCGACAACGCGAGTTCGACGCCGTATTTCACGATCGGCGCATTCGTCCAGTAAGCGGAGGGAAGCCGTGATCAACAAGACCCTTCTGTGCGCGGCGGCCGGCGCCGTCGCGCTGGCGCCCGTCGCGGCGCACGCGCAGAGCGCCGGCAGCAACGTCGTCACGCTCGGCTGGTTCCACGTGATGCCGCAGCAGAGCAGCACGCCGATGACGACCAACGTCGCGCCGACGCCGATCAACACGCCGCTGCGGCTGCCGCCGTCGTTCACGTCGCCGGGCACCGGGCTGCGCACGAGCGGCGCCGACACCGTGGGCCTGACGGTCAGCCACTTCCTGACCGACCACATCGCAGTGACGTCGGTGGCCGGCGTGCCGCCGGTGTTCAAGGTGTCGGGCGAAGGCACGATCAAGCCGCCCGGCCCCGCCGGTGCGCTCGGCACGCAGAACATCGGGCTCGCGTCGGTGAACCCGATCGTGAAGAGCGTGCGCCAGTGGAGCCCGGCCGTGATCCTTCAGTACTACTTCGCACAGGCGAATGCACGATTCCGGCCGTTCCTCGGCCTCGGCGTGTCGTACAACTGGTTCAGCGACCTGCAGCTCAACACGAACTTCATCAAGCAGACGCAGGACAACCTCGGCGCGATTCTCGCCGCGGGCGCGGGCAAGCCGGGCGTGACGTCCGTGGAGGCGAAGGCGTCGTCGTCGTGGCAGCCGGTGTTCAACGCGGGCCTGCAGTACAACATCACCGAGCATTTCGGGCTCGTCGCGTCGGTGACCTACATCCCGCTGAAAACGACGTCGACGGTGACGATCAAGGCGGCCGACGGCACGACGCTGGCCGAGTCGAAATCGGACCTGAAGGCCGATCCGATCATCAGCTACGTCGCGATGTCGTACAAGTTCTGACGGCGGCCGGGGAAAAACGGGCAAAAAAAAGCCCGCCTCAGAGGCGGGCTGAATCCATATCAGAGGAGACATGGAGGAGACAGGTGCAACTATAGCGAAACAGTTTCCGCAACGCAACATTTCCGTAGAGAAAATAAGGATTTTCCCTCGAATGCCGGCTCTAAACCGCCTTTTCTTCTGACCCCGCCTGATTTTCGCGGTCGATCACCTCGGCCAGCTCGTCCGCAGCGGTGCGATCGGCGGCAGTGGCCGCGCCCGAAACACCGTCAGAAAAGACGGTCGCCCAATGAAAAAATCCCCGCATGGCGGCATCCGCCATGCGGGGATCAGTCTGACGATTTCGTGACGCGCCGCCTGCTGTCGAGGGCGGGCCGTCGAACCTGTAACGGCGGGCGGCGCTCGGCGCTCAGTGCCGAACCAGCGCCATCATCGCGCCGAAGCCAACGAACAGGCCGCCCGTCAGCCGGTTGAACGTCTTCGCAACGTTCTGGCTCTTCAGCGTCGCGCCGATGCGCGTGCCGAACGACGCATAGACGAGATACCAGCTCACCTCGATCACCGCGAACGTGACGACCAGGACGCCGAACTGCGGCAACGTCGGCTCGGACGCATTGATGAACTGCGGCAGCAGCGCGGCGGCAAACAGGATCGCCTTCGGATTGCTGCCCGCGACCAGGAAGCCGTTGCGGAACAGCACCCAGCGCGACGCCGGCTCGGCCTGGCGCGGCACCGATTCGACGCCGGCGGCCGGCGCGTCGTCGACGCGCGCGCGCCACGCCTTCACGCCGAGGTAGATCAGATACGCCGCGCCGGCGAAGCGCAGCGCGTTGAACATCGCCGGCCACGCCTCGAGGAACACGCCGAGACCCGCCGCCGACACCGACAGCATCAGCACCAGCGCACTCAGGCAGCCGGCCATCGTCGCCGACGAGCGCCGCAGCCCGTGCCGCGCGCCGTGCGTCATCACGAGCAGCATGTTCGGGCCCGGAATCGCCGACACGACGAACACCGTCGCCACGAAAAGCCACCACGTATGCAAGCTCATCTCCGCCTCTTCCTGAAGGAAACCGAAAGGTCGATTATGCCGCGTGCGGCGCGGGTTTGTCCCGCGCCACTCCCCGCGCGCCCCCGCGCCCCCCGCGTCCCCGCGTCAGCGGCCCGCGCGGCGCGACGCCACTTCGCCGAGCACCGCGAAGTCCAGCTCGCCGCCGCCATGCGCAAGCGCGTCGAGCAGGTTGTCGCGCACGAGGCTCGCGACCGGCAGCGGCACCGACACCGCGTCGCCTGCCTCGAGCGCGAGCCGCACGTCCTTCAGCCCGAGGCGCGCCTTGAAGCGCGCCGGCTCGTAGCGCCGCTCGGCAATCATCGCGCCATAGCCTTCGTACACCGGCCCCGGAAACACGCTGCTCGTGATCACGTCGAGGAAATCGCGCATCGCGACGCCGTGCCCGGCGAGCAGTGCCGACGCCTCGCCGAGCGTCTCGATCGCCGACGCGAGCGTAAAATTCGCGGCGAGCTTCGCAACGTTCGCGTGCTGCGGCAGCGAGCCGAACCGCCAGGTCTTCTGGCCGATCGCGCCGAACACCGGCTGCATCCGGTCGAGCGCTTCCGCCGGGCCGGCCGCCATGATCGTCAGCCGCGCGGCCGCCGCGACGTCCGGCCGCCCCATCACCGGCGCGGCAATGTAGTCGAGGCCGCGCGTCGCATGCCCGTGCGCGAGCGCTTCGGCGAGCGCGACCGAGATCGTCGCCATGTTCACGTGAATCAGCCCGCGCGGCGCCTGCGCGAGCAGCGCGTCGTCGAACACCGCGCGTGCGGCCGCGTCGTCCGCGAGCATCGAGAACACGGCATCGCCGCGAAACGCGTCGGCCGGCGCGTCGACCACCTGCGCGCCGAGCGCCGCGAGCGGCGCGGCCCGTTCGCGCGACCGGTTCCAGACCCGCACCCGGTGCCCGGCCTTCAGCAGGTTCGCCGCGATCGCCAGCCCCATTTCGCCCAGTCCGATAAATCCGAGATCCATCGCTCGCTCCTTCGACAAGTGAAGCCCGGAGTTAAACACAGCCGCGCGCAACTTGCAGGCACCGCCGCCACACTCGATGCGATACTGCGCGCATGGCAACCGCGACCTTCCGTTTCCACGGCGAACTGAACGCGTTCCTCGCGCGCACGCAGCGCGACCGCGCGTTTGCCCGCGCGTGTGCGAGCGAGGCGACCGTCAAGCACATGGTCGAGGCGCTCGGCGTTCCTCATACGGAAGTCGGGCAGCTGCGCGTCAACGGCGCGGCAGCGCCGCTCGACCGGCGACTCGCGGACGGCGACTGCGTCGACGTCTACCCGGAGCGCGCGCAGCCGCTGCTGGATGGCACACCGGCTGGCGCACAAACGCCCGCGCCCCCGGAATGGCGCTTCGTCGCCGACGCGCACCTCGGCGGCCTCGCGCAACTGCTGCGCCTCGCCGGCTTCGACACCTGCTACGACAACCATTTCAGCGACGACGAAATCGCTGCGCTTTCCGCCCACGACGGCCGTGTCGTGCTCACCCGCGACCGCGAGCTGCTCAAGCGGCGCGCGGTGGCCCGCGGCTGCTACCTGCATGCGCTCCAGCCCGCCGCGCAGCTGCACGAGCTGTTCGCGCGGCTCGATCTCGCGCCCCACATGCGGCCGTTCCGCCTGTGCCTGCGCTGCAACGTGCCGCTGCACCCGCTCAGCGAGGCCGACGCGGCGGCGCGCGTGCCGGCCGGCGTCCGGCAGCGCCACCGGCGCTTCGCCGCGTGCGACGTGTGCCAGCGGGTGTTCTGGGAGGGCTCGCACTGGCGGCGCATGCGCACGGTGGTCGACGCGATGCGGGCCGTGCCGCCGCGCGCCTGAAAAAACACAACCCCGCATGCGTGAACATGCGGGGTTGTGTCTGGCGGCCGGCAGCCCGGCCTCGGGCGAACGACTTAGTTCTGCGTGCCTGCGTCGTTCGTGCCGGCGGCCGATGCCGCGGCGGCCTTCGCCTTGCCCTTCGCCGAGCCATGCTGCTTCAGCTGGTGCTTCGGCTTGGTGTGATCCTTCTTCATCGGCGCCGGTGCGGAGGCAGCCGGTGCTTCAGCGGCCGGCGCCGAAGCCTGTGCGAATGCCGAAACCGATGCGAGTGCGAATGCTGCGGTCATGATCGAAGCGAGCGTCTTCTTCATTGTTCTTCCTTTAACAGGGAAAAAATCAAACGTACCGGTGAACAGATGCGAGGCATTCGCATCGGAACGTCAGCCACGCCGGGGGTTTCCGGTCGCCGCCGGGCAGGTCGGCTTGCGCATTCCTGTCGCGACGAAAACTGACGCACTGGCTCCATAACGCATCGCGCTCGCGCTGAGTTGACAGCCCGCTTGCGGGATCCGGGCTTTCCCTGATACGCACCTGGTATGCACGCGCGACCGGGCCGGTCGGCCCGCGATCGGTATGAAGATACGCGCCGGAAGCAGGCTCGCGCGCTGCCGCGGCGACGCTATACTGGCCTTCTTCCGTCCCTTTCCTCGGAACCCCGGAAACCGGATCGCGATCGGTCGTCGCCCATGCCGCACGGTGCCGCCGCGAACGCGCCGCCGGCACGAGGCACCCCAAATTGCCCGATCACAATCTGGACAGGTTGAAAATCGACCGTCGGCCGACCGCAACCGCCACGCGGCGGCGCCCGTGGCTCCACTACGCAATCATTGCCGCGCTCGTCGCCGTGGCGATCGGCGCGGGCATCGTGCTGACCGGCCGGCCGGCGGTCGAGACGACGGCCGTGACCACCGCCTACCCGTTCCAGAACGACACGATGCTCAACGCGACCGGCTACGTCGTGCCTCAGCGCAAGGCCGCGGTCGCATCGAAGGCGCAGGGACGCGTCGAATGGCTCGGCGTGCTCGAAGGCACGCACGTGAAGAAGGACGAGATCATCGCGCGCCTCGAAAGCCGCGACGTCGCGGCGGCCCTCGCGCAGGCGATCGCGCAGGTCAGCGTCGCCCGCGCCAATCTGGCGCTGCAGCAGGCCGAATTGAAGGATGCGCTGATCAGCCTGCACCGCAGCGAAATCCTCGCGCCGAAGGGTGCGCTGCCGGCCGCGCAATACGATTCCGACGTCGCCCGCGTGAACAAGGCGCGCGCGTCGGTCGCGAGCGACGAGGCCGCGATCGTGTCGGCCGAAGCCAATGCGCAGGCCGCGCAGGTCGCCGTCGACCAGACCGCGATCCGCGCGCCGTTCGACGGCGTCGTGCTCGAAAAGCACGCGAACGTCGGCGACAACATCACGCCGTTCTCGTCCGCGTCGGACAGCAAGGGGGCCGTCGTGACGATCGCCGACATGGACACGCTCGAAGTCGAGGCGGACGTGGCCGAATCGAACATCGCGCGGATCCGCGCGAACCAGCCGTGCGAGATCCAGCTCGACGCGCTGCCCGACCAGCGTTTCGCCGGGCAGGTGTCGCGCATCGTGCCGACCGTCGACCGGTCGAAGGCGACCGTGCTGGTCAAGGTGCGCTTCGTCGACCGCGACGCGCGCGTGCTGCCGGACATGAGCGCGAAGATCGCGTTCCTGTCGAAGCCCGTGTCCGCGCAGGGCCGGCAGCCGGTGACGGCCGTGCAGGCGAGCGCGGTCGTCGAACGCGGCGGCCGGCAGGTCGTGTTCGCGGTGAAGGACGACACCGTGCACGAGACGGCCGTGACGACCGGCGCGCGGATCGGCGAACTCGTCGCGATCCGCGGCGTGAAGCCCGGCGACGCGCTCGTGCTCGCGCCGGGACCGAAACTCGAGGACGGCGCGAAAGTGACCGTCGCGAAGAAGTAGCGTGAACGCCCCGCCCGCCCCGCTCGTCGAGATCAGCCATGTCGCGAAGTCGTACCGGCGCGGCGTGCAGACCGTGCCGGTGCTGACCGACATCACGCTCGACATCGGCGAAGGCGACTTCGTCGCGCTGATGGGGCCGTCGGGCTCCGGCAAGAGCACGCTGCTGAACCTCGTCGCGGGCATCGACCGGCCCGACAGCGGCGAGCTGCGCGTCGGCGGCCTCGACATCACGCGGCTCGCGGAAGCGGCGCTTGCCGAATGGCGCGCCGCGCACGTCGGCTTCATCTTCCAGTTCTACAACCTGATGCCGGTGCTCACCGCGTACGAGAACGTCGAGCTGCCGCTGATGCTGACGAACCTGCCGCGCAAGGCGCGGCGCGAACGCGTCGAGCTCGTGCTGGACATGGTGAATCTCGGCGACCGGATGAGCCATTACCCGTCCGAGCTGTCGGGCGGCCAGCAGCAGCGCGTCGCGATCGCGCGCGCGCTGATCACCGACCCCGCGCTGATCGTCGCCGACGAGCCGACCGGCGACCTCGACCGCGCGTCCGCGACCGACGTGCTGTCGATGCTGCAGCGGCTCAACGCGGAGCTCGGCAAGACCATCATCATGGTGACCCACGACGCGCACGCGGCCGCTGCGGCGAAGGCGCTCGTGCATCTGGAAAAAGGGGAGCTGATCGATGGGCAGCCCGGCTGAGCGCCGTCGCGGAGCCGCGCGATGTACATGCTGAAGCTGATCGCGCGCAACGCGCTGCGGCACAAGCTGCGCACGCTGCTGACCGTGCTCGGGCTGACCATCGCGGTGCTCGCGTACGGGCTGCTGCACACGGTGGTCGACGCGTGGTACGCGGGCGCCGCCGCGGCGTCGAGCGCGCGGCTCGTCACGCGCAACGCGATCTCGCTGGTGTTTCCGCTGCCGGTGAGCTACGAGAACCGGATTCGCGGCGTGGACGGCGTGACGGCCATCGTCCGCTCGAACTGGTTCGGTGGCATCTACCGCGACCCGAAGAACTTCTTCGCGAGCTTTGCGGTATCGGACAACTATCTCGACCTGTACCCGGAGTTCATCCTGGGCGCGCAGCAACGCGAAGACTACCAGCGCGACCGCAAGGGCTGCCTCGTCGGCCGGCAGCTCGCGACCCAGTTCGGCTTCAAGGTCGGCGACGTGATTCCGCTGAAGGGCACGATCTACCCGGGCACCTGGGATTTCGTCGTGCGCGGCATCCTCGACGGCCGCGACGAATCGACGATCACGCGCCAGCTCGTGTTCCACTGGGACTACCTGAACGAGTCGGTGCGCAAGACGACGCCCCGCCAGGCCAACCAGGTCGGCGTGTACGTGCTCGGCATCGCGAACCCCGACGATGCCGCCACGATCTCCCGCAACGTCGACGCCATCTTCAGGAACTCGCTCGCCGAGACCCTGACCGAAACCGAGCAGGCCTTCCAGCTCGGCTTCGTCGCGATGTCGAACCAGATCATCGCGGCGATCCGCGTCGTGTCGTACGTGGTGATCCTGATCATCATGGCGGTGATGGCCAACTCGATGGCGATGAGCGCGCGCGAGCGCACCGTCGAATACGCGACGCTGAAGGCGCTCGGCTTCGGGCCCGGGTTCCTCGCGCTGCTCGTTTTCGGCGAGTCGCTCGTGATCGCCGCGATCGGCGGCAGCCTCGGCATGCTCGCGATGCCGCCGGCCGCGCACCTGTTCAAGCAGGCGACGGGCGGCGTGTTCCCGGTGTTCAACGTGTCCGCGCAGACGCTTGCATTGCAAGCGGCGTGCACGCTCGCGGTCGGCGTCGCGGCGGCGATCGTGCCGGCCTGGCAGGCCGCGCGGGTGCGCGTCGTCGAAGGCCTGCGGGCGATCGGCTGAGCACCCCGTGGCGATCCCGCTCACCTACATCGCGCGCAACCTGTGGGCCCGCCGGCTCACCACCGTGCTGACCGCGGGCGGCCTCGCGCTCGTGGTGTTCGTGTTCGCGACCGTGCTGATGCTCGACGCGGGCCTGACGAAAACGCTCGTGTCGACCGGCGAGCCCGACAACGTCGTGATCATCCGCAAGGGCGCGGAAACCGAGGTGCAGAGCGCGATCGACCACCAGCAGGCGAACGCGCTGGAAATGCATCCGTCGGTGGCCCTCGGCGCCGACGGCCGGCCGATGGCGTCGAAGGAAACCGTCGTACTGATCTCGCTCGTGAAGCGCTCGACGGGCAAGCCGTCGAACGTCGTGATTCGCGGCGTGTCGCAGGCGGGCCTCGGGCTGCGGCCGCGCGTGAAGCTCGTCGCCGGGCGCATGTTCACCGCCGGCTCGTCGGAAATCGTCGTCGGCAACGCGATCGCGAACGGCTTCAGCGGCACGCAGATCGGCGATCGCCTGCATTTCGCGCAGCGCGACTGGACCGTCGTCGGCCGGTTCGACGCCGGCGGCAGCGGCTTCGATTCCGAGATCTGGGGCGACGTCGACCAGCTGATGCAGTCGTTTCGCCGCACCAGCTTTTCGTCGATGGTCGTGCGCATCCCGGGCGCGGACGCGTTCGCGCGCTTCAAGGCCGGCATCGACGTCGATCCGCGCCTCACCGACGAGGCCAAGCGCGAGCAGACGTTCTACGGCGACCAGTCGAAGACGCTGTCGAGGTTCATCAACATCCTTGGCATGACGCTGTCGACGATCTTCTCGATCGCCGCGATGATCGGCGCGATGATCACGATGTATGCGTCGGTCGCGAACCGCGTCGCCGAAATCGGCACGTTGCGCGCGCTCGGCTTCAAGCGCGCCAACGTGCTCGCCGCGTTCCTGCTCGAGGCGCTGCTGCTCGGCTTCGTCGGCGGCGTCGCCGGGCTCGCCTGCGCGGCGCTGATGGGTTTCGTGTCGTTTTCCACGACCAACTTCCAGACGTTCTCGGATCTGTCGTTCCGCTTCGTGCTCACGCCGGGCATCGTCGTGAAGACGCTGCTGTTCTCGGTGACGATGGGGCTGATCGGCGGATTCCTGCCCGCGATGCGCGCCGCGCGGATGAACATCGTCGACGCGCTGCGCGCGCGGTGACGCATCGATTCAAAACCTGCATCGATCAAGTCAGGAATTGGCATGAAATGCGCAATTTCGCCATGCAAGAATGATCCGGACGTCCTGCCGCCGTGACGCGTAGCTGCTTGCCGCGGCGGTGACGGCGTCCGGCCAGCGGGCGGGCGGCGGCTTTCCGCCTGATCCGCCCCCGGCCGGCAACACCCGACACGACATCGAGCGCGCGCGACGCGCCTGCCGCACGACGGCACCTTCCGCTCTCGGAGGAGACAACATGAATCCGCTCCAAGCGTTGCCGGCGTCCGCGTCGGCGACGGCCCGGCGCACCCGCGTGCGCTGGCTCGTGCTGGCCGTGCTGTTCGCGGTTACGACCATCAACTATGCGGATCGCGCGGCGATCGCGATCGCGGGCCCGAGCCTCGCCCGCGCGCTGCACCTGAGCCACGTGCAGATCGGCTTCATCTTCTCCGCGTTCGGCTGGTCGTACGTGATCGCGCAGTTGCCCGGCGGGTGGCTGCTCGACCGCTACGGGTCGCGCGTCGTCTATGCATGCAGCATCTTCTTCTGGTCGCTGTTCACGCTGCTGCAGGGCGCGATCGGGTTCTTCGGCGGCGGCGCCGCGTTCGCGCTGCTGTTCGCGCTGCGGTTTTGCGTCGGCGCAGCCGAAGCGCCGTCGTTCCCGGCC
Source organism: Burkholderia sp. PU8-34 (assembly GCF_053427725.1). Taxonomy (NCBI): domain Bacteria; kingdom Pseudomonadati; phylum Pseudomonadota; class Betaproteobacteria; order Burkholderiales; family Burkholderiaceae; genus Burkholderia; species Burkholderia sp. PU8-34. The sequence goes on from NZ_JBSAXC010000020.1 coordinate 33,681, forward strand.
AACAGCCGGATCGTGTCGGCGTGGTTCCCGGCCCCCGAGCGCGGCACTGCGTCGGCGATCTTCAACGCCGCGCAATATGCGGCGACCGTCGTGTTCGCGCCGCTGATGGGCTGGCTCGTGCACGCGTTCGGCTGGCAATCGGTGTTCGCCGTGATGGGCGTGCTCGGCTTCGCGTTCGTGCTGGTATGGAACCGCACCGTGTACGACCCGAAGGATCATCCGCAGATCAACCGCGCGGAGCTCGACTACCTCGCCGACGGCGGCGCGCTCGTCAACATCGACCAGGCGACCGGCCAGCGCGACGGCGGCCCGCAGTTTCGCCACGTGAAGGCGCTGCTGAAGAGCCGGATGCTGATCGGCGTGTACGTCGCGCAGTACTGCATCAACGCGCTCACCTACTTCTTCATTACGTGGTTTCCCGTCTACCTCGTGCAGGCGCGCGGCATGTCGATCCTGAACGCGGGGCTCGTCGCGTCGATTCCGGCCGTGTGCGGGTTCCTCGGCGGCATTCTCGGCGGGATCATCTCCGACGCGCTGCTGAAGCAGGGCCAGTCGCTGTCGATCGCGCGCAAGGTGCCGATCGTCGTCGGCATGCTGCTGTCGATGTCGATGGTCATCTGCAACTACACCGACTCGCACGTGCTCGTCGTGCTGTTCATGGCGCTGTCGTTCTTCGGCAAGGGGCTCGGCGCGCTCGGCTGGGCCGTCAACGCCGACACCGCGCCGCGCCAGATCGCCGGCCTGAGCGGCGCACTGCTCAACACCTGCGGGAACCTGTCCAGCATCACGACGCCGATTGCGATCGGCTACATCGTCGACCGCAGCGGCTCGTTCAACGGCGCGCTCGTCTATGTCGTCGCGCACGCGCTCGTCGCGGTGATCTGTTACGTGTTCGTCGTCGGCGAGATCCGCCGCGTCGAGCTGAATTGAACGCGGCGGGCCGCGCCGGCGCGTCCGGGCGGCCCTGCCGCCAGCCAGGAGCGAATCGATGTCCGAATCCCGCCGTGCCGGCGCGCCGCCGGGCACCCCGCGCGTCACGCGCATGCAGGTGATCCCCGTCGCCGGACGCGACAGCATGCTGCTCAACCTGTGCGGCGCGCATGCGCCGTTCTTCGCCCGCAATCTCGTAATCCTCACGGACAGCAGCGGACGCACGGGTGTCGGCGAAGTCCCGGGCGGCGAAGGGATCCGGCAGGTGCTCGAACGGATGACGGATCTCGTCGTCGGCCAGCCGATCGGGCGCTACCAGGCAACGCTCAACGCGGTGCGCGCGGCGCTGTCCGGCAACGGCGCGGCGGCCGGCCGCACGATCCGGCACGAGGTGACGTCGGCCGGCGAAGCTGCGGTGCTGCGACAGCCGCACGAGATCAACCTGCGGCTCGACAACGTGATCACCGCGATCGAAGCCGCGCTGCTCGACCTGCTCGGCCAGTGCCTCGACGTGCCGGTCGCGGCGCTGCTCGGCGAAGGCCAGCAGCGCGACGCGGTGCCGATGCTGGCCTACCTGTTCTACATCGGCGACCGGCGCCGCACCGACCTGCCGTATCGGGACGAAACCGGTGCGGCGCACGCGTGGTTCCGGCTGCGCAACGACGAAGCGCTGACGCCCGCGGCGATCGCGCGGCAGGCGGAGACGGCCGTGGAGCGTTACGGATTCGCCGATTTCAAGCTGAAGGGCGGCGTGATGGCGGGCGCCGACGAGATGGAGGCGATTGCGGCCATCAAGTCGCGCTTTCCCGACGCACGCGTGACGCTCGACCCGAACGGCGCGTGGTTGCTCGACGACGCGGTGGCCCTGTGCCGCGGACAGGGCCACCTGCTCGCGTACGCGGAAGACCCGTGCGGGCCGGAAGCCGGCTATTCGGGACGCGAGGTGATGGCCGAATTCCGCCGCGCGACCGGCATCCCGACCGCGACCAACATGATCGCGACCGACTGGCGGCAGATGGATCACGCGGTGCGCCTGCAGGCGGTCGACATCCCGCTCGCCGATCCGCATTTCTGGACGATGCAGGGCTCGGTGCGGCTCGCGCAGCTGTGTCGCGACTGGGGGCTCACGTGGGGCTCGCACTCGAACAATCACTTCGACGTGTCGCTCGCGATGTTCACGCACGCGGCGGCCGCAGCGCCCGGCACGATCACTGCGATCGACACGCACTGGATCTGGCAGGAAGGCGACGCGCGGCTCACGCGCGAGCCGCTGGCCATCGTCGGCGGCAAGGTGGCGGTGCCGGAACGGCCGGGCCTCGGCATCGAGCTCGACATGGCGCAGGTGGAAGCGGCGCATGCGCTGTACAGGCAGGTCGGCGGCACGGCGCGCGACGATGCGATCGCGATGCGCTACCTCGTGCCGGGGTGGACGTACGATCCGAAGCGGCCGAGTTTCGGGCGGGGGTGAGGGGGACGGCGGGCACGGCGGCGGGTGCGCGCTGCGCCGCGCTGTCGATTCCGACGTTCACGACGCTCTACAAGCTGCTCAGCCGGTCGCCGTTCGGCGGCCGGCTTGCTGCCCGCCTCGTTACGCCGATTTACAAACAAAAAGGGCCCGACCTTGCGATCGAGCCCTTCGAATGCTGTTGGTGGAGCGGAGGAGGATCGAACTCCCGACCTTCGCATTGCGAACGCGACGCTCTCCCAGCTGAGCTACCGCCCCAACAGACACCAATCATACACACGCATTTGCACGCTTGACAATAGGGGTCGTTACTTCGTTGGCGCCCCCGCCAGCACCCATTCGACGACCGAGCGGATGTCCGCGTCGCTCATGCGCGGATGCGCGGGCATCGGGATCGCGCCCCACACGCCGGAGCCGCCCTCCTTCACCTTTTTGGCCAGCTTCGCCGCCGCCTGCGGGTCGCTCTTGTAGCGCGCCGCGACGTCCTTGAACGACGGGCCGACCAGCTTGCGGTCGACCGCGTGGCAGCCCATGCACGCATTGCTGCGCGCAACCTTCAGACCGTCGCCGACGTCCGCGTGCGCGACCGTACCGAACGTGCCGGCGACGAGTGCCGCGGCCGCAACACCCTGCACCATCCAGTGTTTCATCTGCTTCATCTGCCTGACCATCATTGCGGCGCCGCCTTCGGATTGCCGGGATGCACGTTGGACGAGTTCGAGATCGGCGCGGGCGGCTGCAGCGGTGTCGCCGTCACCGACGTATCGGGCACGGCGCCGACCGTCGCGTTGTCCGCCGGTGCGGCCGACGTCGCCGCGGCGCCGCTTGCGGGCATCGCTGCCTGCAGCGCCTGCGCGTCCTGCAGCTTGATGTACTGGAACACCTTCACGACCTTCTCGACGCCCGGCACCTGGCTCGCGACTTCCGCGCCGCGATTGCCTTCGTCGACCGTCACGAGACCCAGCAGATAGAGGTTGCCGCGCTCGCTGACGACCTTGTAGTTGTTCGCCGAGATGTCCTTCTCGGCGATCAGCGCGGTCTTCACGCGCCCTTCGAGATACGAGTCGTTCGCGCGCGACGACAGCGACGCGGCCGGCTCGACCGACAGCTCGTTGACGATGCCGTTCACGTTGTTGATGCCGCGCACGATTTCCTCGGCGCGCTGCTTCGATGCGTCGTTCGGCACCTCGCCCGTCAGAAGTACGCGGCGGTTGAACACCGTCACGTTCACGTGCGACTCGTCCGGCAGCCCACTCTTGATCTGCGACAGCGCCTTGACCTGGATCTCGCGGTCCTCCGTCTGCGCGCCGAGCGTGCGGCGATCGGTCGCAATCAGCGCACCGCCGCCGGCTGCCGCTCCCAGCACGCCGAGCACGCAGCCCTGCAGCGACATGGCGGCGCCCGCCATCAGCGCGGCCAGCAACGTGGTTCTGACGAGCGTCTGTTTGACGCGGCTTTTCTTCATCGACGGCTCTCCTTCGTTCAATCCTCACCCAGCAGCATCGCGTCGATGCCGTCGCACAGGCAGTGGATGGTCAGCAGATGGACTTCGTGGATGCGCGCCGCGCGTTCGGCGGGCACGCTGATCGGGATGTCGGTGTCGGACAGCGCGGCCGCGAGCGCATGGCCGCTGCCGCCCGTCAGCGCGACCACCGTCATTTCGCGCTCGTGCGCCTCGTCGACGGCGGCCAGCACGCGCGGCGACGCGCCGGTCGGGTCGAGCACCAGCAGGATGTCGCCGGTCTGCCCGAGCACGCGCACCTGCTGCGCGAACAGCTGCTCGGGCGCCATCGCGCCGGTCAGGCCCGCGTGGGACGCATCGGTGGCCAGCGCGATCGCAGGCAGGCCCGGCCGCTCGCGCTCGAAGCCGCCGACCAGCGACACGGCGAGGTATTGCGCGGCCGCGGCCGACGGGCCGTCGCCGCACGCGACGATCTTGTTGCCGTTCGCCAGCGCGGCGAACATCGCGTCGACCGCGGCCGCGATCGGCAGCGACAGCGCGTCGGCGGCTTCGACGTGAAGCGCGGTGCTGTCGCGGAAATGTTGCTGAATACGTTCGACTGACATCGATTCCTGATCGGGTACAAACGCGTGATGGACATCGCGCGACATCATGAGTGCGGCGAGTTTACCGTACTCCGGGGCCTCGTCCGGGGGCGCGGCAAGAACTCTTTACATCTCGTCACAGCTCGCGGCGATCCTGGCGAGCACGGCTATCCGTCGTCGGCACGGAATGCGTCGCGCAGCCAGACGAGCTGCCCGGCCTCGAACGCGACCACATCGAAGCGGCACGGCGCGCCGGCACCGTGCCGCACCCAGAACCGCTGCGCCGCCGCCACGAGCCGCCGGCGCTTGCGCCAGCCGATGCTCGCCGCCGCACCGCCGTGCCGGACGCTGCGCCGCGCGCGCACCTCGACGAACACCAGCGTGCCGTCCGGCTCCCGCATCACGAGATCCAGCTCACCGCCGCGCATCGTCACGTTCGCCGCGACGAACGCGAGCCCGCGGCGCTCGAGAAACTGCCGCGCCCGTGCCTCGAACGCCGCACCGATCGACTTGGATCGCGCCGGGCCGGAAAAGTTGTCGTCACAGTTGTCGTTCCGCACGGGCGCCTGCGCCCCTGCGCGCACCGGATCGCCCCTGCCGCCGCCCGATCCGGCGCGCGCCCCGTGGCACAATGCCGACCTTGTTCCGCTTGCGCCGCGCCCGCGCGCGCTGCCCGCCATGACTGCCCTCCTCGAACTTGCACACACGCAGCACTACCCGGCCGCCGCGCTCTACATCGTCGCCACGCCGATCGGCAACACGGCCGACATCACGCTGCGCGCGCTCCACGTGCTCGGCCTCGCCGACCGCATCGCCGCCGAAGACACCCGCAACACGGGCCAGCTGCTCGCCCGCTACGGCATCTCGAAACCGCTCGTCGCCGCGCACGAACACAACGAACGCGAAGCGGCACTGCGCGTGATCGAGCACCTGCGCGCCGGCGAGCGCGTCGCGTATGTGTCGGACGCCGGCACGCCCGGCATTTCGGATCCGGGCGCGCGGCTCGTCGACGCGGTGCGCGCGGCCGGCTTCGCGGTGATTCCGCTGCCCGGCGCGAACGCGGCCGTAACCGCGGTAAGCGTGGCGGGCGACTGGGCCGGCACGTTCACGTTCGCAGGCTTCCTGCCGCCGAAGGCGAAGCAGCGCGCCGCCGAACTCCAGACGCTGGCCGCGCATCCGTACGCGCTCGTGTTCTACGAGGCGCCGCACCGGATCGTCGAGACGGTCGCCGCGCTCGCAGACGCATTCGGCCCCGCGCGCCGGCTGCTGATCGCGCGCGAGTTGACCAAGCTACACGAGCAGCTGTTCCAGGGCACCCTGGCCGAAGGGCTGACGTGGCTCGAAGGCGACGCGAACCGGCAGCGCGGCGAGTTCGTGCTCGTCGTCGAAGGCGCACCGGCCGACGACGGTACGGCCGACGAAACCGCGCACGATGCGCTGCTCAAACTGCTGCTGGAAGAAGTCCCGGTGAAGAGCGCCGCGAAACTCGCAGCCGCGCTGACGGGCGCGCCGCGCAACGCGCTGTATGCGCGCGCGCTGGCACTGAAGGACGGTTGAGGACGCGCGGCCGGGCTGCGGGCTGCGGTCTGCGGGCTGCGCGACACCCGCCGCCGAGCCGCCGGAAACCGCCGCGCCGAAATGAAAAAGGGCTGCCCGAAGGCAGCCCTTTTTCATGTGCGGGAGGTCCGCGCCGCGTTTGCGGCGTTGCCTCGCGGCGTTACTTCACAGAGTTCGACGCGAGCATCTCGTCGCGTGCCTCGCGTGCTTCCTGCGGCGACAGCCCCTCGATCTTCACGCGCCCGGTGCCTGCGTGGATGAGGCCGATCACCTTGGCGGCCGCGTACGACAGGTCGAGCACCCGGCCGCGCTTGTACGGCCCGCGATCGTTGACCTTCACGACGACCCACTTGCCGTTCGTCGGGTTCGTCACCTTGATGTAGGACGACAGCGGCAGCGTGCGGTGTGCGGCGGTGAGCGCGTTCATGTTGAAGCGCTCGCCGTTCGCGGTGCGGCGGCCGTGGAAGCCCCTGCCGTACCACGATGCCCTGCCGGACTGCCGGAAGTCGGACACGTCGGCGCCGTCGATCGGCTGCGCGTCCGCCAGCGACGCGCTCTTCGTGTCCTTGCTATCGGCCGGCATCGATGCCAGCGCCGAATCGAAATTCAGTTGCGAGTTGTTGCCCGCATTCGCGGTGTCGGTCGTCCTGACCGAGTTCTTCTGGTTCGCGCTGTTGGTCGTCTGGCTGGGCTGCACCGCACAGCCCGTTAGCGCGAGAAATACTGCCAATGTCCCGAATCGGCTCGGAAATCGAAAATTCATCGACGTGTCGCCTTCTGGTTCGGGCCGCTCCTTCTTCAACGTTGATACGCGGCCCGGACGGCAAATGCGCGCACGCCCGGCTCGAACGCGAGCAGGCGGCATGCATGGGCGCGGCTATCGTACTCGCCGCAACCGTCCTGATTATCTTTCACGTCTGGCGCAACCTGTCCCCGGCAGCCTGACCAGACCCCACATGCCGCCATCGAACATGGCTTTCACGTTCGCGCGCGTTGCAACAGCCAACGCACAGGAACGGCGGCACAGGCCTCATCCGGCGTCGCGGCAGCAAGGCCGCAGCGGGCGCGCAGCACCCGGCCGGACAAGACGTGAGCACCGAACGCTCGGTGCTGGATTCGCCGCCGGACTCCCCGGCGGCCGATGCTTTGACGGTGCTCATGGCCCCTTGAAAACGGGGCTCGAACACCAGCGAAACGCGTGGTTTTCACGCGTGATGGGCGCCATTATACATAAATCAAAACGTCGCCCCCCGAAAGTGGCCCGTCCGTTCCATTGATTCTCGCTATAGCGGTAACAATCGGGATGCTCCGGGATTGCCCGCGCGTGCGGCGGATCGTGCGCCGCACGCACGGCAGGCAGCCCGCCCGCCCGGTACAATCGAGCCTTTTAGCCGCCGGTGCTTCCATGAAAGTCACGCTCATTCCGGTTACGCCGTTCCAGCAGAACTGCTCGCTGCTCGTCTGCGAAAAGACGGGCCGCGCCGCCGTCGTCGATCCGGGCGGCGATCTCGAACGGATCCGGCAGGAAGTCGCGCAGCAGAACGTGCAGATCGACAAGGTGCTGCTCACGCACGGGCACATCGACCACTGTGCGGGCGCGAAGACGCTCGCGACGCACTATGGCGTGCCGATCGAGGGGCCGCAGGAGGAGGAGCGCTTCTGGATCGAGAAGCTGCCGATGCAGAGCGAGCGCTTCGGCTTTCCGGCCGCCGACGCATTCGAGCCCGATCGCTGGCTGAACGACGGCGATACCGTGCAGTTCGGCGACGAAACGCTCGACGTCTATCACTGCCCGGGCCACACGCCCGGCCACGTCGTGTTCTTCAGCCGCGCGCACCGGCTTGCGATCGTCGGCGACGTGCTGTTCGCCGGCTCGATCGGCCGCACCGATTTCCCGCGCGGCAACCATGCCGACCTCGTGCGGTCGATCAAGGAGAAGCTCTGGCCGCTCGGCGACGACGTCACGTTCGTGCCGGGCCACGGCCCGGTGTCGACGTTCGGCGACGAGCGCCGCACGAACCCGTTCGTGTCGGACAAGGTGTTCGGATGAGTCAGACGGCGATTCCGGAAATCTACGTCAGCACCGACGTCGAGGCCGACGGACCGATTCCCGGCCCGCACTCGATGCTGAGCTTCGCGTCGGCCGCTTACACCGAGGACAAGCAGCTGATCGCGACGTTTTCCGCGAACCTCGAGACCTTGCCCGGCGCGCAGCCGCATCCGGTGCAGGACGCGTGGTGGAAGACCCAGCCCGAAGCATGGGCCGCGTGCCGGCGCGACCTGCAGGCGCCGGAGGCTGCGCTCGTCGCGTACGTCGACTGGGTCGAGGCGCTGCCCGGCAAGCCGGTGTTCGTCGCGATGCCGGCCGGCTTCGACTTCACGTTCATGTTCTGGTACATGATGCGCTTCGCCGGCCGCTGCCCGTTCTCGTGGTCGGCGCTCGACATCAAGACGCTCGCGTTCGCGATGACGGGCCTGCCGTACCGCAAGGCGATCAAGCCGCGCTTCCCGAAGCACTGGTTCGACGACCATCCGCATACGCACGTCGCGCTCGACGACGCGATCGAGCAAGGCGCCCTCTTCTGCAACATGCTCGCCGACCTGCGCGTGCAGCAGGCCGCGCTCGCCGCGCAGGCGGCCTCCGGCAGCCTGACGGACGACAACGGCGCGGCGGGACAAAACGCTACGGATCCGCGCGCAAATTAGCGAATCTCGCTCAGCGACGGCGCGTCGGATTGCCTTTCCTTCCTCGCGCCTCTAACATTCTGAGTGTTGTATCTGCCGCATGGAGGCGCAGGTGACGCTCGATTCCTTTTCGCAAAAAATCCTTCGCCTGCTGCAGCTCGACGCGCGCCGCTCGGTCCAGGAAATCTCCGACCAGGTCGGCCTGTCCAGCACGCCGTGCTGGCGCCGGATCAAGGACATGGAACAGTCCGGCGTGATCCAGCGCTACACGGCGCTGCTCGACCGCGAGAAGCTCGGCCTGCACGTCTGCGCGCTCGCGCACGTGCACCTCACGCGCCACAACGAGGGCGGCGTCGAGCAGTTCGAGCGCGAGATCGCGACCTGTCCGGAAGTCACCGAGTGCTACAGCACGACCGGCGAAGCCGATTACATCCTCAAGATCGTCGCGCCCGACATCAAGGCATACGACGTGTTCCTGCACGAACGCATCTTCAAGATCCCGGCCGTGTCGCAGGTGCGCACGAGCGTCGTGCTGCGCGAAATCAAGTTCGACACGCAGCTCCCGCTGTAACGGCCACGCGGGCCGGCTTTGCGCCCGCTACGGATCGACTTCGGGTCGGTTACGGGTCATTGCGGGCCGGCACACGGCCGTCGCTCACGCCAGCCGCGCACCCCGCTACGGACCGACTTCGGGTCGGTTACAGGTCATTGCGGGCCGGCACACGGACGCCGCACTCGCCCGCCGCGCGCGTCACGGACGCGCCGGCACCGCCCGCGTGAAGCTGATGCGGCGCGCGCCGAACTGCCGCGCCAGCTCGTCGACGTCGAGCTGCCTGGCAAGCGCTGCGTCGCCGTCGCTGCCCGCGGCCGGATCGGCGGCAAGCGTCACGTCGATCTCGAGGCCCGTGCTCAGGTAGTGAAGGTTGACTGCGCTCGCGCGTAGGCCCCGCCGCGCGAGTTCCGCCTCGAGCCGCGCCGCGATCTCGTCGCGCGGCGGCAGCGCCAGCGCCGGACGGCGCGCCGCGTCGTTCTCCGGATCGACGTGGATCAGCGCGTCGAGCACGCGCCGGTCCTTCAGCACGCGCGAGCGCGCGGTTTCGGCAATGTAGTGCCCTTCCGAAACGGAAATCATCGGATCGACCAGGATGTGCGCATCGACGAGCGCCGAATCCCCCATCTTGCGCGTGCGCAGATCGTGCACGTCGCGCACGCCGGGCGTCGCTGCGAGCAACGCGCGGATCTCGGCGGTGTCGCTCTCGTCGAGCGCGCGATCCGACAGGTCCTGCAGCGCGTCATAGCCGAACGTCCAGCCCATCCTCGCGACCATGAAGCCGACGATCGCGGCCGCAATCGGGTCGAGCAACCGGAAGCCCGCGAGGCTGCCGATGATGCCGATCGCGACGACGAGCGACGACGCGGCGTCCGACCGCGCATGCCACGCATTCGCGACGAGCATTGCCGAGCGCACGCGCTGCGCTTCGCGCAGCATGTAGCGGAACAGTGCTTCCTTCGACAGCAGCACGGTCACCGCGACAATCAGCGCGGAGAAATGCACGGGCGGGATATCTTCGAGATGCACGAGGCGATCGCCGGCGCGCCACAGCATGCCGACCCCGACCGCGATCAGAATCGCGCCGAGAAACAGCGACGCAACCGTCTCGTAGCGGCTGTGCCCGTAATTGTGATCGGCGTCCGGCAGTGCACCACTATGGCGATTCGCAACCAGCACGACAAAATCCGACACCAAATCGGAAATCGAATGAACGCCGTCGGCAATCAATGCCTGCGAATGCGCTATCACGCCGACAACAATTTGAAAGGTGGCCAGCACGACATTCAGCGCAATACTGACGAGGGTGCTCTTGCGCGCGACCGCGTGCTTATCTGCGCTCTGTGCGTCGCCGGAAAAGGAGGACATGAAATATGAGATATCGAAGTGGATGCCGGATTCTATCAAACCTGGCCCGCACCCCATTCCGATAACCCTAAATTTTCCAGTTAAATCAATCGCTTATGCGAACGGATCGCATTTTCATTCACGGTCGGCCGTGACATCTTCGTGACGACGCACACACATCCGACACACACAATGCAAAAAGGCCGCGGTCCGGCAAACGGACACGCAGCCTTTTGGCCACACAACTTAAACAAACGCTTAAATTGCGAATTGCTCGCGATTCTTGCCGGCGATCCAGCGCGGCGGCTTACCGCGGCCCGACCACGTCGCGCCCGACTCGGGATCGCGGTACTTCGCCGCGACGCCAGCACGCGGACGGCCGACCTTGCCGACTTTCGCGCGGTTCAGACCGAGCTCGGCGAGCGAAAAGCCGTAATCGGCGATTTTTTGCTTCACATCATTGAGCACTTCGGCGTATTCACGCGACTTGGCTTCTTCGATTTGCTTCTCCAGCTTCTCCCGCTGGGCCAGCAGGTCCTTGTAAGAAGACATAGTTTTCCTTTCCAATTGATCGACGGCGCCGGTCTGCCGCCAGCTCACCATTCACGAAATATTTGTGCCTCGGATTTTGAAGGCAGAGATTAGCACAAAAAAGAATTGCCTGAAGCAGCACTCATTGAAAATCCCGAGTTCGAATAGTAATTCGTGCGGGTCAATTTGACCGGTCTCGGCCATATCTCAAATTGTTACGTCCTTACACGCAGATTAGGACATAAGTCGCAATGCATTAAGACTTTCAACATACGCAATTACCCTGCGTCAGAAAAATCAAAGCTTTCATCTGACGACAGGATCGGAAAATTCAGCTTGTATAGCCAAGACGAATGAGCATCCGGCCAGCCGCGACGTCAGGTCACACGCCGTGCGCATTCGATCAGCTGCGCGCGCAATCCGTCCGCATCGGCCTGCGGCGCATCGAATGCCGTTCGCATCCGCAGGCCGTCGCGTCGCCAGTCCGCGCCGTAGCGGTCGACGCCGAGCAGGTCCAGGCCGGCCCGGCGCACGTCGCCGGTGTCGTAGGCCGCCCACAGCGCCTGTTCCTCGTCGAATCCTAGCGGCGCGCGCAAATCGAGCGCGGCGCCGTCGACCCAGCCCATCCGGCCGAATCCGCCGATATAGCGCAGCCGCTCGACGTCGAGCGCCCAGAACGTGAAATCGCCGAGCGCGAGATAACGCTCGGCATCCGGTGCGTAGCGCAGGTAGCGCGCGGCGAGATGCGGATCGGCATCGACGGGCGCGAAGCGGCCGAGCAGCGTCGCGCGCTCGGCGTCGAGCACGTCGCCGTCCGGCGCGTCGACGACGAGGAAGCCGGCGCGCGGATCGGCCGCCAGGTTGCGCGTGTGCTCGGCAAGGCCGCTCACGAGGATTACCGGCCGGTGACGCGCATCCGGCGCGAACGGCACGACCGTCGGATACGGAAAGCCTTGCGGCTCGCGCGCGTGTGTCGCGAGCGTGCCGAGCGCGCAGCGGTGCAGCAGGTGCAGCGGGAGGGCGGGGTCGATGTTCACGAAAACTCCTGCAGTCGAAAGGCGGCGGATCGATGTTACTCGCGGCGAATGGTGCGGCGAATCGTGTGATGTGCCGATGGTAGAACGCGGGACGTAGCGTATCGGGCTTCGAACGCGCGACTCTGAACTCTGAACTCTGAACTCTGAACTCTGAACTCTGAACTCTGAACTCTGAACCCTGAACCCTGAACCCTGAACCCCGAACCCCGAACCCCGAACCCCGAACCCCGAACCCCGAACCCCGAACCCCGAACCCCGAACTCCGAACTCCGAACTCCGAACATCGAGCACCTAGCACCTAGCACCTAGCACCTAGCACCTAGCACCGACCACCGACCACCGACCACCGACCACCGCCGCCAGCAAAATCGTAAGCGGTTCGATAGAATCGGACGAATTCCAGACGGCATCCGATATGCCGGTCATTTTCCTTCTGACGAGCGTTCCGTGTCCGATTCCTCCCCCGACCTCGCCGCGCCGCCCGCCGCGCATCGCGCCCTGCCGCTCCCGGTCCGTCGGCGCGCACGCACCGCCACGATGGCGTTGTTCTTCGTCGCCGGGATGATGTACGCGTCATGGGGCGTGCACGTGCCGACCGTGCGCGACAAGTTCGCGTTGAGCCCCGCGCTCCTGTCCGTCGCGCTGTTCGCGGTCGCCGGCGGCTCGATCTTCGCGATGATGACGGTCGCACGCTGGATCACGCGCGTCGGCTCGCGCACCGCGTGCCTCGCTGGCGGCGTCGCGATGTCGGCGTGCGCGGCGCTGATCCTTGTCGTGCCCGACTACCCGCTCCTGCTCGCGGTGCTCGCGCTGTTCGGCTTCTCGATGGCGACGCTCGACGTCGCGATGAACGCCGAGGCGAGCGCGGTCGAAATCGCGCTCGGCCGGCCGATCATGTCGGCGCTGCACGGGATGTTCAGCGTCGGCGGGATGGCCGGCGCCGCGGCCGGCGGCGCGCTGCTGTCGGCCGGCATGGCGCCCGCCGCGCATCTCGCGCTCGCCGCGGCGGTCAGCGCCGCGGTGCTCGTCGCGTCGTGCCCGGCGGTCCTGCCGCACGTGCCGCATCACGAACACGCGCACGGCGGCGGCAATCGCTGGCGCTCGCCCGCGCTGTGGATGCTCGGCGGCATCGCGCTCGTCGCGCTCGTCGCCGAAGGCGCGATGTACGACTGGGCGACGGTCTACATGCGCGACGTCGTCGCGTCGAGTCCCGCGCTCGCGAGTGCCGCGTACGCGGCGTTCTGTGGCGGGATGGCGGCAGCGCGCTTCGCGGGCGACGCGGTGCGCGCCCGCTTCGGCGCACCGCAGCTCGTGTTCGCAAGCGCATCGCTCGCGTGCGCGGGGATGGCCGGCGCGCTGTTGCTGCCGTATCCGGCCGTCGTGCTGACGGGCTTCACGCTGATGGGACTCGGCCTCGCGAACATGATGCCGGTGCTGTTCGCCGCCGCCGCGCGCGTGAAAGGCATCCACGCGGCTGAAGGCCTTGCGCATGTCGCCGGCCTCGCGTATTTCGGACTGCTGTTCGGTCCGGTCCTGATCGGCGCAGTCGCGCAGGCCGCGAACCTGAAGATCGGGCTCACGGTCGTCGCGCTGTGCGCGGCGCTCGTCGCGGCCGTCGCGCCGAAGGTGCTCGCGCACCTGAAGATCTGACGCACACGCCGCCGCACGTTGGAGCTTCTGCGGCCCCCGAAAAACGAAGCGCGCATGCGTTGCCGCATGCGCGCTTCTGCCCCTGCTGTTGACCGCTCGATTACATCTTCACTTCATCGAGGAACGTCTTCTTGCCGCTCTTGTAGTTGTACAGCGAGATCACGCCGTGCTTCAGGTCGCCCTTCGAATCGAACGTCGTCGTCCCGATCACGCCCGTGTAGTTCGTCGCCGGCATCGCCGCGAGAATCTTCGCCGGATCCGTCGAATTCGAGCGCTTCATCGCGTCGACGACGATGTACACCGCGTCATACGTGAACGGCGCGTAAATCTGGATCGGCTGGCCGAAGCGCTTCTCGTACTTCGCCTTGAACGCGCCGCCGCCCGGCATCTTCTCGAGCGACGCACCTGCTTCCGAGCACACGATGTTGTCGGTCGCGTCGCCGGCCAGATCGGCCAGCTTTTCCGTGCACACGCCATCGCCCGCGAGGATCTTCGCGCGCAGGCCGAGCTGCTTCGCCTGCTTCGCGAACGGGCCGCCCGTCGCGTCCATGCCGCCGTACATGATCGCGTCCGGATTCTCGCCCTTGATCTTGGTCAGAATCGCGCGGAAATCGACCGCCTTGTCGTTCGTCGCATCGTGCGACATCACGTTCAGGCCGAGCGACTTCGCCTTCTTCTCGAACTCGTTCGCGAGACCCTGGCCGTAAGCGGTCGAATCGTCGACCACCGCGACGCTCTTGATGCCCTTCGAATGCGCGTAGTTCGCCAGCGCCGGGCCCTGCTGCGCGTCGGTCGCGACGACGCGGTACGTCGTCTTGAAGCCTTGCTGCGTGTAGGCGGGGTTGGTCGCCGACGGCGAGATCTGCACGATGCCCGCATCGCTGTAGATCTTCGAGGCCGGGATCGACGTGCCCGAGTTCAGGTGGCCGACCACTGCGACGACCTTGTCGTCGACGAGCTTCTGCGCGACCTGCGTCGCCTGCCGCGGGTCGGCGGCGTCGTCCTGCGCATCGAGTTGCAGCGTGATCTTCTGGCCACCGATCGTGAGACCCTTCGCGTTGATCTCCTCGACTGCGAGACGCGCGCCGTTTTCATTGTCCTTGCCGAGGTGTGCAATGCCGCCCGTCAACGGCGCAACGTGGCCGATCTTGACGACTTGATCGGCGAACGCGTTGCTTGCAGCTGCAGCGCACAGCATTGCTGCGGCGGTGATCGGCAACAGCTTTTGCATCTTGATATTCATGTAAGTCTCCAGTTTCGGTCCCAAAAAACGCCATCGCCCGGTGCCCCGCTGCCATCCCTGTGTTTGCAATCACTGGACGATTCGCCGGTTGCATCGTTCATGCACTTGGCCTCAAGCACGTGAAACAGCCGCTTTTAGCCGCCGCCCGCCCGTACTTGCGCGCAAGTGTAGGTGATCAAATTAATTTGTGGGACTTTTTGGGGGTAGTAGTAACACTACCGATGCAAGTACATATCAGACGCCTTTCTGAAATCGCTGTAAAGCCCGCCGGATAAGGGTTTCCGCTAGTTTCTTACGACTTTATGAATCGCCGCTTTAAAACCTTCCCGCGACATTTCGAATAGGTATTCTGTGCGCGGAATCGTTGAATGAAACGCGCGTGACGGCACGCGCGTTTCGCGTCGCTCAAGGGCTGCGTCGTGGGCTGAGTCTTGGGCTGCGTCTTGGGCTGTGTCTTGGGCTGCGTCAAGGGTTTCGATCAGCCCACCGCCGCGCGCCATTCAGCATCGAGCGCGTCGACCAGTTGCGCAGTCGTCAGTACGTGAGCGCGCCGCCGCGCGAGCGGCGCACCCTGCCCTGCCCACAGCGACAGGTAGTCGCCGTCGTTCGCGCGCGCGGCGGCCTGGCGCAGCGGCTGCGTGAGCGCGTTCTGCACCGGATACGGCGCGACATCGGCCATGCGTTCGCCGAGCCGCGCCATCAGCGCGTTGCGCAACCCGCGCGCGTGGCGGCCGGTGATCGCGCGCGTGACCTGCGTCGACGTATCGGCGCTCGCGAGGAGGCGCGCCTTCCAGTCCGGCGCGATCGCGCTTTCCGTGCACGTCAGGAACGCGGTGCCGAGCTGCGCGGCCTGCGCGCCGAGCGCGAGCGCCGCCGCGATCCCGCGGCCGTCCATGATGCCGCCCGCCGCGAGCACGGGCAGGCCTGTCGCGTCGGCGAGCTGCGGCACGAGCGCCATCGTGCCGATCAGCGCGTCTTCCGCCGCACCGATGAACGTGCCGCGATGGCCGCCCGCCTCGGCGCCCTGTGCGGACAATGCGTCGGCACCCGCCGCCTGCCAGGCGAGCCCTTCGGCGACGTGCGTCGCGGTGCCGATCACGTAGGTGCCGGCCGCCTTCAGCCGCGCGACCTCCGCTGCGTCGAGCACGCCGAACGTGAAGCTCGCGACCGGCACGCGCAGCGACACCAACATGTCGAGCTGCGCACGGAAGTCGGGGGTGAAACGGGCGGGCGCGGCGCCGGGAGGCAAGCCGAACGCCGCGTTGAGCGGATCGATCGCCGCGAGTGCGCGCGCAACCGTCGCCGCGTCGGGCGCGGCGTCCGGCAGCACGAACAAATTGACCGCAAACGGCCGGTCGGTGGCCGCGCGGATCTGCGCGACTTCATTGGCGAGACGCTCGGGCGCGAACGCGCCGGCACCGAGGCTGCCGAGCGCGCCGGCATTCGACGCGGCGGCGACCATGGCGGACGTGGTAGCGCCGACCATCGGCGCCTGCACGAGCGGCGCGCGCAGGCCGAAGCGTTCAACGAACGGTGTGGACAGGGAGCGGAATGACATGATGGAGATCCTTCGGTGACGCGCGAAAGCGCTTTGTAAACGGCCGATGCGTTTGACTGTACCGAAGCGCCGCGCCGCCGAAAAATGAATAATCGTGAACGGAACGATCGCTGCGCGAGAAGCGAGAGGCGAGAAGCGAGAGGCGAGAGGCGAGAGGCGAGAGGCGAGAAGCGAGAGCGAGTGGCAAGTGGCAAGTGGCAAGTGGGAAGTGGCAAGCGGCAAGCGGGCAGCGGGTAGCGGGTAGCGGGTAGCGGGTAGCGGGTAGCGGGTAGCGGGTAGCGGGTAGCGGGTAGCGGCAAGCGGCAAGCGGGTAGCCGATAGCGGCAAGCGGCAAGCGGCAAGCGGCAAGCGGCAAGCGGCAAGCGGGCATCCTGCAGTGCGCGGTGAAAGGTGGCACACTAGGCCGCCCCCTTTTTTCACTGCCGAGGCGCGCCCCACGCCGCCTCGCTCGTCAGGAGTTCAACGTGACTGCCCAATGGATCGACATCCCGACCGGTAACGACAGTTTCGGCGGCTACCTCGCGCTGCCCAGGCGCGGCAAGGGCCCGGCCGTCCTCATCATCCAGGAGATCTTCGGCGTGAACGCGCACATCCGCTCGGTCGCGGACCAGTACGCGGCCGACGGCTTCGTCGCGCTCGCGCCGGACGTGTTCTGGCGCACCCAGCCGCGCGTCGAGCTGGCCTACGAAGGTGCGGATCGCGACAAGGGCATCGAGCTGCTGCAGAAGACCGACGTGAAACTCGCGGTCGCGGACCTCGCCGCGGCGGCCGACGTGCTGCGCGCGCGGCCTGAAGTCGGCGGCAAGGTCGCCGCGATCGGCTACTGCTTCGGCGGCCGCCTCGCGTACCTGGCGGCCGCGACCGGCAAGGTCGATGCGGCGGTCGCCTATTACGGCGGCGGCATCCAGAGCGCGCTCGACGTCGCGGGCCAGGTCACGCAGCCGATCCTGTTCCATTACGCGGAGAACGATCACGGCATTCCGTTGACGGCGGTCGACCAGGTCAAGGCCGCGTTCGCCGGCCGCGACAACGCCGCGTTCCACCTGTATCCGGGCGCCGAGCACGGCTTCAACTGCTGGGATCGCGCGTCCTACAACCAGCGCGCGGCGGCGCTCGCGCACGGCCGCACGCTGACCTTCCTCGCCGAGCACCTGTAACGCAGCCGGCGGCGGGCCCGTCCCACGCGCGGGGACCGGGCCCGCCGCTTTCCATCGCCACACGTCACAACGGGGGTGACAGCGGTGCATTCAGACTATCTCGCCCATGACGCGATCGGTCTCGCCGATCTCGTCCGGCAACGCAAGGTGAGCCCGCGCGAACTGCTCGACGCCGCGATCGGGCAGGCCGAAGCGGTCAATCCCGCGATCAACGCGATCGTGCTGCAGGATTACGACGCCGCCCGCGAGCGCGCCGCCGCGACGCACGACCCCGACGGCCCGTTCGCCGGCGTGCCCTATCTTGTCAAGGATCTCGGCGCGGCGGTCGCGGGGCTGCCGCTGTCGATGGGCAGCCGTCACTACCGGTATTTCGCGCCCGACGCCGATTCGCCGCTGATCGCGCGAAGCCGCGCGGCGGGGCTCAACGTGTTCGGCAAGACCAACACGTCCGAGATCGGCCAGATGCCGTACACGGAGCCGGAACTGTTCGGCGCGTGCCGCAACCCGTGGAACCTCGATCACACGCCCGGCGGCTCGAGCGGCGGCGCGGCCGCGGCCGTCGCGGCCGGGATCGTGCCTCTCGCGCATGCGTCCGACGGCGGCGGCTCGATCCGCATCCCGGCGTCGTGCTGCGGGCTGTTCGGGCTGAAGCCGAGCCGCAATCCGGCGCTCGTCGACCTGCCGATGAACGGCGACCTCGTCGTCCAGCATGCGGTGGCGCGCAGCGTGCGCGACAGCGCGCTGCTGCTCGACGTGACGACCGGCCAGACGCTGCCGCCCGGCGCGCCCGGCACGTTCCTCGGCGCGCTCGACACGCCGCCTGATGCGCTGCGGATCGGCATCGTCGCCGATCCGATGCTGGCGCCCGCGCTCGCGGGCGACACGCGCGCGGCGCTCGACGACGCGGCCGCGCTCGTCGCGTCGCTCGGCCACCACGTCGAGCCGGCGACGCTGAACGTCGACTATGCGCGCGCCGGCGAAACCTTCCTGACGCTGTGGGCGACGATCGCCGAGGAAATGGTGCTCGGCGCGCGGCAGCTGACGGGCCGCACGCCGCGGCGCAGCGAATTCGAGGCGGCGACCTGGGCGATGGCCGTCGTCGGCCGGCGGCTCGCGCGCACGCGGCTGCCGGACGTGCTCGAGTGGCAGCGCCAGCTCACCGTACAGGTCACGGGCCTTGCCGCGCGCTACGACGTGATCCTGTGCGCGTCGCTCGCGGGGCCGCCCGTCAAGATCGGCGAGCTGCAGCCGACGCCGTTCGAGCACGCGCAGATGAAGCTGCTCGCGGCGCTGCCGATCAAGCCGCTCTTGAAGGAAATGCTCGCGAAGGCGTCGCAGAAGGCGTTCGCGTGGGCCGGCTGCACCGAGCTGTTCAACCTGACCGGCCAGCCGGCGATGTCGGTGCCGCTTTTCTGGAATGCGCGCGGCCTGCCGATCGGCGTGCAGTTCGCCGCGCGCCACGGCGACGATGCGCTGCTGCTGAAGCTCGCATGGCAGCTCGAACAGGCACGGCCGTGGTTCGACCGCCGCCCGCCGCTGATGCAGGCGCAGGGCTGACGCACGGCGCGGCAGCGGCCTGGCGTACGCGGATAAAGAAAGCCCCGCCGGCACGACACCGGCGGGGCTTTGTCAGACAGAGGCCGCAACATGCTACGCATGCGGCGCACGGGCGTGACTTACACGCCGAGCCGTTCGCAGATCGTCTTCGTCGCGGCCGCGCCGTTCAGCGTATAGAAGTGCAGCCCCGGCACGCCTGCGTCGAGCAGACGCCGGCACAGGCCCGTGACGACGTCCGCGCCGAACGCGCGGATCGCATCGCGGTCGTCGCCGAAGCTCTCGAGCCGGCGCGCGACCCAGCGCGGCACTTCGGCGCCGCACATTTCGGAAAAGCGCATCAGCTGCGAGAAGTTCGTGATCGGCATGATGCCCGGCACGATCGGCACGTCCACGCCGAGCTTGCGCACGTCGTCGACGAAGCGGAAATACGCGTCCGCGTTGAAGAAATACTGCGTGATCGCGGAATTCGCGCCGGCCTTCACCTTGCGCGCGAAATTCTCGAGATCGGCCTTCGGCGAGCGCGATTGCGGATGGTATTCCGGATACGCGGCGACTTCGATGTGGAACCAGTCGCCGTGCTCGGCGCGAATGAAGCTGACGAGCTCGGACGCATAGCGCAGCTCGCCGACCTCGCCCATGCCGGACGGCAGGTCGCCGCGCAGCGCGACGATGTGGCGGATGCCGTGCGAGCGGTACTGGTCGAGGATCGCGCGCAGGCTGTCCTTCGACGAGCCGATGCACGACAGGTGCGGCGCGGCCTCGAGGCCGTCCTTCTGCATGTCGAGCACGGTATCGAGCGTGCCCTGCTGCGTCGAGCCGCCGGCGCCGAACGTCACGGAGACGAATTTCGGCTTCAGCGGCAGCAGTTGCGCGCGGGTCGCACGCAGCTTCTCGACGCCTTCCGCCGTCTTCGGCGGGAAGAATTCAAACGAGAGTTCGATCGGTTTCATGATGGGAGTTTCAACCCGCTCAGCCGATGTTGCGCTGGCCGAAGATCAGGGCGGACAGCAGCCACGACACGATGCTGTACAGGATCGAACCGAAGAACGCGGACCAGAACCCGGATACCTCGAAACCCTTCAGCAACGACGACGCGAACCAGAAGCACAGCGCGTTCACGACGAGGATGAACAGCCCGAGCGTGACGATCGTGACGGGCAGCGTCAGCAGGATCAGCACCGGACGGATCACGGCGTTGATGAGGCCGAGCACGACCGCGACGATCAGCGCGGTGCCGAAGCTCTTGATGTGGATCGACGGCACGAGGTACGTGATGATCAGCAGCGCGAGGGCATTGATGATCCAGGTGAGGATGACGCTCATGTAATGCTCCGGTTCGGTTGATGATCGTGGCGCCCGGTCAGGCCGGGACGCTCATGCCGCGCACTGCTGCCCGGATGACGGAACGGCGGCCGCGCCGTGCTGCACGCGGCCGCCCTGCCTGCACGCCGCCGCCCTGCCGGACGGCGGCATCGCGTCATCAGTAGCGGTAGTGGTTCGGCTTGAACGGGCCTTCCTTCGACACGCCGATGTACGACGCCTGCTCGTCCGACAGCACCGACAGGTTCGCGCCGATGCGCGCGAGGTGCAGGCGCGCGACCTTCTCGTCGAGGTGCTTCGGCAGCACGTACACCTTGTTCTCGTACTCGCCGCCGCGCGTGAACAGCTCGATCTGCGCGAGGGTCTGGTTCGCGAACGAGTTCGACATCACGAACGACGGGTGGCCGGTCGCGCAGCCGAGGTTCACGAGGCGGCCTTCGGCCAGCAGGATCACGCGCTTGCCGTCCGGGAAGATGATGTGGTCGACCTGCGGCTTGATGTTTTCCCACGTGTACTGGCGGGTCGACGCGACGTCGATTTCCGAGTCGAAGTGGCCGATGTTGCAGACGATCGCGTTGTGGCGCATCGCCTTCATGTGATCGTGGTTGATCACGTGGTAGTTGCCGGTCGCCGTCACGAAGATGTCGGCCTTGTCCGCCGCGTATTCCATCGTCACGACGCGGTAGCCTTCCATCGCCGCCTGCAGCGCGCAGATCGGATCGATTTCGGTGACCCACACGGTTGCGCCGAGGCCGCGCAGCGACTGCGCACAGCCCTTGCCCACGTCGCCGTAGCCCGCGACGACTGCGACCTTGCCCGCGATCATCACGTCGGTCGCGCGCTTGATGCCGTCGACGAGCGACTCACGGCAGCCGTACAGGTTGTCGAACTTCGACTTCGTGACCGAATCGTTCACGTTGAACGCCGGGAACGGCAGGCGGCCGTCCTTTTCCATCTGGTACAGGCGGTGCACGCCGGTCGTGGTTTCTTCGGTCACGCCCTTGATGTGCGCGAGGCGCGTCGAGTACCAGTTCGCGTCGATGTCCAGGTGGCGGGCGATCGACTTGAAGAGCGCGACTTCTTCCTCGTTGGTCGGCTTTGCGATCACCGAGCGATCCTTCTCGGCCTTCGAGCCGAGGATCAGCAGCAGCGTTGCGTCGCCGCCGTCGTCGAGGATCATGTTCGCGAATTCGCCGTTCGGCCATTCGAAGATGCGGTGCGAGAACTCCCAGTATTCGTCGAGCGATTCGCCCTTGAATGCGAACACCGGCGTGCCGGCTTCGACGATCGCGGCCGCGGCGTGGTCCTGGGTCGAGAAGATGTTGCACGACGCCCAGCGCACGTCGGCGCCGAGCGCCTTCAGCGTCTCGATCAGCACGCCCGTCTGGATCGTCATGTGCAGCGAACCTGCGATGCGCGCGCCCTTCAGCGGCTGCTGCGCCTTGTATTCGTCGCGGATCTGCACGAGGCCCGGCATTTCGGTCTCGGCGATGTTCAGTTCCTTGCGGCCCCAGCCGGCAAGTGCCATGTCGGCGACGATGTAATCGTTGGAAGCTTTCGAATCGATGATGGCGTTCATCACGCCCTCCTTTCTAAAAAGTTCTAGAAAATGGTGACGTGAGCGCCGTTCAGGAAGCGGCGGCCGGCGCGATGCGCCGCGGCCCTGCCCGCTTGGTGAAGCCTTCCGAGCCTGGCGGACGCATGATCGTCCGTCGCAACGCTCCTCGGAAAACGGGAGGGATTGTAGCAAATCGGCGGGAAGATTTCTTGGTCACGAGCATCTGTTGCTTTGCTGGCCCGCGCCGCCCGCACTGGCGATCGTGGAAATCCGGATCGCTGCCGAGTCCGGAAGCAAACCGATAGTAGTGGCCGCTTGAAACGCCGGATGCGCTGCATCCGGCGTTTCGCATTTGAGGGCGGGATGATGTCATTCGCCCCTGTAGGTCGAGACGGGCTGCTTTGAGCGCGCTTTATGAGATGAGGGCTGCGCGGGATCGGCTAGATTGGCCCGGCAGTAGTCGCGAACTACCGCACAAGCGCGCCTGCCGAAATGGCCGTCGAGGCGGCGCAGTGAAAGACCACAAGAACGAGTGAGAGTTATGCAGAAGTGTAATGATCGACGTTGCCCGATTTGCTACCCGAATTGGCGAGAGGATGAGGCCGCTGCCAGGAAGCGCGCTGAGGACGACCGGCAGGATTGCGTGAACTGCTGGCGTCACTATCAGAATCAGGCTGAAGCAATTGTCTCGGGCGGCGATCCGATATCGATCAATCGCCGAATCAACGCGGCGTATGCGCAACTCTGGCTCGATGATCGCCGGTTCCAGTGGGCGGGGTTGGCCGCGTTTGCGTCGAAGCAGGTTGGGTGCGGTCTGATGAATGCGGCCGACATGATCGGAAAATCGAATCGGCAGCGCAATGTGTATCAGCAGTGGGAACGAACCAGTTCCCCCTTGGAGAGGTTGGCGCCGTATGGGTCGCCAAGAATGCCGGTTCACGATCAAGCGGCCGGAGAAGGCGCGCGCAAGGCCTATGAGATGCTCGCCAAGGGCAACATGTCGCTGTTTCTGGATATCTGGCCGCTGCACATGTTCTACAAGAAATTCGGTCTCCAACGATTTGAGCGTTGCTTGGGCGAACGCGCGCAACTCCGGGGAACGGTTCGGTGGCCGATCGGCGACAGCGTCCCGTTTGCCTCGATGAAAGACGAAATTCGCGGCGGCTTCAGAGCGATAGATGCCGGGGATCTGAATGAAGGCGTCAGGTTGCTGGCTCGACATGAACAGCTCAACATTCTCCAGACCGCCATGTACGACGACCCATATTTTGCGGTATTGATGCGGGCCAATCAGTTTGCGTGGGCTCTGAACATTCCAACGGCATCGTCTCGAGAGATCCAGTTGACGCTTGCCAATCAATGTACGGTCAATGGTGGCAATGCGCGGCAAGAAGTGTTCAGCAAGCAGCCGCTGGCAAACCTGGCCAATGCAGATCAGCGAATGGCATTTGTAATGCGCGCCGCGCGTCGATTCGAGGAGCTATTGAGAGATCCGATTCAACGTGTGCTTGTGGAAAACTCCCTGTTTGTTATTGCGCAGGGAGGCCGTTGATGACGATCCGGAAAACTGGATGGTGCTGGCGGATAGCTGGCTCCATGTTCGCGCTCGCCCTTATATGGGAGGGCTTGGCGGCGATTCGGCCCGTCGATGAGGTTGTGCTGACGATTGGAGAACCGTATGAGCAAGTGCGTCAGCAATCCCGCTCGACATTGCCGATTGCGACGCAGGACAATTCGATCAATCTGTATGTCAAGCGGCCTGCAGCTTTGCGGTTTAGCGACACTCAATATGGATTCGTGACGCCCGCTGCGAAGTTTCTCAGTATCTATGCGGATACGCATGGAAAGGTTTGGTCCGTCACCCTTTCGCCCCAGGTTGAAACACTGCCGCTCGATGCGACGATGGCAATCCTTCTCGATTTGCAGAATCAATTGCGTCGCGGAGGCTGGCATCCGATTCTTGTTGCGAGACATCCGCCGATCGCAGATACGCCCGAGACGAGGGCACGCATGCGATCCAACCTCTCGCCTCAAGCGTTCTGGCTGGCGGGTGACAAATATCAGGTGTCGATCGATGTTCGCCGCTTCATTCACGAAAACCGGCCGGAAGACGAGCGCTACCTGATTACGCTGCAACTGACCGGCCCACCTCTGATGGAAGATTGGCAAGACGAATGAGGCGCGGTATTTGATGCAGACGCTGCGTAGCGGACAAACCCGTTGGGTAGCGCAGAAGCTGCGCACCCCGCGCCGACCGCCCACTCAGTTCTCCGCGCCGACCCACGCCTGCTCGCGCAGCCGCGCGCGCAATCGCGCGACCGCCTGGCTGTGCAGCTGGCACACGCGCGATTCGCTGACCTCGAGCACCGCACCGATTTCGCGCAGATTCAGACCCCGTTCGTAGTACAGCGACATCAGCAGCTTCTCGCGCTCCGGCAGCCGCTCGATCGCTTCGACGAGCGCCTCGCGCAGGTGCTCGTCGAGCAGCGCCGACAGCGGATCGGCGTGGTCGACGCGATAACGGTCGAGGAACGGCTCGTCGTCCGCCGCGCGGTCGAAATCCTCGTAGTAGATGAGCTGGCTGCCGTGCAGGTCCTGCAGCATGCCCTGGTATTCGTCGAGCGGCATGTTCAGGTGCTGCGCGATCTCCGCCTCGCTCGCCGCGCGGCCGAGGTGCTGCTCGACCTGGTGCACCGCCTGCTCGACCTCGCGCGACGTCTTCCTCAGGCTGCGCGGCAGCCAGTCGTTGCTGCGCAGCTCGTCGAGCATCGCGCCGCGGATGCGCTGCGTCGCATAGGTCTCGAACTGCGCGCCCTGGTCTTCCTTGTAGCGGCCGGCCGCGTCCATCAGGCCGATCATCCCGGCCTGGATCAGGTCGTCGAGGTCGACGCTCGCCGGCATCTTCGCGACGAGCTGCAGGCCAAGGCGGCGCACGAGCGGCGCGTATTGCGCGAGCACGTCGGCCTGCGAAATCTTTCCTTGAGCGTTGTACATCATGGCTCTCTCCTTCCTGTGACGCTCACGCGGCGTGTGCCGCCCCCGCCGCGAACGACGGGCTGCCCGCAAGGGTCCGCCGCGCGCCCGGCCTCGGGCGCAGCGGCCAGTACAGCAGGTCGGCGGCAATCTGCCGGTAGTCGCGTGCGGCGGGTGACGTCGGGAACGCGTCGACTGCCGTGCGCACGAGCTCGCGCGCGTGCTCGACGAGCGGATCGGCGCTCACGCAGCCGGCGTCGGCGATCGACACCGCCAGGTAGCGGCGCGCGACGCCCGCGAGGTTGTCGTACGCGATCCGCGCATCGGCATGGCTGCCGACGTGGTTGGTCAGCACGCGGAACTGCGCGATCGCATGCGCGAAATGCAGCCGCTTCATGCACGCGTATGCCTCGGTGATGGCCTGCGCGGCGACCCGCGTGACGATCAGCACGTCATGCGCTTCGCGCGCGAGCGCCGAGAAGCTGCCGTCTGCGCCGAGCTGCGCATCGACGAGCACGATGTCGGCCGGCCCGTCGATGAAATCGCTCAGCTGCGCGTCGCTGTAGCCGGCGCGCGCGAGCCGCGCTGCCGCGCACACGGCGAAGCCGCCGGTGACCCGTGTGCGCGCGCCGTCGCGCAGCCATGCGCCGGCGAGCGTCGCGGCGGCCGAGTGCACGTCGGCGCGCTCGTCAACGACGAGCACGTCCTTGCCGAGCGCCGTGAGCGCGGCGGCGAGGTTCGCGACGGTCGACGTGCAGCCGACGCCCACCGGACCGCCCGTCACCGCGACGATTCTCGACGCACGCCCGGCCAGCAGGCGGCGCAATCCTTCAGCCTGGTCGATCATGCATTTATCCAAAGCGCACCTCGTGCAGCTCGGCGGTGGAACGTGCGGTCAACGCGGAAAGCAGCGTGGGCATGTCCTCGTCTTGCGGCACGAAGGGCGAGCCGTCACGCGGCACACAGAACGCACTCTTCAACAGGAATTTCTTCGTCGCGACGTACAGGTTCTCCGGCACCTTCTGGCCGGTCGACACGTAGTGGACGGGCAGCTTGTAGCGGATCACCGTGTCGAGCACGCCGCCGAGATGGGTCGCCTCGTCGAGCTTCGTGAGCACGCAGCCGGCGAGGTCCGGATGGTCGCCCGCGCTGCGGTACGCCTGCACGACCTCGTTCAGCGTGTCGCCGTGGCTCGTCGCGTTGAGCAGCAGCAGGCGCTGCACCGGCGTGTTCGCGCCGTGCAGCATCGCGATCTGGTCGGACAGCGCGCGATCGCGCTGGCTCATGCCGATCGTGTCGATCAGCACGATGTGCTTGTTGCGAAGCTCGGACAGCGCGAGCTCGAGATCGCCCGCGTCCTTCACCGCGTGTACGGGCACGCCGAGGATCCGGCCGAAGATCCGCAGCTGCTCGTGCCCGCCGATCCGGTAGCTGTCCGTCGTGAGCAGCGCGACCTTGCTCGCGCCGAAGCGCATCACGCAGCGCGCGGCGAGCTTCGCGGTCGTCGTCGTCTTGCCGACGCCGGTCGGCCCCATCAGCGCGAACACGCCGCCGCGCTCCATCAGCGCATCCTCGCTTTCGAGCACCGGCAGGTTCGCCGCGAGCACCGACTGCGCCCACTCGCTCGCCTGCTCGAACGTCTCCGAGCCTTCGCCCTGCGGCAGGTTGTCGACCATCATCCGCACGAGCTGCGCGGAGAAGCCGGCCGCGAACAAGTGTTTCGTCAGCGCGCCGTGCACGGGGCTGCGGCGCTGGCGTTCGTGCCACATCAGGCTGTCGAACTGCTCTTCCATCATGCCGCGCAGCGCGCCGAGCTCGTGCATCACCGTGTCGTTGACGATTCGCTCGATGCGCGCCTTGACCGCATCGGCGACGGCCGCAGCCGCATCGGTCGGGATGCGCGTGCGCTCGGCCGCCTTCGGCGCGGGTGCGTCGGCCGCGCGGCGCGGTGCGCCCGCATCGACCGGAATGCGGCGCGCGGCGTCGCGCACGATGTCGCGCGCCCATTCAGGCGGCGGCACGTCAGCGGCACGTGGCGCGCGGGCGGCGTCGGCCGGCGCGCGGTGGCCGCCTTCGGCTGCCGGCGCGGGCTGGCTGCGTGCCGTAAGCGCCTCGCGCTGCTGCGTCAGGCGCTTCGCATGCTCGACGAGCCACGGCGCGGGTTCGGAAGGGGCGGCGGGCCATCCCGCGGCGGGCGATCCCGGGGCGGGCCATGCCGCGGCAGGTGCCGCTGCGGCAACCGGCTCACCGGCGAAAGCCGAACCGTCCGCCGGTTCATCGTCCGCTTCGGCGCTCGTGCCGAACACCGACGAGAACACGTCCGGCAGCCCGCCGTCGCCCATCGCATACGGATTGGCGGCTGCGCGCGTGCGCGGCGCGAAGCCCGCCAGCGCCGCGCCCGGTTGCGCGGCGACCCGGGCAAGTTCCGGTGCCGCGGCGGGCGGCGCGATCGCAGCCAGCTCGGCGTCGGGGAGCGCGGTGATCTCGACGCTGCCGTCATCGAGCGTGCGGTTCGACAGCACGACGGCGTCGGCGCCGAGCGCCTCGCGTACGAGCCGCAGTGCGTCGCGGCTCGTTGCGCCGGTGAATTTGCGAATGTTCAAGCGGAACCCCCGATGACGTTAACGACCTTGATCGTGCGTGTGTCCGGCACTTCGGCATACGACAGCACTTTCAATTGCGGCAGGCTGCGGCGCAGGAAGCGCGCGAGCATCGCGCGCAGCGCGTGCTGCACCAGCAGCACGGGCGGCAGCCCGAGATTCTGTTGACGCAGCATCGCTTGCTGCGTGCCGGTCAGAAGGTTGTGCGCGAGACCGGGCTCGAGGCCCGGATTCGCGCCGGTGGCGAGCGCCTGCGACAGCACGCGCTCGAGATTCGCGTCGAGCCCCATCACCTGCATGTCGCCCGCGCCCGGATACCACTGCTGCGTGATCGCGCGCCCGAGCGCGAGCCGCACCGCGGCCGTGATGTCGTACGCGTCGGTGAGGCGGCCGGCCTGTTCGGACACGGCCTCGATGATCGTGCGCATGTCGCGGATCGGCACGCCTTCCTCGAGCAGGTTCTGCAGCACCTTCTGCAGCGTCGTCAGCGAGATCGTCTTCGGCACGAGATCCTCGACGAGCGACGGCGCGTCCTTGCCGGTGCGCTCGATCAGCGCCTGCACTTCCTGGCGGCCGAGCAGCTCGGCCGCGTGCTGGACGACGAGATGGTTCAGGTGCGTCGCGACGACCGTGCTCGCGTCGACGACCGTGTAGCCGTACACCTGCGCCTGCTCGCGCAGCGCGACGTCGACCCACACGGCCGGCAGGCCGAACGCCGGATCGTGGGTCGGCGCGCCGGGCAGCGCGGCCGTCACCTGGCCCGGGTTGATCGCGAGCCACTGGCCCGGGTACACCTCGCCGGTGCCGATCTCGACACCCTTCAGCGCGATCCGGTACGCGTTCGGCCGCAGCTCGAGGTTGTCGCGGATGTGGATCACGGGCGGCAGGAAGCCGATTTCCTGCGCGAACTTCTTGCGGATGCTCTTGATTCGCTTGAGCAGCTCGCCGTCGCTGTTCTTGTCGACGAGCGGGATCAGCCGGTAGCCGACTTCGAGGCCGAGCGGGTCGATCAGCTGCACGTCGTCCCAGCTCGCCTCGTGGCTGTCGGCGGGGAGCGCCGCGGGCGGCGCGATGTCGGTGACGTCGCCGGCCGCCTTGCGGGCCGCCGCGCGCTTCGTCTGCGTGCGCGCGAGCCAGATCGCGCCGCCGCCGAGCAGCAGGAACGCGAAGTGCGGCATGCCGGGGATCAGGCCCATCAGCACGATGATCGCGCCGGTGATCGTCAGCACGCGCGGGTTCGTGAACAGCTGGCCGGTGATCTGCGTGCCGATGTCCTCGTCGGTCGCGACGCGCGACACGATCACGCCGGCCGCGGTCGAGATCACGAGCGACGGGATCTGCGCGACCAGGCCGTCGCCGATCGTCAGCAGCGTGTAGTTGGTGCCGGCCGCCGCGAACGTCATGTCGTGCTGGACCATCCCGACGATCAGCCCGCCGATCACGTTGATCGCCATGATGATCAGGCCCGCGATCGCGTCGCCGCGCACGAACTTCGACGCGCCGTCCATCGAGCCGTAGAACTCGGCCTCCTGCGCGACCGACTGGCGGCGCTTCCTCGCCTGCTCCTCGTTGATGAGGCCCGCGTTCAGGTCGGCGTCGATCGCCATCTGCTTGCCGGGCATCGCGTCGAGCGTGAAGCGCGCGGACACTTCGGCGATCCGCCCCGCGCCCTTCGTGATCACCATGAAGTTGATGATCATCAGGATCACGAACACGACGATGCCGACCGCGAAGTTGCCGCCGACGAGGAAGTGGCCGAACGCCTCGATCACCTGGCCGGCCGCGTCGGGGCCGGTGTGGCCTTCGAGCAGCACGACGCGCGTCGACGCGACGTTCAGCGACAGGCGCAGCAGTGTCGAGAACAGCAGCACGCTCGGGAACGCCGCGAAGTCGAGCGGCTTCATCGTGTACATGCTGACGAGCAGCACCATCACCGACAGCGCGATGTTGAACGTGAACAGCAGATCCAGCAGCACCGGCGGCAGCGGCAGGATCATCATCCCCAGGATCATGCAGATGAGGATCGGGCCCGCGAGCGCGCGCAGGTTGGTGCCCGCGAGCAGGTTCGGGCGCTTCGCGAACAGGTTGGCGGGCGTGCTCATGCCGCGCCTCCGAGCACATCCTCGGCTTCGTCGCGCTCGTCGTCGGCCGACACCGACGCGCCCTTGTCGAGTTCGGCCGGCACGTCGAGATCGACCGGCACGGCCGGGAACGCGCCGCCTTCCACGCGGAAGCGCTTGAGCTGGTACACCCACGCGAGCACTTCGGCAACCGCCGCATACAGCGAGCCGGGAATCTCGCGCTCGAGTTCGACGTTGTGATACAGCGCCCGCGCGAGCGGCGGCGCCTCGAGCAGCGGCACGTTGTGCTCGGCGGCCAGCTCGCGGATCCGCGCGGCGACGAGGTTCACGCCCTTCGCGACGACCTTCGGCGCACGCATCGCACCGTCGGTGTACTGCAGCGCGACGGCGAAGTGCGTCGGGTTCGTGACGACCACGTCGGCCTTCGGCACGGCCGCCATCATCCGGCGCCGGGCGATCGCGCGCTGCTGCTGGCGGATCCGCCCCTTCACGTGCGGATCGCCTTCGTTCTCGCGATGTTCGCGCTTCACTTCTTCCTTCGTCATGCGCAGCTTCTTGTTGTACTGCCAGATTTGATACGGCACGTCGAGCGCCGCGACCACCAGCATCCCGGCGACCGTCGTGCCGCAGCACACGGCGACGAGGTGGAGCGCATCGGTGAGCGCCGCGTCGAGCGGCTGGGTCGCGAGGCCGAGCAGCTCGTCCTTCGCGCGCCAGATCGCGACGCCGCCGATCCCGCCGACGACGAGCGTCTTCGCGAGCGACATGCCGAGCTGGATCGGCCCCTGGATCGAGAACATCCGGCCAAGACCCGTCAGCGGGTTCAGCCGGTCGAGTTTCAGTTCGAACGTCTTCGACGAGATCAGCCAGCCGCCGAGCGCCATCGGCGCGAGCAGCGCGGCAAGCCCCGTCAGCGCGAGCAGCGGCGCGAGCGCGGCGAGCCCTTCGAGGCTCGCGCTGCCGGCCGCCGACAGCATCCGGTGCGTGTCGAACGCGGCCGCGCGGTCGAACGAGAACGCGCCGCGCAGCATCGTCTGCAGGTGCATGCCGATCGGCCCCGCGAGCAGCCACGCGCCGTAGAAGCCCGCCGCGAGCAGCGCGAACGAAGCCAGTTCGCGCGAACGCGCGACCTGCCCCTCCTCGCGCGCCTTCTCGCGGCGCCTCGGAGTGGCGGCTTCGGTCTTGTCGAGATCGCTCTCGTCTGCCACGGGGCCTCCAGACGGGTACGGCGGGATGCCGCTTTCCAGTGACACCGATTATTCATGGAGGCGTCAAACGCCGATCGGTCGAGCAAAGCCGGGAAAGGGGGGTATTTCGGGGAATCGGGCGCGGGCAGGCGCAAGCGGGAATGGCGCGGCGGCGAGGCTTTGCCGGGTGTGGCGGCGGGCCGGGTCACGCGGTGCGCGGGGGCACGATGCGCGGCACGTCGGATCGGATGGAGTCGGGGTCCGGGAGTGTGGTGTCGGTGTCGGTGTCGGTGTCGGTGTCGGTGTCGGTGTCGGTGTCGGTGTCGGTGTCGGTGTCGGTGTCGGTGTCGGTGCGGTGCGGTGCGGTGCGGCGCGGTACGGCGCGGCGCGGTGCGGTGCGGTGCGGTGCAGTACCGGCCGGTTCGTAGTGCGCCCGCGCCGCCCGGACGATAAAAAGGGGGCGAAAATTCGCCCCCTCGTGATGCCGCCATGCAGCCGCGCGTCAGTACGCGACGTAAGGCGCCGCGCCCCCGTTCGACGTGAGATCCATCCCGAAGTAGATCGTCTTGCCGTAGAAGTGCGGCAGGCCGATATCAAGCCAGGCCGTCGAGCCGAACGGTCCGGCGATGTCGTTGAACGCGAACGTCGACGTGTTCGAGAACAGCGTGTCCGCGTTCTGGACCGACATCGACACGTTGCTCGCCGTGCCGTTCAGGCCGGTGAGCGTCGCCGTGTAGGTGGCCGTCGACGCCGGGCAGTAGAACTGCGTGTTGCGCGAGCACACCGTCTGCGCCGAATCGTTGAAGAAGTATGCGTTCGAGCCCGTGTCGAAGAACGCGGTCACGGTGCGGCCGAGGAACGTCGAGTTCTGGAGGTCGCCTGTCGTCGTCGACGTCAGCTTGGTCGTGGCCCCGAACCGGTTGTTGGTCTGCGTGCCGATGCCGAACGTCAGCAGCCCCGTCGCGCTGGACTGGCCGCTGCTCGAGATCTGTGGCATCTGCACGATCACGCCATTGTTGTCGCTCGCGAAACGCTGGACAGGATTGGCCACCTGCTGCGACAGCGACACGAGCGTCACCGCGCAGCTCGCATTGCCGTTCGGGCACGCGTAGTAGTTGTTGCTGGCCGACGACGTCGACGTCGCGCAGGTCGACCCGCAGTCGTACGGCGCCGGCCCGATGCCGAGAATCCCGTTCGCGCCGAGCGCGCTTGCGGAGTTCGCCGACGCCCCGCCGTTCGTGCACGAGGTCGGGACGTTCGTCGTGCCGAGGTCGCCGATGATCTGCACCGGCAGCGAACTCGCGGTCTCGCCGCTCACCTTCAGGTCGACGGTGCGCACCGAGCCCCACGTATAGCTCGACACGAACTTGCCGCATTCGGCGATCGGCGCACCGCCGCTCGTGGTCGTGGTGGGCAGGCTGGCGAGCACGCCGGACACCGCGCTGCCGACGAGCCGCAGCCCGTACGACGCGGTATCGACGAGCACGTTGTCGACGACCTGGCAGTTCGACGTGCCGGGCGCGCAGACCGTCACGCTGACGGTCGGAATGTTGATCACGTTGGCGACGCCCTGGCCCACGGTGATGACCGCCGTGTTCGCGGCGCCGGTCGAGCCGCCATTGCCGCCGCCGCTGTTGCCGCCCGAGGAACCGCCGTCGCCGCCGCCGCACGCGGTGACGAGCGCGGCCGTCGCGGCCGCGAGGCTCAGCGCGCCGAGCCAGCGAATGAAGTCACGAGGAATACGCAAGATCGGTCTCCCGCTGTCACTGGATGTCGTTGCCGGTGAAACCGGCGGGCAGCGCCTGCGGCAGCCACGCCTCACCGGAGAACGCGCCCATGTGGCCGCCCGTCCGGATCACGAGGCCGCTCGTATCGACGGACACGGGCGCGCGCCAGCCGCGCGCCTGGTGCGCCGCCTCGACGCCAGCGGTGTATTGCGGGAAATAGCTGCCGAATACCGACGCGAGATCCGGCATCGTCGGCCCTTGCCACGCGACGCCGAACACGGTGCCGGCGGCGGATGTGTATTCGCGGATCACGGTGCCCGACCCGAGCGTGATCTCGCGGACGGTGTAGGTCGCCGCGTTCGCCGACGAACCGTCGGCCGAGCGCATCGCGCGCTGCAGCGCACGCACCGAGGCCGCGTGGTCGTCGGCCGGCGGCGACATCGGCGCGCCGCCCAGTTCCGCATGCGCGTGGACGCTCCACAGCACGCTCATCAACGCCGCCGCCGACGCGGCAGCACAGCCCAAACGTTTCAGCTTCACGTTCCCCCCCAGGACTCGCCTCGTTGTCGGCGGCGCCGACAGCGTGGTCGGCACCGCAGCCCAGCCTCAAAACAGACAAAAGAACAAGGTTCTGATGCCGCTGATCGGATGTTGCTGAAGCGTAGTATGCCTGCGGAGTGTATCTAAGTGTCAATTCAGCAAATCCGCAGGTGCGGCGCCGACCGGCCGGATGCGCGGCCGCGCGGGTCTCCCGGCGGAGCGGTGCGCGCATGCGGAGGCCGTGCCGGGTTTCGCCGCCCCGAGGCGGTGGGAGTACCCGTCATGCGGCGCCTTCGGGGTGAGGCCACTCGGGCGGCCCACCTGGGCGGCCCCGTCAGAATCCGAGGCTCGCGAGGAGGTCGTCGACCTGCGCCTGGTCCTGGACGACGTCGGCCTTGCCCTCCGGATTGATCTGCGGCCCGTTCAGCAGCGCTTCGGGGCTGCCGGTGCTGCTCGTCGTCTGCTCGGCTGCGAGCGCGGCCGCGGTCGCCGCGAACTGCTCGCGCCGCTCGGGCGCGATGTTCTCGACCAGCACGGTGAGCAGCTGCTGCTCGATCAGGTAGACCATGTCCATGATCTTCTTGATCACCTGCCCGGTCAGATCCTGGAAATCCTGCGCGAGCATGATCTCGAGGAGCTGCGCGCTGGTCGCCGACGTCGCGTCCGGCAACGCCTGCAGGAATGCGCGCGTGTCGTCCATCAGCTCGCGCACTTCCGCGCGCTCGATCGGCGCCGCGTACCACTGGGCCCAGCGCGCGTCGAGCGCCTCGGCCTGGTTCTGCACGCGCTCCTGCACGGGCTTCGCGATCTCGATCGCGGTCAGCACGCGCTCGGCCGCCTGCTCGGTCATCGCCGCGACGTAGCGCAGCCGGTCGCGCGCGTCCGGCACGGCTTCCGCCGCCTGCTCGACGTGCTTGTCGAGCCCGAGCTCGCGCATCGAATCGCGCAGCGTGCGCGTCAGCTGGCCGATGCGCGCGAGGATACGGTCGCTCGCGTCGGCACCTTCGGCCTGACTGTCGTCGGCAAACCCCGCACCGGCCAGCGCCGCATGAATCGGCTCGTTCACGTCAGCTCCCGGCCTTCGCCATCTTTTCGAGGATCTTGTTCAGCTTCTCGTCGAGCGTCGCGGCCGTGAACGGCTTCACGACATAGCCGCTCGCGCCCGCCTGCGCGGCCGCGATGATGTTCTCCTTCTTCGACTCGGCCGTCACCATCAGCACCGGCAGGTGCGTGAGCGACGCGTCCGCGCGGATCTCCTTGAGCATCGCGAGGCCGTCGAGGTTCGGCATGTTCCAGTCGGAGATCACGAAGTCGTAGCCGCCGCTGCGCAGCCGCGCGAGGCCCGCCGCGCCGTCTTCCGCTTCGTCGACGTTCGAATAGCCCAGTTCCTTGAGCAGGTTGCGGACGATCCGGCGCATCGTCGGGAAGTCGTCCACCACCAGGATTTTCATGCTCTTGTCCATCTTCGTTCCTTTCCAGATTCGTTTCGCCGAAACGCGTATCGTCGCACGCGTTTCGCGTCATTCAAATTTAAACGCGCTGCACGCGGTCGCCCATCGCCGCGAGCCGCCCCATCACGCGGCGGCTCATCTCGGCGAGCGGCGCGACCTCGTCGGCGCCGCCGAGCGCGATCGCCTCGCGCGGCATCCCGAACACGACGCAACTCGCCTCGTCCTGCGCGAACGTGTGGGCGCCCGCGCGCTTCATCTCCAGCAGACCGGCCGCGCCGTCGCGGCCCATGCCGGTCAGGATCACGCCGATCGCGTTCTTGCCCGCGTGCGTCGCCGCCGAGCGGAACAGCACGTCGACCGACGGCCGGTGCCGGTTGACGGGCGGCTCGTCCGACAGCTGCGCAATGTAGTTCGCGCCGCTTCTCGCGAGCAGCAGGTGCGCGTGGCCCGGCGCGATGTACGCGTGGCCGGGCAGCACGCGCTCGCCGTGCTCGGCTTCCTTCACCGCGATCCGGCACAGCCCGTTCAGGCGCTGCGCGAACGACTTCGTGAAGCCGGGCGGCATGTGCTGCGCGATCAGCACGGCGGGCGCATCGGGCGGCAGCGGCGTCAGCACCTCGCGGATCGCCTCGGTGCCGCCCGTCGACGCACCGATGATGATCAGCTTCTCGGTACTGACGAGCGGGTTGTTGACGAGCGGCGCGGCGGCGTGGCCGTCGGCCGCGCGCGCGGCGGCGGCGGCATGCGGCTGCGGCGCCTGCCGCACGCGGGCGCGCGACGCCGCGCGGATCTTGTCGGCGAGCTTCTCCGCGTACTCGAGCATCCCGTCGCGGATGCCGACGCGCGGCTTCGTCACGAAGTCGACCGCGCCGAGCTCGAGCGCGCGCAGCGTGATCTCCGAGCCGCGCTCGGTCAGCGACGACACCATCACGACCGGCATCGGCCGCAGGCGCATCAGCTTCTCGAGGAAGTCGAGCCCGTCCATGCGCGGCATTTCGACGTCGAGCGTGAGCACGTCGGGGTTGTGCTGCTTGATGAGCTCGCGCGCGACGAGCGGATCGGGCGCGGTCGCGCACACCGCCATGTCGGGCTGGCTGTTGATGATCTCCGTCATCAGGCTGCGGATCAGCGCCGAATCGTCGACGCACAACACTTTGATCTTCTGCACTGCGTTCAAGCCTCCTGCTTTTTCGATACCGTCTGGGCGTACGGGCTCCCCGCGTACGGACTGCCGGCAGCCGCGCCGCGCGCGCCGAACAGCTCGATGCGCGGCCGTGCCGGGCGCGGGGCGGGCCGCTGCGCGGGCGCGGCGAACAGCTCGACGTGCGCACGCGAGCGCGCGGCGCGGTCGGCCTCGTGCGCGAGCGCGGCTTCGCGCTCGGTGACGCCCGGCACCTGCAGCCGCAGCTTCTTCACCATCGCGCGCCCCGTATGCGGCATGAACGCGACCTTGCGCGGATGCACGCCCTGCAGGTCTTCCGCCGTGATGCGAATGCGCTCGAGCGCGAGATAGCGGCGCACGAAATCCGCGTTGCGGTCGCCGATGTTGATCGTCGTCATGCCCGCGAGCACCGCCGCGCCGCCGAACACCTTCGCCTCGAAGCGCTCGCGGCGGCCGCCCGCCTTGATCAGTTCGTTGATCAGCACTTCCATCGCGTACGCGCCGTAGCGCATCGAATCGGACGCGGTCGCGGCGGGGTCCGTGCCGTCGTCGGGCAGCATGAAGTGGTTCATCCCGCCGATGCCCGCGACCGGATCGTGCAGGCACGCGGCGACGCACGAGCCGAGCACGGTCATCAGCACCATGTCGTCGGCGGTCGTGTAGAACTCGTTCGGCAGCAGCTTCACGCCCGGGCGGCCGAAGTGGCTGTCGAAGTAATGATTGGTTGCGATCGGCAGCGCGCTCATCGGCGTTCCCCGGTGGCGGGCGGCGCGGCCGCGGCGCGCATGCGGTTGCGCGGCGGCGCCGCATCGCTCGACAGTTCGTAGACCGTCTGCCCGCGCAGCCGGAACGCCTGCGTCACGTACGTGAAGTTCTCCGAGTGGCCGGCGAACAGCAGGCCGCCCGGCTTCACGAGCGGCTCGAAGCGCCCGAGCACCTGCCCCTGCGTCGGCTTGTCGAAGTAGATCATCACGTTGCGGCAGAAGATCGCGTCGAACGGCTTCGCGATCCCGTAGTCGGCGTCGGTCAGGTTG
This sequence comes from Burkholderia sp. PU8-34, assembly GCF_053427725.1. NCBI lineage: Bacteria > Pseudomonadati > Pseudomonadota > Betaproteobacteria > Burkholderiales > Burkholderiaceae > Burkholderia > Burkholderia sp. PU8-34. Next base: position 70,627 of record NZ_JBSAXC010000020.1, read on the forward strand.
AGCTGCTCGAAGCGGATCATCGCGCGCAGCTCGGGGCGCACCTTCACGCGGCCGGCCTGCGCGCCCGTCCCTTTCAGGAAGAAGCGCTTCAGCCGCTCCGGCGACAGGTGCTTGACCTGGTCGTGGCTGTAGATGCCGGCCTCGGCCTTCGCGAGCACCTGCGTGTCGAGGTCGGTCGCGAGGATCGACGCGCCGCGCGCCGCCGATTCGCCGAGCGCCTCGATCAGCGTGATCGCGATCGAATACGGCTCCTCGCCGGTCGACGCGGCCGAGCACCAGACCGACACCGGCGCGGCGCGGTGCTTCACGAAATCCGCGAGGATCGGGAAATGGTGCGCCTCGCGGAAAAACGCGGTGAGGTTCGTCGTCAGCGCGTTGGTGAACGCTTCCCACTCGGCCGGATCGTCCTCGCGCTCGAGCAGGTCGAGGTAGTCGCGAAACGCGTCGAGCCCGCGCGCGCGCAGCCGGCGCGCAAGCCGGCTGTACGCCATGTCGCGCTTGTGCTCGGACAGCGAGATGCCCGCGCGGCGGTGGATCAGCGTGCGGATGCGCGCGAAGTCGGCCGCCGTGAACGCGAAGTCGCGCCCCGGCTCATCCGGGCGCTGCGGAGTTTCCGGTGGTTCGGCACGAAGCGAGGCGCGCGCGGACAGCATGGCTCAGAAGGTCTCCCAGTCGTCGTCGGACGTGCCGGTCGCGGCGAGCGCCGGCTTCTCGCCGGCGAGCGTCGGCCGCACGAGCGCGGGCTTGGCCGCAGGCGCAGCCGCCGCAGCCGGCTTCGCGAGGCGCGGCGCATAGCCGGCCGCGGCCGGTGCCGCCTGGCCCGCGTCCTTCGATGCGCGCGGATGGCTGTCGGCCAACGCGCGGGACGCGCGTTCGGCCGTCCCCTTCGACTCGCCGGCCACGGCCGCCGCGCGCTTCGCGGGCTGCGGCGCGGGCAACGCGTCCGGCTGCGGCGCCGCACGGCCGACGCTCTTCGCGGCGAACGGTGCAGGCTTCGCGGGCGTGGCCGCGTGCGCCATGCCGCCGACCACGCGCCAGCCGGACACGATCGTCTTCATCTGGCGGGTCTGCTCCTCGAGCGACGCAGCCGCGGCCGCCGCCTGTTCGACAAGCGCCGCGTTCTGCTGCGTGACCGCGTCCATCTGGCCGACCGCGCGATTGACCTGCTCGATGCCCGTCGATTGCTCTTCCGACGCGGCACTGATCTCGCCCATGATGTCGGTCACGCGGCGCACGGCCTGCACGATCTCGTCCATCGTCGAGCCTGCGCGCGCGACGAGCGCCGACCCGCTCTGCACCTTGTCGGCCGAATCGCCGATCAGCTGCTTGATTTCCTTCGCGGCCGCCGCGCTGCGCTGCGCGAGCGAACGCACCTCGCCCGCGACCACCGCGAAGCCGCGACCCTGCTCGCCCGCGCGCGCGGCTTCGACCGCCGCGTTCAGCGCGAGGATGTTGGTCTGGAACGCGATGCCCTCGATCGTGCCGATGATGTCGACGACCTTGCCCGAGCTCGTCGCGATGTCCTGCATCGTCGCGACCACCTGGCCGACCACGTCGCCGCCCTGGGTCGCGATGTCCGACGCGTTCACCGCGAGCTGGCTCGCCTGGCGCGCGTTCTCGGCGTTCTGCCGCACGGTGCCCGTCAGCTGCTCCATGCTCGATGCGGTTTCCTGCAGCGACGCGGCCTGCTCCTCGGTGCGCTGCGACAGGTCGGTGTTGCCGGTCGCGATCTCGCGCGCACCGACGTCGATCGACTCGGTGCCGCGATGCATCGCCTGCACCATCGTCGTGACCGCTTCCTGCATCCGCTTGATGCCGCCGAACAGGCGGCCGATCTCGTTGCGGCTGAACACGTGCACGGGCGTCGTCAGGTCGCCGCCGGCGATCCGCTCGAAATGCGCGGCCGCGTCCTCGAGCGGCTGCACGATCAGCCCGCGCAGCGCGAAGCGGATCGCGACGACAAGGACGGCCGCGAGCGCAATGCCCGCGGCGATCAGCGTGATCATCAGCGAGATGCGCGACTGCGTCGCGTCCTGGCGCGCTTCCGCGCGTGCCTGCAGCGTGCCGACCACCGCCGATGCCGCCTGGTCGTACGCGACGAACATCGGGCTGATCTTCGTGTCGGCAATCGCGTGATATGCGGCCATGTCATTCGCGTGCGCGGCCGCGAACTCGGGCTCGACGCCTTCCTTGACGATCGTCGTGTAGCGCGCGGCAAGCTCGTCGACGAGCGCCTGGTCGACGCCGTCCTTCGCGGTCGACTGGAACGCCTGCCAGTTCTGGTTCGACTTCGCGAACAGTTCCTGTGCGCGCGCGAGCACCTTGGCGGCCTCGTCGGCGTTGCCGCCTTCGCTCAGCGAGCGGAAGCGGTCGAGCGATACGCGGGCGCGCAGCAGGTACGACGACGTGTCATCGAGCGCGTGGATCGCCGGCAGATCGACGTGCGAGATCTCGTCGAGCGAGCGGCTCGCGTGATGGAGCGCATAGAGGCCGAGCCCGCCGACCGCCGCGGCGAGGCACGCGAGAATGAGTCCGACCGCCGTGAGCGTCGTGCGGATCGACCAGTTTTGCAACATCGCAGGTTCTCCCGAAATTCCTTGCGCCCAATGCGCTTACACGCCCAGCGTCTCGATCAGCGCCATTTCCCGGCTCGACATCAGCTTCTCGATGTCCATCAGGATCAGCATCCGGCCGTCGACCGTGCCGAGGCCCGTCAGGTACTCGGTCGTCAGCGTCGCGCCGAACTCCGGCGCGGGCATGATCTGGTCGGCCGACAGCGTCAGCACGTCCGACACGCCGTCGACCACCATCCCGACCACGCGGTGCGCGACGTTCAGGATGATCACGACGGTCTGGTGGTCGTACTCGACGCGGCCGAGGTGGAACTTGATCCGCATGTCGACGATCGGCACGATGATCCCGCGCAGGTTGATCACGCCCTTGATGAAGTCGGGCGCGTTCGCGATGCGCGTGACGCTGTCGTAGCCGCGGATTTCCTGCACCTTCAGGATGTCGATTCCGTATTCCTCGTCGCCGAGCGTGAACACGAGGAATTCCTGACCCGTCGCATCGCCGTGCGCTGCGTCGCGGCGGCTCGTGGCCGCGTTCGCCGCGGCCGGATTGATCATTTGGACTTCAGCAGACACGTTTGCCCCCAATCGGTTGATGGCGAGAGTCAGAACATCGCGAGCGCAGCGCCCGCATGGGCGCCGTGCGTCGCACGGGTTTCGCGGTTCAGCGCCGCGACATCGACGATCAGCGCGACGCTGCCGTCGCCGAGAATCGTCGCCGCCGAGATGCCACGCACCTTGCGGTAGTTGGTTTCGAGGTTCTTCACGACCACCTGCTGCTGGCCGACCAGCTCGTCGATCAGCATCGCGAAGCGGCGGCCCTCGGTTTCCATGATCGTGACGATCCCCTGGGTCGGGTCGGTGCGCGCATCGACCACCGAGAACACTTCGTGCAGCGCGACGAGCGGCAGGTATTCGCCGCGCACGCGCACGACGCGCTCGCCGTTGCCGACCGTGTAGATGTCGTCGGCCGACGGCTGCAGCGACTCCATCACGAAGTTCAGCGGCAGGATGAAGATCTCGCCGCCGACCTTCACCGACATGCCGTCGAGGATCGCGAGCGTGAGCGGCAGCACGATGCGCGTCGTCGTGCCGCGGCCGGCCTGCGACGAGATCTCGACGTGGCCGCCCATCGACTGGATGTTGCGCTTCACGACGTCCATCCCGACGCCGCGGCCCGACACGTCGGTCACCGTCTCGGCGGTCGAGAAGCCCGGCGCGAAGATCAGCTGCCAGACTTCGTCGTCGCTGATGTTGTCGGACACCTGCATCCCCTGCTTCGCGGCCTTTGCGAGAATCCGCTCGCGGTTCAGGCCGCCGCCGTCGTCGCTGACCTCGATCACGATGTTGCCGCCGTGATGCGCGGCCGACAGCACGAGCTGGCCGACCGTGTCCTTGCCGGCCGCGAGCCGCTTGTCGACGGTCTCGATCCCGTGGTCAAGGCTGTTGCGCACGAGGTGCGTGAGCGGATCGATGATCCGCTCGATCAGGCTCTTGTCGAGCTCGGTCGCCTGGCCGAACGTGACGAGCTCGACCTGCTTGCCGAGCTTGCCAGCGAGATCGCGCACGAGCCGCGGGAAGCGGCTGAACACGTAGTCCATCGGCATCATCCGGATCGACATCACCGCTTCCTGCAGGTCGCGCGCGTTGCGTTCGAGCTGCGCCATCCCGTTGAACAGGCGATCGTGCAGCGCCGGATCGAACGCGCTCGCGGTCTCCGCGAGCATCGCCTGCGTGATCACGAGTTCGCCGACGAGGTTGATCAGCTGGTCGACCTTTTCGACGCCGACGCGGATCGAGCTGCCCTCGCCGCCCGAGGCGGCCGCCGCCGGGCGCGCGCGCTTGTCGTCGTGGTGCGCGTGGGGTGCAGGATGTTCATGCGACGCGGAGGCCGGCTGGCCTGCTGCTGCGGCCGGGTGAAAATCCGGTGCGGCGGCGGCAGGCTGCGGTGCAGCCGCCTGAACAGCCGCTTGCGCAGCCGGCGAAGGTGCGGCGGACGGCGGCACGGCGGACTGTGCAGCCGGCTGCTCGGCCGCGGATGGGGCAACGTCGGCCGCCTGGACCGCCCGGGCCGTGTCAGCGTCCGCCTGCGCGGCGGGCGCGGCCGGTGCGGTACCGTGGCCGACCGCGATCTGGCTTTCGTCGATCACGAAGCAGCACACCGCGACGATGTCGTCGGACGGCACATCGGAGTCGAGCCACAGCGTCAGCGCGCCGCCCGCGTCCTCACGGCCGATGATCCGGCCGAGGTTGCCGAGTTCCTCGGTGAGAAGCGCCTGGTCCTTCGCGTCGACGCCGGTCAGCGTGATCTTCAGGTGCGGGCCGGCGGCGGCGGACGGCGCGGCGGCCGGATGCGCGGCCTCGACCGCCTGCTCGACGACGTGATCGGGCACGCACGGATCGGCCGGTGCGATGGCCGGTGCGATGGCCGGTGCGGCGGCCGGTGCGGCGGCCGGGACGCTCGCCGGCGTGCTTGCGGCCGGTGCGACGGCTGCGGCGGGTGCGGGCGCAACGGCGGCCGGCGCACCGCTCGCGGCCTTCAGCCGCTCGAGCTTCGCGCAGATCGCCGCGGCTGCCGCCGCGTCGGGCTCCGCGCTCGCACGATAGTCGGCGAGCTGGTCGGACAGCACGTCCTTGGTTTCCAGGAACGCGTCGACCATCTCCTTCGTCAGCGTCAGCTCATGGTTGCGCGCGCGGTCGAGCAGCGATTCGAGGATGTGGGTCGTATCGGTGAGCGCCGAGAAGCCGAACGTCGCGGCGCCGCCCTTGATCGAATGCGCGGCGCGGAAAATCGCGGCCAGGTCCTCGGGATCGGGCGCGTCAACGTCAAGGTTCAGCAGCAACTGCTCCATCTGCGCGAGCAGCTCGTCCGCCTCGTCGAAAAACGTCTGGTAGAACTGAGTGATGTCGAGAGTCATGCCGGGTCACCGGATAAGGTCGTCGCGTTGTCGGTACGCGCCGGGGCGCCCCAGGCGTACTGACGCGCCCCCATGGGGAGCAGCGAACGAAGTGAGCGTGGGGGCTGTTTCATGTCAGGATTCGGCCGGCGCGGACAGCGTCGCGACCAGCTCGAGCAGCACCGCCGGGTCGATCGGCTTCTCGATCCAGCCGGTCGCGCCCGCATCGCGCGCGGCGGCCTTGAAGGCGTCGCTGCCCTCGGTCGTCAGCACGAGGATCGGCGTGTCCGCATACGCGGACAGCGCGCGCAGCGCGGCGATCACCTCGAGCCCGCTCTTCTTCGGCATGTTCTGGTCGGTCAGCACGAGGTCGTACGCCGTGGTGGCCGCCAGGTCGAAGCCGGCTTCGCCGTCCGGCGCCACCGTCACGTCGTAGCCGGCTTGCGCGAGCGTCGCCTGCAGCAGCGCGCGCATGGTCGCGGAATCGTCGATGGCGAGAATGGTTCGGATCATGTGTGTCTCGGAAACGTCAGGGTCGGGGCACCGATGCCGGCGCGGGCGCCGTCGCGGACATCGGCGCTGACACCGTCGCGGGCGCGGCGGGCGCCGGGTGCGCGGCCGGCTGCGCGCCGGCGAGCTGCTGCACCAGCTGCTTCGAGCCCGCGGCATCGGCCGACAGCGTGGTTGTCGTCGCGTCGTCGCGCATCAGCGCCTCTTCGGATTTGCGGTTCAGCACGATCACGCTGATCCGGCGGTTCTCCGGATCGAGCGGGTCGGCCTTGTTCAGGTTCTGCGTCGACGCGAGGCCGAGCACGCGCAGCACTTTCGCCTCGTCCATGCCGCCCGCGATCAGCTCGCGGCGCGACGCGTTCGCGCGGTCGGCCGACAGCTCCCAGTTGCTGTAGCCGCCTTCGCCGCCCGCGTACGGCACCGCGTCGGTGTGGCCCTGCACGATGATCCGGTTCGGCACGTCGTTCAGCGTCTTGCCGATCTCGCGCAGGATGTCGCGCATGTACGGCTCGACATGGTCGCTCGACATCGCGAACATCGGCCGCTTCTGGGTATCGACGATCTCGATGCGCAGCCCCATCAGCGTCGAGTCGATGCGGATCTGCTGCTTGAACTGGCGCAGCGTCGGGTTCGCCTCGATCGCGGCCATCAGCTTGATCTGCAGGTCGTGCAGGCGCGCCTGCTCGCGGCGCTCGATCGCGCCTTGCGCCTGCGCCTGCGCGTCCTCGTCGTTCTTCTTCGCGACATGGTCCGCGAGGCTCGTCGAGCCGTCGGTGCGGCGCGTCGTGCCGGTGTCGATGCTCGAGATGTCGCGCCCGCCGCCGTTGACGATGCTGGAGTCCTGCGCGCTGCGGTCGCCATTGCCGAACAGCGCCGCCTGGAGCGGCGTGTTGAAGTAATCGGCGATCCCCTTCAGCTGCACGGGCGTCACGGCGCTCAGCAGCCACATCAGCAGGAAGAACGCCATCATTGCCGTCATGAAGTCCGCGTACGCGAGCTTCCATGCACCGCCGTGGTGCCCCTTCTTCTGCGGGGCGACCCGTTTGACGACGATCGCGCGATCCTTGCTCTTGCTCATCGGGCGCTCCGCGTCACTTCGCCTTCACGCGGCGCACGTGCTCTTCGAGCTCCGAGAACGACGGACGCTCGGTCGAGTACAGCACCTTGCGGCCGAACTCGACCGCGATCGCGGGCGCGTAGCCGTTCAGGCTCGCGAGGATCGTCACCTTGATGCACTGGAACATCTTCGTCGACTCGGCGACGCGCTGCTCCGCGAGGCTCGCGAGCGGCCCGATCAGCCCGTACGACAGCAGGATGCCGAGGAACGTGCCGACGAGCGCCTGCGCGATCATCGCGCCGAGCACCGCGGGCGGCTTGTCGGCGGACGCCATCGTGTGCACGACGCCCATCACGGCCGCGACGATCCCGAACGCCGGCATCGCGTCGCCGACCCGCATCAGCGCGTTCGCGGGGCCTTCGCCTTCCGCGTGGTGCGTCTCGATCTCCTCGTCCATCAGGCTTTCGATCTCGAACGCGTTCATGTTGCCGCCGACCATCAGCCGCAGGTAATCGGTCAGGAATTCGACGATGTGGCGGTCCGCGAGAATCTTCGGATACTGCGTGAAGATCGGGCTCTTGTCCGGATCGTCGATGTCGGCCTCGAGCGTCAGCGTGCCTTCCTTGCGCGCCTTCGCGAGCAGCACGTACAGGAGCCCCATCAGCTCCATGTAGACGTCCTTCGTGTATTTCGAACCCTTGAAGAGCGTCGGCAGGACCCGCAGCGTCGCCTTGATGGTCTTGATGCCGTTGCCGAGGATGAACGCGCCCACGCCGGCGCCCGCGATCATCAGGATCTCGACCGGCTGGATCAATGCGCCCAGATGTCCGCCCGCCAGCGCATAGCCGCCGAAGACCGACAACAGCGTCACGAGTGTTCCCACGAAAATCAGCACTGCCTGTCCCTCACGAATGACCGGCGGGGAGGCCGCCGTTAAGTGGTTTACGGCAGTCGTCAGGAAAACTTTGGCAGCCGTGCGGCGGCGTGCGGGCCGTGTTTACCAGCAATCCGCGGCGGATGACGCGCGCCCGGCGGCGCCGGTTTCCGGCCTTCCGAACCCCGCCCGACGGGGCTCAGGCGGCGAGCGCGGCCCGTCCGGCCAGTGCCGCGGCGGCCTTGCGGGTCTTGCCGGCGCGCGACGGCGGCTGGCACAGGCCGCACACGAAACCTTGATGCGGATCATGCGCATGCGCGACGAAATGGCCGCCGCAGCGCGTGCACGACGTCAGTTGCAGCATCCCCGAATCGAAGAAGCGCACGAGCGTCCACGCGCGCGTGAGGCTCAGCGCCGCCTCGTCGCCGGACAGGTTCACGTGCTCCAGGTAGAGCCGGTACGCCTTCACGATCGCCTGGATCGGCTCGCAGCGGCCGTGGTCCTGCATGAACCGGTAGATGTTGTAGAACAGCGACGAGTGGATGTTCGGCTGCCACGTCATGAACCAGTCGGTCGAGAACGGCAGCATCCCCTTCGGCGGCGAGGCCCCCTTCAGTTCCTTGTACAGCTTGATCAGACGGTCCCGCGACAGGCTCGTCTCCGCCTCCAGCAGCTGCAGCCGGGCGCCCAGTTCGATCAGTTCGATGGCGAGCGTGATTTCCTTCACCTCGACCACGACGCTTTTGATTGCCATAGTGATAGCTGTTCGCTTCTCGTTGCTTCGTATGGGAGTCGTCCACGCGCGCGTCACCCGGCGCATGCGCGCCGGGATGAACGCAGGGCGGGACTGTCAGCGGACGCTTTCGACCGGCTGGCCGGCCATCAGGATCGCGGAATGGGCTTGCGCGACGACGGCGCTGCGGCCCTTGTCGGCAAGCGACGACAGCAGCACGTGATCGTCGAAACGGAAGCGGCACAGCATCTGGTTCGACGCTGCGAGCTTCACGGTCTGCGCGAGCGTCAGGTTGCCGAGCACGTCGGCCAGTTCCTCGGAAATTCCCATGCGGAACATGCCCATCGCCTTGTCCTCGCGCAGCAGCCGCTGGGCAAGCAGGAGGTACGACAGGTTCACCTCATTGATCTCACTGAGCATTTCGCTTGTAGCGCTCATGATTACCCCGTTTAGAACTTTGGCCATTCGTGTTATGACAACGTTTGCTCGATCAGGCGGCTCGTGGCGCGAAATCGGCACGTTTATAGTCTTACAGCGAATTTTGGCCAAACGGGTTAAACGCCGGTATCAGCGAAATGGCGCGCACCTTGCAGGATTTGTCTGTAAACCGTGTAGGAATTTTTCCGACAAGGCAATTTGAAAGGCGGGGGAGCGGAAAGAGATGTGACCGGAAGTCGCAGAAGGCCGACGGACGGGGCCGCTGGCGGGCGAATCGGTAAAAATTATAGAGGTTTTTCACGCGCGCGCAACAATTGTCGTGGTTAACCAATATTTTGTGTCCACACCCTTTTTATCGGGGTTTTCGCGTATTTCATCCTGTAACAAGCTATAAGTGTTTGAAAAAACACTCGAACCCTGCAGGCCGATCCCGATAATGGACTCCAATGGGCGACGGCGCGACGCGTGCCGGCCGCCCCGCAGCTTGCCGTCCGGCGCCCGGCACCCCGCCCGATGCCCGGCCACGCACCGCCACACGCGTGCTTCGGCGAGTTCCGCCACCCAAGCAAAGGAGATCGCCCAATGCGTATTGCCCAGATCGCGCCCCTTTACGAAGCCGTCCCGCCAAAACTCTACGGCGGCACCGAGCGTGTCGTGTCCTACCTGACCGAAGCGCTGGTGGATCTCGGCCACGACGTCACGCTGTTCGCCAGCGGCGACTCCGTCACGTCCGCCCGCCTCGAGGCGGCCTGGCCGCGCGCGCTGCGGCTCGATCCGTCGATCCGCGATACGATGGCGCCCCATATGCGCCTGCTCGAGCAGGTGGCGCGCGTCGCGCACGAATACGACGTGCTGCACTTTCACCTCGACTACCTGCCGTTCCCGCTGATGTCGCGCCTCGACACGCCGTACGTGACGACGCTGCACGGGCGGCTCGACCTGCCCGAGCTGCAGCCGGTGTTCGACGCGTTCCCCGACGCGCCCGTCGTGTCGATCTCCAATTCGCAGCGCAAGCCGCTGCCGCAGGCCGCGTGGGCCGGCACCGTGTATCACGGGCTGCCCGACACGCTGCTCACGCCGCAACCGGGCGTGAAGCCCGAATACCTTGCCTTCCTCGGCCGCATCTGCCCGGAAAAGCGCGTTGACACCGCGATCCGGATCGCCGCGCAAAGCGGGCTGCCGCTCAAGATTGCCGCGAAGGTCGACAAGGCCGACGCCGACTATTTCAAGGAAGTGATCGAGCCGCTGCTCGGCGAGGCGCACGTCGAATTCATCGGCGAGATCAACGAGGCGCAAAAGCCTGCGTTCCTGTCCGGCGCGAAGGCGCTGCTGTTCCCGATCGACTGGCCGGAGCCGTTCGGCCTCGTGATGATCGAGTCGATGGCGTGCGGCACGCCGGTCGTCGCCTTCAACCGCGGTTCGGTGCCGGAAGTGATCGAGGACGGCGTGACGGGCTTCATCGTCGAGGACATTCAGGGCGCGGTCGGCGCACTGCACCGGATCGACAGCCTGTCGCGCGACGCGATCCGCGCGCGTTTCGATACCCGATTCAGCGCGAAGGCGATGGCGCGGCGCTATGTCGAGACTTACGAAAACCTTTGCGCGGCGACGAAACAGCCGGTATTGCGCCGGGTCGCAGGCGGCTGACGCCGGAAATTCGCCCGAAATCGGGCTGCGAATTGCCCGCCGAAAGCATGCCGAAATCGGCGTGCAATACGAAAGAGCCGCATCGCCGATGCGGCTCTTTCGCATTTGGCCAAACGTTTATTCGATCACAAAGCGGTCGCGGTTTTTGCCGACGATCCAATTCGGCGGCTTGCCGCGGCCACTCCACGTGGCGCCCGTCTTCGGGTCGCGGTATTTCGCCGGCAGCGGCGCCTTTTTCGGCGGACGGCCCCGCCGGGCGCGCTCGGCGAAGCCCAGATCCTGGGCAGTCAGCCCGTATTCGGCAATCATTCGCTGGACATCCGCGATCACGGCTTCGACTTCCTGACGACGTACGTCTTCAGCCTGGGCCTGCAAATCGGCGATCTGCGCCTTGAGTTTCGCGTATTGAGACATTTTCGGCTCCCTGTTTCATGATGCGGCCCTGGCAATTCCAGCCTAGACACAAAGCATCCGTTACGCAATCCGCACTGCCACCGTACCTGTTGAAATTAATGATCGTATTTTTAACTGAACCGGCAATATCGTGAATGCGGACTTATTCTAATAAAAGCCGTTCGGCCGCCATTGAGATTTAACAATCGTTGACCCTCGCACCCCTGATTCATTTCCTATAATCCAGACCAATTCGGGGGCGGTTTAAATCATGAACCGTCCGCCGCTCCCCCACTTCACATCCTGCGGGATCGCGTCATGAACCTTTCTCAGCGGCTTGCGGCCGAGGTATTCGGCACGTTCTGGCTGGTGCTCGGCGGATGCGGCAGCGCCGTGCTGGCGGCGGCCTTTCCGGGCCTCGGCATCGGCTTTGCCGGCGTGGCGCTCGCGTTCGGCCTGACCGTGCTGACGATGGCCTTTGCGATCGGCCATATTTCGGGCTGCCATCTGAATCCGGCGGTAAGCGTCGGCCTGACGGTCGCCGGCCGCTTCCCGGCGCGCGACCTCTTGCCGTATATCGTCGCGCAAGTCGTCGGTGCGACGATCGGCGCGTTCGTGCTGTATCTGATCGCGACCGGCAAGCCCGGTTTCGACGTCGTCGGCAGCGGCTTCGCGACGAACGGCTTCGGCGAGCGCTCGCCCGGCCACTACGCGCTCGGCGCGGCGTTCATCTGCGAAGTCGTGATGACCGCGTTCTTCCTGTTCGTGATCCTCGGCGCGACCGACAAGCGCGCGCCGGCCGGCTTCGCGCCGATCGCGATCGGCCTGTGCCTGACGCTGATCCACCTGATTTCGATCCCGGTCACCAACACGTCGGTGAACCCGGCCCGCTCGACAGGCCCCGCGCTGTTCGTCGGCGGCGAGGCGATCGGGCAGCTCTGGCTGTTCTGGGTCGCGCCGATCGTCGGCGCGATCATCGCCGGGGTCATCTATCCGCTGGTCGCAGGGCGCGACAACGCGCTCGATCTGCTGCCGTCGGCATCCGCTCGCACAAGCGAATAAAAACGCAACGGGGTCAAGCGAGCAGGAGCAGCGAGCCTCACGCTGTCGAACAAAAGCGAGGCAGGCAGTTTCAACGGGCGCCGTCGGCGCCCGTTTTTCATTCAGTGCGCGGCGGCGCCGTCCAGCGCGAACAGCGTGCGCAGGTGCCGGGCAACGCCGGCGTCGAAGTTGTTGCCGATCCGCGGGATGTGCGGCAGGCGGGCAATCAGGTCCGGATTCGCGTTGCTCATCATGAACGCGTGGCCGGCGGTTTCGAGCAGGTCGATGTCGTTCATGTTGTCGCCGAACGCGATGCAGTGGCCGGTCACGACGCCGAGCCGCCCGAGCACCGCACGCAGCGCGCGGCCCTTCGACACATTCGCGGCCATCACCTCCAGGCAATCGGGCAGCGAGTACGTGACGTACAGCTGGTCGCCAAATTGCGCATGCAACCGTTCGGACACCCCCGCCAGGTCCGCCGGATCGCCGATGTACAGCACCTTCGCAATGTCGGCTCCGGTGTGCGCGGCCATGTCGATCACGTCGTAGCGGAAGCCCGAATCCTGGTGGAACTCGAGCAGGTGCGGCGCATCGCGGTCGATCAGCCAGTGCCGGTCGGCGAACAGGTTCACGATCACGCGGCCGTGCGTGCCCGCGACTTCCGGTTGCACGAGACGGCGGACGATCGCGGGATCGATGTCCTGCGCATGGATCGTCGTGTCGTCGGGCGCATGCACGCGCGCGCCGTTCGACGTGATCAGGTACGGACGGATGCCGAGCACGTCGCGGATGCCTGCGACGTCCGCATAGTGGCGCCCCGTCGCGATGACGAACTGCAGGCCGTCACGGTCGAGACGGCGGACGGTCTCGATCGTGAACGGGTCGAGCTGGTGATCGCTGTTCAGCAGCGTGCCGTCGAGATCGGTGGCGATGACTTTGTACATGGGGCGGGATGGGCGCGGATGGCTCTGCGGAACCGGTATTTTAGCGTCGCGCGTTGGGGCGTGTCGGGCGGTTGTCAGGTTCGGGGGTGGGGCCTCGGGTGAAGTGCTTCTACCGGAACACGGCAACACCCGCGAACCGACGCGCCCCGACGGCGCCACGTCCGATTCGATCAACGCTGCCCGACCGCCTCCAGCGCCAGCCTGAGCGCGCCGTGCGCGGAATCCTCGAGCGGCGCGCGCAGCCGTGCGGCGTGGCGCGCAGGCACGGCCGGCGCCAGCGCATCGGCAAGCCCGCCGCACAGCGCGACCGGCAGCGCATGCTGCGGATCGAGCGCATCGATCATCTTGCCGATCTCTTCACCCGCCTGCGCAATCAGCGCAGCCGCGTACGGATGTGTGCGATGCGCAAAGACGAGCGGCGCGAGGCGCGCATAGGCCGTTTGGTTCGCGTCGCACGACCATTGAACGAGCGCATCGCGATCCTGTGCGCCGATCTCGGCGAGCAGCGCGCCAGCAAACGCGTCGCGCGGCGCGCGCCCGTCGAGCGCCTGCTGCGCATACGCGAGCGCGCGCATGCCGAGCCACGCGCCGCTCGCCTCGTCGCCCGACGGAAAACCGAAACCGCCCGCGATCCGGCACTCGCCCGTCGCATCCAGCGCCGCCGCGATGCTCCCTGTGCCGAGCGCGACGATAAGCCCTGGCGCGCCGCCGTGCGCGCCGACCACCGTCGTATACGCATCGCTTTCGACCGTCAGCGCCGCAAGCGGCGCCTGCGCGCGGAATTCAGCGAGCCATCCCGCATTGTTCACGCCGGCGAGCCCGCACGCGAGCGTGCAATGCGCCCAGTCGAGCGCGAGCCCCGCTTGCGTGAACGCGTCCGCGCACGCCACGCCGATCGATGCCCACGCGCGCTCGATGCCGAGCCCGAGCCCCGACGGGCCGCCGCGCCCTTGCGCAAGCTCGCGGCCGTGCCGATCCGCCAGCACCGCGCGGGTGCCGGTGCCGCCGCCGTCGATGCCGATCGCAAAAAGTATTTCAGTCATGCGTTCACCTGCCGATTCGAACAGGCGCCAAGCTTAACCGGATCGGCGCCGCGCGCCCATCTGCCGTTCGGCCGGCTTTGCCGCCCCGAGGGCTTCCGCTATGCTGGCGCGATCGAATCGAAACGGGAAGCGAGGCGAGCGATGTCGCAGCGGTGCAACTGGGTGAAGACGGAAGCGGACGCGCACTATCACGATACGGAATGGGGTGTGCCGTCGCATGACGATCGCCACCTGTTCGAGATGCTGATCCTCGAAGGCGCGCAGGCCGGGCTGTCGTGGTCGACGATCCTGAACAAGCGGGCCGGCTACCGCGCGGCGTTCGCCGATTTCGACGTCGACGCCGTCGCTCGCTTCACGCCGAAGCGCATCGAGAAGCTGCTGGAGGATCCGGGCATCGTGCGCAACCGCGCGAAGGTGGAGGCCGCGGTGACCAACGCGCGCGCCGTGCAGAAAATTCGCGACGAACACGGCTCGCTCGCGCAGTTCCTGTGGTCGTTCGTCGATCACGTGCCGATCCAGAACGCGTGGCAGTCGTATCGCGACGCGCCTGCGTCGACCGAGCAGTCCGATGCGCTCAGCAAGGCGCTGAAGGCATACGGCTGCAAGTTCGTCGGCTCGACGATCTGCTATGCACTGATGCAGGCGACCGGCATGGTGAACGACCACGAAGCCGGCTGTCCGTGCCACGCGACGTGCGCGGCGCTGGGCGGCAAGCAGCCGGCGCGGGCGCGCAAGGCAAGTTAAATCCCTGCCTCAAAAGCAAAACGGCGGAGCGGCTTCTTTCGAAGCACGCTCCGCCGTTTCGCGGCGAACCGGGGAAGCTCTTAGTGGAGCTTCTTCGGCAGCATCTGGCTGCGCAGGCGCTTGTGCAGGCGCTTCACAGCAGCTGCCTTCTTGCGCTTGCGAACAGCGGTCGGCTTTTCGTACGACTGGCGCTCACGCAGCTCAGCGATCAGGCCATTTTTTTCGATAGCACGGCGAAAGCGGCGAATCGCCACTTCGAACGGCTCGTTTTCTTTCAGAAGAATCGTCGTCATGTCGTTCCTAAATTGCTTAAACGGTCAAAAACGTAGCGGCCAAGCGCCACGCACCGGCCATCCGGGCGTCCCCACAACAGGCGAAACGAGCGGAAATACGGCCTCGGAGGCCGGAAAAGAGAGGCGGAAAGCACCGCGATTACGCTTCACAAGCCGCGTGCAGCGCCGCGTTTGACTGCCAGCAGACATGCCGAGAACGGCAAGGGCGTGACAGAAATCTCAATTCAGCCCGCCATCTTAGCAGGTAAACATCGGTTCGCCTACCGGTTTACCACTTTTCCGTCGCGATCGCGCGTCGGGCGCGCTGTGAGCCCCGGCTGGCGGGGTGCTGCGGCGATTTGTCCCTGAAACATAAAAATCGGGCCGAATCTCGACGTTGCCCTCAAGTTTTGTTTTGGGGCGCCGAAATCCTGCTCTGAGGCGGCCAGCAATGAACGAGTGCTTCCGCCGATGCCAATACGGCTTTTAAGGGCTTTCGGCTTACTTAGGAGATTTTTCCATGCTCGGAATTAACAGCAACATCAACTCGCTGGTCGCGCAGCAGAACCTCAGCGGCTCGCAAAGCGCTCTTTCGCAAGCCATCACGCGCCTGTCGTCGGGCAAGCGCATCAACAGTGCGGCGGACGATGCAGCAGGTCTGGCGATCTCGACCGGCATGCAAACGCAAATCAACGGCCTGAACCAAGGCGTGTCTAACGCGAACGACGGCGTGTCGATGATCCAGACGGCAACCAGCGGCCTCGCGCAGATCACGTCGAGCCTGCAACGTATCCGTACGCTGGCCGTTCAGGCATCGAATGGTGGCTTGACGTCGTCCAACCAGGCAGCGCTACAGCAGGAAGTTGCCCAGCAGATCGCCGAAGTGAACCGTATCGCGTCGCAAACGACGTACAACGGCAAGAGCGTGCTGGATGGTTCAGCGGGCAACGTGAGCTTCCAGGTCGGCGCGAATGTTGGCCAGACGATGAACCTGAACCTGACGCAGAATGTGTCGTCGACTGCGCTCGGCAAGGGCCTGGTTGGAGCAGGTACCACCCTTGGCTCGATCGCGAACGTCAACGTGGACTCGGCGACGGGCGGTACCTATAACGCGCAGACCTCAAAGGGCTACCAGATCACGTCGATCAATGTCCTTTCTGACGGCAAGGGCGGTTTCACCTATACGGACCAGAACAATCAGGCCCTCACAAGCGCTGCCTCGGCCGCGCTGTTCGGCACTTCGACTGGGGTAGGCGGCGCACTGAACATCACGACGAATGCCGCCGGTACCAGCGTTCTGGATGTCAAGAATCAAGTTTCGGCAATCAGCGCACTGAACAACGTTGCCAACTATCCGGTTGGCACCGGCACGACCATTGGTACCATCACGGGTATCAGCATTGACGCCAAAACTGGCGCCGACGTGGCAGCAGGCACCGCAGGTGCGATCACGTCGATCACGGTGAAGACGGACGGCGCAGGCGGGTACACGTTCGCGGACCAGTCCGGCAACGCGCTGGCGGCCGGGCTCGTTGGCACCACGACGACTGCTGGTAGCCTGTTCACCATGACGGCGCCTGGCGGCGGTGCGGGCAATACGCTGGCGCTGACGTCTTCAACTGCTCAAGCAGCGGCGATCTCCGCCACGAGTGGCGGGCTTTTGGGCGCTCTTCCCGCAGCCGGGACGACATTGGGCACGCTCACCGGTCTGAGCCTTAACGCGAGCACGGGTGCGGCGGTTCCTCCCGGGTCGGCCGGTGCGATCACGTCGATCACTGTGCAGGAAGGTATTGGGGGGCATCTCAATTTCCTCGATCAAAACGGGAACGCACTCAGTTCTGGAGCCGCGACTACCCTCGTGGGATCCGTCGGCACTGCCGGCAAGCTGATCACGCAGGCGAACATCGGGGGCGGCACCAACGGTGACACATTCACGTGGACGGCTGGTGCTGTTCCCACCTCTAGCCCGGCACTCGCGTCATTTGCCCAGGTCGACGCCAACAACAATCCGGGCACGCTCGCGAACGTCAACATCAGCACGACGGCCGGCGCCAACCAGGCAATCGAATCGATCGACAATGCGCTGAACACTGTGAACACTATCCAGGCAACGCTGGGTGCCGCGCAAAACCGCTTCACGGCGATCGCCGCGGGGCAGCAGGCGCAGTCCACCGACCTGTCTCAAGCGCAATCGCAAATCACCGACGCGAACTTCGCGCAGGAAACGGCGAACCTTAGCAAGGCGCAGGTGCTGCAACAGGCTGGTATCTCGGTGCTGGCGCAAGCCAACTCGCTGCCGCAGCAGGTCCTGAAGCTGCTGCAGTAAGGCTTCACGCAGTAAAGACATACGCGTCGTGCGTGCTGCTTGGCGCGTATGCAATAGTTGGTTGGACGGGAGGCATTGCCTCCCGCACTGCATTCTGAATCAACAAACCAGGCCTTACTGACTCACCGACGCACGGAGCCTCTCCATGTCAACCGTCTCGACGACATCCACCGCAACCACCGTCAATACGACTGCAAGCACCAACACCGCACTCCAGCAGGCTGCACAGTCGATTATCAGCGGCTCGACGGGCAATTCATCGATGGATGTTTCGTCGTTGGTGACGGCGCTCGTCAACGCGAAGACGGCCAGTCAGACAGCCTCATTGAATTCACAGAAAACTAGTGACAACACGAAGCTCTCCGCGATCGGCACGTTGAAGTCAGCACTGTCGGCGTTGCAAGCGACCCTGACCAATCTCTCGAACGGCAAGACGCTGGCATCCTATACGGCCACCGGCAGCGGCAGCGGGATCACCGCCACCGCCGGCGTGGGCGCCGTCGCGGGCAGCTACGCGATCACCGTTTCGCAAATCGCCCAGGCACAGACGATTTCCTCCGGCGCATTCAACGCCACAACGGCGCTCGGCACCGGCACGTTGAACATCTCACTCGGCGGCCAGTCGATGAGCGTCAGCGTCGACTCGTCGAACAACACGCTGAGCGGCATTGCGTCGGCGATCAACTCGGCGACCAATAATCCGGGCGTCACGGCGACCATCGTCACCGGTACGGACGGCGCGCACCTCGTGCTGCGCTCGACTATGACCGGCGCCTCGAACAAGATCAACGTCACCACAAGCAACGTCACGAGCGACACCGGCCTGTCGAGTCTCGGCGTGAGCTCTTCGCCATCGCTCACATCGGGTACGCTCAGCCCGACACAGGCGCTCGGCACGGGCACCATGACCGTAGCGATCGGCGGCCAGTCGATGAACCTCACAATCGACTCGACAAACAACACGTTGAGCGGCATCGCCTCGGCAATCAACTCGGCAAGCGGCAATCCGGGCGTGACGGCAAAAGTCGTCACCACGTCAGGGGGCGCGCAGCTCGTGCTGACGCCGACCAACGGCGGCTCGAACGCCATCAGCGTTTCGATGAGCGGCGTACAGAACGATCAGGGGCTATCGAGCCTTGGCAGCATGACGGCTTCGGCTGTCACATCGTCGGGCAACGTCGCATGGACTCAGACGCAGGCGGCACAAGACGCGCTCTTTACCGTGGACGGCACGTCGATCAGCAGCTCCACCAATACGTCTACCACCGCGATCTCTGGCGTGACGCTGAACCTGACCGCTGCCGCGCTTGGCACTACGTCTTCGTCCGGCACCACCACCGGCAACTCGCAAACGCTGACCATCGCGAAGGACACGACCTCGCAAGCAACCGCGATCACCAACTTCGTGAATCTGTACAACACGCTGATCACGACGATGGGTACGCTCACGTCGTTCGACCCCAGTCAGCCGCAAGGGTCGCAGGCCGGCCCGCTGCTGGGCGACTCGATGATCAACACGGTCCGGAATTCGCTGTCGAGCATCATCAGCGGCGGCGTCCAGAGCGGTAACTCCACGCTCTCGCTCAACTCGATCGGCATCACGTTGAATGCGGATGGCTCGCTGACCACGGACAGCACCGCGCTGAACACCGCGCTGACAAATTCGCCGTCGACAGTCGCCGCACTGTTCAATTCGACCACTGGCATCGCCACTAAACTGAACAACAGCATTACGAGTTTCACGCAGACCGGCGGCATCATCGATACCGAATCGACCGCGATCAATACCGACCTGACCAGCATCGCCTCGCAACAATCGACCCTCGCCACCTATACGACGCAGTTAACGAGTCAATACCAGGCGCAATTCACCGCGCTCAACACGCTGATGGCGACGATGAACAACAATTCGCAGTACCTGACGCAATTGTTCGGCGGCCAGAACAGCGCAGGTGCGATGGCGACCAACAAGTAACCCTCCGTAACGGGACTGGACATGAAACAAGCCGAACTGATCGATCGACTGAACGTGCTCACCGACGCGATCGAACACGCGGTGGCGATGGCCGACTGGGCCGAGGCCGCGCGTCTGGCCGAGGTGCGCTCGCCGCTCGTCATGTCGCTCTCGACGGATCAGCCGCCGGCCGGCATCGCCGCGATCCGCCGCGTCCACGCCAGCAACGCGCGGATCTTCACCGACGCCCGCGTCGCGCAGCAGCAACTCACCGACGAATACCAGGCGGCGATGGGCCGCGTGCAGGCCGTCGGCGAATATCACCACATGGCGCGTCTCTGAGGCCGCCCGGCGCGCCGCAACGCTGCGCGCCCAACCCGACAACAAGCACTACACGCCGAAGTGAGGGCGTGCTCGTTCGACTCATGCCCGCCTCGTGCGGGCATTTTTTTGTCGGGCATAGCTTGCGGACCGCTCGGCCGAGGCGTCCACTCCTCTCGCCCGTTTCGAGCGCGCCCACTCAAGCTCGCCCCACCCGCTTGACAAGCTGGATGACGCCACATCGCTTTCGAAGCGGAAATTGTCATCGCACACGGAGATGCGCCGTGCCGCAGACGCTCAACGCATGCCGCCGCCTGCGACCACTTGCTCGTCGAGCACCGCGAATTCAGCAGCGAATCGCGCCGCGCGCGCCAACGCTCGACCCGGGCTGGCTCCGGCGTGAGCCGTACCGGCGGCGGAATCGTGTCGACCGTCGTGCCGAAATGCAGCGGCGCGCTCAAGAGGCTCGTCCAGCAATCGAATTCCGCGACGCGCGCGGCTGCTGCGTCGTGATCGAGCACCTCGTCGACGCCGTCGACGGTTTCCATCAGCCGGTGCAGCGCAGGCTGGCACGCGAACACGACGCGCGCCGCGCGTTGCGCGCAGAAGCCAGCGAAATAACGGCTGAACTGCAGCATGTCGCCGAGGCCGTCCTCCTGCCAGACGAGCAGCGTCTTGCCGGCGAGCGGCTCGCCTTGCCACTGCGCGCAGCGCAGCACCTCGCGCGTCTTGCGATGGACGAACCCGGGCTGCTCGTAGCGCGACTCGTAAAGCCGCCAGCCCTCTTCGAAGCGTCCCAGGCCGAGCAGCAGCGTCGCCAGTCCGAAACGGGCGTCGCCGTAATCGGCGCGCAATTCGAGCGCCCGCCGGTACGCGTGCTCCGCATCGTCCTGCCGGCCGACATGCGCGAGCAAAGCGCCGAAGTTGTAGTGCACTTCGGCCAGTTGCGGTGCGAGCGCGAGCGCTTGCGCGAACGCAGCCATCGCTTCGTCGTGGCGGCCCAGCGCGCGCACGACGCAGCCGAGATTGTTGTGTGCATGCGCGAGGCCGGGACGGCAGCGGATCGCATCGCGATAGGCGGCCTCCGCCTCGGGCAGGCGATCCTGGTTCTGCAGCGCGATCCCGAGGTTGTAGTGCGCCTCGGGATGGTCCGGGCAGAGCGCGACCGCCTGCCGGCTGGCCGCTTCGGCCTCGGGCAGCCGCTGCATGTCGACGAGGATCGCGCCGAGATTCGCGTGCGCGAGCCCGTGGTCCGCGCTGACCGCGATCGCGAGGCGGTAAGCGAGCTCCGCCTCGCCCGGCCGGCCGAGCGACCGGAGCACGTTGCCGAGATCGATCAGCGCGTCCGGGTAGCGCGGTTCGACCAGCAGCGCCTGCCCGAACGCGTGCTCGGCGTCGTCGAGCCGGCCGAGCGCCTCGAGCACCTTGCCGAGCCGGTGATGGTGCGGCGCCCGCACGGGACGCACGGACGCGAGCTGCCGCCGGCATACGGCCTCGGCCTCGGCCAGTCGCCCGTGCGCGATGAGCAGCGCGCCGAGACCGTCGTACGATGGGTCGAAATCCGGCGCGACCTCGAGCGCGCGCCGCCACCATGCTTCCGCATCCGCCAGCCGGTTCAGGCCGAGCGCAGACCGCCGCGACATGCAGCGCCAGAACCGGCGATGCCGGCGCGTCGAGCAGCGGCGCGACGAGCGACAGGGCATCGGCATGGCGTCCGTTCTGGCACAGCGCTGCGGCTTGTTGAACACGGACAGGATCGTCGAGAACAGGCGTCGTCATGGAAGGCTGGGAGGCGCGGCGGGTCGTTCGTCAGGTCGGGCGGCACGGCGACGACGCGACAAACGCGGCGGGCCGTCCGCGCACCCATTTCGGTACGGCTGGTTGGAATGGCAGATTACCGAAGCACGTGCAGCCGCGATGCGGCGAACTGAGCGCATTCCGCGTGGCTGTTCCGGGGATCGGCGGGCAGCCAGGATCGGCGCTGGGCGACATCGCGGGGGGACGACGGTTGGGAGAAGTCGGACGGTCGAAAGGCGCTGGAATGAAGATGACGGTTTGTCGTCGAGGCCTCGCGCGACGCCTTTTCCCCCACGCGAGCGCACGGACGCGCGCCGCTTGCTCGGGTCAGGGCGAGTTGCCGCTACTGTCACTGTTCTGCGAATACCCTCGGCCGCCGCACGGCTCAGCGTGCGCCGCCGGTGCGGAGAGGACTGTACAAGTGACGGCGCCGCCAATCACGGCCAGCACGGCAGCAACAAGCAGGAAACTCTTCATCACGCGTTCCATGGCATCTCCCCGGCGCGGCGGACGTACTCATCCGAAGTCTAGTTCGGCTCAAGGGCTGCACAAAAACGAGAATGCACTTGACGCCGCACCCCACGCGCTCCAACGCATGCGGACCGCTATACGCGCCTGCAACGAAAAAAAGGGGGTGGAATGGCACCGTCAGGCGGAAGACACGTGGAGCGGACTGCAAGCGTCTGACACCAGTGGCTCCCCAAACATTGCGGGCTTCGATGCCGCATTGGAAAAGAATTCGGGAAACTGCGTTCATGTGCGGCGAGTTCCGTCTGCTTCAAGGTGAGTCAATCAATGAGGCAGTGGTTCGTGAACAAGTTCCTCAAGAATTCGGCGTTACGTTATTTCTGGCCATCGAAATGCAGAACGAGAAGTCCTCTACATCGGCAAGGCCGGGACGGTTTGCCAAGACGGCACTCTGAAAAAGCAGGGCATCCGAACGCGCCTCACGATGGAGATAATCCAAGGGTATAGCGCAGCCTGACATGACTTTCCAAAGGCAAGGTCGAGCAGCTTAGTCCCTAGTTTAAAGTGCAACACCCAGATTGAGGTAGGGTGTTGCGATGAAGAAGTACAAGCATCTGAGCGCAGAGGAGCGCGCGGTCATCATGAACGAACATCGAAAAGGCAGTGGCGTGAGAGCCATCGCGCGACTGCTCTTCGGATCATAGTCGTTCAACTCTGAAACATTTTCATCCACGCGTTTCGACCCGGCGGCTTGCGACGCGCGGGAAAGGCTTCACTAGCCCCTTCTCTGGTTTGTCAACGGATTCGCTCGCTAAGCGTCAAACGGGCCACTGCCCGGAACCGATCGTGTTGCGGGATCCGGGCCGACCGAGCGAAAACCGTCTGATACGAAATCGGTTGTCTCGTTTCTGAAACGTATTTTTCCAGCCTGCAAGCTTTCACCTTGCTTCTGCTCCACCAATCCTGAAGCTTCAATACATGGCGCAGGGTTTGCTTGACCCCAACACTATACGCAGCGCCGTCGCACAAGGTCACATGACGGGAAACAGACCTTCATATCCGCACCGCCCTGATCCAATCGGATACCAAATCATCTATGACAGTACTCAAGGTCATGGGGTGCTTGAAATGTCGCTGTCATCTATCGCAAAACAAGGAGAACAGCCGTGAACCATGTGTATCGCCTTGTTTGGAGTGGTTACCAGGACGCTTATGTGCCCGCTTCGGAAACGGCCCGAGGCCGATCGAAATCGGCAGGTGCACGCGCATTGAGCGCCGCAGTGCTCCTCTCGCTTAGCGTCACGGCCCATGGCCTGCCGACGGGCGGGCAGGTGTCGGCGGGCCAGGGCAGCATTGCCCAAAGCGGCCCCGCGATGACGATCAACCAGTCATCGCCGAACCTGTCCATCAACTGGAACACCTTCGGGATCGGTGCCACTGAGTCGGTGACGTTCGTCCAACCCAACTCGTCAGCCATTGCCCTGAACCGGGTACTGGGAACCGAAACCAGTCAGATCTATGGGCGGCTTGCGGCCAACGGCCAAGTATGGCTGCTCAACCCCAACGGAATCCTGTTTGGCGTTGGTGCCCAAGTTAATGTGGGCGGCCTGCTCGCCTCGACGCTCAACCTTAGCGATGCGGATTTTCTGGCGGGCAAGCGTATCTTTACGGGCAACGGTGGCACGGTCGTCAACCAGGGAACCCTGAGCGTGTCCGACGGGGGGTATGTTGCGATGCTCGGCGGGCACGTCTCCAATGAAGGCGTGATCCAGGCGAGGTTGGGCACGGTGGCGCTCGGCGCAGGCAATCAGATCTCACTGGACTTCGCGGGCGACAAACTCCTCAACCTCCAAGTCGATCAGGGCGCCGTCAGCGCACTTGCGCAGAACAAGCAACTGATTCAGGCCAATGGCGGCACGGTCCTGCTCACTGCGAAAGCGGCTGACGCGCTGCTCAACACGGTGGTGAATAACGAGGGGGTGATCGAGGCGCAGACGATCGACACGCACAGCGGCACGATCAAGCTGCTGGGTGGGGGCGGGACCGTGACGGTCGACGGCACCCTAGACGCCTCGGCTCCCAACGGCGGGAATGGTGGGGCGATCGAGACCTCCGGTGAGCATCTGAAGGTGGCCGACAGCGCACGCATCACCACGGCGGCCCCGTACGGTCAGACCGGTCAGTGGCTGATCGACCCCACCGACTACACGATTGCGGCTTCCGGGGGCGATATGACGGGAGCGAATCTCTCCCAGCAGCTACAAAGCAACAACGTGACGATTGTGAGCAGCAGCGGCGCAACCGCCGGTAACGGTGACATCAACGTCAACGATACGGTATCGTGGGCCGCCAATACGGGCCTGACGCTTTCTGCCTATCGCAATATCAACGTCAATGCCAATATCACGGCCACGGGTAACACAGCAGGGCTGACGCTCACGCCGAATACCGGCAATCTCGGGGGCGTGTATTCCCTGAACAACGGGTCCACCATCACGCTGTCCGGCCTCACGCCCAGTCTGATCATTGCTGGCCGAAGCTATACCGTCATCAACTCGCTGGACGCTTTGCAAAGTATGCAAAACGGGCCGTCCAGCAACTATGCGCTGGGCAGCAACATCGATGCAAGCGCTACCGCGACGTGGAACGGTGGGGCAGGATTTGCACCTGTGGGCAACTACCCGAATGAATTCTCCGGCATCTTCGACGGTTTGGGGCACGTCGTGCGCAATCTCACCATTAACCGGCCGTCCCAATACTACGTGGGCCTGTTCGGCTTCTCCGTCGGCACCGTCACGAACGTGGGCATGGCCAATGCTTCCGTCGTAGGGTATGACTCCGTCGGCGGGCTGGTGGGATACAACGTCTTCGGCACGGTGAGCAATGCCTATGCGACCGGCAGCGTCAGCGGCACTACCAGTGTCGGCGGGCTGGTGGGATTCAACAGCACCACCATGAGCAATGTCTACGCCACCGCCAGTGTAAGCGGCACTGCCAGCGTCGGCGGGCTGGTGGGGGGTAGCAACGGCGCGGTGAGCAACGCCTACGCCACCGGCAGCGTCAGCGGCACTACCAGTGTCGGTGGGCTGGCGGGAACCAGCGTCGGCACGGTGAGCAATGCCTACGCCACCGGCCCTGTCAGCGGCACTACCAGTGTCGGCGGGTTGGCGGGAACCAACGCCGGCACGGTGACCAATGCCTACGCCACCGGCAGCGTCAGCGGCACTACCGCGGTCGGCGGGCTGGTGGGATACAACTCGGGAGGCACGGTTACCAATGCCTACTGGGACACCACCACGACGGGGCAAACCACGAGCGCCGGCGGCACCGGGCTGACCACCGACCAGATGATGCAGCCGGCAAACCTCGCCGGCTTCGACTTCACCAACACCTGGTGGATGAGCGCGGGCAACACGCGCCCCTTCCTGCGCTCGGAATACAGCACAAGCATCAGCAACGCCCATCAGTTGCAACTCATGGCGATGAACCCCGCTGCCAGCTACACCCTGGCCGGCGATATCGACATGAGCGAGTTGACCAGACCGTCGGGGATGTGGAATGTAGCCACGGGCTTTGTCCCGATCGGCGACCAGACGACACCCTTTTCCGGTACGTTTAACGGCGCCGGGCATGCCGTCAACGATCTGGTGATCAACCGTCCTTCCCAAAACTACGTGGGCCTGTTCGGTTATTCGAGCGGCACGGTCATGAACGTCGGCATTGCCAATGGTGTCGTCACCGGGGGGAACTATGTCGGCGGGCTGCTGGGGATCAACGAAGGCACGGTGACCAATGCCTATGCCACCGGCAGCGTCAGTGGCGGTTCCAGTTCGGAGGATATTGGCGGGCTGGTGGGAGTCAACGGCGGCACGATGGGCAAGGTATACGCCACGGCTAGTGTCAGCGGCGGTTCCGCTGTTGGCGGGTTGGTGGGATGGAGCTCCGATCCTGGCACGGTCAGCGACGCCTATGCGACCGGCAGCGTCAGCGGCACCTCGTACGTCGGGGGGCTCGTCGGATTCAACTACGGCACCGGCGCCGTGAGCAATTCCTACGCGACCGGCAGTGTCAACGGCAATATCAGAGTCGGCGGGCTGATAGGGGAAAACTGGGGCGCGGTAACCGATGTCTATGCGACCGGCAGCGTCAGCGGCGCTTCTTACGTCGGCGGGTTGATTGGGTTTACTTTCACCTCCAACACGCAGGTCAGGGACGCCTATGCCACCGGCAGCGTCAGCGGTACCTCCTACGTCGGCGGGCTGGTCGGAGCCAATTACGGCGGCATCGTGAGCAACGCGTACGCCACCGGCAGCGTCAATGGAGGTTCCAATTCGCAGAACGTCGGTGGGCTGGTGGGATACAACGACTACACCGGCACGGTGAGCAATGCCTACTGGGACACCGCGACGACAGGCCAAACAACGAGCGCCGGCGGCGTCGGGCTCACTGATGCCCAGATGACGCAGCAGAGCAGTTTCGCTGGGTTCGATTTCACCAATACCTGGCGCATTTACAACGGCTATACGTATCCACTCCTCAAGTCGTTCCTTGTACCGCTGACCGTCACGGCCAATAACGCGACGAAAACCTACGACACCACTTCGTACACCGGTGGCAATGGCGTGACCCTCTCCAATGCCAATGCGTCGCTCTCGGGAACCTTGAGTTACACGGGCAGCGCTCAGGGCGCCCGTAATGCCGGCAGTTACCTGATCTCACCCAGTGGGTTGTGGTCCACCACCTACGACATCAGTTATGTCAATGGCACGTTGACCATCAATCCGGCACAACTCACGATCGCCGCCACGACCGACAACCGGATCTATAACGGCACGACGAGTTCCACGGCGACGCCGACGGTAAGCGGTCTACTAGGCAGCGACAGTGTCGCTGGACTCACGCAGGCCTTCGGTTCCAAAAACGTATTGGGTACAGGCGGCAGCACGCTGAACGTCACCGGCTACACGATCAATGATGGCAACGGGGGGGGCAACTACGCCGTCCAGACACAAAGCACGGCCGGTACTATCACGCCGGCACTCCTCACACTCTCAACGAACAACGTCGTCAAGACCTATGACGGCACGACGGGTGCCAACGGCACGGCCATCGTCACCGCCGGCACCCTGTTCGGGGGAGACAGTCTGTCCGGCGGCAGCTTCGCCTTCACGGACAAGAACGCCGGTACCAACAAGACGGTGACCGTCAATGGCGTCACCGTCAATGACGGCAATTCAGGTGGCAATTACCAGGTCAGTTATGCGAACAACACCACCAGCACGATCAATCAGGCCCTGCTGACCGTTACCGCTAACAACGCTAGCAAGACCTACGATGGCACCGCGTACAGCGGTGGCAACGGCGTGACCTACCTGGGCTTCGTCAACGGCGAGACCGCATCCGTCCTCGGCGGCACACTGACCTATGGGGGCAGTTCCCAGGGGGCGACGAACGCGGGCAGCTACAGCATCAACCCCACGGGCTACGTGTCGAACAACTACGCAATCAGCTACGGCAACGGCACGCTGACGGTGAATCCCAAAGCCCTGACGGCCAGCATCAGCGGCACGACCAGCAAGGTCTATAACGGCGACGGGGCCGCCACCATCACCAACGGCCGCTACGTGCTAAGTGGATTTGTTGGCAGCCAATCGGCCACGATCAACCAAAAAATCGGCAGCTATAACAGCAAGAATGTCGACGAAGCCACCACGGTCACGGCCAGCCTCGCCAGCGCGAACTACACCGCGGGTGCCGGCACGCTGCTGGCGAATTACATTTTGCCGACGAGCGCCAGTGGAGCCGGGAAGATCACCCCCGCTACGTTAACTTACGTGGCCAATCAATCCAGCATGCTCCAAGGCTCGGCCATTCCGACGCTGAGCGGTTATGTGACCGGCTTTGTCGCCAACGAGACGCTCACGTCCGCCACCAGCGGCACCGCCGTGTGGACCACGACCGCCACTTCTTCGTCCAGCGCGGGGCAGTATCCGATCAACGGAAGCGGCTTGACCGCGAACCACAACAACTACGCCTTTGTCCAGGCGCGCAGCAACGCGACCGCCTTGACGATCACGTGCGTGAGCACCAATAAGAACAAATGCCACTAAAGCTTGATTGTTCATTAGCCGTATAAATGATGCAGTGGAAACGGACGACGGCGCCCTATCGTGCGTTTTTGCGAGCATCCCCAATCATTGGGGCTCCGTGCCGCACGGATAAGGTGCGGCACGGCGGTGCCCGTATTGCCGTGACGGTTAATGGAACAAACTGATGCCATTACTCGGTTATCGCTTCAAGCATTTTCCGCTCACTATGCTGCTGCTGGCCCCCGCGGTTCTCGCCCAGCCAGTGCCCGACGCCGGTCGGCTGCTCGAGGAAAACAGACCAGCACCGAGCCTGCCCGAGCGCGAAGCGCCGAAAATCGAAATTCAAGAGCCGCCGGTGCGAGAAGCCCAAGGTGGTGCTCGCATCCCGGTCACTCACTTCGAAATCACGGGCGCCCTGCAGTTCGCCGAATCCGACTTGCGCGCCCTGGTGGCGGACGGCGAAGGCAAGGAATTATCCCTGGATCAACTGCAAGAGCTCGCTGCCCGGATCACGCGGTATTACCGCACGCGCGGCTATCTGCTCGCACGTGCTTACCTGCCTGCTCAGGACGTGAAAGCCGGGGTGGTCGAAATTGCTGTCGTCGAAGGACGGCTTGGTGAGGTGAAGGTGGACAACGCCGCTGGTGCCGGCGGTGCTTCGCTGGCGCCGCTCACGCGTCTGCACGCCGGCGAGGTGGTGCGTGACCGCCCCCTCGAGGAGTCACTGCTGCTGCTATCGGACGTGCCGGGCATCGAGGTCAAGTCTACATTGAGACCCGGCGCCACCGTTGGCACGTCGGACCTGCTGGTGGATGTCGCCCCCGGCCCGCGCATCAGCGGCGACGCCGAGGTCGACACCTACGGCGACCGCTACAGTGGCCAGCTCCGCGGCGGTGGGACAATCAACATTAACAATCCTTTCCAACTGGGCGATCAGGCCACGTTCCGGGCACTCACCAGCGGACGAGGCATGGTCTATGGGCGTGGGTCCTATCAACTACCTATCAACGCCTTCGGCACGCGGGTCGGAATTGCTGCATCGGACATGCACTATCATCTGGGCAACAAACTGAGCCAGCTCGATGCCTCGGGCAATGCCGAGATCGGCAGCCTCTATCTGCAACAGCCCTTCGTTCGCAGTCGCACTTTTAACCTGTATGGTCAGCTTCAATACGATCACCTGAAGCTCAAGGATCGCATCGGCATTGTCGACACGGAGTTGCACAAGGGCCTGAATAACTGGACCGTTGGTCTCAGTGGCGACTCGCAGGATAGCCTGGCGGGCGGAGCAATCAATAGCTTTTCACTGAGTTACACGACTGGCAATCTAAGTCTGGACGGCGTCACTCGGGCACTGGATGATGTTTCCGCACACACGGCGGGTCGATTCGGGAGGTGGAACACATCTTGGCTGCGCCTGCAGCGCATCGCAGACCGCTTCAGCCTGTATGTCTCCGCTATGGCCCAGTTCGCCTCGAAGAACCTGGACTCGTCGGAAAAGTTCTCGCTGGGGGGCGCAAATGGTGTACGCGCGTACCCGCAAGGCGAAGCGCCCGGCGACCAAGGCTACCTAGCGACGGTCGAAGCGCGTTATCTCGTCCCCCTGCCGCTTCCGGGCATTTGGCAGGTTGCCGCTTTCATCGACCGCGGCCACGTACGGGTGAATAAGGAGCCGTGGACAGCGAGCTCCAATACCCGAACACTGACCGGCGCCGGTATCGGACTGAATGTCAACGAGGGACGTGATTGGGCGATCAAGATGAGCGTCGCCTGGCGACTGCACTCCGACCCGCCTACCTCGGACAGCGATCGTTCGCCCAGGGCTTGGGTCCAAGCGACAAAGTACTTTTGAACAAGTCATCCACGAAGGATGGATAGGCGGGTGTTTCCGCCGCCGGCAATAAACCGAAGCTCCGCGCATGCGGCGCGGATACGGCGGGGTGCGCTTCGTCGAGAAGCTGAGCGCAGAATTGCGCTGAGCGCCGCCCCGCCTCGTCGTCAGCAACCGTGAAAAATAGGATCCTGAGGATGGTCGACAAGCGCGAGGCGGCATGGAGCGAGATCCCGTCTGCGGAAAACCCGGAAGAGTTCCCCGGGCGGCTCTCCAAGGAATGCGCGGAATAGAAATGATTTATTAGATTCGCCGCGGAAATGCCTATTCTTTTCGCATGATCGACTGGCGAACTCGCAGCGGTTGCACATGCCCCGTACATCACCGCATCGATTTTGACCGTTATGCTGTCGTCGCCGTGCACATTTGAGGTGAGGCGTGAAAAATCGCATTTTCATGAGGCGAGCGAACGCGCTTAAGCTATTGCTCGATGCCCGCCAATCTGCCATCAACCAGACTGCAGGAATGTCAGTCGACCATACTGACGCAAAGCTCGAAGCGCTGAATCGCCTGATACTCGATGTCCGTGCGTGCCGGGTGAGTGAATTTCAGATCGACGACACCGACGATGAGCAGATCGTCGTAACGGATTAAGCCTGCGGCCCCACGGGTGACCTGGAATACGGGTACATCCTCAAACTGAGGACGAGGATGAATAACGAGCGCTGACACACTTTGACGCATCGCCGCATTGCTATTACAATCCGCGCCGCGGGGTGGAGCAGTCTGGCAGCTCGTCGGGCTCATAACCCGAAGGTCGTAGGTTCAAATCCTACCCCCGCAACCAACATCGAAGCCCGCTCTGCAACCGCAAGCGGGCTTTTGTTTTGCCCGCGGCAACCGACCTGTCCACTTTGCACGAAATCCGAATGCCGATCGCCCGAGCGTAGAGCCATGACATGAGCGATCAGCTACGCCGACTTCAACTGCAGAGCTGCTGACACTCCTTCACGGCGGCCGCCCGCCGCTTGTCGATGTATTCCGCAAGGTCTTGGATGTGGACGCCCTTGGACGCCGCGATCTGTTCAACTGTCGCGCGGTCGGTTTCAAGCGCCTGCTCCCAGACGTCCATTGCGCCTGATCTGCCCAGTCCTCTGGCGGCCAGAGTTGCCCTTCCCTTCGAGAGCCAGCGGCAGAGGCCATCAAATTTCGAAGCGTGGTGATCGACTCGCGCGCTTCGCCCAAATC
>NZ_JBSAXC010000021.1:0-100140 GCF_053427725.1 Burkholderia sp. PU8-34
ATCTATGTAGTAGCTTTTTAGAAATGTCGTGTTCTGGCTACTTAGAAATGTCGTGTTTTGACCTCGGTAAGCTATCCGGCCGCCGGTTGTCGGCGCCGGGAGCTTCAAAGACAGTTCGCACGCAGATGACAGCCCGCGGCCCGTGGATTCCGCGACATCGCTCCCCGAAGCTCCAGGCAGCCGCGCAACCGTCGCGCCTGTCCGTGCAACCGAGTCACACTTGCGCAGACGCCAGTCGGTTGATGTCGGCCGGATTCAAAATGAATCGCGGCACGCCCCGACGCACGGCGTTGAGCATCGCGTCGCCGACGATCCGGGTGGTCAGCACGTGATCCGGCGAGACGCTGCGGACCAACGTCAGAACAGGCTTGAGTACGGCATACATCCACCGATAGCTTGCGGTCCGAGACTGGATGCCGTCCTCGGGAATGATCGCCGACGGCCGGAAAATGGCCACCTGCCAGAACGGCATCCGGTGCAACGCGTTCTCAGTCTGCCCACGGACGCGCGCCCACATGGTCGTACCTTGCTCGCTGCTGTCCGCGCCGGCGCCGGACACATACACCATCGTCATGCGTTGATTGTTGCGGGCAAGCAGCTGTTGCGCGACGTGTAGCGTGAGATCGTAGGTCACCGCACGGTATGCGGCCTCGGACATGCCAAAGGACGAGACGCCCGCGCAGAAAAAACACGCATCGACCTGTTCGAAGATGTCGTCTGCGGCCTCGAAGCGCAGCAGGTCGGGCGTAACGAAGACCTTGATACGCGGATCCTCGTACCCCTGCAGCGCATGCCGGACGACCACGATAACTTCCGTGACGTCCGCCGCCTGCAGGCATGCACGCAATACCCCCTGGCCAATCATGCCGGTTGCGCCGATCAGGACGATACGCATGGCCTTACTCCGACGGCCATTCGGGCCAGGTGGCGCCGAAATCGGCGGCGACGGTGACCGGCTTCCAGCGTTGCATCGTCTCGCGACGCTCCTGCTCCTGGGCTTCGACGATCTGCCAGGCGTCCGAGCCGAGCACCAGCCGCGCGGGCACCGTTGCACGCGATGTGAGCGCCACGATCAGCTTCGCGATGCGCTCGGGGTCGCCCACTTCATGGCCGACGTACGTTTCCATCAGCGCCTTGAAGGCGGCCATCGATGCGTCGTAATCCTGAGGAAGGTTTGCCAGCTTCGTGCGCGCCTCGTGGCCCCACTCCGTGCGCATGCCGCCGGGCTCCAGCGTACAGATCCGGATCCCGAACGGCGCGACCTCCTTGGCGATTACATCGCTGAATCCACCCACGGCCCATTTGGCCGCCTGGTAGGCCGACAGACCCGGGGTGCTGATCCGGCCGCCTGCCGACGAAACCTGAAAGATGTAGCCGCCACCCTGCGCGCGCATCACCGGAATCGCCGCACGAGTCAGATTCACTACGCCAAAGAGATTGGTTTCGACCTGCGCGCGAAATGCGTCTGCCGGCACATGCTCGAAGGGCTGAATATGGCCGTAGCCGGCATTGTTGACCAGCACGTCCAGCCTGCCGAACCGGCGCACCGCTTCGGACACGGCCGCGTTCGCCTGCTGCTCGTTCGTGACGTCCAGTTCGAACGTGGCCAGTCGCTCGCCGTGGAGCGCCTGCCATTCGGCGAATCGCGCCGTGTCGCGCGCGGTTGCCAGCACCATGCCACCATCCTGCAACGCGGCTTCGAGAATGGAGCGGCCCAGACCTCGGGACGCACCCGTAATCAACCAGACTTTGGACATGATCGTCTACCTTTGACGTGCACCAATATGGGTGCCATGAGAGCGCGGGTGATCCTCGAACAATGCAGCATCGCCCGCAAATTCAGGCGTCTGTCGAATGAATCAGACGCGCGTTTCGTTTCTGCCGTGCGGCACGCTTCCGAGCACCCGCCCTGCTGCCGTATGCTCGTCGACAGCCGAGCACCGCGCTTTCGCAACTGCCCGCCGGGCCTTCCGGCAATGCTCACTCGGGCATGAAGCCGGCCTTGCCCTCGAACCTCACCGACTCGGCGAGCGCCTTTTGCGCCTGCAGCGCGGCCAGGCTTCGGGTATAGCTGGCTTCCAGTACCGCATAGGCATCCGCGCCGAGGACGGTGCGCAGCGGCGGCTCAGGCATCTGGCTGATCGTGTAGATGGCGTCCGCCATTTTCACAGGATCGCCCGAAGCACTCTCTTCGCCGTTTTCCTCGATCCAGCGGCGCAGCTTGCCGACTGCGCTGTCGTTGTAGTCGTCGAGTTGCCGGGTCCAGCGGATATTTGCCACGAAGCCCGTCTTGATCGAGCCCGGTTCGATGATGAGGGTCTTGATGCCGAACTCGGCCACTTCCTGGCTTACAGCCTCGGCAAAGCCTTCGAGACCGAACTTCGCCGCGTGGTACAGCGAGCCGCTCGGGAACGCTGCACGTCCGCCGACGCTGCTGACATAGATGAGCGTGCCGCTCCTTCTTGCGCGGAACGCACTGAGGAACGCGCGCGTGACATCGATCGGCGCCAGCAGATTCAGCCCGATCTGCTGCTGGATGTCGGCTTCGCTCATTTCCTCCATCGCGCCGATCACGGCGCCGCCCGCATTGTTGACGACGACGTCGACATCGGCATGTCGCGCCGCGACGGCCCCAACCTGGTCGCGGCTCGTCAAATCGACCGCCTCCACCTCGAGCTGATCCGGATAGGCCTGCCTCAATACCTGCATCGCGTCGACACGACGCACCGCTGCAACCACTCGATGCCCCTGGGTCAACACGTGTTCCGTGAGCGCGAGCCCCAGACCGCCGGACGCACCGGTAATGAACCACTTCTGACTGGACATGACGCCGTTCTCCTTGCGAATAATGAGTGACTACGCACTCAATAAAAACAGAAAATTTTTATGCCGTAATGGCCCGCCATACGACCTGGAATCCCAACTGCCGGTGACGTTCGGCGTCATCGGGGTGCTTGCCGACGTAGTCGATTGTAGTATCGGCAATGCCCTCGATCACGGAAAACAGAAAGGCGATCGGCGCATCCGCAAGCACACCATCGCGCACCGCGTCGTCCATCATCTGCGACACCGCCAGAAACGGCTCCATGCCCTGCGCCTGGGTGTCGTCCACGATCTGCCCGGATGCCGAAAGCCGGGCGACGGCAAGCCGCGCGGCCGAATGGGTCAGCCCCCAACTCACATAACGCTGGAAAATGTGCTCCATGCGGTGCCGGTAGTCGGCGTCGTGCGGAAAGTCCGGCATCATGACTTCCGCCAGGCCCCGCTTGAGGTGGAGATACAACGCCTGGAACAGCACGTCCTTGCTCTCGAAGTAGGTGAACAAGGTGCCCTCGGCTACGCCGGCACCCCGGGCAATGCTCGCGGTGGACGCCTGCACGCCTTGCTCGGCAACGGCCTGCGTTGCGGACAGCAGCAGCGCGTTGCGCTTTTCAGGACTCAAAGGACGTGCCATCGCGTATCTGCGGAAAGATAGAGTGAGTAAGCGCTCAATTATAGATGCTTTTCGAGATAGCGCAAGCAGGCAATGACCTGACCGGATCCCGTGTCGTCTGCCGACATGCGCAATCGTTGCCGCGGCTGGCCATACGGCAGGTGGTAGGACTCGGACGAAAATCCGACCTTGCGCTCTCCCCCACGCCGACAACGACTGACGGACGCTCACGCGATCGGCATCGCATGAGCGTCCGGCTATCGCTTACCTTACTTCAGACGCGTCGCCAGCTCGTTGGCCATCGCTTTGAGCGCTGCCTTCGTCGGCGGATCGTTGGCGAGCGCATTGAGCAACCCGAAGTCATGGATCGTGCCGTCGTACCGTGTCGTCGTCGCTTCGACCCCCGCCGCATCCAGCTTGCGGCCGTATGCCTCACCTTCATCGCGCAGCACGTCGAACTGAGCGACCTGGATTAGCGCCGGCGGCAGTCCCTTCAGCTGCGCGTCGGTCGCACGCAACGGCGACGCGTAGATGTCGTTGCGCTGCGTATCGCTCTTCGTGTAGGCGTCCCAGAACCACTTCATCATCGGCCGGGTCAGGAAATGATCCTTCTGGTAAGCGTTATACGACCCGTCGTTGAAGTTGTGATCGGTAACAGGCCACAGCAGCCCCTGGAAGCGGATTGCCGGCCCGCCCTTGTCCTTCGCCATCAGCGACACGACGGCCGCCATGTTGCCGCCGACGCTGTTGCCGACCACCGCGAGCCGGCTGCCGTCGACGCCGATCTCGGCACCGTGCGCGGCGACCCATTTCGTCGCCGCATAGGCCTGGTTGATGGCAACCGGGTAATGCGCTTCCGGCGACGGCGTGTAGTTGACGAACACGGCGACCGCGCCCGACTGGACGACGAGGTCGTGCACGAGCCGTTCATGCGTCGGAAAATCGCCAAGAATCCAGCCGCCGCCGTGGAAGAACATGAATACCGGTGGCGTGCCCGTCACGCCCTGCGGACGCACGATCGTAATCGGCACGCTGATGCCGTCCTGCTCGATCGTGCGGTTCGTGACGTCGATGCCGGACAGGTCGACTTTCGCGCCATTCTGCGCGTCGACAAGTACCTGGCGCGCCTTCGCTGGGGGCAGCGTTTCGAGGCCGGGCCCCTTCTGGCTGTTGAGCGCCGCGAGGAACTGCGTGGTGACCGCGTCGGGATGAACTGCCGTGGCCGGCTCGGCGGCGAATGCGGTCGACGCTGCCGCCGCAACGGTGGCGGCTGCTGCTGCGATCAGCAGGGGCTTGACGATTTTCATGATGGATTCCTGAATAGATGGGCGTGCGAGAGACCGGAGATCCTCAAACCAGCGTGAGCGTGACGTCGATGTTGCCGCGTGTCGCGTTCGAATACGGACACACGATGTGCGCGCGGTCGACCAGCGTTTGCGCAGTCTCGCGATCGAGGCCGGACAGCGAGATCTTCAGTTCCACCTCAATGCCGAAGCCGTTCGGAATCGCGCCGATCCCGACGCTGCCCTCGACAGACGCGTCCGCCGGGATCGCGATCTTGTCGCGTGCAGCGACGAACTTCATCGCGCCGATGAAGCACGCGCTGTAGCCGGCGGCAAACAGTTGCTCGGGGTTGGCGCCTGCGCCGCCCGCGCCGCCCAACTCGCGCGGCGTCGTGAGCTTCAGGTCCAGATTGCTCTCGGGCACCACGGCACGGCCGTCGCGGCCGCCGGTTGCCTTTGCGTGAGCACGGTAGAGAACGTTTTCGATCGACATGACAGACTCCTTTTCCAATGGATCAATCCAACGACAGTCAAATAAGGCCGGCACCTCGCCGGGCTCTTCGGTCGGCGCAGGATATCTATCTACATGTAGGTAGACACCCTGCCCCAAAAAATGCGGATGCCGAAGCGTCCGCCACAAGCAGCGTAGTCTATCTACTAGGAGATAGACTGAAAGTCCAAATAAAAGGCGGCAAGCCGCCCTTCCAACGTTTTCAATGCCCCGCTTTCCAGACCGCCTCGATATCTTCGAGACGCGCCCGGGTCTGAAACAGGCGGCTTGCCAGCACGCTGCCCTGATACGCCGCATAGAGTGTGCGTGCCGCGTTTTCCGGACTGCCGCTGAACGTCAGCGTACCCTCCTGCGCACCTTGCTTCAGCACATCCGCGAGCCAGTTCTCGTTGGCCTTGAAGAACGCCCGGACCGCTTGCCGCACGTTCTCCGGCAACGATTCGATATCGGCCGCGAGCATGCCGCACAGACAGATCTGGTTCCCGTCGCCGAGCGTCTTGCCGAACAGCTTCGTGTACAGGCTGAGCTTCACGTCGGCCGGCAGTTCGGGATCGATCAGGCGCATGGCCGCCAGCACCTCATCGCTGTATTCCCCGACCGCTTCCAGGACAAGGTCGTCCTTCGACGGGAAATAGTAGTGAATGCTGGACGTTTTCACGCCTATCAGATCGGACAGATCGCGATAGCTGAACCCGTTGTACCCACGCAGCATCATCAAGGTGATCGCGTGATCGAGAATCTGTTCGCGGACGGTCGGCTTCGTTTCCATGGATCGAACTATATCTACTGGTAGATAGACTGTCAAGCACCGCCAGCGGCAACACGACGGACATTCGAAAAGCCCGCGCGGCCCCGCTGCATAAGGGCCTTGCCGGGCCCCGCCAGTCACTGTGGCTGTTCTGGAGTCGCCGCTCTAACCCGGCGAGTGCCGTTCATCACGTCTCCATGATGCGGCGCGCGGCGAGCGCGGCCGGCGTGCAGGCGCCCGACAGCGACGCGGCGCCTGAGGCACAATACGCGCCGTCACAACTTGATCTCAGCGGGGACGCATGCGCTTCGTCGTCGTCGGAACAAGCGGATCGGGAAAATCCACCTTCGCGAGTGCGCTGGCCGCGTCCGCTGGTTGTCCGTACATCGAACTCGATCAGTTGTACTGGGGGCCCCGACTGGACAGCCGTTCCGCACGAACAGTTCGAGCAAGCGGTGCTCGCGGCGACGACAGGCGACCGATGGGTCGCGGACGGAAACTACAGCGCCGTGCGTGACGTGCTCTGGTCGAGAGCCACGCACATCGTCTGGCTCAACTTCGGCCGGTGGACGGTTTTCTCCCGCGTGCTCTGGCGCACGATAAGCCGAGGCATCATGCGCACCGAGCTTTCACACGGAAACCGCGAATCGCTGCGGATGGCATTCTGCTCCAGGGATTCGGTGCTTCTGTGGTCGTACACGACGTTCGATAAGAATCGCGTCAAGTTCGCAAGCCTGCGCGACGATCCGAAGTACGCGCATCTTCAGTGGACGGAGATTACCGAGCCGGCACGCACGAAGGCATTCATCAGGTTGCATGCCCGCGCCAGTCAACGCCAGTCAGCCGCTCGCTGAGCGGCCGCAACGGTTCGACGAAATCGTCGAGCGCATCGACGGTCAACGCCGCTTCGACGTGCCATACCGGCGCGAGCGCATCCGCGTCAAGCGCGCGACGGGCATCGGCCCCGGCCGCTAGTGCGTCGAGCAGCGCCGCTAGCGCGGCATTGTCAGCCGCGCCGGTACCGCACTTCTTCCCGCAGCCGGAAACGCGCACGTTCGGCTTGAACGAGATAGCGTGAGCGACCCGCGCGATTCTGCGCGATTCTGCGCGATCCTGCAGAGGACCTTTCCTGGGCAGCGCCTTAATCGGCGGTCACGCGATCTCCAATAATCGCGGTTCTGTCCGTCGGTCCATTCATTGTCCGCCGACGCGACAGGCTGGCATCCCGGCCGGATCGACCGACAAGAAAATCTATGCATTCCTACAGATATAAGAAAACACGCAACCACACCCTTTCCGAACGACTGACCACGATCGCCACCGTCGCCTGCGGCCGGCGTGCCGGCAGCATCGCGGGGACGATCGTCGTCGCGTGCCTGACCGGCTTCGGCGCGGGCGCCGCCAATGCGCAAAGCAGCGTCACGCTGTACGGCCTGATCGACACGTCGATCACGTACGCGAACAACCAGCGGACCCACGGGGCCGGTTCGCCGGGCAGCAGCAACTTTGCGATGACGAGCGGCGCGTTGAACGCGGCACGCTGGGGGCTGCGCGGCCGCGAAGATCTCGGCGGCGGGATGGCCGCCATCTTCGCGCTCGAGAACGGTTTCTCGGGCACGACCGGCGCACTGTCGCAGAAAGGCGTCGACATGTTCGGCCGTCAGGCGTGGGTCGGCGTCAGCTCGACAACGGCCGGCTCGCTGACGTTCGGCCGCCAGTACGACCTGATCCTCGATTTCGTGACGCCGCTCGGCGCCTCCGGCCCCGGCTGGGGCGGCAACCTGGCCGTGCATCCGTACGACAACGACGACTCGAACCGCAACATCCGCATCAACCACGCGGTCAAGTACACGAGCCCGACGTATCGCGGCCTGACGTTCGGCGCGATGTACGGCTTCTCGAACACGGCGGGCCAGTTCGGCAACAACGCGGCATGGAGTGCGGGGCTCTCGTACGCGAACGGGCCGCTGAAGCTCGGCGCAGGCTACCTGAAGATCAACCGGGACCGGAACACAGCGAATCCGGACGGCGCACTGAGCACCGTGGACGGCTCGGCGACGATCACGGGCGGCAGCCAGCAGATCTGGTCCATTGCCGGACGTTACGCGTTCGGGCCGCATTCGGTCGGCGCGGGATGGTCGCACTCCGCGACCGACGGCGTGACCGGCGTGCTGCAAGGCGGCGGCATTGCCGCGCTGAAGGGCAACTCGCTGGTCTTCGACAACTTCACGATCGACGGGCGCTACTTCGTCACGCACGCACTGAGTCTGGGCGCCGCGTACACCTACACGATGGGCCGCTTCGATTCCCGCACCGGGCAGACCCGCCCGAAGTGGAACCAGGTGGTCGCGCAAGCCGATTACGCGTTCTCGAAGCGCACGGACGCGTACGTCGAGGGCGTCTATCAGAGCGTGAGCGGCGGCAACGGCAACCCCGCGTTCAATGCGACGGTCTGGACCTTGACGCCGTCGGCCAACAGCAACCAGGTCGTCGTCGCGCTGGGGTTGCGGCACCGCTTCTGACCTGTCTCCCGGCGCCCGATGCATCAGGGCGCCGGCAGCCGGCCGCGCGGCGTTCCGTTGTCGTGCGGCCGGCTGCGCAGCGGGCCGATCGTCGCGCGCCCGCCGCTGTTTGCCGCGCAACGCCGTATCTGCCCGCCCCCATCCGTGGCGCGCGACATCTCCGGCGCGATGCGCCGGCCCGTGCCGCATTCATCCGATAAGTGCGCGCTTAAGCCTGCCTTAATCCTCGGCGCCTACGCTGGAAGTGTCGTACCGTGTCGCGGCAACCCCGCGCGGGTCGCGGACCGCCTTCGGCATCGTTCCTGACGGCAAACTCGACGCGTAGCAGGCATCGCGCCAGCCGGTGCGTGCCGCACGCTTTCATGGGGTCGTCCCCTGCTCTCGCCGCCGCTTGCGGCGCTACCGCTTCGATGCCCGGCCGCACATCCCGCCGCACACGCCGCCGCGCGGCTTGCTCAACGCCATCGTGAATGCATGTTCGCGCATGCGGACGCGAATCCAACGCGTATCCCCATGCCCGGTTCCGCATCTCGCAGGACAGAGGGAGGCAATCATGAAACCCCTATCGACATTGACGCTGGGTGTCGCGGTCGTGGCGCTCGGCCTGGGCGTTCAGTCCGCGTGGGCGGCCGACGATGAGTCGCTGCCGCCGCCCGCTCATGCGGGTCAGGTGACCTATGTGTCCGGCGGCATAGGCAGCGACCAGTCTGCCGCGATCAAGCAGCAGATGAGCCGCTATCCGCTGGTGCTCGAGTTCGCGGGCCGCGCCGGCAGCGGCTACAACGACTATCTTGCAGATATCCCCGTGAACGTGACGGACTCGCATGGCCGCCAGGTGCTGTCGACGGTCACGAACGGGCCGTTCCTGCTCGCGGCACTGCCCGACGGGCGGTACTCGGTGACAGCGACGTACAACGGTCAGACACAGCGCCGCAGCGTGCAGGTGCAGGCGACGTCGCACGTGCACGAAGTGTTCATCTGGAACATGTGACGGGTGGCGCGAACGAAACCGGTGCGACCGGCCTCGTGGCGCGATGATCCCGCTGGCGGAGCGAACGTATGGACGAGCAACCGCTTGAATCGCCGCCTGGGCAATCGCCTGAAACCGTCGACGTGATGCGGCGCAGGTGGCTTATCGCGACGACCGTCACGGGCGGGATCGGCTGCGCCGCAGCCGCGTTTCCGTTCGCGGATTCGCTGTCGCCGCCGGCCGGCGCGCTTGCGGCCGGTGCGCCGGTCAGGGTCGACATCAGCCGGCTGTCCGAGGGCAGCATGATGACGGCTGCATGGCGCGGCAAGCCCGTGTTCATCGTCAACCGGTCGGGCGCGATGCTCGCGGCCGTCACGAGGGCGGCGCCGATGGTCGCCGATCCCGACACGCGGCACCCGTTCTCGATGCCGCTGCCGGACTACTGCAAGAACGCATATCGCGCCCGCGCGGACCATCGCAACCTTCTCGTTGTCGTCGGCGTCTGCACGCATCTTGGCTGCACGCCGATTCCGCGCTTCCAGCCGGGGCCGCAGCCGAACCTGCCGGACGACTGGCCCGGTGGCTTCCTGTGTCCGTGCCACGGATCGACCTACGATCTCGCGGGGCGCGTGTTCCGCGACAAACCGGCACCGCAGAACCTCGACGTGCCGCGCTACATGCTCGCGTCGCCGACCGAACTGGTGATCGGGCAGGATGAGCACGGCGAAGCGTAGCGGAGTTGCCCGGCTTCGCGCATACGAGCGCGGTCTGCACCGAAGCCCGGCCATGTGCTGCCGCGCGAGCACGAATCGCGCAACGGATGCGGCGAAAGTGGTTACGTTGTGACATTTTTCCTAAGCTGTCTGCAGGGATTCATGCACTAAGCGAGCTGGGCGCGACAATCTTTCAATTCCCTTCTGTCTGCTGACGCGACCCCGTCGGGCCCTGGGCCTCGGGGGGATCGCGGGCGCGCACACGCGAGCTTTCAACGCAGTCAACCGCAGGAGACGAACGATGAGCAAAACGAACCGATACGCGGTGATCGTGGTCCTGGCACTGCTGGGCGGTTGCCACCACGCGGTGAAGACGCCGGAGAATGCCGGCATGAATCCGAACGCCGCGAACCAGGCCGTCGTCACGACGGAAGCTGACGAGCTCAACAATCCGAACAGCCCGATCGCGAAGCGGAGCGTGTATTTCGATTTCGACAGCAACGTGATCAAGCCGGAGTTCCAGACGCTGATTCAGGCGCATGCCGATTACCTGCGCCGCCACCCTGCGCAGCGCGTGCTGATCCAGGGCAATACCGACGAGCGCGGCACGTCCGAATACAACCTTGCGCTCGGGCAACGCCGCTCGCAAGCCGTCATGAGCGCGCTCGTCACGCTCGGCGTGCAGGAGACGCAGCTCGAAGCCGTCAGCTTCGGCAAGGAAAAGCCGGTGGCGACCGGCCACGACGAAGCGTCGTGGGCGCAGAACCGCCGCGCAGATCTCGTCTATCGCTGATCGAATGCAGCCGGAACCCGCGCGCGACACCCTCCTGCCCGCTTTCGACCCGGACGCCAACCGCCATCCGCCGATCGCGCGACATGACATGGAATAAGCGGGCCGCGCCGAACGTTTCGTGTTCTCGCGGGCATCGTGTGCTGCCCGGCCGCACCGGTTCGCCGAACGGTACGGCTTGGCCGCCTGCCCATCGATAGGAGGTAGAGATGAGATCGACTACGTTGATCGCAGCCGTGGTCGCGGCGCTGGCGCTCCTGCTGTCCGCAGGATGCATGTCGGACAGCGGTGGTTCACAGAACCACGCCGTCGGCCGTTATGGCGGAGGCGGTGCGGGTGGAGGTGGCGGGGGCGGCGGAGGTGGTGGCGGTGGCGGCGGCTACTGACCCTTCGGCTTTCGCCACGCGGGACGCCGCGCACCAGCGCCGGAAACCGGCGCGTCGTTCCGCGACGCCCCGCCCTTTCCTCGTCAGCGCATCGCCTTCACGTCGGCCGGCGTGACGCTGGCCGGCTGCCCGCCCCACGTCGCACGCAGGTAGTTCGCGAGCTGCGCGAGTTCGTCGTCGCTCAACGTTCCCGCAAAGCCCGCCATCGACTGCATGTTTTCGACGCCGGCGAACTTCTGCTCGTCGATGCCGTCGAGCATCGCGACCAGCAGGTTGCGCGGATCGCCCTGTCGCACCGTCGAGTTGCCGTTCATCGGCACCGCGACGTGCGGCTTGCCGTCGCCGTTCAGTCCATGACAGCCCGCGCAGACCGCGAGATACACCGAGCGGCCCGCCGCGAGCTGCGCGGCGTCGGCCGATACCGCCTTCACCGGTTGCGGCGCCGGCGGCGTGTCGCCGAGCAGGTACACGGACAGCCCGCGCAGGTCGTCCTTCGTCAGGTACTGCGTGCTCAGGTGCACGACCGGGTACATCTCGCCGAACGCGGAGCCTTGCGGCGCGATGCCGACGCTGAAGAA
Organism: Burkholderia sp. PU8-34; assembly: GCF_053427725.1. Classification (NCBI taxonomy): domain Bacteria; kingdom Pseudomonadati; phylum Pseudomonadota; class Betaproteobacteria; order Burkholderiales; family Burkholderiaceae; genus Burkholderia; species Burkholderia sp. PU8-34. The sequence continues at coordinate 11,935 of NZ_JBSAXC010000021.1, forward strand.
CGTCTGCAGGTCGGCGCCCGTCCAGCCGCGCGCGGCGAGGCCCGCCGGCGTGATGTCCGGCGCCGCGACGCGGCCCAGCGCCGCGCCTGCGAACGGCTTCGCGCCGTCGAGCTGGCCCGTGACGCTGCGCGGCGTATGGCATTCCGCGCAGTGGCCGAGCGCGTTCGCGACATAGCGGCCGCGCTGCCAGTCGGCGGACTGTCCGGTCGACGCATCGGCCAGGCTGTCCTTCAGGAAGAACAGATCCCAGATCGCCATGCCGAACCGCAGGTTGTACGGGAACTTCAGCTCGTGCGGACGGTTTTCCTGCGCGACCGGCTTGACCGACATCAGGTACGCGTACATCGCGTCCGTATCGGCGCGCGTGAGCTGCCGGTACGACGTGTACGGCATCGACGGATACAGCCGCTTGCCCGGCGCTTTGCCGTCGTGCAACGCGGCGTAGAAATCGTCCGCGCTCCAGCCGCCGATCCCGTGATCCTTGTCCGGCGTGATGTTCGAGCCGTAGAACGTGCCGTACGGCGAATCGAGCTTCGCGCCGCCGGCGAACGGCGCGCCGTCCTTCGCGGTGTGGCACGCCGCGCAGTCGGCGGCCTTGACGAGATAGCGGCCGCGCGCAATCTGGTCGGCCGCCGGCGCGGCGGCGGCCGTGGTCGGCGCGTCGTGGCCGCCGCAGGCGGCGAGTGCCAGTGCACAGGCGGCTGCCAGCGCGGGCACGCGCACGGCGCGCGCGACTCGATGGGCGAATGTGCGTGTCATGCGGCGTCCTTCACGAGTCCCGGCGTCGTCAGCACGACGTCCTTCACCGCTTCGTAGTAGCGCACGTAGCCCGTGCAGCGGCAGATGTGCGCGTCGAGCGCCTCCGTGATCGTGCGTTCGACGTCGGCCTTCGCGACCGGCTCGCGCTTCAGCCGCTCGATCAGCACCGTGGCCGCGTTCACGAAGCCCGGCGTGCAGTAGCCGCACTGGAAGCTGAAATGTTCGAGGAACTTCTGCTGGATCGGCGACAGCTCGACCACTTCGCCGGCATCGTTGCGCTTCGCGTGGCCTTCGACCGTGCGGATCGCGCGGCCGTGGAAGAAGTGCGCGCCGGTGATGCAGGTGCGCACTTCCTCGCTCGTGCCGTCGGGCTTGTCGAGGATCACGACGCACGCGTGGCAGATGCCCTGCCCGCAGCCGAGCCGCGAGCCGGTCAGGCCCGCGTACTCGTGCAGGAACTCGATCATCATCAGCCCTTCGGGCACCTGCATCGGGCCGACGGACTTACCGTTGATGCTGACGGACAGCGGCTTCGGCTGGAACCGGACGAGCGGACGCTGGACGGGCGCGGCAGCCGGTGCCGGTGCGGCGGCGGATGCCGAGACCGGCGCGCTGGCGCCACCGGTGGGCGTGGCGGCGGCCGGAGCGATGGCGCTGGCCGCCGACGCGGCGGCTGACGTGGCGGTCTGTGCGGTCGTCATGCGAGCACCTCCTGAATCTTTTGCGGGATCACCGGCAAGTCGGTGAAACGATGGCCGATCGCGTGCGCGATGCCGTTCACGATCGCGCCGACGACCGGGATCATCACCACTTCGGCGACACCCTTCGGCGGATCGGTTTCGGACAGCGGCGGCAGCACTTCGCCCGTCTGCGTCCACACGGCGACGTCGGACGCGCGCGGCAGCGTATAGCGGTTGAAGTTCCACGTGCCGTTGCCGGGGCCGTCTTCGTACAGCGGCAGGTATTCGTGCAGCGCGTGGCCGATGCCCATTGCGAGGCCGCCCTGCAACTGGCCCGACACGAGCTGCGGCGAGATCTGGTTGCCGCACTCCATGATCGAGTGGTGCGTGAGCAGCTCGACCTTGCCGGTCGCTTCATGGACGGCCAGCTCGACGAGCGTGCCGACCGCCGTGTAGTACGTGACGGCCGCGTTGTTGCGGCTCGTCGGCGGAATGAACACGCGCTTGCGGTCGAGCACGCGGTAGCCGTTCGCGGTCGGCGGCAGCGTGCCGCGGATCGCGGTCGCGCCGGCCGGCGCAGCGGTGCCCGGCACCGGCCCGTTCGCGTCGCCCGTCTTCGGCGCGCCGATCCGCAGCGACAGCCCGTCGATCGGCAGACGCTCGGTGGCGCCGCCGATCTCGAACTCGGCGTCGGTCCACTGCCAGCGGTTGAACACGTGCACGACGGCGCCGGTCGGCAGGCCGAGCGCATGCGCCTGCTTCGCAAGCTGCTCGAACGTCAGCGGCTCGAGGCCGTCGGCCGTCAGCTTGCCGTCGACCCAGCGCGCGTCCTCGACGCGGATCGTGTACGGCGCAGCCTGGCCGCCGCCGAGGCCGCGCGTCCAGATCGACATCGCCGCCGGCCACAGCCCGTAGCTGAACACCGCGCGCGCGGCTTCGCGCGTGCTGTGCGTGAAGTAATACGCGGAGTTCGTCGCGCTCGACGGCGACGCGTAGCTCGGCGACCAGCGCGGGTTCGCGCTCAGCTTGTCCTGGTCGGCCTGCGACATCAGGTACGGATCGCCGCTCGTCTCGACCGGCAGGTCCGGCCAGTCGGTCAGCGCGACGCGCACGTCCGTCGCCGGGCGGCCAAGCCATTTCGCGACCGCGACGGCCTGCGACGTCGACATCCCGGTGCCGATCTCGGCGGCCGTGTGATGCAGCGTGACCTGGCCGTTCTCGTCGAACTCGACCTTCGCGAACGACGCTTCCGCACCGGTGCCGAAATCCTTCTGCACGCACGCGAAGCCGACGCCGTAGCGCTGGCCGGGATGCGCGGCCTCGAATTCGGCCTTGCGCGCGGCGCGGCGCGTCCACAGCGGATGCTGCTTCGCGCGTTCCAGCACATCGTCGACGCGCAGCGCGCCGGCGGGAATCGCGCCTTGCGTGTTCTTCATCCCCGAGCGCAGCGCGTTCTTCAGGCGGAACTCGATCGGGTCGAGCTGCAGCTGCGCGGCAATCTCGTCGATCGCCATCTCGGTTGCGGCCATGCTCTGCAGCGTGCCGTAGCCGCGCGCGGAGCCGGCGTCGATCGCGCGCGACGCGATTGCGACCGCCGCGAGATCGCTCTTCGGGAAGTAATAGATCGATTGCGCGGCCGTCGCGCCGACCATCGCGACCGACGGCGAGAAGTTCATGCGGCCGCCGCCGTTCGCCTCGAAGTCGCCCTTGAACGATTGCAGCATGCCGGTATTGCGGTCGACCGCGATCCGGTAACGCATCCTGAACGCGTGACGCTTCAGCGACGTCTGGAACTGTTCGAAGCGGTCGTTCGCGAAACGCACCGGCCGGCCGTCCGCGTACAGCGCGCAGACGAGCCCGTAGAACGGCACGTTGCAGTGGTCCTTCGACCCGTAGCCGACCGTGTAGCACGGATGCACGAACAGCTTCTTCACCGGGAAGCGGCACTTTGCGACCATCGCCGCCGCGTTTTCCGCGACTTCGAGCGGCGACTGGGTCGGCACGACGAGGTGCAGCGACTGCGTCGCGGCGTCGTACCAGCAGTTCGCGTTGTCGGGTTCGAGCGCCGACGTGTCGACCGACTGCGTGTTGTACTCGCGGTCGAACACGAGCCAGTCGGCCGACGGATGGTCGATCTCGTCGGCGATGCGCGCCGCATGGAACATCCCCTGCTCGTCGAGCTTGCCGTGCTCCTTGCCGTCCGGCCACACCGGCAGGTGCTTGCGCATCATGCTCGGGAAGATCGGCGCGTCCTTCAGGCTCGAGTAGACGTCGTCGTCGTACGCGGTCTTGCCGCCGACGCGCACGTAGCGGAACGTGCCCCACGGGTCGCGCTCGAGCGGGCCCGTGACCGCGCCGTAGCGGATCACGTCGTCGCGGAACTTCAGCAGGTTCTTCGCGAAGCGGAAGCGCGCGAAGTCGTGATAGATCAGGATCGCGACCGCATGGCCGAGATACGCGGGCGTCTTGCCGGCGGGCAGCAGCATGTCGTCGCCGTAGAACGTCGGGAACGCGACGCCGTCGCGCGCGAGGTCGTCGGCGGTGACGATGCGGTCGGGCTGCAGGTCGTCGCCGAGCAGCGACAGGTCGAAACCTTCATAAGTGCGGTCGGCCTGCGTCGCGCGCAGGATCAGCGCGTGCGACTGCTGTTGCGGCCAGTGCGGCATGTCCGCGGCGCGCACGTCGCGGGCGAAGACTTTCGAGCCGGTGACCTTGGCAATGCCGTCGATGCGAAAACGCGGAATGCCGGTGACGCTATCCCATTTGACCGGTGTGAGGAGTTTTTCTTCGAAGAGTGCTGCGAATGCGCGGCTGCCGAGGGGCGCGACGTAGACTGCGACGCCCGCCAGCACGCTGGCTTTCAGAAAACCTCGCCGTGACAGGCCGTGGTTTTTCATGGGGGGACCTCCTGGTGCGGCTCGCGACGGCGAGCGGACGTCGCGGCCTTCGGAGCGGCGCGCATTCTGGCATCGTTTGCCGTATGGCGGCTATAGCATTTCTCGCATGTATTACTTATTGGAATGCATATAACGCGATGCAGACGGGGGGCGGCGTTTATCGTCCGACCGGTCGGCAATGATTCATGGTAATGTCTTGCGCATCCGGCCCACCGGTTTCGCCCGCAACGATCCGCTGCGGGCGCCGCCAGCGGTCATCGTGTCGAGGTCATCGATCATGGCAGTCAGGGCATCTCTCCTGCACTCCGTTCTCGCCACCCCTCCTTCCGGCAATCACCGCGTGACGGCGGCGATGCGCCCGTCCCTGCTCTCCACGCTGTTCGAAGACATCCGGCCGATGTTCCTGTCGGGCCTCGCGAGCAGTTTCGTCGCGGCGGTCGCGCTGATGCGGCTGCAGCGAACCTGGTGCCTGCTGTGGCTGATCGCCGATCTCGGCCTGCTTGCGGCAAGGCTGGCGATTGCGCGCGCCTACGTCGTGCACCGCAATGCCGGCGACCCGCGCACCGAATACTGGGCGACGCACTACGCGCCGGTATCGCTCGCTGCATGCTTCCTGCTCGGCCTCGGCACGATGGGCTGCCTGCAGGCCGTCGACGTCGAGCTCGGCACGCTGTCGGTGATGGTCGCGGGCGGCGTGTTCGGCGGGATCGGGTCGCGCAATGCTGCGCTGCCGCGCCTCGCGATGACGCAGATCACGCTCGGCGTGCTGCCGATCGGCGTCGGCGCGCTGCTCGCCCCGCGCAGCGGCGCATGGCTGCTGCTGCCGCCGGTCGCGATCTACCTCGTCGCGATGCGCACGGTCGTCGAGCGCCATTACAAGGTGCTGGTCGCGCTGCTGGCCACGCGGCAACGCAATGCCGAACTCGTCGCGCGCTTCGACGCCGCACTCACGCACATGCCGCACGGCCTGTGCATGGTCGACGGCGAGAACCGCGTGATCGTCGCGAACCGGCGTACCGCGCAACTGTTCGGCTCGCCGCGCGAGATCATGCTGAACACGCCGTTTCCGGACGTCGTCGCGGCGCTCGGCACCGGGCTGGCCGCGGAGCCGGACGACAGCGAGCTCGCCGCGAAGTGCCGCGGCTGGCTGTTCCGCGAACCGGTGCCGTTCGAGATCACGCTCGCCGACGGGCGGCAGCTCGAGATGACGCGTCACCAGGTGCCGGACGGCAGCGCGGTGATCATCGTCGAGGACGTCACCGATCGCCGCCGCGCGGAGAAGCACATCCGCCACCTCGCGCGGCACGATGCGCTGACGGGCCTGCCGAACCGGCGCGAACTCCACACGGAACTGAAACGCATGCTCGCAAGGCGCGCGCGGCGACACGGCATGGCGCTCGCCGTCATGTATCTCGACCTCGACGGCTTCAAGGCGATCAACGACCGCTTCGGCCATCACGCCGGCGACGACGTGCTGACCCAGGTCGCCGCGCGCCTCAGGAAGACGCTGCCGCCCGGCGAGCTGGCGGCGCGCATCGGCGGCGACGAGTTCATCGTCGCGATCGACGACACGACGATGGCCGCCTGTTCGGCCCTCGCCGAGCAGATCATCGAGCAGATCTCCGTGCCGTATGGGCTGGCGATCGGCGAAACGGTGAGCCTCGGAATCAGCATCGGGATCGCGTTCGGCGGTGGAGGCGAAACGCCCGAGGACCTGATCCGGCAAGCCGACAGCGCGCTGTACGACGCGAAGTCGTCCGGCAAGGGCATTTACCGCTTCTATTCGAACGGCAGCCGTAACGTCGCGCCGGCCGCCGCCGGTTGAGCGCGGCGCGGGCGGAACGCGCGAGCGCTTCTTCCTTCCTTCCTTCCTTCCTTCGTTGTTTCCGGCATTCGGTTGCGCGGCCGGCTTTGACCGGTTTCATCCGCGCTACATTTGATGCGCCGCACGCGGGTGACGACGGCCGTGTCACGTTACATGTTCCGTAACATCGGGCAGATCGAGCGAATCGGGCCACGCAATTCGCGGCAGAACGCGGCACGATCGGCGCATCGGCGGGTTATTCCAGGCTGGCACCCTTATTGCTGTTCAACGGGTAACAAAGAAAACACCCGGGGAGCGCAACATGGACACCGTCGAAGTCATCAGCCGTCACGAGCCGATCAGCGAAGCCAGCGTGATCGACGGCGCGACGCTGATCAGGCGCCTCACTTCCTTCCGCCGTCCCGATCCGCGCGAAGCGGCATGCGTGACGAACCCGCCGCTGACGCTGTACGGCGCGTATCGCCAGGGCGTCGAGGACTACGCCGCGCGCCGCGCGAATCCGTATCGCGCGGGCAGCCGTTTCTGGGCGCTGTGGGAGGAAGGACGTATCGAGGCTGAAACCGACGGGCGCTGACGTCCCCGCGCCGCGGTTCCCCGCTGTTCGTTTCGCGGCGCGGGCGGGCGCCGGCACGGCCGGTTCCGGCCCGCCTGCCCGCGTTACCTGGATGAAACACGAGCCGGGCTCTCCGACGTCATTCCGCGTCGCCGAGTGAAACACGAGCCTTGCTCACCGATTTCATTCCGCGTCGCCGAGCGGATCGGGCAGGATCAGCCGGTCCGGCGCGCTCGACCGCGACAGCCGTGACACCGCGTAATACAGCATGCCCGGCACGACGATGCCGACGATCCACGATACGTCGACGCCGCCCAGCGCATCGACCCACGGCCCCGTGTAGAACCCGGTCGCGACGAACGGCATCTGCACGAGCACGCCGATCACGTAGACGGTCATGCCGGCAAGGTTCCAGCGGCCGTAGCGGCCGTTCGGATCGAACAGCGCGGGCACGTCGTAGCGCTCGCGCGTGACCCAGTAGTAGTCGACGAGATTGATCGCGCTCCACGGCGTGAAGAACACGAGCAGGAACAGCAGGAATGACGAGAACGCCTTCAGGAACGTGCGGGCGATGGTGGCGAGCGGGCTCGGCGTGTCGCTGCTGATCACGCAGAGCCCGGCGGCGACGCGTTCGCCGCTCGTGGTCGAATGTCCGATCCGGGAATCGACCGTGACCCAGCCGCTCGTGATCGCGCGGCCCGCGCGGGCCGCACGCACGCGGGCGTCCGAGCGCATGGCAGCTTGCGTGCGCGATGCCGTGGCCGAGGCGATGCAGGCGCGTGCGGGGCGGTGAGTGTCGTGGCGCGCGGCCGTCGGCTGCACGTCGCGGAGCACACGTCGCCAGCGTCGCGTCGCCGGCCCGCGTCACCGGCCGTCCCTGTTTCCCGATAAGATTGGGCATCCCATGACCGTCATCCGTCCCCGACCATGACTGCCCCTCTGCACGGCCGCAACCCGATCCACTGCGAAATCGACCTCGACGCACCCGGCAAGCACGCCGGCTACCTGCGGCTGCCGCATTCGGTGCACCGCTCCGCGTACGGCTGGCAGCCGATTCCGATCGCGTCGATCCGCAACGGCGACGGCCCGGTTGCGCTCGTGATGGCCGGCAACCACGGTGACGAATACGAAGGCCAGATCATCGTGTCGCAGCTGATTCGCGAGATCGAGCCGGAGACGGTCACAGGGCAACTGATCCTGCTGCCGATGGCGAATTTCCCCGCGGCGGATGCGGGCCTGCGCGTGTCGCCGCTCGACGAAGGCAACCTGAATCGCAGCTTTCCCGGCGACCCGGCCGGCACGCCGACGCAGATGATCGCCCACTACATCGAGCATGCGTTGCTGTCGCGCGCGCAATATCTCGTCGATCTGCATTCGGGCGGCAGCTCGCTGCTCTATCACGGCGGCAACATGCTCGCGATCGATCCGCTCGACGCCGACGAAGCCGCAAGGCTCAATGCGCTGCTGGTCGCGTTCGGTCTGCCGAACGCGTTGCTGCATGCGCCGAACCCCGTGCATTCGGCGTCGGCCGCGCGCCGGCAAGGCGCGATTTCAATCGTCACGGAACTCGGCGGCGCAGGGATGGCCGATCCGGCGATGGTGCGGCTCGGCCGGCACGGGCTGCTGCACTACCTCGGCTTCATCGGCCTGCTGCATGGCGCGCTCGTGCCCGACGCGCCGCCGACCGTCACGCGTTTCATGCGCGTCGACGGCGACCGTCATTTCGTCTATGCGTACGAACGCGGGCTGTATGAGCCGCTCGTCGAGCTGGGCGACCAGGTGCGCGCCGGGCAGCCGGCCGCATGGATCCATTTTCCGGACACGCCGCTGCGCGAGCCCGTGCTGTGCCGGTTCAAGGGCGACGGTGAAGTCGTCTGCAAGCGCGTTCCGGCGCAGGTGCAGCGCGGCGACTGCCTGTTCCAGCTCGCGGAGCCGACTGCCGCGCCGGCCTGATACGCGGATGCGCCCTGGTATCACGCGTCACCCACCCCGCGTCACCCGCAACACATCCCACATCGCGTGCAAGCCTTCTGACGCACGCAGCGAAATCCATATCGCAATTGCTTCGTTCGCCTTTGCCGGTCGCGGCAGTAACGTGTTCGAAACCGCAGCGGCCGCCAGCCCACGCTTCAAGCCCGGCCTGCTCCGCTGCTGCATCGACAACTGCGCCGCGATAACGGACTGGCCGTCTGCCTGAGCCCGGACCTGGACGTCCGCGTCGCGCGCCACTCGTGACGCCCATGGCCATGACCGACCGCATCATCGATACGAACCCGCTCGACGTCCGCGCCCAGCCGCTGATCGACGCGCTGATCGACGAATACGCAACGCGCTACGACGCGTACCGCCCCGACAGCCGCGCAGCGGCGCGCGAAGAACTCGCCCGCTATCCGGCCGAACGGTTCGCGCCGCCGGAAGGCGCGTTCGTGCTGCTGCTGCGCGACGGCGAAACGATCGGCGGCGGTGCGTTCAAGCGCTACGACGCGCAGACGGCCGAGCTGAAGCGCATCTGGACGCGCGCCGACCTGCGCCGCCAGGGGCTCGCACGGCGCGTCGTCGAGGCGCTCGAAGCGCGCGCCGCGCACCTGGGCTATCGCCGCGTCTACCTGACGACGGGCTTTCGCCAGCCCGAAGCGTGGGCGCTCTACGACGACACGGGCTACACGCGCCTGTTCGATCCGTCGATCGATCCCGAGCTGTATGTCCACTTGCCGTTCGGCAAGGACCTCGTCGAGCCGTCGCGCACGGCGACGCTGGCCGATCTGTGGGCGCCCGAGCCGGCGCTGCCCCGCTGAACGCGCATCGCGCTTTTAACGTTCGACACCCTTTCCCGTATTTCCCGTATCCGACCGACAGGACACCTTCATGCAACGAGCCACCCCTTTCGCTTCTTTCGCCATGCGCACGCTGAGTGCCGCGCTGATCGGCCTCACGGCGCTCGCCGCGACCGCCGCGACGTTCGACCTGAGTCCCGAGCAGCGCGGCCGACCGCGCGGCGTCGCGGACCCGGCGGCCGAGCGCGCGGTGCCTGCCGCGTTCAGGTTCGCCGAGCCCGACACGTTCACGATCGGCATTGCACCGAGCCTGCCGCCGATCAGCTCGTACGCAACCGACGCGCGCACGGTCATCGGTTTCGACGCCGACATCGGCCAGCTCGTGGCGGACAGCCTCGGGCGCAAGCTGAAGATCGTCGCGCTCGCCTGGGCCGACTGGCCGCTCGCGCTCGAATCGGGCAAGGTCGACGCGGTGATCTCGAACGTGACGGTCACCGAGGAGCGCAAGCAGAAGTTCGACTTCTCGACGTACCGCAAGGACCAGGTCGGCTTCTACGTGCGCAACGACAGCAAGATCGCGGCGATCCGCGAGCCGAAGGACGTCGCGGGGCTGCGCGTCGTGACCGACGCCGGCACCAACCAGGAAAAGATCCTGCTCGCATGGGACCGCGAGAACGTCGCGCATGGCCTCAAGCCCGTGCAGGTGCAGTACTACGACGACCAGGCGATGCGGATCGTCGCCGTGCAGTCGGGCCGCGCCGATGCGGTGTTCAGCGTGAACTCGGTGCTCGCGTACCAGAGCGCACAACGGGGCAAGACGCGGCTCGTCGGCGCGATCAGCGGCGGCTGGCCGCGCACCGCCGACATCGCGATCACCACGCGCAAGGGCAGCGGCCTCGCCGAGCCGCTGACGCTCGCGCTGAACGGGGTGATCAAGAACGGCCGCTACCGGCAGGTGCTCGACCGCTGGAATCTCGGTTCCGAGGCGATCGACGAGGCGCGCACCAATCCGCCGGGGCTGCCGAAGTCCTGATTCGCCGCAGCGGTTGATCCCCGTCCATCGACACCCTTCCATCAATACCGCAGGCAGGAACGCCGCACACCATGTCTTATTCGCTTTCATTGCTGGACAAGAGCCCGATCGCCGACGGTTCGAACGCCGCCGACGCGCTGCGCTTCACGGTCGCGCTCGCGCAGCGCGCGGAACAGCTCGGCTACCGCCGCTTCTGGGTCGCCGAGCATCACGGCGCGCCGGGCTTCGCGAGTTCCGCGCCCGAGATCGTCGTCGCGCATCTGCTCGCGCATACATCGCGCCTGCGGATCGGCTCGGGCGGCGTGATGCTGCAGCACTACAGCCCGTTCAAGGTCGCCGAATCGTTCAAGCTGCTCGCGTCGCTCGCGCCGGGCCGGGTCGATCTCGGGATCGGCAAGGCGCCCGGCGGGCTGCCGCTGACGACCCGCGCGCTGCAATGGTTTCACGACCGGTCGAAGAAGCCCGATTTCGCCGCGCAGCTCGCGGAGCTCGACGCCTTCCTCGGCTGGGGCGTCGCCGAAGACCACCCGCTCGCGGGCGCGGTCGCGCTGCCGGTGCCGCCACAGCCGCCGGAGCGGATCCTGCTCGGCGGCTCGCCGGACAGCGCCGCGCTTGCCGCGCGCCACGGCTGGCGCTTCTGCCATGCGGGGCACTTCAACGGCGACGACGCGAACCTCGAGCGCTCGCTCGACGCGTATCGCGATGCGGGCGGCACGCGGCCGCTCGTCGCGCTGTATGCGGTGGCCGCACCGACGCGCGACGAGGCCGAACGGCTGATCGGCCCGCTGAAGATCTTCAAGCTGCAGCTCGCGAGCGGCCAGAGCTTCAATCTCGGCAGCGCGCAGGCGGCCGCCGAATTCGCGCGGCAAAGCGGCGCGACCGGCTACCGGATCGACGAGCTGCGCCCGGCCGTGCTCGCCGATACGCCGGAACGTGTGCACCGCGCGCTCGATGCGCTGAGCCGGCGGCTCGGCGTCGACGAGTTCGTGATCGATTCGCCGGTGACCGACTACGCGGCGCGGCTCGCGTCGATCGAATGGCTCGGCGGCGCGCTGCCGGCCGCGCCGGCGCAGGTGGCCGCTGCCGCCGTTGTGCCTCCTTCCCTCTGAATGCCACGCAGGACACAGGACACGCCCATGACCCGACGATCCATCACTTTCGGCCTGATGCTGCAAGGCGCTGGCAGCCACATGAACGCGTGGCGGCATCCGAGCAACCCGCCGGACGCCAGCATCAACCTCGACTTCATCACGCGCATCGCGCGCAAGGCGGAGGACCACGGCATCGCGTTCGCATTCGTCGCGGACGGCCTCTACATCAACGAGAAGTCGATCCCGCATTTCCTGAACCGCTTCGAGCCGCTGACGGTGCTGTCCGCGCTCGCGGCCGCGACGAAGAAGATCGGCCTCGCGGGCACGATCTCGACGTCGTACAGCGAACCGTTCACGGTCGCGCGGCAGCTCGCGTCGCTCGACGTGATCAGCGGCGGACGTGCGGGCTGGAACGTCGTGACGACGCCGCTCGAAGGCACCGCGAGGAATTTCGGCAAGACGCATCCGGAGCATGCACTGAGATACGAGATCGCCGACGAATACCTGAGCGTCGTGCAGGGGCTGTGGGACAGCTGGGACGACGACGCGTTCGTGCGCGACCGCGCGACCGGCCAGTTCTTCGCGCGCGACAAGCTGCACACGCTCGATCACGACGGCCGTTTCTTCCACGTCGCGGGGCCGCTCAACATCCAGCGCTCGCCGCAGGGGCAGCCGGTGATCTTCCAGGCCGGCTCGTCGGATGCGGGGATCGGGCTCGCCGGCAAGTACGCGGATGCCGTGTTCACGCATTCGCCGTCGCTCGACGAGACGCGCGCGTTCACGCAGCGCGTGAAGCAGAGCGCGGTCGAGCATGGCCGCCGCGCCGACGACGTGAAGATCTTCCCGGGCATCGGGCCGATCGTCGGGCGCACGGCGGCCGAGGCCGAAGAGAAATACGACGCGATCCGCAACCTGCTGACGATCGACGAGTCGCTCGCGTATCTCGGCCGCTACTTCGATCACCACGATTTCACGCAATACCCGCTCGATGCGCCGTTTCCCGAACTCGGCGACATCGGCCGCAACAGCTTCCGCTCGACCACCGACCGGATCAAGGCCGACGCGAAGCGCAACCGGCTCACGCTGCGCGAGACCGCGCTCGCGGCCGCGACGCCGCGGCCGACCTTCATCGGCACGGCCGCGCATGTCGCCGACGAGATCGTCCGCTGGATCGACGCGGGCGCGGCCGACGGCTTCATCCTCGGCTTTCCGGTGCAGGCGCAGGGCGTCGACGATTTCGTCGAACTCGTGATTCCCGAGCTCGAAGCGCGCGGCCGCTATCGCCGCGACTTGGCCGGCAGCACGCTGCGCGATCACCTGGGCTTGCCGCGCAAGGCGAGCCGCCATGCCGTGGCGCCCGCAGCACACGACGCCGCCGCCGAAGCGCACGCCTGAGCGCCGCGCCGCTGCACGGCTGCCCAACTGTTCCGCTGCCCCGCGCGGCGTATCGACCGATTCGAGGAACTGCATCGACATGAGCGACACCACCCATCTCGGCGGCGCGCTGCCGCCGCTCTCTTCCACCGACGCGCGCGACGCCGGCACCCGCTTGGCGGTAGTGCCGGTCCGGCACCGTTCGGCCACGGCCGGCACCGTGCTCGCGGTCGTGCTGATCGCGATCGCGCTGCACTCGATCCTCGGCAACCCGCAATGGGGCTGGCCGGTGTTCGCCGAGTGGTTCCTGTCGCCGCCCGTGCTGTCCGGGCTCGCGCGCACGCTGCTGCTGACCGTGCTCGGCGCACTGCTCGGCCTCGTGCTCGGCGCGTTCGTCGCGCTCGCGCGGCTGTCGCGGTCGCGGCTGCTGGCGGCGAGCGCGTGGACGTTCGTGTGGCTGTTCCGTTCGATCCCGCTGATCGTGCTGCTGCTGATCCTCAACAATCTCGGCTACCTGTACGAGCACGTGCGGCTCGGCGTGCCGTTCACCGACATCACGTTTTTCGACGTCGCGACGACCGAGCTGATCAGCCCGTTCTTCGCGGCCGTGCTCGGCCTCACGCTGCACCATGCGGCGTTCTCCGCCGAAGTGATCCGCGGCGGCATCCTCGCGGTCGACCAGGGCCAGCTCGAGGCCGCGGCGGCGCTCGGCCTGCCGCGCGGGCGCCAGACGATGCGGATCGTGCTGCCGCAGGCGATGCGCGCGATCCTGCCGACCGCGTTCAACGACCTGATCATGCTCGCCAAGGGCACGTCGATGGTGTACGTGCTCGCGATGCCGGAGCTGTTCTACACGGTGCAGGTGATCTACCGCCGCAATCTCGAGGTGATTCCGCTGCTGATGGTCGCGACCGTCTGGTATCTGATCATCCTCACCGTGCTGTCGGCGATCCAGGTGCAGGTCGAGCGGCACTATGCGCGCGGGGCGCTGCGCAACCCGCCGCCGTCCGCCCTCACCTTCGTGCTCGCGCGCGCCGGCGCGCTGTGGCGGCGGATATCGGCACGCGGGGCACTTGGGGCACGCAGCGCACGCGTGACGCACGCCGTGGCGGCCTCGTCCGACAGTGTGGTGGCGCCGCGCCGGGGTGGCGAGGTGGTCGTGCATCGGGTCTCGAAGCAGTTCGGCACGCAGCGCGTGCTCGACCACGTGTCGTTCGTCGCGCCGCGCGGCAGCGTGACGGTGATCGTCGGGCCGTCGGGCTCCGGCAAGTCGACGCTGCTGCGCACGATCAATCACCTCGAGCGCGTCGACGACGGTTTCATCGACATCGATGGCGAGCTGATCGGCTACCGGCGCGATGGCGACGTGCTGTACGAGCTGAAGGAGCGCGACGTGCTGAAGCGCCGCACGGAGGTCGGGATGGTGTTCCAGAACTTCAACCTGTTCCCGCACCTGACCGTGCTCGAAAACCTGATCGAGGCACCCGTCGCCGTCGGCGGCGCGACGCGCGAAGCGGCCGAGCACACCGCGCGGACGTTGCTCGCGCGCGTCGGGCTCGTCGACAAGGCCGACGTGTTTCCGCGCCAGCTATCGGGCGGCCAGCAGCAGCGCGTCGCGATTGCACGCGCGCTCGCGCTGCGGCCGAAGGTGCTGCTGTTCGACGAGCCGACGTCGGCGCTCGATCCGGAACTCGTCAACGAAGTGCTCGACGTGATCAAGGAGCTCGCGCGTTCCGGCACGACGCTCGTGATCGTCACGCACGAGATCGGCTTTGCGCGCGAGGTCGCCGACAACGTGCTGTTCATGGAGCGCGGGCGCATCGTCGAGGCGGGGCCGCCGGCCGTCGTGCTCGACACGCCGACGCATCCGCGCACGCGCGAATTCCTGTCGCGGGTGCTGTGATGGCCGCGTGCGCCCGCTCGATGGCTTTCAACTTGCGAGATCCGAACCGATGATCGACCGACGCCTGTTTCTGACGGCCGCGCTTGCTACCGCCACCGGCTTGCCCTTGCCTTTTTTCCGCACGGCGCTTGCCGCCGCACCGGCAGCGGATCTGGATCCGCGCCAGGCGGGCCGCGTGCGGGCGCCTCTGGATACGGCCGCGATCCGCGCGGCAAGCGGCTATCGCTGGGTGCGCGACGGCGCGTTCACCGTCGCGATCTCGCCGCACGCGCCGCCCGTGTCGACCTATGCGACGGACGCGCGCACCGTGGTCGGCGCCGATCCCGACTATGCGCAGCTTGTCGCCGACGCGTTCGGGCGCACGCTCGTGCTGGTGCCGATCGCATGGGCCGACTGGCCGCTCGGCCTGACCTCGGGCAAGTACGACGCGGTGATATCGAACGTCGGCGTGACCGAAAAGCGCAAGGAGAAATACGATTTCACGACCTACCGGCTCGGGCTGCACGGCTTCTACGTGCGCACCGCGAGCCCGATCGCGAAGATCGCGGAGCCGAAGGATGTCGCGGGGCTGCGCATCATCACGGGCGCGGGGACGAGCCAGGAGCGAATCCTGCTCGAATGGAGCCGCCGCAACGTCGCGCTGGGGCTGAAGGCAACCGAGCTCGTGTATTTCGACGACGAGGCGGCGGCCCGCGTCGCGCTGCTGTCGGGGCGGGCCGATGCCGAGCTGAACCCCAATGCGGCGCTCGCGTACGAGGCCGCGCGCGACGGCAGGATCCGGCGGGTGGGTGTCGTGAATGCCGGCTGGCCGGCGAACGCGGACGTCGCGATCGCGACGCGCCGGGGCAGCGGCCTGGCGCCCGCGCTGACGCTCGCGACCAACACGCTGATCGGCAGCGGACGCTACGGACAGGCGCTTGCGCGCTGGGGATTGCAGAGCGAGGCCGTCGCGCGTGCGGAGACGAATCCGGCGGGGTTACCGTCGTTCTGAGGGAGGCTTTCCGCGGCTGGCGGATGCGTTGAACCAAGAAAGCGGGCGCCCGAAACGGCCCGCTGCGATGCGCGGAAGCCGGCTGCGGCTTCGGCTATCCGTCCGCCCCGCCGTCGACGTGCCGAGCGCTTGCCCCGTCCCCGCTCGTCGCGCGGCTCACACCTGCCGCCCCTTGCCGATCCAGTTCGGCGATATGCGCATGAATCGCGGAAATCAATGCATCGCCTTACCAGCGCCGCCGCCGGGCACGTCGACCTCCGCGCCGGGTGTCGTGGTGATCATGCGGATGATGTCGACTGGCATGTCGGGATGTCCTTCGAAGATGGGGATGTCGGGTATCGCGCGCACCGCCGCGCGGCGATGCGCTTCGGTGCGGTCATTGCGCGGCGGCCGCCGTCTGCGCGGGCGCGGCGAATGCGCCCGCATACGAGCGATCGAGCAGCTTCGCGGTGTCGTACGGAGCGGGGATCACGCCGGCCTTGTGCAGGAAATCGGCGGTGTTCTGCGCGTCTTTCGCGGCGGCCGCGTCGAGCGGGCCGATGCGCTGGTGCGCGTTGTTGAGCCAGCGGTATGCGACGTCCGGCTCGAGCTTCGCGCGTTTCGCCCACAGGTCCGCGTATTCGCGCGGATGGCTGTCGACCCATTGGCGCGCGGCGACCACGCGGCGCAGGAAATCGGTGATCTCCGCGCGCTTGCCGGTGACGGCCTGCTCGTTCGCCGCAATGAAGCTGAGCGCGGGCATCAGCCCCTGCGCGGTGACCACGGGCCGCGCGCCCTGCCGCAGCGCGAGCGTGCTGACGAACGGCTCCCACAGCGACACCGCGTCGACCGAGCCGTTCGCGAGCGCGTTGGTCGCGTCGATCGGCATCAGGTACGCGTACTTGACCGCATCGGCGCGCAGCCCCGCGTGTTCGAGCGCACGCAGCACGAGCTGCTGGCTCCACGCGCCGCGCCACACGGCGATCGTCTTGCCCTTGAGATCCGCGACGCTGCGCACGGGCGAGTCTTTCGGCACGAGAATCGCGACGCCGTCGAGGCTCTGGCGCGACACGGCGACGACCTTGACCGGCGCGCCGCGCGCGGCGAGCGTCAGCAGCGCGGAATCGCCGAGGAAGCCGACGTCGATCGCATTGCCGTTCAGGCTTTCGGCGACGGGCGCGGCGGCCTGGAAATGCTTCCACTCGATCGTGTAAGGCAGGTCCTTGAGCACACCGGACGCCTCCATCGACGCCTGGATATTGAAGTAGTTCTGTTCACCGACGCGCAGCGTGACGGTGTCTTTCGCGATGCCCGGCTGCGCGGCAAGCGCCAGCACGAGCGCGGTGACGATTCGGCTCAGCAACGTGATCTCCCGGATGGATGGTCGAACGGCCTGCGGCCGCGCATGGCGGCGCCCGCTCGTGGCCCGTCGCGCGCGGTATGGGGTGCATGGTGCGCAATGGACGGTTTGAACCGGGGACGATACGTTTGCCCGCGTCATAAGACAAACGCAATATTCTGCTAAGTAAATATGCGAGCGTTTTATGACATGGCGGGCCGTGACCGCGCATGCATGCGCGGCCTGCCCAGGGCGCATGGATTCGAGCGTTTCCTCGATAGATATTTCGTGAGCGAAATACATTCGGCGATATATTTCGCACGTGAAATACCTGTCGAAACGAGGGCGCCATGACTTCCCGATCGATCGAGTTTTCCGCCGCCGACAGCTACCCGCTGCGCGGCACGCTGTGGCTGCCGGACGCCGAGCCGTCCGCGCTGGTGCTGATCCATCCGGCGACCGCCGTGCCGGAGCGGCTGTATGCGGGTTTCGCCCGCTACCTGACGGCGCGCGGCTTTGCGGCGCTGACCTACAACTACCGCGGCATCGACGCATCGCGTCCCACGCGCCTGAACCGCCTGCGCGCGCGCATGCGCGACTGGATCGATCTCGACGTCGAGGCGGCGACCGCTTGGGCGCGTCATGCGTTTGCCGGCGTGCCGCTGCTCGCGGTCGGCCACAGCGTCGGCGGCCACGCGATCGGCCTGAGCGCGGGAACGCGCCATCTGCATGCGGCGGTGCTCGTCGCGTCGCATGCGGGCAGCACGCGGCTGATCGCGCGGGCGGCCGAGCGCCTGAAGGTGCGGCTGATCCTGCGCGTGCTGGGGCCGCTGACGTCCGCGCTGCTCGGCTACGTGCCGGGCAGCCGGCTCGGGCTCGGCGAGGACATGCCGGCCGGCGTGTTCCGCGAATGGAGCGGCTGGACGACGCTGCCGCACTACTTCTTCGACGACCCGACGCTCGGCGCCGCCGAGCGGTTCGCAGCGCAGCGGCTGCCGATTCTCGCGCTCGGCTTCGACGACGACCCGTGGGCGAACCCGGTCGCCATCGACCTGCTGTTAAGCTATCTGACGCATGCGACGGTCGAGCGCCGCCAGATCGACCCGCGCGCAGCAGGCAGCGGGCCGGTCGGGCACATGGGCTTCTTTCGCAGCCGTCCGGGCACGGTGCTGTGGCCGGGCGTCGCGGACTGGCTCGCGCAGGCGCTCGACGGGCCGCGCGACGCATGCCCTTCTTCCCCTTCCACGCCAGCCGGGACGCGAGCTTGAGCGACGAACGACGACTGTTTTTCCTGTTGAACATCGGCCAGCGGCGCGTGCAGCGCTGGGTCGACCGCAAGGCCGAGACCGATGCGCGCGCAAGCGCCGCGCAGGCCGGCGTGCTCTTCTATCTCGTGAAGCAGGACGGCGCCTTGATCGGCGAGGTCGGCGCGGCGCTGCAGATCGCGCCGTCCGCGATGACGGGCCTCGCGGACCGGATGGCGAAAGCCGGCCTCCTCACGCGTCACCACGATTCGGACGACGGGCGCGCCACGCGGCTGTTCCTGACCGACGACGGCCACGCGGCGCTGAAGAAGGCGCGCGTGCTGCTGCGGGCATTGAACGAGAAGCTGTGCGACGGGTTTTCCGATGAAGAACTGGACGTCGTCGCGCGCTGGCTCGGCGCGCTGCAGACGCGTTTTCCGGCCGAGCGGTGATCGGGTCGCGGGTGCGGAGATGCCACGTGCGTGACGCGATCGGGATTGCGTCACGCAAATGACGCGGTTACGAGATCGGCCCACGAAGCGAATCGAATTCAATTCGCTTTTCGTTTCGATTTTTTTGTGCTTGCGAGACCGCATTTTTTCGCGCCGATTTGCCGCAATATTTTCTGATCGACGGCGCGTGTTCCGGCAACGCTTGCCGACTTCGCACAGTTACAAAAAATTGCCTGCTGCTCGGGGTTTTGTTCGCCTACATTGCTAACCGCTTCGACGTATTCGTCCGATCGAAAAGACTTGGGGACGCCCGCGCGATGGCCATGACGCGCGGGTCCGAAAAGGAACGAGAATCAACAGGAGTCTTAACCGATACGCTGGCGGACCCAGCGAAGGCGGAATGCGATGGCTGAAGCGGCAACCTGAACGACGTGCGCCCGCGCAATATGCCACTGCGCGCGTTTCGCCGTGCGTTCACGCTCCGTACGCGGCCCTGCACGCGGCATGCAGCCGCGTGACGGCGCGTGACGGCGCGCGTTGCCGCGGCCTGTCCGGCCACTGCTTCCGCACGTCAACGAGGAGCAGTTCATGCTACGCACTACCCTGCCTCATCCGTTTGTCACCCGGCTGACCGCCGCCGCGGCCGTGCTCGCGTTCGCGGCCTTCGCGCACGCGGACCCCGTGCGCGTGTCGGGCCCGAGCCCGTATGCGGCCTGCACGATCGGCGGCCCCGGCACCGTGTACGTGAACGCCGAGGTCGAGCCGTGGCTCGCGGTGAACCCAGCCAACCCGTCGAACATGATCGGCGTCTGGCAGCAGGACCGCTGGTCGAACGGTGGCGCGCACGGCCTGGTCGCCGGTTACTCGTTCGACGGCGGCGCCAGCTGGGCGCAGACGACGCAGCCGTTCAGCGCGTGCGCGCCGGGCGGGCTGCCTTACGAGCGCGCGTCGGATCCGTGGGTGTCGATCGGGCCGGACGGCACCGCGTATTCGGTGTCGATCTCGTTCAACCAGTCGAACAACAGCAATGCGGTCGCGGCGTCGGTGTCGACCGATGGCGGCCAGACGTGGAGCAGCCCGGCACTGCTGATCCAGAACAACGAACCGACGACGCAGTTCTTCAACGACAAGGAGTCGGTCACCGCGAACCCGGTGAAGGCCGGCACCGCGTATGCTGTGTGGGACCGCCTCCAGTTGCCGAACGGCAATCCGTACGCGAACCTGCACACCGCGGCGTTTCGCGGGCCGACGTACTTCTCGAAGACGACCGATGGCGGCAAGACCTGGAGCAAGGCGAGGAACATCGTCGACGTACCGTCGCGGCAGCAGACGATCGGCAACCAGATCGTCGTCGATCCGAAGACCGGCACCCTCTACGATTTCTTCGACCTGATCCAGCCGCCGTTCAGCAAGGCCGCGGGCAAGGTCGCGTTCGTCAAGTCGACCGACGACGGGCACACCTGGACCAAGCCGCAGATCATCGCCGGCTTGCAGACGGTCGGCGTGACCGATCCGAACACGGGCGAGCCGGTGCGCACCGGCGACATCATCCCGGAACCCGCGATCGATCCCGCGACCGGCCAGCTCTACGTCGTGTGGCAGGATTCGCGCTTCAACGGCGGGAAATACGACGAGATCGCGCTGTCGACATCGACCGACGGCGGCGCGACATGGAGTGCGCCGCTGCAGGTGAACACGCCGACCGGGCGTGCGGCGTTCAACCCGTCGGTGCGCGTGGACAACGCGAATGCGGTGATGGTCACCTACTACGACTTCCGCGCCCTGCTGGCCGGCAACACGACGACGCTGCCGACCAACTTCTGGCGCAAGATCTCGCTCGACGGCGGCAAGACCTTCGTCGCCGAGCGTCGCGTCGGCGGGCCGTTCGACCTGAAGATCGCGCCGAACGCGGAGGGCTTCTTCATCGGCGATTACCAGGGCCTCGATGCGGGCCCGTCGTCGTCGTTCCATCCGTTCTTCATCCAGACCAACTCGGGCAATCTCGCGAACCGCACCGACGTGTTCTTCGCGCCGTGACGGTCGCCCGGCCGCCTTCGCGGCAGCCGGTTCGCAACACGTGATGGGCTCGCGCCGGCGATCGCCGGCGCGCCGTCCCGTCCCCGTCCTGCCGTCGTGCCGCCCCGCACGGCACGCTGCGTTTCCATTGGCGCACCTCGTGCATGCCGGCAGGCTCCGGTTGCGCTGAGTCGCGTGCATGTCAAGCGAGGAAACGCTCGAAACGCCCTGCCATTCGCCTGACCCAGATCAACGGCGGCAACCGCAATCGTCAGATATAACTGAGCGCGTTCCGGCAAACGGACAAGCGCATCAGCCATGCGTGGGCCTGCTCCTGTCGGGCGCCGCCACGATGGCGGCGCGATGCAAGCATTCCAACCCATTCCGAGGAATTCCATGCGCCACGTTGCGCTCCCCGACCCGCCGCCTGCACGGGCGCGCGCCGCCGTTGCGCGGGCCGCGTGCGTCGCGGCCGCGCTGACGTGCGGCGGACTGCTGTCGGGTTGCCTGTCGCTCGCACCGCACTATGCGCGTCCCGCGCAGCCGGTTCCGGCGACCTATCCGGACGGCAAGGCCGGCGAAGCGGCGCCCGCGGTCGCCCTACCCGATTGGCGCACGTACTTCACCGACGCACGCCTGCGCACGCTGATCTCGCAGGCGCTCGCGAACAACCGCGATCTGCGGGCGGCCGTCGCGCGGGTCGACGAGGCGCGCGCCGTGTACGGCATCCGGCGCGCGGACCAATGGCCGTCGATCAACGCCGGCGCCGCGTATGCGCGGTTTCGCGCGCCCGGCGGCCTGCTCATGCCGACGCCGTTCATCGGGCAGCTCTACGATGTGCAGCTCGCGGAAACGCAATGGGAGATCGACTTCTGGGGCCGCGTGCGCAACCTGAAGGACGCCGCGCTCGAACGGTATCTGGCGAGCGACGCGGCCCGCCGGGCGGTGTCGCTCAGCCTGATCACGCAGGTGGCCGACGCGTATCTGGCCGTCTGTGCGCTCGACGAGCGCATCGTGCTGACCCGCGAGACGATCGGCAGCCGGCGCGAGTCGCTGCGGATTTTCCGGCGGCGCTACGACGAAGGCGCGATCTCGCGGCTGGACCTGACGCAATCGGAGATCCTGCTGCAGCAGGCGGAATCGCTCGGCGCGCAACTCGGCCAGGCGCGCGCGGCCGCCGCGGACGCGCTGTATGGCGCGCTCGGCGGCACCGCGCAGGCTGGCGGCAACGACGCGCCGGCGTCCTCGACTCACGATTCGACCGATTCGGGTAATACGCAATGAAGACGTTAAAACGCCAACATCTGATCGGGCTCGGCGTGGCCGTGATCGCGCTGGGTGCCGCTTATTACGGCTGGACGCGCTGGCAGGACGGCCGCGCCGACGCGGGGCTCGTGAGCGGCAATGGCCGCATCGAGGCGACCGAGATCGACGTGGCGACCAAGCTCCCGGGACGCGTCAGCGCGATGCTGGTCGATGAAGGCGATTTCGTTCAGGCCGGCCAGCCGCTTGCGAGCATGGACGTGGTCGTGCTGCAGGCACAGCTCGACGAGGCCCGTGCGAAGGAGCAGCAGGCGTTGAACACGGCCGCGAGCGTCGACGCGCAGGTCGCGCAGCGCAGCAGCGACAAGGCGGCGGCCGAGGCAGCGGTCGTGCAGCGCGAAAGCGAGCTGGACGCCGCCCGGCGGCGGCTCGCGCGCTCCGAGACGTTGTCGCGCGAAGGCGCATCGTCGATGCAGGAGCTGGACGACGACCGCGCCCGCGCGCGCAGCATGGAGGCGACCGTGCGGGCTGCCCGCGCGCAGGTCGAAGCGGCCCAGGCCGCGATCGACGCGACGAAGGCGCAGCTCGTGGCCGCCCGTTCGGGCGTCACGGCCGCGCAGGCGACCGTCGCGCGCGTGCAGGCCGACATCTCGGACAGCCAGCTGGCATCGCCGCGCGCCGGCCGCGTGCAGTACCGCGTGGCCGAGCCCGGCGAGGTGCTGCCGGCCGGCGGCAAGGTGCTCAATGTCGTCGATCTGTCCGACGTCTACATGACGTTCTTCCTGCCGGAGACCGTCGTCGGCAAGGTGCCGCTCGGCGCCGACGTGCGCATCGTGCTCGACGCCGCGCCGCAGTACGTGATCCCGGCGCGCGTGTCGTTCGTGTCGAGCACCGCGCAGTTCACGCCGAAGACGGTCGAGACGGCCAGCGAACGGCAGAAGCTGATGTTCCGCGTGAAGGCGCGCATCGACCGCGACCTGCTGCAGCGGCACCTGAGGCTCGTCAAGACCGGGCTGCCGGGCGTCGCGTGGCTGAAGATCGATCCGCACGCGAGCTGGCCGGACACGCTCGCGGTCAAGGTGCCGCAGTGACGCCCGCACAGGACGAAGCGGGCCAGGTCGCGGAGGCGCCGGTCGCCTCCGGCAGCGGCACCGGCAGCGTCGTCAGCCTGTCCGGCGTGACGCTGCGCTACGGCCCGGCCTGCGCGTTCGACGGCGTGACGCTCGACATTCCCGCCGGACGCATGATCGGACTGATCGGCCCGGACGGCGTCGGCAAGTCGAGCCTGCTGGCGCTCGCGTCGGGCGCGCGCGCCATCCAGCAAGGACGCGTGATCGCGCTCGGCGGCGACATGGCGTCGGCCGCGCACCGCGATCGCGTCTGCAGCCGGATCGCCTACATGCCGCAGGGGCTCGGCAAGAACCTGTACGCGACGCTGTCGGTCGAGGAAAACCTGCAGTTCTTCGCGCGCCTGTTCGGTCACGACGCGGCCGAGCGGCGGCGCCGGATCGACAGCCTGACGCGCAGCACCGGCCTCGATCCGTTCCTGGACCGTCCGGCCGGCAAGCTGTCGGGCGGGATGAAGCAGAAGCTCGGCCTGTGCTGTGCGCTGATCCACGACCCCGACCTGTTGATTCTCGACGAGCCGACCACCGGCGTCGATCCGCTCGCCCGCGCGCAGTTCTGGGCGCTGATCGGCCGCATCCGCGCGGCCCGCCCGTCGATGAGCGTGCTGGTCGCGACCGCTTACATGGACGAGGCGCAGCGCTTCGACTGGCTGATCGCGATGGACGCCGGCCGCGTGCTGGCGACGGGCACGCCAGCCGAATTGCTGGCGCGCACCGGCTGCGACCGGCTGGAATCGGCGTTTGTCGCGCTGCTGCCGGACGAGCGGCGGCGCGGCTACGTACCGGTGCAGGTGACGCCGCTGCAGGCGGACGACGCGGCCGGCTACGCGATCGAGGCGCACGGCCTGACGATGCGGTTCGGCGACTTCGTCGCGGTCGATCACGTGAGCTTCCGGATCCGGCGCGGCGAGATCTTCGGCTTTCTCGGTTCGAACGGCTGCGGCAAATCGACGACGATGAAGATGCTGACCGGCCTGTTGCCCGCGACGGACGGCGACGCGAAGCTGTTCGGCCAGCCCGTCGCAGCCGGCGACATCGACACGCGCCGCCGGGTCGGTTACATGTCGCAGGGCTTTTCGCTGTACGGGGAACTGACCGTGCGGCAGAACCTGGTGCTGCATGCGCGCCTGTTCGGCGTGCCGGAAGCGGACGTGCCCGCACGCGTGGCCGAGATGACCGAGCGCTTCGGCCTTGCCGGCGCGCTCGACACCCTGCCCGAGCGCCTGCCGCTCGGCATGCGGCAGCGGCTGTCGCTGGCGGTCGCGATGGTGCACAAGCCGGAGTTGCTGATTCTCGACGAGCCCACGTCCGGCGTCGACCCGGTGGCACGCGACAGCTTCTGGCGGCTGATGATCGAACTTGCGCGGCGCGATCGCGTGACGATCTTCATTTCGACGCATTTCATGAACGAAGCCGAGCGCTGCGACCGGATCTCGCTGATGCACGCCGGTCGTGTGCTGGCGAGCGACGCGCCCGCCGAGCTGGTGCGGCAGCGCGGCGCCCGCACGCTCGAGGACGCGTTCATCGGCTATCTGATGGACGCGCAACGCACGAGCGACGCGGCGGCGGCCGCGCCGGAAGACGCGCGGTGGCTGCCCGACGCACCGGCGCCCGGCGCGTCGGCCCGCCCCGCTCACGCGTTCAGTTTGGCGCGCGCCGGCAGCTACATGTGGCGCGAAGTGCTGGAGCTGCGCCGCGATCCGGTGCGGGCGACGCTCGCGCTGCTCGGCTCGCTCGTGCTGATGTGCGTGATCAGCATCGGCATCAGCCTCGACGTCGACAACCTCACGTTCGCGGTGCTGGACCGCGACCAGACGATGCTGAGCCAGGGTTACACGCAGAACCTCGCCGGCTCGTGCTACTTCGTGCAGCGCGCACCGCTGTCGGGTTACGACGACCTCGATCGCCGCATGCGCAGCGGGAAGCTGTCGCTTGCGATCGAGATCCCGCCCGATTTCGCGCGCGACGTCGCGCGCGGCCGGCGCGTGCAGATCGGCATGTGGATCGACGGCGCAATGCCGATGCGCGCGGAGACGATCCGCGGCTACGTGGCGGGCATGCACGAAAACTGGCTGCGCGACGAAGCGAAGCGCCGGCTCGGCGTATCGCTGTCGCCGGCAGTGGACATTGCCGTGCGCTATCGCTACAACCCCGACGTGAAGAGCCTGCCGGCGATGATCCCGGCAATCATGCCGATGCTGCTGCTGATGCTGCCCGCGATGCTGACGGCGCTCGCCGTCGTGCGCGAGCGCGAGCTCGGCTCGATCGTCAACCTGTACGTGACGCCCGTCACGCGCACCGAATTCCTGATCGGCAAGCAGGCGCCGTACATCGTGCTCGCGATGCTGAACTTCCTGCTGATGGTCGTGCTGGCGGACCTCGCGTTCGGCGTGCGGATCAAGGGCAGCTTCGCGACGCTGCTGCTCGCGGTGCTCATTTTCAACGTCGTGGCGACGGGTGTCGGCCTGCTCGCGTCCACGTTCACGCGCAGCCAGATCGCCGCGATCTTCATGACGATCATCGGCACGCTGATTCCGGTCGTGCAGTTCTCGGGGCTGCTCACGCCGCTGTCGTCGCTCGAAGGCAGCGGCAAATGGATCGGCACGATCTATCCGGCCACCTACATGCTCGCGATCAGCCGCGGCGTCTACAACAAGGCGCTCGGGCTCGGCGATCTGTGGACGCAGTTCTGGCCGATGCTCGCGTCGGTGCCGGTCGTCCTGATCGCCACCGTCGCGTTGCTCAGAAAGCAGGAAACCTGATCATGCAGCGTCTGCTGACCAGTCTGCTGACCATCTACCGGCTCGGGATCAAGGAACTGTGGAGCCTCGCGCGCGACCCGATCCTGCTCGTGCTGATCGTCTACACGTTCAGCGTGTCGATCTACGCCGCCGCCACCGCGCGGCCCGACACGCTGCACAAGGCGCCGATCGCGATCGTCGACGAGGACGCGTCGCCATTGTCCGCTCGCCTCGCGGCGGCGTTCTTTCCGCCGCAGTTCACGCCGCCCGCGATGGTCGGGGCCGCGTCGGCCGATCGAGGGCTCGACGACGGCGACTACACGTTCGCGCTCGACATCCCGCCGAACTTCCAGCGCGACATGCTGGCGGGACGCCCCGCGACGATCCAGCTGGACGTCGACGCGACACGGATGAGCCAGGCGTTCACGGGCAGCGGCTACGTGCAGCAGATCGTCTCGGGCGAGATCGACGCGTTCGTGCGCCGCTATCGCGGCGGCTCCGATCTTCCGGTCGATCTCGCGGTGCACATGCGTTTCAATCCGAATCTCGACGAGGTCTGGTTCGGCGCGCTGATGGAAGTCATCAACAACGTCACGATGCTGTCGATGATCCTCACGGGCGCGGCGCTGATCCGCGAGCGCGAGCACGGGACGATCGAACACCTGCTCGTGATGCCGGTCACGCCCGCCGAGATCATGCTCGCGAAAGTCTGGTCGATGGGGCTCGTCGTGACGGTCGCGGCGCTGGCGTCGCTCGTCTTCGTCGTGCAAGGCGCGCTGCAGGTGCCGATCCCGGGCTCGCTCGGCCTGTTCGTCGCCGGCATGGCGCTGCACCTGTTCGCGACGACGTCGATGGGGATCTTTCTCGCGACGCTCGTGCGCAGCATGCCGCAGTTCGGCATGCTGCTCGTGCTGGTGCTGCTGCCGCTGCAATTGCTGTCCGGTGGGCTGACGCCGCGCGAGAGCATGCCGGTGGCCGTGCAGGACGTGATGCTCGCCGCGCCGACGACCCATTTCGTCGAGCTCGCGCAACGCATCCTGTATCGCGGCGCGGGCCTCGACGCGGTGTGGCCGCAGTTTGCGATTCTGTTCGCGATCGGGGGCGTGCTGTTCCTGCTGTCGTTGAAGCGGTTCCGCAAGACCATCGGGCAGATGGCGTGACCGGACGGGTGGTCCGCACGCGGTACGGAATGCGGCGTGCCGGGGAGCCGCGCGCTTTGTCGCGGCAAGGCCGGCACGCCGTCGGGATCACTGCATGTCGGTCAGCACGATGCGCCCGTCGACCTGCCCCGCGCGCAGCTTCGCGAACACGTCGTTGATGTTGCCGAGCCGGTCGCGATGGATGTGCGCGCGCACGAGCCCGTCCGCCGCGAAGTCGAGCGATTCCTGCAGGTCGCGCCGCGTGCCGACGATTGAGCCGCGCACGGTGATCCCGTTCAGCACGGTCGAGAAGATCGGCAGCGGAAAATCGCCGGGCGGCAGGCCGTTCAGCGCGACCGTGCCGCCACGCCGCACCATCCCGAGCGCCTGCGCGAACGCGCTCCTCGACACCGCGGTAACGAGCACGCCGTGCGCGCCGCCGATGGTCTTCTGGATGACCGCGGCCGGATCGTCGGTCGACGCGTCGATCGTCAGCTCCGCGCCGAGCTGCTTCGCGAGCGCGAGCTTCTCGGGCGCGACGTCGATCGCCGCGACGTGCAATCCCATCGCGCGCGCATATTGCACGGCGACATGCCCGAGCCCGCCGATCCCGGAGATCGCGAGCCACTGGCCGGGTCGCGTGTCCGTCACGCGTATGCCCTTGTAGACCGTCACGCCCGCGCACAGGATCGGCGCGATCTCGTCGAACGCGACCTGCGCGGGAAGATGGCCGACGTAGTCCGGATCGGCGAGCACGTATTCCGCGTAGCTGCCGTTGACCGAGTAGCCAGTGTTCTGCTGCTGGTGACACAGCGTTTCCCAGCCGCTGTAGCAGTGTTCGCAATGCCCGCAGGCCGTGTACAGCCATGGCACGCCGACGCGGTCGCCCTCGCGCACATGCGTGACGCCAGCGCCGACCGCCGCGACGACGCCCACCCCTTCGTGCCCCGGAATGAACGGCAGCGACGGCTTGACCGGCCAGTCGCCGTCGGCCGCGTGTAGGTCGGTATGGCAGACGCCCGACGCCTTGATGTTGACGAGGATCTGGCCCGGGCCGGGCGTCGGCACCGGCACCTCCTCGATGCGCAATGGTTCGCCGAACGCGTGCACCACCGCGGCTTTCATGGTTTGCGTCATGCGTCGCTCCTGTCTGGTCGATGAACGCCCCAGTATCCGCGCGCGGGATGGCGGACGGTTGATGCGCGTCAACGCGCCGGGCCGCGCGTGGCGGCGAAAGCCTGTCGCGAAACGCCGCAGCGCGCGGATTCGGCGCGCGGGACGCGACGGCGGCGGGCGTGAAAACAGATGCCGGACTCAGGCGATTTCAACCGGACGCGCGAACGATTGCCCGGCCGGCGCGTGCGGATTCCATCCCCTCACCGGCCTGACCGAAGGCCTGCCGAAAACGGCTGTCGTCCCCGGTTTCGCGTGATTGCTCGAGTCGGGATGAAAGCCTCCGTTTTGAATTTGAAATGATATAACGTATCATTTCGCCGACTCGGCCGTCGCCGGGACATGGCACCTACGCCGGCACGTACGTGCAAGTCCCGTCATCAGGCCCGATCCCGATGGGTTACTGCGCGCGGCGAATGCAACAATATATCGTTTCCAGCGCGCGCGGTGGCCTGGTTTGACTTCACCCGAACGACCACACCGACCATGCGCGACCAGCCTCGTTTACCCCTCCGCCCGCTCTCCCCGCTTTCCTTGATGCTGCTCGCGACCGTCGCGCACGCGCAGACCGATACGCCCGCCGAAGCCAACGAGTCCGCCGGCGTGGCGCTCGCGCCGATCTTCGTGACCGCGAACCCGCTCGGCGACGCGCAACTGATCGCGCCAACCGCGCAACTGTCCGGCAATGCGCTGACGCGCCGCCAGGCCGATTCGCTCGGCGAAACGCTGAACGGCCTGCCGGGCGTGTCGACGACGACCTACGGCCCGATGGTCGGCCGCCCGATCATCCGCGGGATGGACGGCGACCGGATCCGGCTGCTGCAGAACGGCGTCGCCGCGTATGACGCGTCGTCGCTGTCGTTCGACCACGCGGTGCCGCAGGATCCGCTGACGATCGAGCGCGTCGAGATCGTGCGCGGCCCGGCTGCGCTGCTGTACGGCGGCAATGCGGTGGGCGGCGTCGTCAATACGATCGACAACCGCATTCCGCGCGACGCGATCGAAGGCGTGACGGGCGCGCTCGATGCACGTTACGGCGGCGCGAATTCGGTGCGCGCGGGCGCCGCACAGGTCGAAGGCGGCAACGGCCGCTTCGCGTTCCACATCGACGCGTTCGACCGCGAGACGAGCAAGCTGCGAATTCCCGGCTACGCGCATAGCGACGCGCAGCGGGCGCTAGACGGCCCGGACGCGCCGCAGCCGTACGGCAGCGTGCCGAACAGCGACGGCCGCGTGCACGGCGGCGCGGTCGGTGCATCGTACACGTGGGCGGACGGCTTCACGGGCCTGTCGTACAGCGGCTACGAGTCGAACTACGGTTCCGTCGCCGAGGACGACGTGCGCCTGCGGATGCGCCAGGAGCGCCTCACGGTCGCGTCCGAGCTGCGCAACCTGCGCGGGCCGTTCTCGCAGCTCAAATTCGACTTCGCGTACACCGATTACCGGCACAAGGAAGTCGACCACGGCGAAACCGCGACGATGTTCCGCAATCGTGGTTACGAAGCGCGCATCGAGGCGCGCCACCGCAAGGTCGGCCCGTTCGAGGGGGCGCTCGGCGTGCAGTTCGGCCAGAACACGTTCTCCGCGCTCGGCGACGAAACCCTCGTGCCGAGCACGCGCACGACGAGCGTCGCGCTGTTCGGGCTCGAGGAATGGCAGGTGTCGGACGCATTGAAGCTGAGCGTCGGCGGCCGCTACGAGCATGTGAAGCTGCAGCCCGATCCGGCGGGCGTCGAGAAATTCGCCGGCGCGCAGCCGCGTGACGTCAACGCAGGCAGCGTGTCCGCAGGCGCGCTGTTCGCGCTGACGCCAATGTGGTCGGTGGCCGCGAACGTCGCGTACACGGAGCGCGCGCCGACGTTCTATGAGCTGTATTCGAACGGCCCGCACGACGCGACCGGCCAGTTCCTGATCGGCAATCCGAACGCTCAAAAGGAAAAAGCGGTGTCGACCGACCTGTCGCTGCGCTACGCGAGCGGGCCGAACCGCGGCAGCGTCGGCATGTTCTACAACCGTTTCTCGAACTACCTGACGGAGTTCAATACGGGCCGCGTCGTCGACGGCGACGGCGAGCCGGTCGCGCCCGGCACCGACGGCGCGCTGTACGAGGCCGTCTATCGTGGCGTGCGCGCCGAGTTCTACGGCGTCGAACTGGACGGCAAGTGGCGCGCGTTCGCGCGGCGCGGTCATACGGTCGATCTCGAACTGATCGCCGACTACACGCATGCGCGCAATGTCGACACCGGCCAGCCGCTGCCGCGCATCGCGCCGCTGCGCGCGACGCTCGCGGCCGACTACGGGTACGGGCCGTTCGGCGCGCGTGCGCAGGTCACGCACGCGTGGGCGCAGCACCGCGTGCCGGACAACGACCTGCCGACCGCCGGCTATACGTCGCTCGGCGTGATGCTGACCTACAAGTTCCGGGTTGGCGCGACGCACTGGCTCGCGTACCTGCGCGGCGACAACCTGACGAACCAGGACATCCGCTACGCGAGCTCGGTCGTGCGCGGCTTCGCGCCGGAAGGCGGCCGCAGCGTGATGGCCGGCTTGCGGACGACGTTCTGACCGCGCCGGCGGTCGACGTCACGCAGCAGCGGCGGTGCGCATGCGCGCCGCCCTGTCCGGCTGGACGCCGGCGCGAGTGGCGGTGTGCAGCCGACCAGCCGCTCCGGTAAACGGGCCTGCGTCACGTCATGCACGCAGGCCGCGCTCCAATTGCGTATTGCGAACGATCGCAGCAATAAAAGTCATATTGAAAGGATGCAATCAGGCAAATTGAAATGTATTTACTGGTGAAATTCAGATTTAATCGGGTCGGTTGAGTTTTCGGCAATGGCCTCGCTGCTTGTTCGACAATAAATAATTCAATCACGAATGATTTTGGCCTTTTCAAATCCCGCAACAGTCGAGCCGGATGGCCCGCCCGAAAACGGTGAATTTGAAAAAATCAGGGTTTAGGAAGGGTAAAGGTCGATCAAAAATACCCGTTAATGCCGGCACGACCCGGATAGCGGGTTGAACAACAACAACCCTACCGCTACTCCTTCCTCCGAGAGGCCAAACGTGAAAATCGCCAGACTGTCCATCAAAGCAAAACTGCTTGGCGGCTTCGGCCTGCTTGCCGCGGTCGTCGTGATCGTGTCGGGCATGGCGCTCAAGGCACTGTCCGATACGAACGACGAGTTTTCGCGGTACATGAACGGCGTCAATGCGCGCGCGAACCTGGCCGCGCAGATCCGCACGGCGGTCGACGAGCGTGCGATCGCGGCGCGCAACCTCGTGCTCGTCACGAAGCCGGCCGATGTCGAACTCGAACTGGCTGACGTGCAGCGTGCGCACAAGGATGTGCAGGACCGCCTCGCGAAGCTGAATGAGCTGGTCGGGGCCGGGAGCGGCGCGACCGACCGGGCGCGCGAACTGGTCGACGACATCGCACGCATCGAGCGCAGCTACGGCCCGGTCGCGCTGAACATCGTCGGCCTCGCGCAAAGCGGCAAGAAGGACGAAGCGATCGCTGAAATCAATGACCATTGCCGCCCGCTGCTCGCGCAGCTCGTGCACGCGACCGACGCATACGCGACTCACACACGCGCGCGCGAACTCGTGATCGCGCAGGCGTTCGCGGCCCGCTATGCGAGCGAGCGCAACCTGCTCGTCGTGATCAGCGTGCTGGCGGTGGTGCTCGCGGTCGGCGGCGGCCTGTGGATCACGCGGGCGATCTCCAGGCCGATCGGCAAGGCGGTCGACGTCGCGCGCACGGTGGCCGACGGCGATCTCGGCAGTCAAATCCACGTGCGCGGCAACGACGAGACGCGCGACCTGCTCGACGCGTTGCATACGATGAATGCACGGCTGATCGACATCGTGAGCCGCGTGCGCGATTCGTCGAACAGCATCGCGACCGCAGTCGGCGAGATCGCGTCGGGCAACCTCGACCTGAGCCAGCGCACCGAGGAACAGGCCGCGTCGCTGCAGGAGACGGCCGCGACGATGGAGCAATTCACGTCGACGGTGCGCCTCAATGCGGAAAACGCGCAGCAGGCAAGCGCGCTTGCCGCGAACGCGTCGGACGTCGCGCAGCGCGGCAGCGATGTGGTCGGGCGCGTCGTCGACACGATGACGGAGATCGGCGACAGCTCGTCGAAGATCGCGGACATCACCGGCATCATCGAAGGGATTGCCTTCCAGACCAACATCCTCGCGCTGAACGCGGCGGTCGAAGCGGCCCGCGCGGGCGAACAGGGGCGCGGCTTCGCGGTCGTCGCGAGCGAGGTGCGCAGCCTCGCGCAACGCTCGTCGACAGCCGCGAAGGAGATCAAGGCGCTGATCACCGCGTCGGTGCAGACGATCCGCGACGGCTCGACGCTCGCCGGCGAAGCCGGCCGGACGATGACCGATGTCACGCAGGCGGTCGCGCGCGTGACCGACATCATGGGCGAAATCGCGGCCGCGTCCGCCGAGCAGAGCCGCGGTATCGACCAGGTCAACCTGACGATCACGCAGATGGATCAGACGACGCAGCAGAACGCGGCGCTCGTCGAGCAGGCCGCGGCCGCGTCGAAGTCGCTCGACGCGCAGGGGCGTGAACTCGCCGAGACGGTCGCCGCGTTCCGGATGCCGGGTGGCGAGCGCGCGCGATTCGCGTCGCACGCATCGCACGCAGCGGCCGCCGGCGCGCGCGACTGGCAGTCGGCCGCGGCGTAACGCGCAGCGAGGTGTGCGTGGGTGCGCAGGATTGTCGCGCTCGAGTACCGCGACTGCGTCGCCGGCTCGAGCGTGACGGTGCACACATGCGCAAACACGCGTAAACGCGCGCGTCGGCAGCGCGCACACGTTTGCGCTCCGTCCGACGAACGCGCTGTTGCAACGACGCGCGCACTGACGTGGAGCGTCTGCCGACACTTCACATCACGCCGATTCATCGCACCGGCGCCCCGTTCGATCGCTGCACGCACGGCTTGTCGAGCCGACATCCGATCCGCCATTCTTCCTACCGTGGACGAATTGCGTTTAATCAAAAATGGCGTTTGCGCGCTTCGTAAAGTGTCCTTATCGCACGCATGAAAGCGCCGCCATGGACGAACAGCCGGTATGTGCCGCAGTGCTCGCCGATCGCTATGCGCGTGGGGGCGAGACGACGCGCACCGCAGTATTCCGGCGCGTCGCGCATGCGCTTGCGCTCGCCGAGCCGATGACGTCGCGCGCGCGCGTCGAGCAGCAGTTCTATCGCAACATGCAGCGCGGCGCGATCGGCGCGGGCCGCATCATGGCGAACGCGGGCGCAGGCCCGGACGGCACGATGGTGAACTGCTTCGTGCATCCGGTCGCGATGCCCGACGACGCGTCGGTCATGGCCGTGCATGCGGCGCTTGCGCGGGCGCTCGACGAAGCGCGCATCACGTTGCTGATGGGCGGCGGCGTCGGCTACGATTTTTCGTCGCTGCCGCCCGCGGCGGCCTACGAGCGGCGTGGCCCCGATACGCCCGACGTATGCGCGGCGATCGACCGCTTCGACCTGCTGTGCCGCGCATTGCCGTACCAGGGGCCGCGGCACGGCGCGCAAATGGCGGTACTGCGCTGCGACCATCCGGACATCGTCGCGTTCGTCGGCGCGAAGCGCGGCCGGCGGTGCTGGCCGACGTTCAACCTGTCGGTCGGCGTGACCGACGCGTTCATGGAAGCGGTCGCGGACAACCTGCCGTGGATCCTGCGTCATCGCGTGCCGCCGTGCGCGCCGTCGTGCACGCAAACGGTGCTGCCGGACGGCAACTGGGTCTACGCAACGTTGCCGGCGCGCGCGCTGTGGCGCGTGATCGTGAACGAGGCGCGCGACAGTTCCGAACCGGGGCTGCTGTTTCTCGACACGATCGGCGCGGCCGATTCGCTGCGCGCGCGCGAGCGCATCGATGCGACGAATCCGTGCGGCGAGCAGCCGCTGCCCGCCTACGGCAGTTGCGTGCTCGGGCCGATCGACCTGTCGCGGCTCGTGCGCCATCCGTTCGGCATCGACGGCGAGCCGCATTTCGATTTCGCGACGCTCGCCGACGAGGCGCGCGTGCTGGTGCGCATGCTCGACAACGTGATCGACCTGACGGTCTGGCCGCTCGCGGCGCATGCGCGCGAAGCCCACGAAAAGCGGCGCATCGGCATCGGCGTGACGGGGCTCGCCGATGCGCTGGCGATGCTGCGGCTGCGCTACGACAGCGGCGCCGCGCGGATGGTCGCGCGCGAGATCGCGCTGACGATGCGCCAGCACGCGTTCTCCGCATCGGCGTCGCTCGCCGCCGAGCGCGGCGTGTTTCCCGCGTACGATCCCGCCGATTATCTCGACAGCACCGCGCATCGCGCGCCGCTGCCGCTCGCGGTGCGCCAGGCGATTGCCCGTCACGGGCTGCGCAACAGTCATCTGCTGTCGTTCGCGCCGGCGGGCAGCGTGAGTCTCGCGTTCGGCGACAACTGCTCGCACGGCATCGAGCCCGCGATCGACTGGGTGCAGCGCCGCCACGTGCGCACCGGCGACAACCACGTGCATGCGATTCGTGCGGAGAATCATGCGTACCGGCTGTTCCGGCAACTGCACGGCGATCACGCGCCGCTGCCCGACTACTTCGTGAAGGCCGGCGACATCGATCCGGCCGATCACGTGTCGATGCTCGCCGCGTTGCAGCCGTGCGTCGACGCGGCGATCTCGAAGACCGTCAACGTCGACCGGCGCTGCTCGCTCGCGCAGGTCGACGCGCTGTTCTTCGCCGCATGGCGCGAACGCCTGAAAGGCATCACGATCTTCCGTCCCGATCCGTCGTTCGCGTCGGTGATCGTCGGCGGCATCGCCGGGCAAACGGAGACGCACGCGTGTTGAACGTCACCGCGCATCGGTGCGCATTGGCACCGACGCCGCGTATACATCGCAGGATTCGAGTAACCCCATGCACGATGCAGGCTTTTAAAACCGATGAATGCCGAGTATCCTAAAAAAAGCACTCCCGATCGGGCGGCGGGTCGCGCGCCTTGACACCTGTCCGATCATTGCGGCCCCGTCGTGCGCGATTGCGCCGACGGCGGCAACTTTCGCGCCGCATGGCCGCACAAGTCCCTTCCCCACAATTCGTCAGGAGAGCTGGTGAGCCGTCTCGTCGTCGTATCGAATCGCATCGCAGATCCACGCAAAGCCGCTGCCGGCGGGCTCGCCGTTGCCGTGAAGGACAGCCTGCAGGAAACCGGCGGCGTATGGTTCGGCTGGAGCGGACGGTTGCGTGGCGAAGGCGATACGCCCGGGCGCAGCGACGACGTGCAGTTGCAGAATGTCGGCGGGATCCTGCTCGCGACGATCGATCTCGATCCGCAGGATTACGACGCGTACTACCTCGGCTACTCGAACAACGTGCTGTGGCCGGTCTTCCACTACCGGCTCGATCTCGCGCAATTCGACCGACGTTTCGCTGACGGCTATCGCCGCGTGAACCAGCTCTTTGCGCGCAAGCTGCGCACGCTGCTGCGGCCCGACGACGTGCTGTGGGTGCACGATTACCAGCTGATTCCGCTCGCGGCCGAATTGCGTGCGATGGGCTGCATGAACCCGATCGGCTTCTTCCTGCACATTCCGATGCCGCCGCCGCCGATCATGGCGGCGATCCCGGAGCACGAATGGCTGATGCGCTCGCTGTTCGCGTACGACCTCGTCGGCTTCCAGACCGAAGCGGACCTGCTGCACTTCGAGCATTACGTCGAAGCGGAAGCCGGCGCCGCGCGCCTGCCCGACGGGCGGCTGCACGCGTTCGGCCGCACGTTGTCGGCGGGCGCGTTTCCGATCGGCATCAACGTCGACGAATTCGCGTCGCTCGCGGGCGATCGCGACGGCATCGCGATGTTCGAGCGGATGCGCGACGAGTATTCGCGCCGCCAGCTGCTCGTCGGCGTCGATCGTCTCGACTATACGAAGGGGCTGCCGCAGCGCGTGCACGCATTTCGCCAGCTGCTCGAACAGTATCCGGAAAACCGCAACCGCGCGACGCTGATCCAGATTGCCGCGCCGAGCCGCGAGGATCTCGGCGCGTATGACGATTTGCGGCGCGAGATGGACAGCCTGTGCGGCGCGATCAACGGCGATTACGGCGAGCTCGAATGGATGCCGATGCGCTACATCCACCGCACCGTCGCGCGCCGGCGGCTGCCGGGCCTGTATCGCGCGAGCCGAGTCGCGCTCGTCACGCCGCTGCGCGACGGCATGAATCTCGTCGCGAAGGAATTCCTCGCCGCGCAGGACGACACCGATCCGGGCGTGCTCGTGCTGTCACGGTTCGCCGGCGCGGCCGAGCAGCTGAAGGATGCGCTGCTCGTCAATCCTTACGATACGCAAGGCACCGCGCAGGCGATCCAGCGCGCGCTCGCGATGTCGCTCGACGAGCGGCGCCAGCGTCACTCGGCGTTGATGGCGACCGTGCGCAAGTTCGACGTGCACTGGTGGCGCACGCGCTTTCTCGACGCGCTCGCCGAGGCGTCCGAGGCCGCGGCGGCCACGCAGCCATGAAGCAGCCGTGATGCAGCCCTGAAGCGCGCTCAAAGGCTCGTCTGCACGTCCGCGAGGATCGCGCCGTTCACGTCGCACACGTCGACCGACACAGGTATGCCCGTGCGCACGCTTTCGGTGACGACGCACAGCGCGTCGAACTGCTCGAGTGCGCGCGACGCCAGCGCGAGATCGGCCCACGGTTTGCCGATCATCAGCCGCACTGCCATTCCGCCGACGCGCACGCGTCCGGTTTCGCTCTGCACCATGTCGACGTCGATCTGCGCGGTGACCGGCTGCGGATCGGTGTTGTTTTTCTCGAGCGCGAACAACAGGCTCGCGGCGAGACAGTTCGCAACCGACGCGGCCAGCAGGCGGACCGGATTCGGTCCCTCGCCCCGCCCGAGCGGCAATGGCTCGTCGGTCAGCATGACAGGCAGGTCCGTGCCGGGAAACCGGACCTCGAATCGGTAACGGTCGCGTTGTGCGACTTCGACCGACACACGCTCTTCGCTCATGGCGACTCCGTCGGAAAAAGGGGGATAGGCGAGCCGACGCGCCGGATGCCGATCGATTCTTCGCACGGCGGCGCGCGCGGTGCAATCGGCATTTTCCGGGCTTGATCCGGTGAATGATCGTCAGCGGTCAGGTTTGCGCGGCGCGTCGTAGGTCATCAGGTCATGCACATCGGCGCGCGCGCCATCGGGCCCGCTCGTCGCGGCGCCCTGCTGCGCTTCCGCGTCGGCCGCAGCGCGGCGTGGCAAGTCGGCAGGCGGCGCGATCAGCCCCTGCAATTCGTCGCGTTCGAGCACTTCGCACTCGAGCAGGCGGCGCGCGATCCGTTCGAGCGCATCGCGGCGCTCGCCGAGCGTCGCGGCAACCCGTGCATGCGCGTCCCCGAGCAGCGCGCGCACCTCGTCGTCGATCAGCTTCGCCGTGTGCTCGCTGCAGCGGCCGTCGCTCGGCTGCCAGCCGGGCATCCCCGCGCGCGGTGCGGCATCGTCGAACGTCGCGAGGCCGATGGTCTGGCTCATCCCGTACTGCGTGACCATGTGCCGCGCCATCGCGGTCGCGCGTTCGAGGTCGTTCTGCGCGCCGGTCGACACGTCGCCGAACACGAGCTCTTCGGCAACCCGCCCGCCGAGCAGCGCGTCGAGCCGGTCGAGCAGCTCGCTCTTGCGCAGCACGTAGCGATCCTCGGTCGGCACCTGCTGCGTGAAGCCGAGCGCCGCGACGCCGCGCGGAATGATCGATACCTTCTTGACCGGATCGCAATGCGTGCGGCTTTGCGCGACGAGCGCGTGGCCGGCCTCGTGATACGCGATCGTCACCTTCTCCTGTTCGTTCATCACGCGGCTCTTGCGCTCCATGCCCGTCATCGCACGGTCGATCGCCTCGTCGAAGTCGGCCATCTCGATGGCCGGCTTGCCGAGTTCGGCTGCATGCAGCGCGGCCTCGTTGACGATGTTCGCGAGATCCGCGCCGACGAACCCCGGCGTGCGCGATGCCAGCTCGGCGAGATCGACGCCGGATGAGAGCTTCACGTGCTTCACGTGCACGCCGAGGATCTGCTTGCGGCCGCCCAGGTCGGGCCGGTCGATCGCGATGTGCCGGTCGAAACGCCCCGGGCGCAGCAGCGCCGGATCGAGGATCTCGGGCCGGTTGGTCGCGGCCATGATGATCACGCCGGAATTGGCCTGGAAGCCGTCCATCTCGACGAGCAGCTGGTTGAGCGTCTGTTCGCGCTCGTCGTTGCCCGACATCATGCCGACGCCGCGCACCTTGCCGAGCGCATCGAGCTCGTCGACGAACACGATGCACGGCGCCTTCTGCTGCGCCTGCTCGAACAGGTCGCGCACGCGTGCCGCGCCGACGCCGACGAACATCTCGACGAACGCCGATCCGCTGATCGAGAAGAACGGCACGGCGGCCTCGCCGGCGACCGCGCGGGCGAGCAGCGTCTTGCCGGTGCCCGGCGCGCCGACGATCAGCACGCCCTTCGGGATCTTGCCGCCGAGCCGGCTGTAGCGTTCCGGATTGCGCAGGAACGCGACGAGCTGCTGCAGTTCGGCCTTCGCCTCGTCGATGCCGGCGATGTCGTCGAATGTGATGCCGGTGGCCTGCTGCACGTACACGCGCGCCTGGCTCTTGCCCATGCCGCTGAAGTCCTGCAGCCCGCCGCGCCGCCGCAGCATCATGTTCCAGATGAAGATGAAGCCGATCAGCGGCAGCACCCACGACGCGAGCGACGCGAGCCAGCCGGTGTCCGGCGTGCCGTGATAGCGGATGCCGGCGGCCGTCAGCGTGTCGATCAGGTGGTCGTCCGTCACGCGGTTCGTCGTGAAGCGCCACGGTGCGCCGCCCTCCTTCACGACTGCCGTCTCGGACGCCGGCAGCAGCGCGGCCGCCTGAGGCATCCGCAGCGTGCCGGAGATCGACACCGGACTGATCTCGAGATCGTCGACGAGCCGTGCGGTGACGAGCTGGTGGAAATCGCTGTACGCGATCGACGTCGACGCGGGGTGCAGCATCAGCAACTGCACCGCGAACAGCACGAAGAAGCCGATCGCGATCAGCAGTCCCGGATAGTCGAATTTCCTGTCCATGGCATCGGGCCGGACACGCGGGCGCGGCGTCGTACGCTCCGTGCGCTCATGCGTCCGCGCGCTTCCATTCGGCGCGCAGCATCCCTTCGCCGTCCGGGTAATGCAGCGTCAGCTTGCCGTGGTGCGCGCGCACCATCGCCTTGCCGAGCCGCCGGAGCATGTGCACGCCGGTCGTGCGCACGGTCATCGACGCATCCCCGTCATCGATTTCCATGATCCGTTCGAGCGGGTGCGCACGGGTTTCGTCGTCCGCCTGATTGTTGAGCAGCGCGAGGATGTCCGCGCGGCGGCGCTCGACGTACGGGCCGCTCAGGGTCAGTTCGCCGGCCGGCGCGCGATCTTCGGTGCGCTTGCAGGCCGGACACTGTTGCGCCTTTGCGTCGTCCGGCGCTGCGTGCCAGGTCCAGCGTCCGTCGTCGTACGATGCGCCGCACGTCGTGCAGCGGGTCGCGGTCTTGAGCCGCTTCGGCGCGTGATAGCTGTCGTCGGTATGGGCGGGCGGCCGCTGGTCGCGCCGCAGGGCCGACTGCATCGGAGTGGAGTTCGAGTGGTTCATCGTCGCCTCGTTTCGTCAAATGAATGGGCGCTTGCGCGTTCGCGCGGTCATGCGCGGGCCCGCGAACCGCGCGCGCCGTCAACCAACTCTCTCGTGCCGCATCGTGGTCCCGCCTGCGCGGTTCCACGTGACCCACACGGCGGCGCGGCGGCCGGCGGCTTCACCGGCTCGCGCGCGACGCCACGCGGTTCGCGCAGCCGGTGGCGCCTGGCAGCCGGCGCCATCGGAGCGCGCGCACGCGGCTCGTAAATCCAGTCTAGCTCGCTGCCGCGCGTCTCGCAGCGCTGTGCGCGGCGCTGTTTTGTCCGACCTGTTCCATTGACCCCGACCCTCATCGCGCTATAGTCGCGTTCGTGACATTTTCATGACAAATTGGCGCGCGCCGCGATCGGTGTCACCATCGGCGGCACCCGCGCCGACCTGCCACGCATTCGACGACCATCCACCCGCTCATCCGAGGAGCCCACGACGTGAACGAGACCCCTGACCGGCCCGACGACCTCCCCGACGATCCCGACCGCCGCCGCGTGCTCGGCGGCATCGCCGCGCTCGGCGCGAGCGTTGCCGGCGTTGCGCTCGCCGGCTGCGAAAGCACGCGATCGGCCAGCGCGGCGCCGCGCTCCGAGGCCGATCTCCGGCTCGACGACGCGCTGCGCCATCACGTGCGCAACATCGTCGTGATCTATGCGGAGAACCGCAGCTTCGCGAACCTGTACGGCGATTTCCCCGGCGTGCAGACGCCGTTGAGCACGGTATCGCGCGAGCATGCGCAGCAGCTCGACCGCGACGGCAAGACGCCGCTGCCGGTGCTGCCGAAGATCTGGGGTGGGCTCGTGCCGCTGGCGCAGGAGGTCGACGGCCGCCGCTACATGATTGCCGAGCATGACATCGAGAAGCTGCCGAACGCGCCGTTCCTGATCGGCGACTCGCACGGCAAGCCGCTGCCGAACGGCGTGATCACGCGCGACCTGTGGCACCGCTTCTACCAGAACCAGATGCAGATCAACGCGGGCCGCAACGACCAGTTCGCCGCGTGGGCCGATTCGGGCGGCCTCGTAATGGGGCATTACCGGAATTCGGCGGACACGCTGCGGCTGTGGAAGCTCGCACAGGAATTCACGCTTTGCGACAATTTCTTCATGGCGGCTTTCGGCGGCTCGTGGCTCAACCACATGTTCCTGATTTCCGCGCAGGCGCCGCTGTATCCGGACGCGCACAAGCATCCGCAAGCGGCGAAGCTGCTGTCGGCCGTCGAAGGCGACGACCCGGCCGGCACGCGCCTGAAGCTGGCGGCCGATTCGCCGGCGTCCGCGCTCGACGGCCCGCCGAAGTTCGCGCGCGACAACCCGCTCACGCCCGACGGCTACGGCGTGAACACGATGGCGCCGCCGTATCAGCCGAGCTATGTGCCGCCGCCCGAGAACGGCAACCCGACCTATGCCGATCCGGCCGATCACCGCGTGCTGCCGCCGCAGGCATATGCGACGATCGGCGACCGGCTGTCGGACAAGGGCGTCGACTGGGCGTGGTACAGCGGCGCGTGGCAATTCGCGCTCGAGCATCGCGACACCGGCACCGTGCCCGATTTCCAGTATCACCATCAGCCGTTCAATTACTTCGTCAAGTACGCGCCCGGCACCGACGCGCGACGCCGCCACCTGCGCGACGCGCGGCTCGGCGACGATCCGTCGACCAACCGCTTCCTCGCCGACATCGATGCGGGCCGCCTGCCTGCGGTCACGTTCTACAAGCCGCAGGGCAACCTGAACATGCACGCGGGCTATGCGGATGTCGAATCGGGCGACCGGCACATCGCGACCGTGATCGAGCACATCCGGCGCGGGCCGCAATGGGCAAACACGGTGATCGTGATGACGCACGACGAGAACGGCGGCTGGTGGGATCCCGTCGCGCCGCCGACGGGCGACCGCTGGGGCCCCGGCTCGCGGATTCCGGCGCTCGTGATCGCGCCGTTCGCGAAGAAGGGCTACGTGGACCACACGATGTACGACACGAACTCGATCCTGCGCTTCATCAGCCGCGTGCACGGGCTCGCGCCGCTCGACGGCGTGATGGCGCGCGACCGGGCGTTCGCCGCGCGCGGACAGATGCCGCCGGGGGATCTGACGAACGCGCTCGATATCGGTTGAGCGCGACGGAAACGACGGCGCGACCGATCGCGCTCGCCGTCGTTTCCTCGTCCTTTCTGCGTGGTTTCCTCGTCGCTTCCCCT
This sequence comes from Burkholderia sp. PU8-34, assembly GCF_053427725.1. Taxonomy (NCBI): domain Bacteria; kingdom Pseudomonadati; phylum Pseudomonadota; class Betaproteobacteria; order Burkholderiales; family Burkholderiaceae; genus Burkholderia; species Burkholderia sp. PU8-34. The sequence continues at coordinate 54,189 of NZ_JBSAXC010000021.1, forward strand.
TGCCTGCCGCAGCCGCCGATCAGGCCGTCGTCGTCATCGCGGCGGCGTCCTGCCGATGCGCCGGCGGTGAACGGACGTCGTGTCGGGGGCCGGCAGCCCGGCTACGCGGCATCCTTCAGCGTGGCGCGGTCCTCACGCGCCGCGTGACGCCCCGCTTGCCGCCCGAAGAACGTCGCGTCCGCGAGCGACAGCCCCGAACTGTACCCGGCGCCCCAGCGCGGCAAGCCGCACGTCGTGCGGCCGGCCGCGTACAGGCCGCGCACCGGCGTGCGCGTCGCGTCGACGACTTGCCCGGTCGGCAGCGTGTCGAGCCCGCCGAGCGTGAAATGCGGATAGAACGCGTAGTCGATCCGGCAGTCGAGCGCGACGAACGGCGGCTCGTTCAGCGGCTTCAGCCATTTCGCGGCCTTGTGGAACAGCGGATCGACGCCTTGCGCCGCATGGCGGTTGTAGACGTGGACGGTCGCGGTCAGCGTGCCGGCCGGCATCTGCAGATCGCGCTCGACCTCTTCCCAGGTTTCGCCGGCCGCCGCGATGCCGATCCGCGCAATCGCGGGTGGTTCCTGATAGCTCGCCTGGTCGACGAGCAGGTAGATCCGGTCGCCGGGCTGCTGGAACGCGTGCTGGCCCGTGCGGCCGTGATAGCCGTCCTCGTTGACGAAGCGCTGCCCGCGTTCGTTGACGAAAATCCCGTTGATCAGCGATTCCGGCGCATAGAACGGCAGGCTGACGAACGCCTGGTCCATGTGGATCGCCACGCCGCCCGCGCTCACGCCCAGCAGGATGCCCGCGCCGTCGTCGCCGGGGCTGCCGATCGGATCGGCCGAGCGCAGCAGCAGCGGCGCGTGGCGGCGCACCATGTCGCGGTTCATCGCGAAACCGCCCGCGCACAGGATCACCGCGCGCCGCGCGCGCACGAACGCGGTCTCGCCATACGCGCGCAGCACCGCGCCGCACACGTCACCGGCATCGTCGACGATCAGCGCGAGCGCGCGCGTGTCGTAGCGCGTCGCGACGCCGAGCGCCTGCACGCGTTCGGCCAGCACGTTCATCAGCATCTGGCCGCCGCCCCAGCCCGGCCATTGCGGCGTGTGGCCGCGCGGGCACGGCTTCGCGGCCTCGCTGAACGGCCAGGCCTCCTCGCTGCCGGACCAGATCAGGCAGTCGTCGGTTTCCGGCTCGACGATCCGCTCGGCGATGAACGTGTTCTTGTACGTGAGCCCCTGCGCGACGAGCCAGTCGTGATGCGCGAGGCTCTCGTTCGCGTACGCGCGCACCTTTGCCTCGTCCGCGTCGCGGCCACCTGCGAGCATCAGGTAGCGGAACAGGTCCTCCGTGTCGTCGCGAAAGCCGGCCTGCCGCTGCGCGGGCGTGCCGCCGCTGCCGCCGAGGTAGATCTCGCCGCCCGACAGCGCGCTCGTGCCGCCGTAGCTCGACGCGCGTTCGACGATCAGCGTGTCGGCGCCGGCGCTTGCGGCTTCGATCGCCGCGCACGCGCCGGCCGCGCCGAAGCCGACGATCACGACGTCGTGATCGGCATCCCAATGGCGCACGTCACGGAGGTTCAGGGGGCGGGTCAGCGAGTATTCGGAGGACATGGGGAGAGAGGCTGCGTGAAGGAAGTCGACGGGGCCGACGATTGAACGAATGCGGAACCCTGCCCGGCGGCGGCGCCGCTCACGGGCAGTCGAACGGGCGCGCGGCGGTGCGCGCCGCCTGCCCGTGCGTTGCGCAGCGGTCACATGCCGCGCAGCGCGGCGAACCCGAAGTGCGCAGGATCGATCGGCACGCAGCCGGTCGGCAAGCCGTTCGCGTCGACCGAGCGGCACTGCAGGGTGCCCTGCGCATACGGCGGCGGCGCCGTCTCGTCGGCCGCGTAATGTGCCATCGCGATGGCGGCGAGCGTGCCTGCGGCGAGTGCGCCCAGCATGCGATTCGTCAGTCTCATGATCGTCCCCTCCAGATGCGCCGTGTGTGCGGTCTCGGGTCCGGCACGGCTGGCGCCGCTCCGGATGACTGCACGGTAGCGGCCGGCAGCGCGGCGGCCATCGTCCGTTTCGACTAAGGGCAAACACGGAGCGGCTGAGGCCGCGCATGACGCGTCGCAGCATCGATCGTGAGCGGAAGGTTCGTCGTCGCGTTGAAGCGCAGCATCGGTGCGGCCAAGCGCCCGCCGGGCGTGTGCAAGCGCGTTGCTGCGCCGCGGGATGAGTGCGTGCTGCAGAGCGGGCCTCGCGCTTTCCCGGAGCCGGCTCCGTGTTTTCCCGGGGCCGGTCCCTGCTCCGTATGGGTGATGAATCCCGTCCGCCCGGATGCGAACCTGCGCATCGCCATGCGGCCGCATCCGACGTTTCGCCGTGGCTGCGCGGCCACCTTCTCCGTCCTTTCACGGGAGTCCGGCATGACCGATTCGAATCCCCGTCACGCGCTGCACGAACTCGCCTGCCGCTATGCGCAGGCGGTCGACCGGCGCGACTGGCGGCAGCTCGCCGCCCTCTTCACCCCCGACGCGCGTCTCGCCGGCCCCGGCTTCGCGTTCGGCGACCGCGACGCGATCGTCGCCGGGATGGGCGCGATCTCGCGCTACGACACGACCCAGCACCATGTGCACAACCAGCTCGTCACGCTCGACGGCGGCGAGGCGGCCGTCGAGACGTACGGTGTCGCGTGCCATGTGTATGTGCGCGACGGCGTGAAGCGCAAGCTCGACTGGGGGCTGCGCTATCACGATCGCTGCGTGTTCGACGGCGGCGCATGGCGCTTCGCCGCGCGCACGCTGCACGTCGATTGGGCGCAGGACCTGCCGCTGGAGGGCTGACCGATGCGCGCTTCTCTTCCCGCCTCTCTTCCGCTCGACGGCAAGACCGCGCTGGTGACGGGCGGCTCGTCCGGCATCGGTGCGGCCAGCGCACGCGCGCTGCTCGCCGACGGCGCGTCCGTCGTGCTGATGGGCCGCCGCCGCGACGCGCTCGACCGCGCGCAGCGGCAGCTGACCGACGCGGTGAAGGCCGGCCGCGCGCCCGGTCTTGCATGAGCCGTTCTTCCCTTTCATACACAGGAATCCCTCCGACCATGAATCGAGTCGCAAACAAGGTCGCGCTGATCACCGGCGCGGCGAGCGGCGTCGGCCGCGCGGATGCGCTGCTGCTTGCAGCCGAAGGCGCGCGCGTCGTGCTCACCGACATCAACGAGGACGCGGGCCACGCGCTCGCACGCGAGATCGGCGACGCGGCGCTGTTCGTGCGCCACGACATCGCCGACGAAGACGGCTGGCAACAGGCGATCGCGGCAACGCTCGCGCGCTTCGGCCGGCTCGACGTGCTGGTCAACAACGCGGCGATCTGTCCGGTCGGCACGATCGAGGAGACGAGCCTCGATACGTGGCGGCGCGTAATGCGCACCAACGCGGACGGCTATTTCCTCGGCTGCAAGTACGCGATCGACGCAATGAAGCACAACACGACGCAGGGCTCGATCGTGATGATGTCGTCGGTCGCCGCGCTCGGCGGCCTGCCGATGATGTGCGCATACACGGGTTCGAAAGGCGCGGTGACGGCGCTCACGCGCAGCGTCGCCGCGCACTGCAAGCGCAGCGGCTACCGCATCCGCTGCAACTCGATCCACCCGGACGGGATCTGGACGCCGATGACGCAGGCGCTCGTGCCCGATCTCGACCCGGCGACGCTCGGCATCGGCCATGACCCGATGGCGCGGATGTGCGATCCGCAGGACGTCGCGAATCTCGTGCTGTTCCTCGCGTCGGACGAATCGCGTTTCGTGAACGGCGCGGAACTGCGGATCGACAACGCTCAACTGATCTCGTCGCTGTGACGCGGCGCGTGCGACTTGTTTTCGGAGGGATATTCAGATGATTGATATGACCGGCAAGACCGTGCTGATCACCGGCGGCGGCGCGGGCATCGGCCGCGCGTGCGCGCAAGCGTTCGGCGCGGCGGGCGCGCGGGTCGCGATCGCGGAAATCGATGCCGCCCGCGCGCAGGACGTGCGGCACATGCTGGAGGCGGCGGGCGTCGAAGCGCTCGTCGAAGTCGTCGACGTCACGCGTGGCGACCAGGTCGACGCGTTCGCGAAAACGATCGACGCGCGCTTCGGCGGTCTCGACGTGCTCGTGAACAACGTTGGCGATTTCCTGCAGATCGCGAAACCGTTCGACGACTACACGGACGACGATATCGCGCGGCTGTTCGACGTGAACCTGCGGCAGGTGTTCGTCGTCACGCGCGCGATGCTGCCGCTGCTGCGGCGGCGGGGCGCCGGCGGCAGCATCGTCAGCGTGTCGTCGATCGAAGGGTTCCGTGCGATTCCGAACTGTGCGGTGTACGCGTCGTTCAAGGCCGCGCTGACCGGCTTCACGAAAAGCCTCGCGCTCGAACTCGGGCCGGCGGGAATCCGCGTGAACGAGATCGCGCCCGAAACGACCGAGACCCCTCAAGTGCCGGTCAAGCTGATGATCGCGGCCGAACATCACGCGCACATTCCGCGCTGGATTCCGCTCGGCCGCTTTGGCGAAGCGGGCGACGTCGCGGGCTCGGCACTGTTCCTCGCGAGCCCGCTCGCATCGTGGATCACGGGCACGACGCTGCACGTCGACGGCGGCGCGCTCGCGGCGGCCGGCTGGTACCGCGACCCGAACGGCTTCTGGACCAACGTCCCGGTCGTCACCGGCAACGGCTTCAACTTCTGAGCGGGCACGTGCCCGCTTCCACGCTCATGTACTGAAAAAGGCGTTTCGCGAGCGAATCGTCATCGGAGACATCATGAACATTCTCGTCATCGGCGGCACCGGCCTCATCGGCGGCCACGCCGCGCTCTACCTGCGCGAGCAGGGCAACACCGTCACGCTCGCCGCGCGCAAGCCGGCCGCGGCCGGCAGCGCGCTCGCGTCGTTCGACGTGCTGCAGCGTGACTATGTCGCGGGCAATTTCACGCGCGACGATCTCGCGCGCTTCGACGCAATCGTGTTCGCGGCCGGCAACGACATCCGCCACCTGCCGCCCGGCACCGACGAAGCCGCGCACTGGGAGCGCGCGAACGTCGAGGCCGTGCCGCGCTTCTTCGCGCTCGCGCGCGACGCGGGCGTGAAGAAAGCGGTGCTCGTCGGCAGCTTCTATCCGCAGGTCGCGCCGGAACTCGTCGACACGGTGCCGTACGTGCGCTCGCGCCATCTCGCGGACGAACGCGTGCGCGCGCTGGCGACACCGGATTTTTCGGTGTGCAGCGCCAATGCGCCGTTCGTCGTCGGGTCGGTGCCGGGGCTGCGCAACGAGATGTTCGCCGCGTACACGGGCTATGCGGAAGGCAAGCTCGCAGGATTGCCCGTCTACGGGCCGGCGGGCGGCAGCAATTTCATCTCGACGCAATCGCTATCCGAAGCGATCTGGGGCGCGCTGCAGCGCGGCGAATCGGGCAAGGCATACCTCGTCGGCGACGAGAACCTGAGCTTCGCCGATTACTTCGCGGCGTTCTTCCGCGCGGCCGGCCATCCGCAGCCTGTGCCGTCGCTCGATCAGGCGCATCCGCTGCTGCCTGACATCGCGATCTACACGGGGCGCGGCAACGTGGTGTCGTACGACCCGGATCCCGCCGATCTCGCGGTGCTGCGCTACCGGCGCGGCGACGTGCAGCGCGCGGTCGACGAGGTCGTCGCACATTGCCGCGCGCAGTGAGCGGCTGCGCGCGTGGCGCTTGCCGTGAATGCCTGCGGTGAACCGCGCGCACAAAAAAACGTCCCGCGCCGGCATGGCGGCCGACGCGGGACGTCGATGACAGCGCGCCGGGAAAACCGGCGCTCAGCCTAACGTCAGGTCAGGCACGGGTCATTCGCTGACGCGCTGCTCGATCTTCTTCATCGTGTCGAGCAGCTCGGCCGGCAGGCGCAGCTTCAGCGTGTCGAACAGCTCCGCATGCAGCTTCAGTTCGTCGCGCCATTCGGCAGGATCCATCGACGTGACGGCATCGAACTGCGCGCGCGTGAAATCGAGCCCGTCCCAATGCAGGTCGTCGTACGCGGGCGACACGCCGAACGCGTGCTCGGTGCCGCCGCCGTTGCCTTCGAGACGATCGAGCATCCACTTCATCACGCGCATGTTCTCGCCGAAACCCGGCCACACGAACTTGCCGTTCGCGTCCTTGCGGAACCAGTTCACGCAGTAGATCTTCGGCAGCGCGGCGCCGCTTGCCGCGAGTTGCTCGCCCATCTTCAGCCAGTGGCCGAAATAGTCGCTCATGTTGTAGCCGCAGAACGGCAGCATCGCGAACGGGTCGCGGCGCACGATGCCCTGCTGGCCGACCGCGGCGGCGGTCGTTTCCGAGCCCATCGTCGCGGCCATGTACACGCCTTCGACCCAGTCGCGCGCTTCGGTCACGAGCGGCACGGTCGTCGAGCGGCGGCCGCCGAAGATGAACGCATCGATCGCCACGCCGGCCGGGTTTTCCCAGTCGCCGTCGATCGACGGGCATTGCGCAGCCGGCGCGGTGAAGCGCGAGTTCGGATGCGCGGCCTTGCGGCCGGTTTCCTTGGCCGTTTCCGGCGTCCACGGGTTGCCCTGCCAGTCGGTCAGCTTCGCCGGCGGCGTGTCGGTCAGCCCTTCCCACCAGACGTCGCCGTCCTCGGTGAGCGCGACGTTCGTGAAGATCACGTTTTCCTTCAGCGTCGAGATCGCGTTCGGGTTGGTCTTCACGCCGGTGCCGGGCGCGACGCCGAAGAAGCCCGCTTCCGGATTGATCGCGTAAAGGCGGCCGTCGCGGCCGGGCTTGATCCACGCGATGTCGTCGCCGATCGTCGTGACCTTCCATCCGTCGAAGCCCTTCGGCGGAATCAGCATCGCGAAGTTGGTCTTGCCGCACGCGGACGGGAATGCCGCCGCGACGTGATACTTCTTGCCGGCCGGCGACGTCACGCCGAGGATCAGCATGTGCTCGGCGAGCCAGCCCTGGTCGCGGCCCATCGTCGACGCGATGCGCAGCGCGAAGCACTTCTTGCCGAGCAGCGCATTGCCGCCGTAACCCGAGCCGAAGCTCCAGATCTCGCGCGTTTCCGGGAAATGCACGATGTACTTGACCGGGTTGCACGGCCACGGCACGTCCTGCTGTCCGGCTTCGAGCGGATGGCCGACGCTGTGCACGCACGGCACGAACGGGCCGTCTTCGCCGAGCACCTCATACACGTCGCGGCCCATGCGCGTCATGATCCGCATGTTCACCGCGACGTACGGGCTGTCGGACAGCTCGACGCCGACATGCGCGATCGGCGAGCCGATCGGACCCATCGAGAACGGCACGACATACAGCGTGCGGCCGCGCATCGCGCCGCGGAACAGCCCGTCGAGCGTCGAGCGCATCTCGTCCGGCGCGATCCAGTTGTTGGTCGGTCCGACGTCGTCGCGCGACGCGGTGCAGATGAACGTGCGGTCCTCGACGCGCGCGACGTCCGACGGATCGGACTGCGCGAGATACGAATTGGGGCGCTTCGCCGGATTGAGGCGCTTCAGCGTCCCTTGCTCGACCATCGCCTGGCACAGCGCGTCGTATTCGGCTTGCGAACCGTCGCACCACACGACGCGGTCGGGTTCGGTCAGTGCGGCGATGCGCGTCACCCAGTCGATCAGCCCGCGGTGCTTGACGAAAGCCGGCGGAGCGATCTGCGGGCCGTGTGTCGCTTCGGCCGTGGTATTTGGCTGCATGAGGATGTCTCCAGATTTATTGGGCGGGGATGGGGGAAGCGGGACGGGCCCGCGAGATGGATAAGCTGATCGGGAGACAGGTCGCAGCGGCGAGCGCGCGCAGGACGTAACGCGCGAGCGGCGCGCGTGTCGGAGCCGTGATGCGGGCGAGAGGATGGTGTGTCTCGTTAGAGTGTGCGAACGCGTGTTTCGCCATGCATGCAACCTGACGTACCAACTACATGACGGCCAGCATACCATCGCCAATGCCGCGCTGGCGTTGCGTTGCAGCAAGCATCACGCGTGCCGGCGGACCGGCACGCGTGATGCTTGCGCGTAATTTTTACCCGCGCGCGGCGGGCGCCACGCGCGCCGGAGCGGCGCAGCACGCCGTCCGGCAAGGGTTTCGCGGAAGCGGCAGATTCGGCGGCGCGACACGACGCGCAACGAACGTGCCCGCTTTTCGCGCATATTCACGTTTTCGCTACTGCGGCAAACCCTGAATTAGGTTGCGTACACAAACATCTGATGTGAGCGCGTGAAAAGCGTCACCGCTCAGAACGGCGCGCCCGGCAATCCGGGGTAATACGCGCCCGCGGCCATCCCGCCGTCGACCGCCAGTTCCGCACCGTTGCAGTACGACGCTTCATCGCTCGCGAGGAACAGCGTCGCGCGCGCGATTTCGTCGGGCAGCCCGACGCGCTGCAGCGGCACGTGCGTGTAGTTCTTGTTGACTTCGTCGAGCGGTGCGCCAGTCGGGTTCGACATCGCGGTGTTCACGCCGCCCGGATGGATCGAGTTTACGCGCACGCCCTGGTGGCCCAGTTCGAGTGCCGCGACCTTCGTGAGCCCGCGTACGCCCCACTTGCTCGACACGTACGCGGCGAGCGCATTGACGCCGCGCAGCCCGTCCACCGACGAGATGTTGACGATCGAGCCGCTTTTCTGCGCGATCATCCGTGGCGCAACCGTGCGGATGCCGACGAACGTGCCGACCAGGTTGATCGACACCGCGCGTTCGAAATCGCGCTTCGACAGCTCGGTGATGCCGCCGAACATCAGTACGGCCGCGTTGTTGACGAGCACGTCGATGCGGCCGAACTGCTCGGCGGTCGCATCGGCGACGCGTTCCCAGTTCGCTTCGTCGGCGACGTCGAGCCGCATGAAGCGTGCGGCGTCGCCGAGTTCGCGCGCGAGCGCCACGCCCTCCGCTTCGAGCACGTCGGCAATCACGACGCGCGCGCCTTCCGCGACGAACAGCCTGCATGTCGCCGCGCCCATCCCGCGTGCGCCGCCGGTGACGATTGCTACCTTTCCTTCCAGTCGAGCCATGTTGTCCTCTTTTCCTTTCGTCGATACGCCGGCGTATCGCGCTCGGACGCGCGCAGCCGGACCTGCTGATCGCCGCGCAGCCCGCGCCACGCGAAGTCATCCCGGATAGTCATTCCTGATAGTCAACCCCAATACGCCTGCCCGCCGTCGAGCGGCAGCGTCGCGCCGGTCAGGTACGCGGCGTCGCGGCTCGCGAGAAACACGATCGCGCGGCCGATGTCCTGTTCGCAGTCGCCGACGCGGCCGAGCGGTATCGTCCGGAAGAACGCGGCTGCTTCCTGCGGATTCGCGTCGACCCAACCCTTCAGCCCGGGCGACAGCGCATGCGGCGCGACGGCGTTCACGCGAATGCCGTCGGCGCCCCACTCGCACGCAGCCGCGCGCGTCAGCGCACGGATCGCTTCCTTGGTCGCCGCATACGCGCCGTAGCCGGACGCATCCCAGCGCACCGCGGCCGACGACGCGAAATTGACGATCACGCCGTCGCCCTTCAGGTGCGGGTGGCACGCGCGCATCATCCGCAGCGTCGCGATCGGGCCCGATTCGAGCCCCGCGACAAACGCGTCGTCGGTCACGTCGAGCAAGCGGCCGAGCGGCACGACCTGCGCGTTGTTGATCAGGATCTGCACGCCGCCGTAGCAGGCGACGACGTCTTCGACGCAGTTCGCGATCTGGCCGCCGTCCATCACGTCGCAGACGAACGGCTCGGCGACCCCGCCGCGCGCGCGGATCGCGTCGCACGTTGCGAGCAGCTTGTCGCGCGTGCGGCCAACCACCGCAATCCGTGCGCCTTCGGCCGCGAGCGAATGTGCGACGCCTTGACCGACACCCTGCCCCGCGCCCGTGACGAGCGCGACCTTGTCTTTCAGGATGCCCATGTGCGTGCCTTCCGTGGCCATTACGCGACGATCGCCGGATGCGCCTGCACGGGCCCGCCGAGCAGGTCCCGATACGAAGGCGGCTGCTTGCCGTCGAGATCGGCGATCCCGTACTTCAGCGCTGCTTCCGCGCCGACCAGCACCTGTCCCGACAGCGACATGCGCTCGGGGTCTTCATGAATCGCATGAATCACGCGGCCCGTGAATTCCGGGCTCTCGGCGACGAGCGAGAACTCCTTGTACAGGTCCGGGTGTTCTTCCCACACGCGCGTCGTGCGCTCGGTGCGCAGCGGCCCCATCCAGATCGACACGGCCGCGACGTCGAACGGCTTCAGGTCGACGGCCATGTCCTTCGCGAACTTGTCGACACCGACCTTCTGCGCGCCATAGGCGGCGCCATGCATGTAGCAGCTCGCGCCAAATGACGACGTGAACGCGATCAGCCCGCTGCGGCGCTTCGCCATCAGCGGCGCTGCGTGCCAGCTCGCGACGTACGCGGAGCGCAGGCCGACGTCGAGGATGTTCACGAGATCGAGTGACTTTTCCCAGAACGGGCCCGGCAGGATCAGCTGGTCGTGCAGGCAGGTCGCGTTGTTGACGAGGATGTCGAGCCGCCCGCTTTCGCGCTCGACGCGCTCGAACAGCGCCTTGACCTGCGCGTCGTCCGTGTGATCGCACGGCACCGCGATACCGCGGCCGCCGAGCGCATCGATCTCGCGCGCGGTTTCATGGATCGTGCCGGGCAGCGGTGCGTCGCCTTCGCGCTGCGAGCGGCCCGTCACGTAGACGGTCGCGCCTGCCGCGCCGAGCGCGCGCGCGATGCCCTTGCCCGCGCCACGCGATGCGCCTGTCACGACGGCGACCAGCGTGTCGTTGTTCTGTGTCATGTTCGGTGTCTCCTGTTCGATGCTGTGCGACGGAACGTCGATGAGGAATGCGCGATGCCCGGCAAATTGCGGCGCATCAAGCGGCCGGCGGCTGCGCGCCGGCGAACAGCACGCCCGCCGCATCGCCTTCGTAGCGCGCGGACAGTGTCGACGTCACGACGCAACGTGTCGCGGCGATCTTCCATTCGCCGTCGACCTTTCGGTATTCGTCGTCGTAGTACGCGCCGAGCTGCGTGAGCGTGCGCGCGTTCGTGTCGATCATCTGGTAATGCAGGCCCCACGTGCCGCGCGCACGTGTGTCGTCGAGCACTGTGATGTCCGGGTTGACGCCGTGATGCATCTCGACGATGTGCGGATGGCAGCCGAGCCGCTCGAACACGTCGACGAGCGCGTCGCGATGCGCGAACACGCCGATCCGGCCGTAGTCGATGTGCACGGTGCCGGGCGCGAAGCAGTCGCGCATTCCCTGCGGATCTTTACGGTCGCAGCTCGTGAAATAGCGCGCTTTCAGGCGGCGGATCGCGTCGGCGTCCTCGAGCCTGCGCAGCCGTGCCTCCAGTTGTTCGATGGACGTCATGCTGTCTCCTTGGTGTGGACGCAGGCCGGTGCGGTGCGTCGATGCCAAGGTACAGGCGCCATGCCGGGCGGCCATCACCCGTTCGGATGAAACGACCGTTTCCCGGCTGGCGAGCCCGGGCGGCCTCGTCTCGCCGGCCACGCGTTGGTGGCCTTACCTCGACGGTCGCACCTGGGCGGTCCGACCTTGCCCCGACCTCACCTGGGTGGCCCCACCTTGCCGGCCGCACCAGGGCGACCCCACTTCGCCGGCCGCACCAGGGCGACCCCACTTCGCCGGCCCCCGCCCAGGCAGCCCCACCTCGCCGGCCACGATCATCCAATCAGACGATGTAATGCGGCGGCGTTCGTTCCTACCATCCGTCGATACCACCACGAGGCGCGGCGATGGACGACACGACCCGGATGCTCCACGAATTCGAGCAGATCCGTCAGCTGAAATACCGGTACTTCCGCGCGGTCGACACACACGACTGGGCGTTGCTCGCGCAATGCCTGACGGCGGACTGCAGCGCGCGCCTGTACGGCGGCAAGTACGCCTATGACGGTCGCGACGCGTTCGTGTCGAACCTGCGGGCGCTGATCGGCAAGCCGACGTTCCTGACGATGCATCACGGCCATCACCCGGAGCTGATGCTCGTCGCGCCCGATCGCGCACACGGCGTGTGGTTTCTCGAGGATCACGCGATCAATCTCGACGACGACTGGCTGCTGCACGGCACCGCGTTCTACAACGACGACTACGTGAAGCGGGATGGCGTGTGGCGCATCCATGCGACGCATCACGAGCGGCTGTTCGAGAGCGTGACGTCGCCGATTCCGCCATCGTTCACGCTGACCGCGAACCGCTTCGCGCCCGCCGCGCAGCCGGACGCCGCGCACTGAACCCGGCGGCGCAGCCGGACATCCGGCACTGTACCGGCAGCGCAGCTGCCGATCCTGTGATTCCCGTCATTCCTGTCATCCCCAACCTGGAGCCCGAGCAATGGAGAAAGTCATTTACGTGTTGTGGCGCGACGCGCAAGCCGCGCCCGATCAATGGAGCCGCATGGTGCGCGCGCAGCTCGCGGACAAGCTGCTGTCGCTCGGTGCGCACGGCGTGCAGGTCAACGTCGCCGACGCGGACGTCGCGCCTGCCGCCGCGCTGAAGCAGGTCAATACGCATCCGGGCATCGACGGAATCGCGGCCGTCTGGATCGACAGCGCGAACCCGATGTTCCGCCAGCCGTTCGACGACGCGGTGCGCGCGGTCGCGCCGCACATGGCCGCGTATCTCGTCACCGAATCTCAGCCGATTCCGAACACGCGCTTTCCGGCACGGCCCGGCGAGCGCACCAGCGGGTTTGCGCAGCTCGCGTTCCTGAAGCGGCCGCCGCGCCTCACGCACGAAGCGTGGCTCGACGTGTGGCACGGTCATCACACGCGCGTCGCGATCGACACGCAGGACAACTTCCAGTACGTGCAGAACGTCGTCGTGCGTGCGCTCACGCATGCGGCGCCCGGTTACGACGCGATCGTCGAGGAATGCTTTCCGGCCGCGGCGATGACGGATCCATACGCGTTCTTCGATGCGGTCGGCGACGAAGAGAAGTTCCAGCGCAATGTTGCCGAGATGATGGACAGCTGCGCGCGCTTCATCGACTTCGACAAGATCGACGTGGTGCCGACGAGTCAGTACGTCGTGAAAGCGGTGCGTGGCTGATGCGGGCGCCGGGCGGTGTGCGGTTCGGCGTCCACAGGTTTCGTACGACGGGCGGAACACGCTCGGCATGGTGCCGACGGGCCGGTGCAGCGTGAAGGCAACGTACGCCGGACGGGGGTGCTGTCCGGTGTCCTTCGGCCGACAGGCAGATCGCAGGCAGGCGTTCGCTGCAGATCACTGGCGTTGTCATCGGCTGACGCGATGCGGCGAGTCGGGCGCGGCATCGCAGATAGCTGCACGCCGCCGTTTCGATGCCAGAAGCATCACCCGTGCCCGGCTCGCAGCTAATATGCCGTCAGGCGCGCAACGTCATACCTTCACGCGGCGTTAAGTTTTGCGAACTAGACTGAATGAGTTGTCTCACGCAGTGTTGTCGCGAAAGGAGTCGCCATGAACAAGCACGCGATCGCCGCCGTCCTTGCGGCCGTTTCCCTTTCGGCGTTCGCTCAATCGGGCGCGCCGTTCTCCGGTTCCCCGGTCCCAGCGTCCCCGCACGCCGCCGGCGCACAAACGGCGCAGCGCATGCCAGGCACGCTGCCTTCGGCTGGCGGTTTCATCCTCGCAAAGATTGATCAGAACAATACGCCGCCCGATCGCGGCGGCGACCCGAGCGGAAGACAGCATTCTTCGGGCACGAAGATGTAAGTGGCGATCTCGCCGGCCGCATCCGTTGAACGGCCGGCGCGCGGGACGATGCACGTATGAAAGGACACGCCCGCGGGGCGCAGCAGCGCACCCCGCGGGCGTGTGGCTGCGCGTGTTCGCGCATGCCTCCCGTCAGAACGACGGCAGCGATGGATCGCGCGCGGCCAGTATGTCGTCCGTGCGCCGCTGGAGCGCACCGTCGATCGTCTCCGGTTGCGGAATCAGCCAGAAACGCCCTTCGCGAACCCCGTCGAACACACGCTCGGCGAACTGGTCGGGCGTGAGCCCGTGCGCGTTCAGCATCCCGCGCATCGTGTCGACGAACCCGCGTACCGCCGGGCGATCGTGCGCGTCGCCGAACGGATCGTTGAAAATCCCGGTCTGCACCGGCCCGGGCGCGAGCAACGACACGCCCACTGGCGCCCCGAGCATCTTCAGTTCCCCGTACAGCGATTCGGTCAGCGCGACCACCGCGAACTTGGTCGCCGAGTAAGGCGACATCAGCGGGCTCGGCAGGAACCCGCCGACCGATGCGGTGTTCACGATGCGCGCCGGCACGTTGCGCGCGAGCATGCGCGGCACGAAGCTGCGGATGCCGTTCAGCACGCCGTGCACGTTGAGCGCGAAGCACTGTTCGAACCGTTCCGGCGTGATTTCCCAGCTGAAGCCGGTGGCCATCACGCCCGCGTTGTTGAACAGCAGGTCGACGCCGCCGAAGCGTTGCCACGCGGCGTCCGCGAGCGCGTCGACCGCGTCCGGCCGGCTGACGTCGGTCGGCACGCACAACACGTCAGTGTCGAGCGTCGCGGCAAACGCGTCGAGCCTGGCCGGATCGAGGTCGGCCAGCACGACGCGCATGCCTAGTTTCGCGGCATGGCGCGCGAGGCCGCTGCCGATGCCGCTGGCCGCGCCGGTGATCACGGCGGTGCCGCCGTCGAAGCGAAGCGATGCCGTCACGGTCAGTTTCCTTCGGGGTTGATGTGCGGATGCGCGTACGCGGGAATCGCGGGCGGCGGCAACGGCGTGCGGCCGTCGAGCGAACGCACCGCGAGTTCGTGCGCGAGCGGAAAGTGCAGGCTGTGCGCAATCACGCCGGTGCGCTCGCGCGCGGGCAGCCGGCACAGCGCAAGCGCGGTTTCGGCCAGGTACGCGACGTCTTCGGTCGGATAGCCTTCCGGGATGTAGCGGGCCGCCCCCGGCGTGCGGATCGCGGTACTCGGCGCGACGAGGTTCACCGCGATCCCGTCCGGTTCGAGCTCGGCCGCGAGCCCCTGCGTGAAGCGCGACAGCGCGGCCTTGACTGCCGCATAGACGGTCGCGCCGCCCGCGCGCGAGAAGTCGTCGAACGGCCGCAGCGGCGGCAGCGCCGTGACCGACCCGACGTTCACGATCCAGCCCGCGCCGCGCGCGCGCATCAGCGGGATCGCCGCCTGCGCGAGCGCGAACGGGATGCGCAGATAGTGCTCGATCGTCGTGTCGAACATCGCCATCGGCATCGTCTCGACACGTTCGTAGTCGGCCACGCCCGCGTTGTTGACGAGGATGTCGAGCCCGCCGGCGGCGTCGGCCGCGCGCGCGACGAGCGTGTCGCGCTCGGCAGCGTTCGACAGGTCGGCCGCAAGCGGAATCGCGCGGCCGCCCGCCTGTTCGATCAGCGCGACGGTTTCGGCGAGCGTGCCCGCGACGCTCGCCGATTGCGAGAGGCTGCGCGCCGTCACCACGACGGTCGCGCCTTCGGACGCGAGGCGCTGCGCGATCGCGCGGCCGATGCCGCGGCTCGCGCCGGTGACGAGCGCGGCTTTGCCCGCGAGTGCCTGGGTTCGGGTGTCGGTCATCTTGTCTCCTTGTGTACGTCGATGGGTTGGGTTCGATTGGTCCGGTTCGATCCGATCAGCCAGCGATATCCGCAACGTGCAGCACCAGCTTGCTTTTCGCGTCACCCGATTGAACGAGATCCAGCGCCCGTGCGGCCTGTTCGAGCGGCAGGCGTTCGAAGTGCGGCACGCGCAGCCGTCCATCGGCGAGCTGCGCGGCAATCTTGCCGAGCCGCTCGCCGCTCGGCATGCGGCTGAAGGTCATCGCGGTGCGCAGGCCGCGCCGGTCCGCTTCCGCCGCAATCGCGGCGAGCCGCGCGGCGTCGTCGGCGGCGAGCGTCATGATGCTGGCGAGCGTGCCGCCCGGCGCCAGCAGGTCTAGCGCGCGCGGCAGCGTGCCGTTGCCGACCGCGTCGAGCACGAGATCGACGCCGCCGGGCGCCCACGCGCGTACCGCGTCGTGCACGTCCTGCGCGCGGTAGTCGATGCTGCATGCGCAGCCGAGCGATTCGACCGTCGGACGGTTTGCCGCGCTGCAGGTCGCGGCCACCTCGGCGCCCGCGCGGGCCGCGAGCTGGATCGCGAACGTGCCCACCGCGCCTGCGCCGCCGTGGACCAGTACCTTCTGGCCGGGCTGCAGTCCGCCGTCGTCGAACAGGCCGGCCCACGCGGCGAGCGCCGGGGTCGGCACCGTCGCCGCTTCCGCGAAGCCGAGCGTGTCGGGCAGGCGCACGACCGAGTCGTGACGCACGGACGCGTATTCCGCATACGCGCCCCACTTCCCCGCGCCGACGTCCGTCTGCGCGAACACGCGCATGCCGGGTGTGAACCCGTCGACGCCCGCGCCGACCGCTTCGACGACGCCCGCGACGTCGAAGCCGATCACGAACGGGAACGTGTACTGCATGAACGCGCCGAGGTAGCCTTCCCGGCATTTCCAGTCGGCCGGGTTGACGCCCGCGTACGCGACGCGGATCAGCACGTCGCCGGGGCCCGGTTCGGGTGTCGGCACATCGGCCAGTCGCAACGCATCCGAATGACCGACGCGGTCGATCAGCATGGCTCGCATTGTGGTGTCTCCTTCTGTTGTCTGTTTCGGGGTATGTCTAATCGTCCGATAATTTCCGCTGCGCAATCGGCCCGGCGTCGGCCAGGAGGCTCGACGCCAGCGGGCAGAACGCATGCGAAATCGCGTCGACTGTCCAGTCGGGATGCTCGGCGTCGAACCAGCGGTCGACCCAGCCCCAGTGGAACGGATGCAGCAGGTATTCGCCGAGCAGGTCGTCGACGCGCGCGAACTCCTGGTGCCATACGTGCGTCCATCCGCCGGGCGCGGCGACCCGGCTCAGGCGCCAGTTGCGGATGCCCGGCATGCAGGCCGGCATCCGCAGCAGGTCGCGTTCGAGCGCCGCAACCTGTGCGCCGGTGGCCTGTGCGCGAGTGCGCAGCATCAGCGTGCGCCAGACACCGTCGCGCAGGGCCGGCTCGCGCACGCCGCCGCCGAGTGCGCGGCACGTGGCGGCATCGATGCGCGCGATGCCCGGTAGCGCCGCGAGATCGGCGGATACGGATTCGAGGTCCGGCGCGTCGTCTTCGCGAAGCAGATCGAGCGTGTAGGCGCCGGCGCCCCAACTGCCTTCGAGGTTGCGCGACAGATGCGCGCGGCGCACGCCGGGCAGCGCGTTCACGTGATCGTGCAGCGTGCGGTCGAGCGCGCGGGCATCGGTGTCCGCGGCGACAAATACCTGAGCCGTGTCATGCCGCATGGCCGACCTCCGGAACGAACGGCAGCGGTGCATCGGCGTCGGTCATCACGTGCCGGCGCCGTGCGTCGCAGAGCGCGTCGACGCCGGCCCAGAACGCGACCACGTCGGCGTTCGTCAGCGCACGCATCCGGTAGTAGGCCGGCGCGTCCGCGACCTGCCACGACAGCCACAGCGTGCTGGGCTGTCCGGCAATCGCCACCGGCGGCGACACCCAGCGGCCGAGCGCCGTCAGCCCGCGTGCCGCGTGGCTCGGCAGGTAGCGCTCGCGCAGCAGCGCGAGCACGTCAGGTATGCGCTCGGGCGCGAGCGTGATTTCGTCGAGGATCTGGATCATTCGTGTGTTTTCCCGAGGGCGTTCGTTGCGGTATCTCTGCTATCGTGGCCCGAATCGCGGCAAGCGGCGCAGGCGTGCAGCCGCGACTACGCCGTTCGAGCGAGGCCGCGTGCGGCAGATATGGCTACGATTCTTGCGTGATGCCGGCGGGTCGACCCCTACCCATTCGCTCAACGACCGCTATCGCGGCAGTCAAAACAGCGCCGCTCCGAGATCTGCCGCGGCGTGCGCATCGGGAATCGCATGAGAGAACAGACATTGCCGGCGAGAAGCCGGCTCCTGCCCGGCCTCGGCGCGCGGCTGCTGGATGAACTGACGCGCAGCGGCGCCGCGCCGCGCGCACCTGGCGCACCTGACGTACCTGGTGCGTTGCCGGATGCGCGCGGGATGACACCCGGCGGTTTCGTCGCGCTGTACCGCGACGCGATCGAGCGGCTCGAGGCGCAAGTCGCGCACGGCGACGGCCACCCGCCGATGCGCAAGCGCGAGGTCGACCTGATGTGCCGCTGCCTGCTGAGCTGCCGCACGCTCGCGGACGCGATCCGCTGCGCGGCCGAGTTCTGCGAGATGCTGCTGCCGCGCGCGGGTGCGCTGACGCTGACCATGCGCGGCGAGATCGCGTCGTTCGACATGGATTCGCTGCGCCGCACGCGCAGCACGGCCGCCTGTCTCGTCGATCTGACGGGGTTGTTCTGCTACCTGCAGCTGTTCGGCTGGCTGATCGGGCAGCCCGTGCGCCTGACCGAAGTCTGGCTTGGCCATCCGCGCCGCGACGATGCGGTGCCGTTGCTCGGGCTGTTCAACGCGCCGGTCGCGGTTGGCGGGAAGACCTACGGATTCGCATTCGATGCCGCGCAGCTCGCGTGCCGTGTAGTCCGGCAGCCGGCGGAGCTGGACGCCTTCCTCGTCGACTTTCCGTTTCGTCTGATCGATGCGGCGCCTGCCGCGATGTCGTGGGGGCAACGGGTGCGCGGTTTTCTCGACGCGGCGCTCGCGCGCGAGCAGGCGCTGCCCGCGCTGCCGGAACTGGCCGGCTGGCTCGGCGTCAGCGACGCGACACTGCGGCGACGGTTGATCGCGGAAGGCACGGGGTATCACGTGTTGCGGGAGCGCTGTCTGACCGACGCCGCGCGACGCTGCCTGCTCGACACGGACTGGCCGGTCGCACGGATCGCCGCGCATCTGGGGTTTGGCGGCGAGGAAGCGTTCCGGCGCGCGTTCGTGCGATGGACGGGGATGGCGCCGAGCCGGTTCAGGCGGTCGGGAACGGCTGGCGGGTGACGCGGCGGGCGTGGTTGGCCCGCCACCCGGATCTTGCGCGACGATGATGCGATCGCTGACCCATACCGGGGATTCATGCGCAAGTATTCGCCGTAACCCGATCCGCAGACCTTGGCGCGCTGGTTGTCAGCGACCCTTGATCAGAAGAACCACAACAAGGATCGCGACCAGTGCAACGAGCCACTTCAAGCCGGTGAATACTTTGTCGAGCCTTTCAGTCAGCGCCCCGATCGGGTTCCCGTCGCCCGTGCGTACCGGCACCTGCGCCAGCCGGCCATCGCCAGGCAAACGGACTTTCGGGAGATCGATGGCGAGATACACGACATATCCGCTGGCCGTTGCCGCAGCGTCCAATGCACTGCCATCAGTGCCGGGCCTCAGGAACGCGCGGAATCCACCCGTCGGCGCAGCGCCAGGCGGGATCGAAGTGTAGACGCCCCGCAGGCACAACCCAGCCTGGACAGCGGTCACCTGTCCTGCCTCGATGCCGTCGGCAAGCGCCTGCATGCTGCTTGCCGGCACGTCGCACAACGCCCACCACCGTGCCGACTCCCGCATCTCGTCATCGGCTGGGTTGTAGCCGAGCCTTGCCGTGCCCAACGGATCGTCCGACAACGCGATACCCAGTTCGTCCTGCAAGTCGCGAAGGCCTCGCCGTTCAGTCACGCCGATCTCGCGCGCCGCGAAGGTGATGTGTACCGTGCGCGTGTTGTTCTGCGCTTCGCCCATGATCGACAAACAGCAATCGTCCAGGCTCGCCGTCCCCTGGACATAGGTCGACAGCGTCGAATAGCTTGTCCCTCCCGCCGGTTCCAGCCGCCTGACGACCTGGATGTCTTGCAGCGTGAGCCACAGCGACTTCGCCGGGTAGTACGTCTGCACGTTGCCGTCGGCACCGATGTGCTCGAGCGTATGGCCGACGCATTCCCTGATTTCGATACGATTTCGCGTGTCCTCGTGCAGGCGGTCATTGCCTTCATGCCGGCCCCGTCCATCGTAGCCGGCAAGTTGCCCGGTATCGGGACATGTCACGGATGTCCTGGGCGCAAGGATGACGTCATCCAGAACGTCGTCGTGGCGAGGGTCTTCCATGACGAGCATTCCAGCACGACCGATCGATACGGCACGGGCCCATGAGCGCATCCCGTATTGCGCATCGGCGACGGAAAGCACATCGTGGGCCGCCAGGCCGGGTGTTACCTCAGGCACCTGCCCCGCGAGCGGATCAACGTACGGCGACTGTGGCGCGCCGGAGACCGTCACGAGCGAAGGAAGCAGCCGGGTCAACAGATCTGCGTATGGCGTAAGCAGCGGCAGGAACAGGCAGGCCAGTGACAGGTTGAACAGCGTATGAAAATCGGCCACCACCCGCCCGTTGTCCGGTTCGATCCTGACCATGATGCAGCCGATCGGCGTCAGTGCTGCAAGTGCAATCACCACGCCGACCGACAGAATGAGCAGATTGCCGACCGGCACGCGCCTCGCGGCTGGATCATGCGTTGCCGTCCCCTCCAGCATCGGGTGGATTGCCGCGCCCAGGTTGGCACCGAGCACCAGTGCGAAAGCGGTATCGGGTGGCACGACGTTCTGTGCGCAGAGCGACATGATCAGGAGAACGATTGCCACGTTCGAATCGGCGGCCCAGGTCAGTCCAGCCGCGAGCAAGACGTTGATCAGAGGCCACGTGGATACGTCGCCCAGCAACATCCGAAGGCTCGGCGCATCCTCGTAGTCTGTCATCAACTCCTGCAGATGGTGCAGGGCGAGCAGCAGCAGGCCCAGCCCGATGAACATGCGCCCCAACTCATGTGCGCGCGTGCTCGATACCTTGCGGAACATCAGCATGCCAACGAGGACCAGGGCCGGCGACACGCTCTCGACCTCAAACGAAAGCGCCTGCACGATCACTGTCGTCCCCACGTTCGCGCCGAGCATGACTGCCAGCGCCGGGACAAGGCCGACGCGCCCCTGCGCGGTGAATTCTCCCGTCATGACTGCAGTCGTCGCACTGCCCTGCAGCACCGCCGTGACGCCCAAGCCGCCGAAGAATGCCGGAAATCGTCCGGAAAGTGCCCTTTCCAGCAGCGACCGAAGGCCAGCGCCCAATGCGCGCTGCATGCCGGTCTGAAGCATCTGCGTGCCGAGCAGCACCAGTGCAATCGAGCCAGCGAGATCGATCAGCGTGAACGTGAATGTCATGATTCCGGGGCCTCGATGCCGACCGGTTGCCCTTGCAACGTTTCCCTCAATGCGGTTCACTCGCCCGTGGACGCAATCCCCCCTCGCAAATGGCGTGCCACTCATGCGTTCTGGGCGTACATACCGACTTGACGCGCGCAATGCGGCGATGGGCACGTTGGGCGAGTGAAAGGGTTTCAGCATTGATACACGTGCCCACGTTGATTGCCGCGACCAAGCGCGCCTGGCGAGCGAGGCGGCTTCACAGTCACGAGTCGATCGCGCATGCGGCCTTTTCACACATCGGCCTCGTTTCGGAATTGAAACACGCTGCTCGATCATGTCCGCGCGCGTGTTTCCGATGTCTGCCGATGCGACCGCAGCGCTGCGCAGGAAGGGACTCTTGTCGGCGTGGCAGCCGGATCCCTACCCTTACTTCCTCGTGTATCCGCCAGACAGGCACATGAGCCAGCGCTTGCGCGTCTTCATCGAATGGGCGATGCAGCGGTTTGCACACAAGTTCGATCGGGCGGCGTAGCGATCGTCGCGAACCCGGCCATTTCGAATGGCCGGTTGTTGGGGGCAACCGCCGATACCGGAACGACAGGTCGCAAGACCGGCGTGGGACGACTTGTGCCGGACGCGATCTCCACCGGCAGCGGATCGCCTTGTCGGTGCCATATTGGACCGGGTTCGGGCGAGAACGGCCGGTACGCAGATGGCGCCAGACCCGCGTTCGTCCGACGCTGCAATCGTGCCCTGTTCGATGGTGCTAGGATCCAGGAACGACCACACTGGAGACGAACATGGCCCGCGCTGAGAACACGCACAACGGCTTTGAATATTCAGTTCAAACGCTCCCGAAACAAGGTATCGGCGGTGCGGATTTGCAGATATTCGGGTTTCATGGCTTCGTGCTTGTCCCGAACGACACCGCTGCTCAACCCGCCATGCAAATTCCGGTTCAATGCCTTGCGGAAGAAGGCTACCGTCGCGAAAGCTGGGCGCTGGATGCTGCCATTGATGAAGCAAAGGCCATCATCGACGGCAAGCGTCCGCTGAAAGGCCCGACAGCGCTCCGATAAGGGCGCCGGTGAGCAGCGCGATCACTTGCCGAACATCGCGTCCCACACCCGCGCGGTGCGGTCATAGGACGCGGTCACGACCCGCTGACCGTCCGGGCTGAAGGCGGCGGAGAAAACCGTGTCCCGATGCCCGTCGAACTGCACGACCTCCTTGCCGGTCGTCGCGTCCCACACCCGCACGGTCCGGTCATAGGATGCGGTCACGACCCGCCGGCCGTCCGGGCTGAAGGCGGCGGAGCGAACGCTGCTCTGATGCCCGTTGAGCTGCGCGACCTCGTTGCCCGTCGCCGCGTCCCACACCCGCACCGTCGGGTCAACGGACGCGCTCACCACCCGCTGACCGTCCGGGCTGAAGGCGGCGGAGAAGACTGCCCACTTATGTCCGGTGAACTGAGCGATTGGCTGGCCGGTCGTCGCGTCCCAGACCCGCGCGGTCCGGTCGAAGGATGCAGTCACCACCCGTTGACCGTCCGGGCTGAAGGCGGCGCAGATAACCGCTTGCCCGTGTCCGTTGAGCTGCGCGATCGGCTGGCCGGTCGCCGCGTCCCACACCCGCGCGGTCTGGTCCGCCGATGCAGTCACCACCCGCCGGCCGTCCGGGCTGAAGGCGGCGGAGAAGACTGCCCAATTGTGTCCGGTGAGCTGAGCGATTGGCTGGCCGGTCGCCGCGTCCCAGATCCGCGCGGTCTTGTCCTCGGACGCAGTCACCACGCGCTGGCCGTCCGGGCTGAAAGCGGCGGAGAAAACCTCGCCACGATGCCCGATGAGCTGTGCGATCTGCTTGCCGGTCGCCGCTTCCCACACCCGCGCGGTTTGGTCACTGGACGCAGTCACAACCCGCTGACCGTCCGGGCTGAAGGCGGCAGACACGACATTGCGCCGATGACCGGTGAGCTTCGCAATTTCCTTGCCGGTCGACGCGTCCCAGACCCGCGCAGTCCTGTCATCGGACGCGGTGACCACTCGCCGGCCGTCCGGGCTGAAGGCGGCGGAATTGACCGGGCCATCGTGCCCGTCGAGCTGCGCAATCAACATCGGCGCGTATGCCGCACGTACGCGTTCCGGCTCAGCTGCTGCCGATCCCGACGCGAACAATTCTCCGGCACACAGGAATCCAAGCAGTATGAAGAAAGCCTTCAACATGGTATTCCTCGCATCTCTCTGGACTGCGGTTGCATCGCGGAACGCACGCCGATTTTCCGTTCGATGGCCGAAATGGTGCCCCGTCGGATCGGCGTGGACTCGCAGCAAATCACTATGGGACACACTTGTGTAGCGTAGTCCTTAGTTTCTTGAAGGCCACTATTGGAACGACTGCTTCCGCCTAAGGACAGTAAGGACGCGAAGCTCCCCCTGAGCGTTTAGGCTTGGCGAAGGGCCCTGCCCGGGTGGAAGACATCGAGTACTTCCACCCGCACGCAAAGGACTGAAGGATAGCGAGCGCCAAGCAGGCAAGTCGGTCCGGAAACACCGCCACAGAACGTGTTCAGTCTGGGCCAGTGCCCTCGCCGCGCCCCACACGTCCTCCGGCGGTGGCCTGCTTTTTGTGACCGCCACCGTCAGCGGCGTCATTTCTTATGGCGTACGGCATCGACGCGGCGGCACGCCAGGAAACGCATGAAATGAACGCCAGGGTCGTTGGGCTCTCGCACAGTTTTAGTCGTGGTAGCTGAGCGTTGCCGGGTCACTGTCCCTAAAGATCAAGAACCACGGTTGCTGAAGTATGCCAGCCCGGACAACGACGAGGCATTCCTTTGTCTGAGTGTCGCAACGCCGTACTTCACCTGTTGTGTTGGGGTCGTTGCCCGTGATGGGAATGAACAGTTTGCCATTCGGCCCGAAGATGATTGCCTGCGCAAATGACCTGGGCGCGCCGGCTGTATCCAGCTCGAGCTTGTCGAGCAGATTGCCGGTCTTTCCATCGAGTTTCAGGATTTTATCGGTGTCGCTGGAACTTGCACGGAAGCTCGTGACCCACAGATTGCCATCTTTGTCGAAGACCAGGCCCTCGGGGCGGTGCAAGTCTGCAACAGTGGCGTTGGATACGAACACGTCGACAAACGCCTTGGTGTGCGGGTTGAAACGCAAGACGTAACCGATAAGGGGAGCGCTCGGGTCTGTCGAGAGGGGGCAGCCTCTCGCAGAGACGTATAGCAGACCGTCGGGCCCGAAAACTACTCCGCGTGGATAGAACGCCGCACTGAAATTGTGGCGGTCGAGATTACTGGAGACGGCACCCGCAGCATCATATTCCTTAACGTTGCCTTGATTGTCACAAGTATTCCCCTGTGTACCCTCATCGGCCACATAAAAGTGATTGAGCGGTCCCCCGCGCACCATGCCCTGCGGAACGAAAGGCGCGTTCAGGTTGCTCGCGGCGACGAGTTTCGCGACAAAAGTTCCGGTCTTGGCTTCGAAGCGCCAAATCTCGCCGTTTACGTTAGTGCCCGCATTTTGATTGACGACTACGAGTTCGTTACCTGCAAAAATCATCCCCATGGGCCCGAGCAGCCCGGCGCTCCTAGGCACAAAATCACCAAGAAATGTCCCGCTCGAGACATCGAAATGCTTGACTGAATTGTCTATGGCGTCGCCAATGAAGAGCTCCTGCGCCCGTGCGGTCTGGCCGAGTGACCACACACTGATCGCCAACGCCGCGAAAAGCAGGAGAGAACGCAAAACGTTCCGATAACTCGACCGACGTTGTGTACGCAAAGATCCGCAGCGCGAAGAGACAAGATTACTTGCAATCATTTGATGCCTCCATTCGATAGGGTGCCTGCTGAGGTGGCCACATGGACTGCTTGGCAGGGATGGGAGTCGGCGGTCACTATCCCGCGGTTGCCGGTGCCGGCCAACCAGAATCATGGTTGGCTGGAGAACCGGCCGCACCGCCACTGTCGCCACCTCCGCCGCATCCGCTTAATGCCGTTACAAGCAAGATGGCGATTGCCGAAGACTGCAATGCTGTTCTGACGAGCGTGACGAAATCGTTCATAGCGAGCTCCATGAAAGGAGAAACGTGACGAGTTGTTCATCGCCTGAGCGTGAAGCGCGACAACGAGGTGAGCTTCCTTCGGGGCGACGACTACAGTTGGCGCAGCCTGTATGCCCAACAAATCGCCGAGGCCCGTGAGGGGGCGAGCGCTCGAGATCGCGTTTGCTACCGGCATGCCCACCTCCTCTGTTGGTCATGGCTCGCGCGGGCCGCGCGGGCCGACGATCGGCTTGGGGCTCGCACCGTAGCGGCGAAGATGCCGGTGGGGTGCGGCGAGAATGGCGCAGAGTTCCGCGAGGCCGCGGAAGGCTGCTTGGCGGCCAGTTGCCGGCCATTCCACAACGCCCACGATTTCCGCCGGGTCGGCTTTCGTCCGCCGATAGAGCCGCACCACGTAGCTTTCCGGTTGCATGTCGCCCCGTGCTGGTTGAGTCGAACGCACTGCTTGCGTGGAATGCAGGATGGCAAGACGCGACTGTCGGATCACTTTCCGATTGCAAAAAAATTCGCGCCGGGCGGTGCGGTGGAAGTCAGGTGGGAAGGAAGCGGTGCGCGCGGCTTGAACTTCAGCCCTTCAGGGCGCGATAGACAGCCTTCGTTTCGGCAGACGGTTCGACGCCGAGCGTCACGGAGAGGATGTCGCGGCAGCGGCGATAGGCGTCCACCGCCTCGGCCACGCGCCCGAGCGCGGCCAGGCAGCGCATCAGGCCACGGTGGAACTCCTCGGCCAAGGCGTCCAGCTCGAGCCCCCGGCGGTAGAGATCGGCCGCCTCGCTGAAGCGCTGAGCCTCTTCCAGGGCGAGGGCGAGGTGAGAGCCGGCGCGCAGGAATTTGCTGCGCAGGCGTTCGCGGTGGGCGATGGCCCAGGGCGCTTGCTCCTCGCTCAAGAAATGTCCGCCGTAGAGCTCGAGCATGCGCGAGGCGAGCGCCTGCGCGGGGCCCGGATCCTGCCCGATGACTGACCGGGCGAGGGTCTCCGCCTGACCCACCAGGCGCTCAAAGGCCCAGGCGTCCACCCAGATGAGCTGCGCATCGAAGGAGAGCTTGCCGTCCTCCACGGATAGCGCGTCCTCGGCCCTGAGGAGCTTGCGCAACCGGTGCAGTGCCAAGTGAAAGGCGTTGGCGGCGGCATCGCCGCACAGGTCCGGCCAGAGTTCGGCGCAGAGCGTTTCGATGGACGCGCCGCGACCGCGCGAAACAATGACCGCCTTGAGCAGCTCGAGTGGCTTCTTCGGTGCTTTGGCCGGGAACTTGAGGCGCTCGTCATTGATAAAGATGACGAAGCGCCCGAGGGTATGAACGGACACCGGCCAGGGCCAGTGCTCGATGTCGACGCTAGGCGGTGCCAGGCCGCGGCGGCGGATCAGCTGCCGGACATAGTCGATTTCGATGCCGGCTTCCAGCGCGGTGACGCAAAGCGGAGACATCATTTCCGGGCGCCACTGTGGGCAATTGAAATAACCGCCGACGCGGCCGACGGTCAAGGCCTCCCGCAGAGTGGCGAGATACTCCCCCTGCCTGCCCAGGCGGCGCAACATCTCGCCTTCGACCAGCAGCGCATTGAACCGGTAAATCCCGGTGCCTGGCGTATTCACCCAGCTGGTGGCCTCACGTGCGATTTCCAGCGCACGATCAACAGCTCCCGTCTCGGCCAGGGCTTGGGCATAGCCGCCGAGACAGCAGATGACGGGGCCGACCATGCCCAGATGCCGCCCCTTTGTGGCGGCTATCTGCGCGTGGTCGAGCGCCGCGTCGTGACGCCGCTGCAGGAAGGCCACCCACGAGCGCATGAAATGATAGAGGCCGACATCGCTGTGCCTCGCGTGGTCGATGCGTCCGCCGATGTCATCGAGTGCTTGTGATGCCGAGTCGACGTCACCGGCGGGCAGTTCCCCCCAGAGCCTGAACATACGCAGGAAATCCAGGATAAAGACGAGACCATTCTGATTGGCTAGCTCATGGGCTTCGCTGATCACCTGCCGCACGGCAGCGAAGTCGGCGATGTTCAGGTGGGACAAAGCGACGGCGTAGGCCCATGTTATCCGTTGCATCGGGGTCGTTTCCGGGGAGCGGCCCAGGGGGCTGAATTCAATCACGGCCTCCCGTGTGCGCTCGGCGCTGTCGGCTACGGCCAGGTAGTTGACCAGCTGGGTCGCTGCTTGCAGCTTCTCTGCAGCGCTCACCTCGGAGCGACAAAGTTGCCAGACCCGCTCGACCGTACGCGCCGCCTGACAGTTTTGCGGGCGGCGGTAAGCCAACGCGACAAGCAGGCTGGCACGAACCCGTAGCTCCATCCCCGGCGACGGAAAGACCGGATCTTGGGCGAACAGCGCCTCGAGGACATCGATCCAACGATCCAACGGGACGTGTTCGTTAAGTTCCATGAAGTAGGTGTCGATGACCGCAGCCGCGGCTTGAGCCTGGCCCACAAGATCGCCGCTCAGACTGAAGCAGTCGTAGGCCTGCTCCAGCGCCTGGCGGCCGGCAGCGCTGGCGCCGGATTGGGCCAGGCAGGAGCCCATCCAGAACTTGAGCCAGGGGGAGGCTTCCGCCATCGTTGCCGGCATGGTCCCGATCCACTCTTTGATGGTGGCGACCCGGCCCACGGCGAACAAGCGCGGTGCCTGCGTGAGGATGACGCGTTGCGCGTGTTCCCAGTCCCCCGCTTGGCGGTAGGCGGCGAGAGCCGCATCGAAGTCGCCATGGCGCTCGAGGAGGGCTGCTGAGCGGCGAGCGAGGTCGCGCTGTCCGGCCGCTCCCTGACAGGAACCCACTCGCTTGCAGAGGAACTCCTGGAAAAGCGCGTGATACTGGTAGCTGGGTGGCGTGCCAGCTTGCTGATAGGTGAAGTAACGCTCACGGCACAGCTGCTCGAGCAAGCGCGCCGCGCCGTCGATGCCGCTCAACTCCGTCGCCATGCTTGCGGTGAAGCGAGGCAGCCAGGCCGTGCTCGACCACAGCGCGCGCAACTCCTCGGGAGCCCGGTCGAAAACCTCGGTGGCGAAGTAATCGAACACCACCCGCGTTCCATCGGCGCTGCTACGCTCGTGCACCGCGGCGGGTAGCGCCTCGCTTTCGAGGAGCAAGGTGAGCCCGGCTGCCCAGCCACCGGCGCATTCGTGCAGGGTCGCGGCTTCCTCGACGCGGCCCTTGTGATGAAGGGCAACGATGGCTTCGGATTCCGCCAGGGTCAGCCGTAATTCGTCCCAGCCCAGCAGGGCCAGGTGCCGGTTGGCCTGGAGGCGAGCGCATTCGGCCGGTGGCTCGACGCGGCTGATGACGATGAGATTAGTGTCTCGGGGAAGTTCCGCCACTGCGTCGCGGATGATTGCTCCGAGCGGGCTCGCGGCCGGTGCTTCCTGAAAGTTGTCGAACACGACTGCCGCAGGCGCTGGCAGGCGCGCGAAAAAGGCGCGAAAGAATCGTCGCGTAAAGCCGGCCAGATCGGGCAGGTATTCCGGGGTGAGCAGCGGCAGTGCCGCCCGCTGCCGGGACGGGACGGCCTCACGAAGGTAATAGAAAAAAGCCGCCGGATCGCCGTCGCCGGCGTCCACTTGGTACCAAGGGCCGGGCAGCGTGCGCGCCTCGAGGTAGCTGGCGGCGAGCGTCGTCTTGCCAATGCCGGGCGAGCCGCAGATCCATACGACCGGATGACTGCGAGCGCCGTCCAGCAGCCCGAACAAGCGCTCGCGCGGATGGACCGTGGCGAGTCGAGGCGGGGCGAGTTTGGCAAGGGCGAAGCCCTCCCCGCGCACCGCCGGTTCCGAACGCCCGCGCCCCGACGAAGGCATGGTCGAAGCAGGCGCTCTGTCACGGGACCGGTAGACCATGGCTCCTCCGCTCTCAGCCGAGCGCCGACGCGCGGTGCACCCAGCGCGACATCACATGCGCGCCAAGGCGCGAATCCCACGACTCAAGCAACCAACATGCCAGGCCCCGACCGCGGCGGCATCCTCGGGATGCTTGACGGGGGAAAACCGCATCGCGTCGGCGAAGACGCCCCGCTTTGTTTCGGAGAAGAAACACGCAATGGCAGCCGGCGGCATCGTCGACGGCGCTGTCCAACCAGGACGACGCGAAGGCGTCGGGCAGGCCTGCGACACACGCGGCACGCGGGGCACTGATCGCCGGCGGCCACTAGGTGTCTACCGCCAAGAAACGACCAACCATATCGAGGAGCCGTCGAGAACCGCCTTCCCGGGTCGCTTACGGCCGTGCGCTCAGAGCGGTCGAGAGAGGGTCGCGACTTGCTACGGCGTCCCACCGCCAGGGATTCCAGACGGTGCCATCTTGCTGCGCCGCGATGGCAGGCAAGCCGTGGCCCTGTGGCAAGCCGTCATCATCAACCGTGATGGGCGTGGACCAGACATCATAGGGCGTTCCCGCACTCGTGATGCGAAACCGCTTGGCGTCCCGTTGCAGCATTCGACGGGTACGACACCCTGCTCAACCGTCGATCGGCCTGAGCGTACGCAGGCAGTCGGCCGCGAGCTGCTGATAGATCCTCGTGCCGTGCGCCTTAGCTTCGACCTCGGCGTCGCTCAGCCGGCGCACCACCCGCCCCGGCACGCCGGCGAGCAGCACACCGGGCGGCACGTCGAGACCGGCCTTCACGAACGCACACGCGGCGACGATGGTCCTTTCGCCGATCGTCGCGCCGTCCATCACGACGGCGTTCATCCCGATCATCGTGTCCGGCAGCAGCGTCGCGCCGTGCACGATCGCGCCGTGGCCGACGTGACTGTTCACGCCAAGCCGGCAGGTTTCGCCGATGCCGACGTGCAACGTGCAGCCGTCCTGCACGTTGCTGCCGTCCTCGACGACGATCGCACCGAAATCGCCGCGCAGGCTCGCGTGCGGGCCGATGTAGCAGCGCGCGCCGATCGTCACGTCGCCGATCACGACGGCGCTCGGGTGCACGTAGGCGGATGCGTGCACGCGCGGTTGCATCCCGTTGAATTCGAAGAGCGCCATCGTGTCGGCCCGTATGCGAGGTTGGTAGAGCGTCTGATCGATGCGGATCAGAGCGCGGCCGCGGCTTCGGGCACGAGCGTGAACAGATCGCCGACGAGACCGTAGTCGGCGACGCCGAAGATCGGTGCTTCGGGATCCTTGTTGATCGCGACGATCACTTTCGAATCCTTCATGCCGGCCAGGTGCTGGATCGCACCCGAGATGCCGACCGCGATGTACAGCTGCGGCGCGACGATCTTGCCGGTCTGGCCCACTTGATAGTCGTTCGGCACGTAACCGGCGTCGACGGCCGCGCGCGATGCGCCGAGTGCGGCTTGCAGCTTGTCTGCCAGCGGCTCCAGCACCTTCGTGTAGTTCTCGCCGCTGCCCAGGCCACGACCACCCGACACGATGATGCTCGCGCTGGTGAGTTCCGGACGGTCCAGCTTCGTCACTTCGCGGCTCACGAACTGCGAAATGCCGGCATCTGCCGCCGCTTCGATCTTCTCGACCGCTGCGCTGCCGCCTTCCGCTGCAACCGGATCGAAGCCCGTCGAACGCACCGTGATCACCTTGATCGCGTCGCTCGACTGCACCGTCGCAATCGCATTGCCCGCGTAGATCGGGCGCTCGAACGTGTCGGCCGAATCGACCGCCGTGATGTCCGAGATCTGCGCAACGTCCAGCTTCGCAGCGATGCGCGGCGCGATGTTCTTGCCGTAGGCCGTCGCCGGCGCCAGGATGTGCGAATAGTCCTTTGCGATGTTCAGCGCGGTTGCCTCGACGTTTTCCGCGAGGCCCGCGGCCAGTTGCGGCGCGTCGGCCAGCAGGACCTTGCTGACGCCAGCAATCTTCGCCGCCGCATCCGCAGCCGCTTGCGCATTGTGACCCGCGACCAGCACGTGAATGTCGCCGCCGCCGAACGCAGCAATGGCGCGCGCTGCCGCCACGGTATTCAACGTCGCGGCCTTGATCGACGTGCCGCCCTCGGCGAGGGCTTCCTTCGAGGGGGCGTGTTCGGCAATTACAAGTATCGTCATTTTCTTTCCGCTCCCTCTTACAGCACCTTGGCTTCGGTCTTCAGCTTCTCGACCAGCGTCTTCACGTCCGGCACCTTCACGCCGGCCGCGCGCTTCGGGGGCTCCGCCACTTTCAGTGTCTTCAGACGCGGCGTGACGTTCACGCCAAGCTCTTCCGGCTTCACGGTCTCAAGCGGCTTCTTCTTCGCCTTCATGATGTTCGGCAGCGTCACGTAGCGCGGCTCGTTCAGGCGCAGATCGGTCGTCACGACCGCCGGCAGCGTCAGCGACAGCGTTTCCGCGCCACCGTCGACTTCACGCGCGACCGTTGCCTTCCCATTGGCCAGCGCAACCTTCGACGCGAACGTCGCCTGCGGCAGCCGCGCCATCGCAGCCAGCATCTGCCCCGTCTGGTTCGAATCGTCGTCGATCGCCTGCTTGCCGAGGATCACGAGCTGCGGCTGTTCCTTGTCGACCAGCGCTTTCAACACCTTGGCGACGGCGAGCGGTTCGACGCTCGCATTCGCCTCGACAAGAATCGCGCGATCCGCGCCGATCGCCAGCGCCGTGCGCAGCGTTTCCTGCGCCTGCGCGACGCCAACCGACACCGCGACCACCTCGGTCGCGACGCCCGCCTCCTTCAACCGCACCGCCTCTTCCACCGCGATTTCATCGAACGGATTCATCGACATCTTCACGTTCGCGATCTCGACACCCGACTGATCGGATTTCACGCCGACCTTCACGTTCGCGTCGACGACGCGCTTCACCGCCACCAGCACTTTCAACTGCGTGTCTCCTGTTCCGTTGCGTGGCCGCGCCGCATCAGCGCGCCGTGTACCCGCCGTCGATCACGAGCTCCGCGCCCGTCACGTAACGGCCTGCCGGCGACACGAGGTACAGGATGCCGGCCGCGATGTCGCGGGGGCTGCCGATCTTGCCGAGCGGCACGTTCGACTGCATGTAGCCGAACGCGGCGTCCGGGTCCTGCCCCATGTGGCGGAACGCTTCCTCGAGCATCGGTGTGCGGATGTAGCCGGGGTGCACCGAGTTCGCGCGGATGTTCTTCGCGGCATACAGCATCGCGTCGACCTTCGCCATCATCCGCACCGCGGCCTTCGACGCGTGGTACGCGGGCACGTCGGGGCCGCCGACGATCCCGTACATCGACGACAGGTTGACGACCGACCCGCCGCCCGCCGCCTCGAGATGCGGAATCGCGGCGCGCGTGCACAGGAACACGCCGTTCACGTTCACGTCCTGCACGCGCTGCCACTGCTCGAGCGTGAGTTCGTGCGTCGGCACGTTCGGGCCGTCGATGCCGGCGTTGTTGACGAGCACGTCGAGCCGGCCGAAGCGCGTCGCGATCTCGCCGAACACGCGCGCGACGTCCGCCTCGCGGGTCACGTCGAGCCACCAGTACACGGCTTGCCCGCCTCGTGCGCGGATCTCTTCGACCAGCGCCTCGGCTTCCTGCGACAGCACGTCGAGGATCGCGACCGCCGCGCCCGCGGCGGCCAGCGTGCGCGCCGTTTCCGCGCCGATCCCCCGTGCCCCGCCGGTGATGGCCGCAACCTTGCCGCGCAGGTCGAACAGTTCTTCGATGAGTTTCATCACGTCTCCGTTTGCATCAGTTATCCGTTGCGCAACCCGCATTACCGCGCATCGAGGGTCGCAAGAAAATCGAGGCATTCCCGATTGAAGTATTCGGCGTGCTCGACCATCACCCAGTGACCGCACCGGTTCATCAGCGTGAAGCGCGCGTCGCGGCAGCGCTCGAGGAACTTGAGCGCACCGGTGACGGGATTGAACCGGTCGTCCGTGCCCCAGAAACCGAGCACGGGGCAGCGCACGTCGGCCAGCGCGCCGGTCAGGTTCGGCACGCTCATCGTCGACAGCACCTCGGTCGGCTGCTCGACGCACACCTTCATCCGCTCGTCGACGAGCGCATCGGTGACGAGTGCCGGATCGTGGACGAGCAGCGTCAGCAGCTCGCGCATCGTGTCGCGATTCATCTGCCGATTGGTGAACAGCTGCACC
Source organism: Burkholderia sp. PU8-34 (assembly GCF_053427725.1). Lineage (NCBI taxonomy): Bacteria > Pseudomonadati > Pseudomonadota > Betaproteobacteria > Burkholderiales > Burkholderiaceae > Burkholderia > Burkholderia sp. PU8-34. The sequence goes on from NZ_JBSAXC010000021.1 coordinate 87,359, forward strand.
ATCCGCTGGATCCCTTCCATCCGGAAATAGGTGTCGCGGTCCTCGACGCCGCCGGGCGCCATCATGATCAGCCCGGCGACGCTGTCCGGATAGTCGAGCGAGTATTTCAGCGCGATCGCGCCCCCGAGCGAGTTGCCGAGCAGCACGGCCGGCCCGATGCCGAGCGCATCGAGCTGCGCGCGCAGCGCGCCGACGAAGAAATCGAGCGTATACGCGACGTCTGACGGCTTCGACGACTGGCCGTAGCCCGGCAGGTCGACGACGATCGCGCGGTGGCCGGCCGCCGCGAACGCCGGGTAATTGTGCTTGAAGTTGCTGAAGCCGCTCGCGCCGGGGCCGCTGCCGTGGATGAACACCACGGGCCGGCCCGCGCCCGCCTCGAAATGGTGGAGCCGCAAACCGCCGGGCGCGTCGGTGAAGGTGCCGCCCGGCACGGTCGTTGGGGTGGTCATGGCTGGTTGTCTCCTTCGTCGGTCGCAGGATGCGTTTCCGGATGATTGCGCCGTGCGCCACGGCCGGCATCATCCTTTCAGACTACGAAGCCGCGCGCGGATCTTCCTATCATCGGCTCCACTTGAGATGGAGACCCACCGATGAACGGATTCGACTACAGCGGCAAGACGGTGCTCGTGACGGGCGGCACCAAGGGCATTGGGCGGCGCATCGCCGAACGCTTCCTCGCGGCGGGTGCGCGGGTATTCGTCTGCGGACGTAGCGCGCCTGACGCGCCACCGGCGGCCGGCGGCCGCGAAGCCGCCTTCATCGCGGCCGACCTGCGCGACATCGAGCAGGTCGACGCGATGCTCGACACGATCCGCGCGGCGGCCGGCGGCCTCGACGTGCTCGTCAACAACGCGGGCGGCTCGCCGTTCGCACTCGCGGCCGACGCGTCGCCGCGCTTCACCGAATCGATCGTGCGCCTGAACCTGATCGCGCCGCTGCAGCTCGCGCAGCGCGTGAACGCGATCATGCAGCCGCAGCCGGACGGCGGCGTGATGTTGTTCATCGCGAGCGTCAGCGCATCGCGGCCGTCGCCGGGCACGGCGGCCTACGGCGCCGCGAAAGCGGGCCTTGTCAACGCGGTGAGCTCGCTCGCGGTCGAATGGGCGCCGCGCGTGCGCGTGTGCGCGATCAGCCCGAGCCTCGTGCAGACCGACGCGGCCACCGACGGCCACTACGGCGACACCGACGCGCTCGCCGCGATCTGCGCGACGATTCCGGCCGGCCGCCTCGCGACGCCGGATGACGTCGCGTCAGCGTGCCTGTTTCTCGCGTCGCCCGATGCTTCCTACGCGTCCGGCACGAACCTTCGGCTCGACGGTGGCGGCGAACGGCCCGCATTCCTCGCCGCGGCACAGGTCGCAGTACAGGCCAAATCGCGGTGAACGGTCGTGCGACGCGCGGCCGGCGTGGCGCTCGCGCGTCGTCCCGCGGCCACCGTCAGCAGCCCTTAGGGAAGTCATCTAGTTCATTTTGACGATTCCCTGCTACCGCGATCTCCCTACTCTGCCACTCACGACAACACAACGAGTCGACCGTCGTCGATACCCCCAGAGGAGACACCATGCATCAACGGAAATCGCGCCGTACCGACAAGCGGGCAACCGCCACGCTGTCGACGCTGGCCGCCGCGCTGCTCGCATGCGCCCCCACGGCGCACGCGGGCACCACGATCGAGCTTGGCGCCGACACGACGCTGGACTACATGTTCCAGCTCAGCTACGGGCTCGGCATGCGCACGCGCGCGCCGAGCGGCAATCTGCTGACGCCCGCGAACATCAACGGCGACGACGGCGACCGCAACTTCGCGAAGAACAAGCTGATCGAGAACCAGGTCAGCCTGCTCGGCGAAGTGAACCTGAAGCATGACGACTGGGGCGTGTTCGTGCGCGCGGATACGTTCTACGACCAGGCGTACCACCGCCCGAACTACAACGACGCGCCCGACACGGTCAACCACACGGGCCAGTTCAACAACTTCACGAGCGACGCGCGCTACTGGTCGGGCGGCCACACGACGCTGCTCGCCGCGTATGCGTACAACACGTTCAAGATCGGCGCGACGAGCCTGAACGTGAAGGTCGGCGACCAGGTGGTCGCGTGGGGCGAAAGCCTGTTCTTCCCGAACATCGCGGGCGCGCAGGGCCCTGCCGACGCGACGAAGTCGTATGTGGCAGGCGCCGAGGTGAAGGACATCCTGCTGCCGGTGCCGCAGATCTCGACGCAGTGGCAGATCACGCCGAACTTCAGCCTGCTCGCGTACTACCAGTTCGCGTTCAAGGAGAACCGCCTGACCGCGCCCGGCACCTACTGGAGCTATTCGGACGTCGTGGGCCCCGGCGCGCAGTTCATCATCGGCCCGGGCGGGATGCTGATCCCGCGCGGCGCCGACGAGAAGCCGAGTGCGCGCAACCAGTGGGGTATCGGCGCACGCTTCCGCGTGTTCGGCGACACCGAGCTCGGCCTGTATCACCTGCACTACAACGACATGAACCCAAGTGTCGTCACGTCGTTCTATCCGGTGCTCCAGTACCAGCAGACCTATTTCAACAACATCAAGCTGACCGGCGCGAGCTTCTCGACGCAGGTCGGCCCCGTCAACGTCGCGGGCGAAGCGTCGTACCGACAAGGCGCGGCCGTGCTCGTCAACACGCCGACCGGCGCGCAGGCGACGCGCGCGAACGTCACGCAGGTGAACCTGTCCGGCATCTACTCGATCGGGCCGAGCTTCCTCGCGAATTCGCAGTCGCTGATCGGTGAAATCACGTACGTGCACGCGGGCGGCATCTCGGCCGTCGACGGCTCGAACACGCTCACGAACTCGCGCAACGCGCTCGCGCTCGAAGTGGCCTGGACGCTCAGCTACAAGAATGTGTTCAACGGCTGGGATCTCGACGTGCCGCTCACCTACACCCACGACCTGACGGGCACGTCGCCGCTCGCCGGCGGCCTCGGTTCGCTGACCGGCCAGGGGGACCACCGCGTGACCGCGGGCGTCACCTTCACGCGGCTCAGCAACCTGTCGCTGTCGCTCGTCTACGCGAAGTTCCTCGGCTCGCCGAACCCCGTCACGCGTCCGCTCGCCGATCGCGACTACGTGCTGGCGACGGCGACCTATCACTTCTGAGCGGCCCGGCCGCTCGTTTTCCAGCAAGAGGATTTGTCATGAAGCGAATTGCTCTCCCCCTCCTGCGCGCGTCGGTGCTCGCCGCGTGCGCGACCGTCACGACGACATCGTTCTCGAAGATCACGCCGGACGACCTGAAGTCGCTCGACAGCACGCTGACGCCGATGGGCGCGGTGCGCGCCGCGAGCAAGGACAGCGGCATTCCCGAGTGGACCGGCAAATGGCTCGGCATGCCGCCGGACGTCCAGTACAAGCGCGGCGGGCGCTACCCCGATCCGTTCGCGAACGAGAAGCCGCTGTTCACGATCACCGCGGAGAACATGGCGCAGTACGCGGAGCACCTGACCGACGGCCAGAAGGCGATGTTCAAGCGCTATCCGGCGACCTTCAAGATCGTCGTCTATCCGAGCCATCGCGATTTCCGCTATACCGATTCGGTCTACAAGGACATCCGCACGTACGCGCCCGATTCGACGATGACGTCGGACGCGAACGGGCTCACGAATGCGCCGCCGCAGGTCCCCTATCCGATTCCGAAGACCGCCGCCGAACTGCTGTGGAATCAGCGCATGTCGTCGGCAATCGGAACCGAACAGGCGACCTATGACCAGGCGGTCGTCTATTCCGACGGCAACATTGCGTGGGGCAAGGTGCGCTACGACATCTACTCGCCGCGCAACGTCGGCAAGTACGACGTGAAGAGCGACCTGAACAACCGGACCTACGCGCGCGTCGCCACGGAGTTGCCATTGGCCGACCGCGGCTCGCTGATCCTCTCGTTCACGAACTGGGACAAGGCTGGCGCGGACAACGCGTCGCGCACGTGGATGTACAACCCCGGCACGCGGCGCGTGCGGCAGGCGCCCGAATACGGCTACGACCAGCCGATGGGCCCGGGCGGCTTCCGAACCGTCGACGACGACCGTCTCTTCAATGGCTCAGGCGAGCGCTACGACTGGAAGATCCTCGGCAAGCGCGAAATCTACGTGCCGTACGACAACTACAAGGCGATGGACAGCTCGGTCAAGTACGGCGACCTGCTGGGCAAGGGCCACGAGAACCCGTCGTACATCCGCTATGAACTGCATCGCGTATGGGTGCTCCAGGCGACGCTGAAGAACGGCTACCGCCACCAGTACGCGAAACGCGTGCTGTATCTCGACGAGGATTCGTGGATGACGCCTCTCGCCGACAATTACGACGCACGCGGCCAGCTCTGGCGCACCAACGTCGCGACGACGCTCTACGCCTATGACGCGAAGACGTTCTATCCGGGCGTCGTGTTCTACCACGACCTCGTATCGGGCGCGTACATGGCCGACCGCCTGACCAACGAAGGCCCGATGCCGAAGCTCGACAACAGCCCGCAGTTCACCGAGGCGTACTTCTCGCCGGACGCGATCCGCAGTTCGGGCAACTGACGATCGAACGATCCGTACCGAAGCGCCGGGGCTCCGCTCCGGCGCACCACGCCGCCCGCGACGGCGGCCTTTTCCATTCGAGGGCCCTTTCATGTCTTCCCGCTTGCATACGGCGCTCGGCGACGAGCTGTACGCCGCGTGGCGCACCCGCGCGCCCGTCACGCCGCTGTCGGGCCGCCCGCGCCGGCTGTCGCTCGACGACGCATACCGGATCCAGCAGCGCTTCATCGAACGGCGCGTCACGCAAGGCGAATCCGTCGTCGGCAAGAAGATCGGCGTGACGAGCCAGGCCGTGCAGGACATGCTGAACGTGCGCCAGCCCGACTTCGGCATCCTGCTGTCCGGCATGCATTACGCGGCGGGTGAAGCGATTCCCGCCGACTCGCTGATCGCGCCGCGCGCCGAAGGCGAGATCGCGTTCCTGCTCGCGCGCGACCTGCGCGGCCCCGGCATCGACCGCACCGACGTGATCGCCGCGACCGCCGCCGTCGCGCCGTGCTTCGAGATCGTCGATTCGCGGATCCGCGACTGGGCGATCCGGATCGAGGACACGGTTGCCGACAACGCGTCCTGCGGCGTCTATGTGCTCGGCGACGCGCGCGTCGACCCGCGCACGCTCGACCTCGCCGCGTGCGAGATGACGATCGAGAAGAACGGCGAGCCGGTCGCGCACGGCCGCGGCGACGCGGCGCTCGGCCACCCGGCCGACGCGGTCGCGTGGCTCGCGAACACGCTCGCCGAATTCGACGTGCCGCTGCTCGCCGGCGAGATCGTGCTGTCCGGCTCGCTCGCGAAGCTGATTCCGGTCACGGCCGGCGATGCACTGTCGATGCATATCTCCGGCATCGGCAGTTGCGACGTCCGCTTCGTCTGAGTCTGAATCGAATCCGAACCTGAAGGACCCGCGTTATCCAAAGGAACCCTGAATGAAGAAAATCAAATGCGCATTGATCGGGCCCGGCAACATCGGCACCGACCTGCTGTACAAGCTGCGCCGCTCGCCGGTGCTCGAGCCGGTGTGGATGGTCGGCGTCGATCCGGCGTCCGAAGGCCTCGCGCGTGCGCGCGAGTTCGGCCTGAAAACCACCGACCAGGGCGTCGACGGGCTGCTGCCGCACGTCGCCGCCGACGGCATCCGGATCGCGTTCGACGCGACGTCGGCCTACGTGCACCGCGACAACTCGGACAAGCTCACCGCGCTCGGCGTGCGGATGATCGACCTGACGCCCGCCGCGATCGGCCCGTACTGCGTGCCGCCCGTGAACCTCGACACGCATCTCGGCACCGCGCAGATGAACGTCAACATGGTGACGTGCGGCGGCCAGGCGACGATCCCGATGGTCTATGCGGTATCGCGCGTGCAGCCGGTCACGTACGGCGAGATCGTCGCGACCGTGTCGTCGCGCTCCGTCGGCCCCGGCACGCGCCGCAACATCGACGAGTTCACGCGCACGACGGCCGGCGCGATCGAACAGGTCGGCGGCGCCCGCAAGGGCAAGGCGATCATCGTGATCAACCCGGCCGAACCGCCGCTGATCATGCGCGACACGATCCACTGCCTGACCGACGGCCCGCCCGACGTCGAAGCGATCACTGCGTCCGTGCATGCGATGGTCAAGGAGGTGCAGCGCTACGTGCCGGGCTACACGCTGAAGAACGGGCCGGTGTTCGACGGCAACCGCGTGTCGGTGTTCATGGAGGTCGAGGGGCTCGGCGACTACCTGCCGAAATATGCGGGCAACCTCGACATCATGACCGCGGCCGCGGCCGCGACAGCCGAGCGCTTCGCCGAACAGATGCTGGCCGACACGGCCGCCACCGCATGAGGAGTCACGCGATGTCACTTGCAGGCAAGAAAGTTACCGTCCACGACATGTCGCTGCGCGACGGGATGCACCCGAAGCGCCACCAGATCTCGCTCGACCAGATGCGCGGCATCGCGCGCGGGCTCGACGCGGCCGGCGTGCCGCTGATCGAGGTCACGCACGGCGACGGGCTCGGCGGCGCGTCCGTCAACTACGGCTTTCCCGCGCATACCGACGAGGCGTACCTGAGCGCCGTGATTCCCGAGCTGAAGCAGGCGAAGGTCTCCGCGCTGCTGCTGCCCGGCATCGGCACCGTCGAGCATCTGCGGATGGCGCACGAACTGGGCGTGAGCACGATCCGCGTCGCGACCCACTGCACCGAGGCCGACGTGTCGGAGCAGCACATCGGCCTCGCGCGCACGCTCGGGCTCGACACGGTCGGCTTCCTGATGATGGCGCACATGTCGGCGCCCGAGCAGCTCGTCAGGCAGGCGACGCTGATGGAGTCGTATGGCGCGAACTGCATCTACATCACCGATTCGGCCGGCCACATGCTGCCCGACGACGTGACCGCGCGGATCGCCCAGGTGCGCGACGCGCTGAAGCCGGAGACGGAGCTCGGGTTCCACGGCCACCACAACCTGGCGATGGGCGTCGCGAACTCGATCGCGGCAATCGCGGCCGGCGCGAACCGGATCGACGCGGCGGCGGCCGGCCTCGGGGCGGGCGCGGGCAACACGCCGATGGAGGTGTTCGTCGCCGTCTGCGACCGGATGGGCATCGAAACCGGCGTCGACGTATTCGCGATTTCCGACGTCGCCGAGGATCTGGTCGTGCCGATCATGGACGCGCCGATCCGCATCGACCGCGATGCGCTGACGCTCGGCTATGCGGGCGTCTATTCGTCGTTCCTGCTGTTCGCGAAGCGCGCGGAGGCGAAGTACAAAATCCCCGCGCGCGACATCCTCGTCGAGCTGGGCCGGCAGCGGCTCGTCGGCGGGCAGGAGGACATGATCGAGGATGCGGCGCTGACGATGGCGCGGATGCGGGGCGTAACGGTCTGAGGGTCTGAGGGTCTGAGCGAGCAAGGCGGCCGGGCCGGTCAGCGCTTGTGCCGGCCGCCGTGCCGCTTGTCGCGGCGTTTCGTCCGCTCCGCCAGCAACTGCGGCATCAATGTCTCGATGTACTGTCTCGCCTGGCCATGGGTATGCAACTGGCTGTACAGCTGATGCGCGGTGTCGTGCCCGGCAAGCTCGGCGTGCGCCTTCTTCAGGATGTGCAGGAAAGCCATCAGGCTCGTGCCGTCGCGCAGCGGTTCGTCGTCGCGCGGGTCTCGGGTGGCGGGCTGGGTCATGGTCCGATCCTCTGCGGGCAGTCGGTACGGCACGTCGCGGTGATCAGCGACAGCAGGTCGTTCGCGTGGCGGTCGCGGTCGGTGAGCGGCGGCAGGCCGAACAGGCGTTCGAGGGTCGCGGGCACCGAACTGTGGTCGTACGTCGTGTGGTCGACCTGGCCGCGCGCGACCCACGGCGACACGACGATCGCGGGCACGCGCACGCCGTACACGTCGAAGCCGAAACCGTTCGTATTCAGCGTAGGGGCTGCGCCATCATTCGGCGGCGGCGCGGCGCCGGGCTTCACCGAATCGTAGAAGCCGCCGTGTTCGTCGTACAGGATCACGAGCAGGCTGCGCTCCCACAGCGGCGAGTTGCGGATCGCGTTGTAGACGCGCGCCGCGAGCTGGTCGCCGCCGGCGAGGCCGTCCATCGGATGCTGAGACGTGCCGTTCTTGTACGTGTCGTGCACGATGTCGCCGTAGGCGGGCTCGATGAACGTGTAGCGGGCCGTGTAGCTGGACGCGAGATCGGCTTCGAAATGCGCGAGGTCGTGAACGTCGAAGAAGCTGATGCCCTTCAGCGACGCGACCAGCGGCACGTGTCCGAGCGGCGTGCCTGACTGGTCCTGGTAGAGCCGGTAGCTGTCGTCGCCGAGCGAGTCGAAGATCGAGCCGTGCGGGTATGTGAAGCCCTTGACCTCCTCCCATCCCGCCATTTCCTCCCTGGTCGGCGAATGATCGAGGCCGGCCGACGACGCGCCGTGCACAAAAAAGCGGTTCGGCCAGGTCGGGCCCGGTAGCGACGCATGCCAGCCGTCGCACAGCACGAAGCTGGTCGCGAGCTGGTACAGCGATGGTGACTGGGTTCGCGTATCGACGGCCTGCATGATCTTGCCGACGTCGGCGGGCTGCGGCGGTGTGCCTTCGGTGTGGGTCGTCGCGTAGTTCGACACGAAGCCGGAATTGTCGATCGTCGGATACGGTTCCCCCTTCCGGAAGCGGACGCCCGCGCCGCACAGCTGTTCGACAACGTCGGTGAACTCGTGGCCGGGATCGGTCGGCATCTGCGCGGGCGCGCCGCCGCCGAACCGATAGACGCTGCCGCCGTATGCGTTGCCGTTCGACGGCGTCGCGGCAACGATGCCGGGAATGCCCGACAGCCCGAACAGATGGTCGAACGACCGGTTTTCGAGCATCAGCACGAAGACATGCTGAATGGGCGACGGGACTGACGTTGATGCGGCCGCTGCGTCTGCACTCATGGCGCCTCCTTCCGTCATTCGATGGACAGCCGGCTCGCCGGGCTGCATGGCCGGCGCTTGAAAGCGTTGTAAGGCGTGCCGGCCGCGGATTGCCGACGAGTGTATGTCCGGCCGGGTGTCTGCGTAAAGGTCGCGCGATGTGCGCGACAGGCAGGCCGTCGCGTGATGGCTGCCGCACCATCGGGATTCGAACGCGCGCTGCTCGCCCGAGCCTTGACGAAACCCGCCGCGTGGCAGACGATGAACCGCTCGCCACACCTGCTCGCGTCGCCGGAGCAGTCTCGAAGCCGCATCCGGCATCACCGCTGTCGCAGCGTTCCATCCCGTTCGATTGGCGTGGTCCGATCGAACAATGCGCATTGCCTGCGCCTGAATGTTCGTGGTCTGTCGATGCGTCCACCTCGTCCCGGGAGAATGTTCGATGTCACACGTGAAGAAAGTCTGGTTCATCACCGGCGCGTCGTCCGGTTTCGGCCGCGCGCTTGCCCAGGCCGTGCTCGCGCGCGGCGATCATGCGGTGCTCACCGCACGGCGGCTCGAGCGGCTGCAGGCTGTCGTCCAGGGTCATGAGGACCAGGCGCTGGCAATCCAGATGGACGTCACCGATGCGGCCGCGCGCCAGCACGCGGTCGAGCAGGCGATTGCACGGTTCGGACGGATCGACGTGCTCGCGAACATCGCGGGGCGCGGCTCGATCGGCGCGGTCGAGGAATTCTCGCCCGACGAGTTGCGCGACCAGTTCGAGATCAACTTCTTCTCGGCGGTCGAGATGACGCGCGCGATCCTGCCGCAGATGCGCGCGCAGGGTGCGGGACGCGTGCTGACGCTGACGAGCGTCGGCGGGCTCGTGACGGTGGCCGGCGCGGGCGCGTACTGCGCGGCGAAGTTCGCACTCGAGTGCTGGACCGAGACGCTCGCGAAGGAAGTCGCGTCGCTCGGCATCCGCGTGACGCTGGTCGAGCCCGGCGCGTTCCGCACCGAGTTCGCGGGCGACGCGCTGCAGCGGGCCGCGCATCGACTCGATGTCTATCGGACTGTGGTCGGGCCGTTCGAGGACTACCTCGTCAGCAACGCGGGCAAGCAGATGGGCGATCCGGTCAAGGCCGTCGCGGTGATGCTCGACGCGATCGACAGCGACACGCCGCCGCTGCGGCTGATGCTCGGCGCCGATGCGTATGCGCTGTGGGACAAGACGATCGACGAGCGCATCGACGACATCGATGCATGGCGGGCGCGCGGCGAAGCGACCGCGTTCGACGACATGCAGGCGGTGCAGATCGGGCGGTGATGGCGGTGGTGTGCGTGGCCGATGGTCGCGGCGAAGGGGATACTGCAGCGCGTGCCGTCGTCAGCGCCCGGCACTGTCGTCGTGGCGGACGGAACGCTTCAAAGAAGCTTTGCGTCGACCTCGGACACCATCGGCGCAAGCTTCAGAAGACGTGCCGATTGCGCATGCACGAACCCGGCTATCTGGCGCACCATGCCCCGCTCGTCATCCGTGTATTCGGCGGATTCGGCCAGTTGGGGCGCGGCCAGCGCAGCAGCCGCTGCCATGCGTGTCAGTTCGCGGACGAGAAACGCACGCCGGGTGCCGGTCCGGTGCGCGAAGTCGGCCAGCGCGAATGTAGTGATTTCCTCGAGCCGGAAAACGTCGCCGTAGGCCATCGCAATATCCTGAACGTACGCGTCTCCGTACGCCTGGACGCAAGCCAGGTCATTAATTGGCGCGAGCGTGAGGCCATCGCTTCTCACGAAGAAGGAAATGTTCTTAGCGTGCGCATCGCTATTGCCGATCAGCAACTGGAGCAACGCCCATCGGATCATGAAGGTTCGCGCGGCCGCAGGGTTTTCAAGGTGCGGCGTCAGCGCGAAGAGCTTTTCGAAGCTTGCCCCTTCACGGATATTGCGCACGTCCTGATTGTTGCCAAGGTTGCGTTCGTACTTGAACGGCGCTGGCAGGTCAAGCGCCTGGCACCCGTCGATGACATGCCGGCGACGCACCGACCGGATGCACTCCGGATTGCCGGCGTCCGGCGTGACCGCGCGGTCGAAGCGCTCGATGAGCAGAATCGGCTCGGGGATACGGCGTATCGTCACCGGCGCCACGGACAAACCCATCTTGGTCGCGAGCCGCATGCAGAAATGCTCGTTCGCGACCATGAACGGCGTGCGCGAATTGTGCGCTTCGGGCTTCAGGATGTGCGTGGAACTGAGGGCGCCGTCGACCAGCGAGATGCGCTCCCCCTCCACCAGCACTTGCAGCTTGTCCTGGTACCCCGCGATCGAAAGGCGCACCTGTCCGTCCCAGACAGGGGGCCTTGATTTTAGTGCCCTTTACAGGGGGGAGATAGGTCTAACCGCGACAAGGATTAGCGCTCTGCCCCAAAATAATTATTAATTGAATCAAACACTTTCTGACTGGTCTTTTCATTCTCTCCCAACACCTTTTCGCCAAGCCCCGATGGGGGAATTCGTGCGAAATCTGGCGGTCGCCACCTGCGCAGCTGTCGCGATAAGGCCGCTTACGCCATATGTGGGCGTAAGCGGCCGGGCAGCCTATCTTTTGAGGGGTACAAGCTCCTGGCCCTCCCCAAGTCGGTGGACGCAATAGGCATGTCCTGCACGAGACATGCCTATTGCGGGCGCATTGAATCAATCAGACCTGGAAACCAAAGGACCATTGGGCGTAGGGGAAGCCGCTACCGCCGGGAATATAGATGGTATTGTTTTGAATCAAGTGTCCGTCGCCGGTGTATTTGGAACTCGCTGTCAAGTGCCCCGACGCATCATAGTTGCTGGCATTGTACGTACCATCACTGTTATATGAGAATTTTGAGAACCCGGTAAGGTTGCCCGTTTTAGTGCTAAAGCGATCAGCCTCGATCTGACGCCCAAAGCCATCAAAGAGATCACGCTCAAAGAGCTTGCCTGACGAGTACTGGTAGTAGTCGTAGATGATATGGTTGACACCAAAAAGCGCGACCATTTCCTGTGACCCGGTGAACGTGTGAGCGATAAAGCTATTGTCAAGGGAGAAGTCGTACAGTTTCGTCGCCTTCCCGTTCGAATAAAAGATATTCTGGGTCTTGAACCCGTTGGCGTTGAAGGTCGCGTATTCGGTCATCAACCCGTTTGTTCCAAAGAGAGCCGCAAATTGCGAGCCGTCGCCATTAAAGACGTGAGAGGCATAGCTGCCGTCGAGATTGAAGTCAATCTGCTTGGTTGCCTTACCGTCCGCACCAAAAAAGATATCCTGCGTCTTGGCACCGGCCGCATTGAATTTCGCATACTCGGTCACCTGACCATTGACGCCGAAAAGTGTCGCAGATTGCGAACCATCTGCGTTGAAGTCGTATTTCGTGTAACTCTTGTCGAGGTTGAAGTTGTACTGCTGCGTGGCCTTGCCATTCGCGCCGTAGAAAATGTCCAGCGTCTTAAAGCCGTTGGCGTTGAACTTCGCGTACTCGGTCATCTGACCAGTCGTGCCATACAGCGTCGCGGTCTGGGAACCATCGGCGGCGAGGTCGTACTTCGTGTAGCTCTTGTCGAGGTTGAAGTTGTATTGCTGTGTGGCCTTGCCATTCGCACCGTAGAAGATGTCCAGCGTCTTGAAGCCGTTGGCGTTGAACTTCGCGTACTCGGTCATCTGACCGGTCGTGCCGTACAGCGTTGCGGTCTGGGAGCCATCGGCGGCGAAGTCGTACTTCGTGTAGCTCTTGTCGAGGTTGAAGTTGTACTGCTGCGTGGCCTTGCCGTTCGCACCGTAGAAGATGTCCAGCGTCTTGAAGCCGTTGGCGTTGAACTTCGCGTACTCGGTCATCTGGCCGGTCA
>NZ_JBSAXC010000022.1:0-96376 GCF_053427725.1 Burkholderia sp. PU8-34
TATTCCGGCGATCGAGAAATCGTCACAAAATGTTGCGGAAGGCTCACGCAAGCATGAAGTCGTAGCAGCAACGGAGCGCGCGTTGGCGAAAGACGGCGCTCAAGGTCGTCGCAGAGTGATGTCGTTGCGCCGCTCGCTTCACCGCCGGTCAGCCCCGCCGTCCCACACCGCATGCATCTCGCCCTTGCGCCACAGCTTCGCGGATTCGCCGCGCTCGCCGAACGACAGGCAGACCACCTTGACCCGGTATCCGTTTTTCTTGTGCAGCGCGATCGCACCGCCCGCGCGCCATACGAAATCCGCGCTGTGCGCGCTTACCACCAGCATTGCCTTGTCAGTCATTTGAATCCACCACGTCTTTCGAATCGGACAGGTTGGATTGTAGGTTTCGGGCTTGCCGGGCATGTGCCGAATCCGGCACGGATGTCCATCTAATTTTCTTATCGGGATGGTGTCGACAGGGTTATTCCGTAGATGGCACGGGGCCGCCGGGCAGCGGCGAATCGCGGTACGGTTATCGTTCGGACAGGCAGAGAGGTGGCGGCGAACCGGTGATGCCGACGGCGCAAGGAGGTGCAATCGGACGATGGCATCCGGCCCGGATTTCGCCGATGCAATGCGATAATCCTGCAACCGCGCGCTGCGCATCAACACGCGTCATTGTCCCCAAGCTCTCCGTCCATGCCGACCGAATCCCACCGTGACACCCACTCGCGCGTCGACATCGTCGCGCTCTGCGGCAGCCTCCGGTCCCGCTCGTACAACGCGGCGCTGCTCGACGCCGCCGCTGCCGTCGCGCCGGCCGGCATGCGCATCGCGCGTTTTCAGCGTCTCGACCAGTTCCCGCTCTTCAACCCCGACGCCGAATACCCGACACCCGAACCCGTGCGCGACCTGATCGACCGCTTGAATGCGGCCGACGGCGTGCTGATCGCGAGCCCGGAGTACGCGCACGGCGTGTCCGGCGTAATGAAGAATGCGCTCGACTGGGTCGTCGGCTGTGACGCGTTCGTGCACATGCCGGTGGCGGTGCTCAACGCGTCGCCGCGCGCGATGCACGCGGACGCGGCGCTGAAGGAAACGCTGTCGATCATGTCGGCGCGGCTCGTCGAAGATGCATCGGTCGCGATCCCGATCCTCGGCAGCCAGCTCGACGCCGCGGGCATCGCCGCATATCCGCCGTTCGCGAGCGCGCTGGCCGACGCGTTGCATGCATTGCGCAATGCCATCGAACCGACACGCGACCCGGATTGACTACCGCGCCTTCCCCCGCGCCGCCTTCTTCACACCCTTCGCGCGCGGCGCTTCCTTCTCCGGCTGCGCGCCGCCGCCGGTGAGATCTTCGAGCCACGACAGCGCGTCGACGTACGACAGGAATTGCTGCAGATACCCGGGCGACAGGTCGCGCATCAGCGACAGCGACCGGTGCACGAGGCTGTTCGAATTGAGCGGGCCCGCATTGCGCGGCACCTGATCGAGCGCCTGCCGGTATTGCTTCTCGGTGCGGACCTTCGACCACGTGGCCCGGAAATACTCGATCATGGCCGGATCGATCCCGGCCCGGTCCGCCTGCGCGTCGCGCGCGATGCGATCGACGAGCCCCGCCAACGCACCGCGCGCCGGTTTGCCCGGCGCCGAATTGGCCGCGGAATCGCTGGAATCGCTGATATCGCTGGAATCGCTGATATCGCTGATATCGCCGGTATCGCCGGTATCGCCGGTATCGCCGGTATCGCCAGCATTCGACGACGCACGCGCGACATCGTCCGCATAGCCGGCCAGCAGCTTCGCGAGCCGCTCGTCGAGCAGGCGGCGCGCGTCGCCGTCGTGGCCGGCCGCGCGCCGCTCCAGTGCGTCCATCAGATGAAAACGCACGGGGTCCAGCCGATGCTCGCCACGCTCGCGCCATGCGTCGAGCATCGCGCGCGGCGCCATCGCGTCACTGCACACGGTGGCCACCATTCGATGCGGACTGGCGCGGCACCGGCGCGATCTCGACGCGGCGATTCTTCGCGCGCCCGGCTTCGTCGGTGTTCGCGCTGACCGGCTGCTGCGAGCCGAACGCGGCCGCGAACACCGACGATGCGGGCACGCCCGCGTCGATCAGCGCGCGCGTGACCGTCAGCGCGCGCTTGGCCGACAGTTCCCAGTTGTCCGCGAACAGGCGGTTGCCGGCCCGCACCTGCTGGTCGTCGGAGAAGCCGCTGATCATCAGGATCTCGTCGCGGGTCTTCAGGTACGCGGCCAGCGGGCCGGCCAGCGTCTTCAGCAGCGCCTGGCCTTCTGGCTGGATCTGGTCGGAGTTCAGCGCGAACAGCACGTTGCCGCTGATGCCGATGCGCCCGTTCACGAGCGTCACGCGGCCGGCCGCGAGCGGCCCCGCGAGGGCTTCCTCGAGCAGCTTGCGCTGCTGCGCTTCCTGCTGGCGCTGCTTGATCGCCTCCTCGAGCTTCGACGTCACCTGAAGCTGCATGCCGATCACGCCGACGAGGATCAGCACGAACGCACCGAGCAGCACCGACATCAGGTCGGCGAACGCGGGCCAGACCGGCGCGACCGATTCCGCGCCGCCGTCGATTTCGTCGTGCATGCGTTACGCTCCGACGGACGCTCGCCGGCCGGCGAGATGCTGCAGGTCTTCGACGATCTGCTTCTGCGACATCATGCTCAGGTCGATCACTTCGCGCGCCTGTGCGACGTAGTACTCGAGCTGCTCGTCGCTGCGCACAAGGGATTTCTCGAGCGCGGCTTCGATTCGCTGCAGGTGGGACAGCAGCTTGTCGTTCGATTCGCCGAACGCATGCACGGCCATGCCGAACGCATCGCCGAGGCTCGCGACCTCGACCGCGCCGGCCGTCACCTGTGCGGCAACGGCGTCGAGCTTGCGGGATTCCGCATCGACCGTGTCGTTGAAGCGCGCACCGACGCGCTCCAGCAGGTCGGCCGACGTGCCGACCAGTGCATAGACCGCGCTGCGCTGTTCGGTCGAAGCGTGGTTGACCGCGTCGAGCAGCGTTTCGAGCGTCGCCAGCAGGCGGCTGCGCTCCTCGAGCATCGCGGTGTCGCGGACCATGCTGTCCGACAGGCGCTGGCGCAGTTCGGCGACGACTTCGGCCGCAGCCTTCGGCGCTTCCGATGCGGCCTGCACGAGCCGCGAGATCTCGTTGATCGTGTCGCTCGCGTGCGCCTGCGCCTGCGCGGTGATGTCGTTCGCGGTGCGCGCCAGCGTCTCGCAGATGTCCTGCTGGCGAGTCGCCGCGTGCGCGCTCGTCTGCGCCCATTCGTCGCGCAGCGCGGCCGCCATCGACGCGAGCGCGTCGGTCCACGCCGACAGGCGCTGCTCGTCGCGCGACGCCAGTTCCGTCTGCAGGTTCGCGTGCGATTCGCCGATCGTGCGCAGCAGCGCGGCCGAATGCTGCTCGAACGTCTCGGCCTGTGCGGTGAGGTCGCGCGTGGTTTGCGCGAGCGCGTCGCAGATGTCCTGCTGGCGGGTCGCGGTATGCGTGCTCGCCTGCTCCCATTCGTGGCTCAGCTTGGCCGCGATCGACGCGAGCGAATCGGTCCATGCCGACAGGCGCTGCTCGTCGCGCGACGCCAGCTCTGTCTGCAGGTTCGTGTGCGATTCGCTCATCGTGTGCAGCAGCGATGCCGAATGCTGTTCGAACGTCGCAGCCTGTGCGCTGATGTCGCGCGTGGTTTGCGCGAGCGCATTGCAAATCTCTTGCTGACGGCTCGTATTGCTTGCACTCGTCTGAGCCCACTCGTCGCGCAGCGCAGCCGACATTGCCGCGAGCGATGCGGTCCACCCCGCCAGCCGCGCTTCGTCACGCGACGCCAGTTCGGTTTGCAGGCCCGTATGCGATTCGCTCATCGTGTGCAGCAGCGATGCCGAATGCTGCTCGAACGTCGCAGCCTGCGCGGTGATGTCACGCGTGGTTTGCGCGAGCGCGTCGCAGATCTCTTGCTGACGGCTCGTGTTGTTTGCACTGGTCTGCGCCCACTCGTCGCGCAGCGCAGCCGACATTGCCGCGAGCGATGCGGTCCACGCCGCCAGCCGCGCTTCGTCACGCGATGCCAGATCCGTCTGCAGCCCTGCATGCGAATCGCCCACCGTGCGCAGCAGCGACGCCGCATGCTGCTCGAACGTCGCCGCAGCCGATTCCAGTGCCCGTGCGTTGTGACCGGCCAGCGTCTCGCCGACCTGCTCCTGCCGCGCCAGCGCGTGGTTCCATGCGTCCGACATGCGCTGCTCGGTCGCTTCGAGACGCGTCGCGACACCCTCCACCAGCGCGGTCGAGCGCTGCGCGAACGTGTCGGTGAACTGCGCGAGCGCGCCGCGCAGATGCTCGGCCGCCGCTTCGTTCGTGCGCTGATGATCGGCCAGCGCGCGGTTCCAGATGCCCGTCACGTTGGCCGTGGTCGCCTCGAAGCCGCTCGACAGGCCGTCCAGCTGCCGCTCGACTGCGTGCGTGACGGTATCGCGCATCACGGCCATCTCGCGCTCGAGCCCCGCCATCGTCGCTTCCATCACCGGTTGCAGCGCCGCACCGGCCACCCGCGCGCTCTCGGCGGCGCTGTCCTGCAGCGACTGCCCGACGCTCGACGCGAGCCGCGCATACGCCTGGTCGGTCCGGTCGAAGAACGCCTGCTGGTTGTCGAGCTGCTGCGCGTGCAGCGCGACGCTGCGCTGCTCGAGCGCCGTCATCATCGTCTGCAGCCGATCGACCAGCGCCGGCATCACGTCGGCCTGCTGCTGCAGGAGCCGGAACGATTCGTCGCGCTGATGCGCGGACGAATGCACGCGCAGCGTCGTCGCGATCTTCGCGTCGAGCTGCTGCACCGCGTCGATCCGCTCGCGGCGGACCAGCGCGGACAGCAGCCCGAGCATCGCGGACGTCGCGACGCCGGCGATCGACGTGCCGAACGCGAACCCGAGCCCCTTGACCGGCGCGATCAGCGACGCGCGGATCGCATCGAGGTCGGTCGCGCTTTCCAGCGCCGCGCCGGTGCCCTTCAGCGTCACGACCATCCCGAGCAGCGTGCCGAGCATGCCGAGCAGCACGAGCAGGCCGACCAGGTACGGCGTGAGCGCCGGCCCCGGCAGCGCCGCGCGCGCGCCTTCAATGCGCGCGCGCACCGCGCTGCGCAGGCCCGGATGCAGCGTGTCGAGCCACGCGTCGAGCTTCGTCGGCGGCGTCGACAGGTCGGCAACGGCGCGCGCAAGCGTCGCGGTGGCCTGCCGGTAGCGCCACAGTTCGAACGCGCCGGCGAGGTAGCAGGCTCCGATCAGCAGCGTGACAGCCGCCGCCAGCGGATTCGACACGACATAGCCGGTGCCGATCCAGCACACCGCGAGCAGACCGGCCACGAATACAACGAGATCAAAACGAATTCTGGACATAACGTGATGATTAGCTGGTGCGAAGCGCCGCGAGCAGCCCTTCCACCGGTTGAAACCGGATTTCCAGTTCGGCGAGCAGGACGCTGCGCATATCCGCGCGGAATACGTCCAGCCATGCGCCGGGTGCAACTGCCGTGGTACCTGCCGTGGTACCTGCCGTGGTACCTGCCGGGGTACCTGCCGGGGTGCCTGCCGCGCTTCCTTCTGCGCTTCCTTCTGCGCTTCCCGACGCCTCGGCGTCGGCGAGCGCCTGCCGTTGCGCGCCGCGCAGGCGCTCGAAGTGCGCGCCGAGCAACGCCGGCACGGTCGCCAGCAGGCTGCGCTCACGCGCGCCGAGCACCCGCTCCATGATCGCGTCGAGCGTCGCGAGCCGCGCCATGCCGGGCGTGCGCGCGGCGAGCGTGACGCGCAGGCGGCCGCGCAACTGGCAGATCGCGGTCTCCATCTCCTGCTGCCGGGACAGGTAGCGTTGACGGAAATCCGCGAAATCGGCCGTGTCGGCTGCCGGCGGCGCCGGCAGCGCACCCGTGCGGCGGCCGGCGGCGGGCCGGCTGCCGCCGGTGATTGCCTGCGCGAGTTCGTGGCGCACGCGTGCACATTCGCGCTCCGCGTCGCCGCCGGACGCGCGCGCGCTGCCGGCGACGGCGGGCGGGCTCGCGCTCAGCGCCGACGACAGCGTGATCGCGTCCGTCCAGCCGAGCCACTGGCTCAGCCGGTCCGCGAGCGTCTGCCGGGATTCGGGCACGTCGGCGTCCGCCAGGCGCGCGAGCAGGCGAACGAGCGTCGGACCGCTCAATGCCATGCGCGGGGGTGCTTGCACCATGACAGCTACCGTCAAAAAAGGCAGCAGTTTACACGTCGGCGAGGGGTGGACCGTCAGTTTGCGGTCGGCGGGCGGGTCAGGGACCGGGTGGCGGCGGCGCGAACGCCCGCCGCACAAGGCCGGCAGCGAAATCGGGGGTGGCGGGCGAAGATCGGGAATGCCGCTGAAGCGGGCGGCGTCGGCCGCGTGAACGGCGTAAACGGCAGTCCGGCGAGCGCCGCCGGACATCCGGCATCACGGTCAACGGTCGCCGCACACGCGATGAACGGCCGGCGGTGGGCGGTGGGCGGTGGGCGGTGGGCGGTGGCTGTGGCCGGTGGCTGTGGCCGTGGCCCGTGCGCGTGCCCGTGCCCGTGCCCGCGTACGTGTACGAGCCCGCGCACGTGTACGTGCCCGTGGCCGCCAGCGGGTCAGATCCCCGCTTTCGGCGCGGTGAGGATCAGCCGGACGCCGAGCGCCGCGATCGCACCCGCCGCGATCCGGTCGACCCACTTCTTCGCGCGCAGGTACAGCTCGCGCGGCCGGCGGCTGGAAAAGCACAGCGCGATGATCGTGTACCAGCCGAACTCGACGCCGAACACGAGCGGCGGCAGCGCGAGATAGCACCACAGCGGCGGATGCTGCGGCAACAGCGCCGCGAAGATGCTGCCATACCAGATGGCCGTCTTCGGGTTGCTGAGCTGGGTCGTGAGGCCCGTCCAGAACGACTTGCGCGCGCTGCCCGCGCGGGCGGCCTGCGGATCGTCCATCGCGATCGGGTGGGCCGCGCCGCGCCAGATCTTCGACGCCATGTAGATCAGGTACGCGCCGCCCGCGACCTTCAGGCCGACGTACAGCCATTCGACCGCCTGCAGCAGCGTATAGAGGCCGGCCAGCGCGATGCCGCCGAAGAAGATCCCGCCGGCGCCCATGCCGAGTGCGGTCGCGAGGCCGTCGCGGCGCGACAGGCCGATCGAATTGCGCGCGACGAGCACGAAGCTCGGGCCGGGAATCATCGCGCCCAGCCACAGCGCGACCAGAATGCCGAACACGGCAGCGGAAGCGGTCATCGGAAGCTCCTCCAGATAACGGCCCCGGTCCGCCGGAGCCAACGCGTGATGCTGAACGATCCGAACGGCGATTCTGGCACGCTTCACGCCAGGCCGAAAGCGGCCGGATGCGGCGGTGGACGACGGCAGGCCGCGCGCGGTCAGCACCGGACCGGCTTCGTCACGTTCCGCTGCGACCCGCACGCGCGCCGCACGAACCGGTCGTGATCGCCGGCCGACAGGTCTACCATAGGCAGTCGGCGCAACGCGCATGCGGCCCGGCAGGCGGGCACACCGCTTGCGCAACGCCTTGCCCACGACGCACCTGCGGCGAAGGAGATGGTATGGACGCGATGACCCAACGATTCGATGCGATCATCATCGGCACCGGGCAAGCCGGCCCGCCGCTCGCCGCACGGCTGTCCGGCGCGGGCATGAAGGTTGCCGTGATCGAGCGGGGCCGCTTCGGCGGCACTTGCGTGAACACCGGCTGCATCCCGACCAAGACGCTGATCGCGAGCGCCTATGCCGCGCATCTCGCGCGGCGGGCCGCCGAATACGGCGTCGCGGTCGGCGGGCCGGTCACGGTCGACATGAAGCGCGTGAAGGCGCGCAAGGACGAGATCTCCGGGCGCTCGACCCGCGGCGTCGAACAGTGGATGCGCGGCCTCGAGCATGCGACGGTGTTCGAGGGCCACGCGCGTTTCGACAGCGCGCGCACGGTCCGCGTCGGCGACACGGTGCTGGAAGCGGAACGAATCTTCATCAACGTCGGCGGCCGCGCGCTGGTGCCGCCGATGCCGGGCCTCGACCAGGTGCCGTTCCTGACCAACTCGACGATGATGGACGTCGACTTCCTGCCCGAGCACCTGATCGTCGTCGGCGGCAGCTACGTCGGGCTCGAGTTCGGCCAGATGTACCGGCGCTTCGGGTCGCGCGTGACGATCGTCGAGAAAGGCCCGCGCCTGATCCGCCGCGAGGACGAGGACGTGTCGCAGGCCGTGCGGGAGATCCTCGAGAACGAAGGCATCGACGTGCAGCTCGACGCGAACTGCCTGAGCGCGCGGCGCGACGGCGAGCGCGTCATTGTCGGGCTCGATTGCACAACCGGCGCGCGCGAAGCCGCGGGCTCGCACCTGCTGCTCGCGGTCGGCCGCGTGCCGAACACCGACGACCTCGGGCTCGACCGGGCCGGCATCGCCACCGATGCGCACGGCTACATCCCGGTCGACGAGCAGTTGCGCACCAACGTGCCCGGCATCTGGGCGATGGGCGACTGCAACGGCCGCGGCGCGTTCACGCATACGTCGTACAACGACTACGAGATCGTCGCGGCCAACCTGCTCGACAACGATCCGCGCAAGGTGTCGGACCGCATCCCCGCGTATGCGATGTACATCGACCCGCCGCTCGGCCGCGTCGGGATGACGCAAACCGAAGCGATGCAATCGGGACGCCGGCTGCTGGTCGGCACCCGCCCGATGACACGCGTCGGGCGCGCGGTGGAGAAAGGCGAGAGCCAGGGCTTCATGAAGGTGATCGTCGATGCGGACAGCCACGCGATCCTCGGCGCGTCGATTCTCGGCGTGACGGGCGACGAGGTCGTGCATGCGCTGCTCGACGTGATGGCGGCCAACGCGCCGTACACGACGATCAGCCGCGCGATGCACATTCACCCGACGGTGTCGGAGCTGGTGCCGACGTTGTTGCAGGATCTGCATCCGGTTGGATGACCGCACGGCGCGGGCGTGCCGCAACGTCCGAGCATGCCGCGCGAATGCGCACGATGCCCGCGTCCGTTCCGCGCAAGCCGTGCATCGGCGGCCATGCGAAGATTGCCGTTCGCCACGAGATCAGGACATGCCGATGGATCGTCTGCAAGCGATGCAGATCTACGTACGGATCGTCGAGCGCGGCAGCTTCACGCAAGCCGCCGATACGCTGCAACTGCACCGCCCGGCCGTCACGAAGGCCGTGCAGCAACTCGAGCAGGAACTCGGCATCCGGCTGCTGAACCGCAGCACGCGTCGTGTCAGCGTGACCGCCGAAGGCGAGGCGTTCTACACGCGCTGCGTTCAACTGCTCGCGAGCATCGACGACGCGTTTGCGTCTTTCCCCCGGCAACGCACTGCGCCGAAGGGGCGGCTGCGCCTCGACATCGCGGTCGCGCTCGCGAAGACGGTCGTGATCCCGGCACTGACGGAGTTCCAGCAGCGCTATCCGCAGATCGACGTCGTGCTCGGCGCGAGCGATCAGCCGGCGGACCTGATCGGCGAGGGGATCGATTGCGTCGTGCGGGTCGGCACACTCAGGGATTCGAGCATGGTCGCGCGCACGGTCGGCATGATCCCGATGGTCACGTGCGCGTCCCCCGCCTATGTGTCCAGTCACGGCTTGCCGCGTACGCTCGACGATCTGCGCGCGCATCGGGCGGTCAATTTCTTCACAGGCCCCAATCGCAAGGTGATGGAGTGGGCATTCCGCCCGGCCGGCGAAATCGTCACGCTGAAACTGGCCAGCAGTCTCCTCACGAACAACTCGGAAGCGCTGCTGTCCTGCGGGCTCGCCGGCCTCGGCATCGTGCAGGCATTGCGGCCCGCGCTGCAGCCGTACATCGACTCGGGCCAGCTGATCGAGATCCTGCCCGGCATCGCGGCCGTCCCGAAGCCCGTCTCCGTGCTGTACCCGAACCGCACGCATCTGCCGGACAAGGTTCGCGTGTTCGTCGACTGGCTCACCGAATTGTTCGCACGCCGCTACCCCGTCTGACGCCTGCTCCCGCGCATTGTTATTCGTCGAATAACAATCAGTAATGCCGTCGCGCGTTTATCGCGCGCCGCCCGCGCCCTACAGTTCTCCTCGTCAAACGCGAGATCGCACGATGCGATCCCGGCACATCGCAGCACGTCGCCCGCATCACGACGTCCGTCGCAGCGCCGCGCGTTCCGATCATCGTTCAACGAAGGAGAAGTCCATGTCCCGTGTCGTTCGTTTCCACCGTATCGGCGGTCCCGACGTGCTGCAGATCGACGACGTCGACGTGCCCGCACCGGGCGCCGACGAAATCCAGATTCGCGTGAAGGCCATCGGCCTCAATCGCGCGGAAGTCATGTACCGGACCGGCAACTACACGATCGAGCCGCGCTTTCCCGCGACGCTCGGCTATGAGGCGGCGGGCGTCGTCGCGGCAGTCGGCCCCGGCGTGACGGGCCTTGCCGAAGGTGACGCGGTGAGCGTCGTGCCAGCGTTCTCGTTTGCCGACTACGGAATGTATGGCGAGCGTGTCAACGTGCCGGCGCATGCGGTCGTCAGGCATCCGGCCAGCCTCTCGTTCGAGGAAGCCGCCGCCACGTGGATGATGTTCGTCACGGCCTACGGCGCGCTGATCGAGCTCGGCGGGCTGCAGCGCGGCGACGCCGTGCTGATCGGCGCGGCATCGAGCAGCGTCGGACAGGCGGCGATCCAGATCGCGAACCATATCGGCGCGGTGCCGATCGCATTGACCCGCGGCGAATCGAAGCGTCAGGCGCTGCTCGACGCCGGCGCCGCGCACGTGATCGTCGGCAGCGGCACAGACCTGACGCGGGAAGTATTGCGATTGACCGGCGGAACCGGCGCGCGCATCGCGTTCGATCCGGTCGGCGGGCCGGACGCGGCCCACCAGTTGCGCGCGCTGCGCCCGCACGGCACGTTCTTCCAGTACGGCGCGCTCGATACGCGCGACATCGTGGTGCCCGTGATGGATCTGCTCGCCCGGCACCTGACGCTGCGCGGCTACGAGCTGTTCGAGATCAGCGGCGATCCGCAGCGGCTCGAGCGGGCCAAGCGCTTCATCACCGACGGGCTCGCGGCAGGCGCGCTGAAGCCGTCGATCGACCGCACGTTCGCGTTCGAGGACATCGCCGATGCGCATCGGTACATGGAGGCCGGCGCGCAAGTCGGGAAGATCGTCGTGACGGTTTGACCTTCGCGGCGCGCGGTTCGCCCCTCGCCGACACCCGCGCCCATCCCTTCCGCCCCTATCGAATTCCGCACTGGAAGCCAGTCGAATATTTAATTTTCAACTGGCGAGGCGCGCCTTTACCCTTTCAGCATCGCACGACCGGGCCGCTGGCCCGCCCTCCCTGGAGCATCCCGATGACTGACCCCGGCACCGCGCAAGCCGTTCGCCGACCGCACGCGGTTTCCGTGTCCTATGGCGCGCTGGCACTGCTGGTGCTGGCCGGACTCAACCTGCGCCCGTTCTTGACCGCGTTCGGCCCCGTGCTCGACCTCGTGCGCGCCGACACGGGCCTCGGCTTTCGCGCCGCCGCGCTGCTGACCACGCTGCCGTTCGTCCTGATGGGCGTGATCGCGGGCGTCGGGGTCGGGCTCGCACGGCGCCTCGGCGAGCAGCGGGCGCTGAGCGCCGCGCTGCTGCTGATCGCCGCGGGCTGCACATCGCGGCTGTGGACGGCCGGCAGCGCGGGCCTGATTGCCAGCGCCGCAGTTGCGGGCGCCGGCGTCGCCGTGGTCCAGGCGCTCGTGCCGGGCCTCGCGAAGCGCTGGTTCGTCGACCGGCTGCCGCTCGCGATGGGCCTCTATTCGGCCGCGCTGGTCGGCGGCGGCGCGTTCGGCGCAATCGCGGGCCCGTGGCTCGCCGCGCGCGGCGGCTGGCATCTCGCGCTCGCCGTGTGGGCTGTGCCCGCGCTCGTCACGCTCGTGCTGTGGCGCGCGAAGGCGCCGCGCGACGCGGTGCGCGCCGCCACGGCACCGCCCCCCGTCGCTGCGTTCGCACGCATTGCACGCGCATGGCAGCTCGCGCTGTTCTTCGGCCTCTGCAACAGCGGCTATGCGAGCCTCGTCGCCTGGCTGCCCGCGTTCTACCGCAGCGTCGGCATGAGTGCGCAAGCGAGCGGCAACCTTCTCGCATGGATGGCCGTGTTCCAGGCAACCGGCGCGCTCGCGATGCCGATGCTCGCGAAACATTCGCGCGACCGGCGCAACGTGTTGTGGCTCACGCTCGCGCTGCAGGCTGCCGGTTTCGCCGGATTCGCCGCGCTGCCCGCATTTGCGCCGTGGTTCTGGGTCGCGAGCGCCGGCCTCGGCCTCGGCGGGTTCTTCTCGATGAGCCTGATCGTGACGCTCGACCATCTGCCCGACGCACGGCTCGCGGGCGCGCTCGCCGCGTTCGTGCAGAGCATCGGCTTCCTGATCGTCGCGGCGAGCCCCTGGCTGATCGGCTGGCTGCGCGACGCGGGCGGCGGCTTCGCGATCGCATGGTGGATGCACGTTGCGCTGGTCGTCGCAATGGCCGCGCTGAACGCCGTGTTCTCCCCTGTCAGCTACCGGCGCAGCATGGCGCGCATCGTCGGCGCCGTGCGCTGAGCCGAACCCGGGCGGGCGCCGGCATCCGGCCGGAACCCGCTCGCCTGTCCGCGGCGCGGCCGGCCGCGGGCAGTCATGCAGACCGGCCACGCAACCGCTTTCGAGCCAATTACATCAATCGGAGACATCAATGAAAAAGCTCGTCATGGCCGTCGCGCTCGCGCTGACGGCCGCCGCCGCGCATGCGAAGGACCCGGCGATCCTGCGCTTCGGCGTCGATCCCAGCTACGCGCCATTCGAATCCCTTGCGCCGGACGGCAAGCTCGTCGGCTTCGACATCGATCTCGGCAACGCGATCTGCGAACGCATGAAGGTCCGCTGCGTGTGGGTCGAGAACGCATTCGACGGGATGATTCCGGCGCTGAAGGCGCGCAAGTTCGACGGCGTGCTGTCGTCGATGAGCGTGACCGAGAAACGCCTCGCGCAGATCGCGTTTACGGACAAGATCAACAATGTGCCGCCGCGGCTCGTCGCGCGACGCGGCTCGAACCTGCAGCCGACGCCGGAATCGTTGACGGGCAAGAGCGTGGGCGTCGAGCAGGGTTCGACGCAGGAAACCTATGCCCGCACGTACTGGGAGCCGAAGGGCGTCGTGGTCCGCACGTACCAGACGCAGGATCTCGTCTACCAGGACCTGCTGTCGGGCCGCCTCGACGCGTCGCTGCAGTCCTCGGTGCAGGCCGACCTCGGTTTCCTGAAGACCGCGAAGGGCGCCGGCTTCGAATTCGCGGGCCCGCCGCTGCACGATCCGAAGACGCTCGGCGTCGGCTCCGCGATCGGGGTGCGCAAGGACGACGACGCGCTGCGCCAGCAGATCAACCAGGCGCTCGCGAGCCTGATCCAGGACGGCACCTATCAGCGCATCGCGAAGAAGTACTTCTCGTTCGACATCTACAACTGAAAACGCGGCCGGCCGCACCCGCCGGCAAACGCGAAGGGGCGTCGCGCATCAGCGCGACGCCCCTTCTTCGTTTCCGGCAACAGGCTCGCCGATGAAAAAGATTCTTCGCGGATTGCGGTGGATGTTGCTTAACGATCCTGAAATGCCGTCCAGCTTGCGAGAAAGCAGACACTCGTGAACTGCCGTTGTCGTCCCCCAACTGGCCTGCCGCATGCGGAACAGCTTGCTGGTGGTCCTGCTCACCGGGATTTACAGCGCTGATCACGAACTGGGTGACCCGCCCCCCGGTTTTAGTCCGGCAAGTTGGCAAATTCCGCAAATACCCCCCTTCTCAGGGGGCGTTAATCCGGCCGGCGGTTTCTACCATTGTTCATTCCTGCCGGTTGCACGGCCCGATGCGCCGTGGCTCGAGGCGCGCGATCCGCCCGACAGGCGGCGCGTGCCACCGGAATGTTCGATCCGCGTTGCGGCACGATGCGCAGGCAAGACGATGGACAAGACATGCGCGAGGCCGCTGCGAGGCAATGTTGCGCATTCGTGTGCGAATGCGCTGGCCCGGGGGAAGTCACCAGAGGAATGCGAAGTTTGATCGACGGGGGCGTAGAACGTGCGAAGCCGCTGATGGCAGAAGCGAGAAAGCGGAATGCTCGCGCGTCGTCGGACGCGGCGCGCGCTGTTGCGGCCGATGCTGCCGCTGGGGCGAGGCGCGTCGAATTTCGCGGACGGCCGCACATCGGCGCCGTCTACACAGTACGAGTCGTAATGTCTTTTCATGTGAGGTGCCACTATGAAGACTGTATACAAGGCGCTGGCCGCAGTCTGCATGCTGGGTGCGGCCGGAATTGCCCAGGCAGACGGAGGTGCCAAGTCAGCGACGAGCGCGTTCGGCAACACGCCATCCGACGCCGCGATCAGCGCCACCGCGGTGGGCGGGATGCCCAGTGCCGGGTCGCAGTCGGGCGGCCCTGCATCGCTCACGCGCGCGCAGGTCAAGCAGGAACTAATCAGCACGCAGAAGTCAGGCGAGCTCGATCGGCTCAATCAGAGCTACTACCGCGGAGGGCAATAAGCGCCGGCGTGACGATCCAGCGCGGCCGACGAGGCCATCGGCGGGCGCGTGGTCGGCGACCTGGCTGCGCGCGTCGCGTTGTGGGTGGACGAGGTTTGTTTCAGCCCGTTGCCGTCGCGTGACGCTCACTTCCGTTTCGGTACGCCGCAACGTGTCCTGAAGGTGCGCTCGAGCCTCGACCAGTTCGTCCATCCCGCATGGAAAAACGCGACCTGCACACCCGCGCCGAGCAGTGTGGCCGACGCGTAGATTTCCCGGTCCACGGCGTGGGATTTCACGCTGATTCGTCGTCCTCGTCGAGCCAGGCGCCGGCTGCGAAGAGCATGGCTTCCAGCCCGGTGCGCAGCGTCGGATCGAGCACCGGCGCGAACTTCGGCGAATGATTGCTCGGAATTTCGTTGAGCTTTTTCTCGGCCACCGCTTTCCTGAATGTTTCGGGATCCGTTCCGCCGACGAACCAGAACGCGTAGGGCACGTCCCATTCGCGGCCGAACACGCTGAAGTCCTCGCTTGCTGCCGCGGGCTGCGTTTCATAGGCGCGCTCGCCGAAATGTGCTGCGAATGCGTTGCGCACGCGCTCGTTCGTGGCGGCGTCGTTGATCGTGAGCGGGTAGCTCGATAGCGTCGTGAATTCCGGCTCGCGCGGTGCGTTCGAGGCCGCGCATTCCGCGCAGCAGATACGGCGGATCGCGCCGAGCATGTATTCGCGCACGTCTTCGTCAAACGTGCGCATGTTGAGCTTGAGCGTAGCGTCGTCGGGGATGATGTTCTCCTTCGTGCCCGCCTGCAGGGCACCGACGGTCAGCACCGCGCTGTCGCGTGGCGAGATTTCGCGCGACACGATCGTCTGCAGGCGCAGCGTCGTCGACGCCGCCATGATGACCGGATCGATCGAGGTCTGTGGCTGCGAGCCGTGCGAGCCGCGGCCGAACAGCTTCACCTTGAGGCTATCGCCCGCGGAGAGAATCGTACCGCTTCGATGACCGACCGTGCCCGCCGCGCCGACCATCACGTGCTGGCCCAGAATGACGTCGGGCTTCGGAAAGCGCTCGGCCATCCCGTCGTCGATCATGGCGCGTGCACCACGCGCCACTTCCTCTCCGGGTTGAAAAACGGCCATCAACGTGCCACGCCAGACATGGCGATGTTCGGCCATCAGGCGCGCGACACCCATCAGCCAGGTCACGTGCATGTCATGACCGCACGAATGCGCGACGCCAACCTCGACGCCCTCTTCATCCTTTGCTCTTGCAGTGCTCGCATAGGGCAGCCCTGTGGCTTCGGCCATCGGCAGCGCGTCCATGTCGGCGCGCAGCATCACGGTCGGCCCGGCACCGTTGCCCAGCACAGCCACCACGCCCGTCTCGCCCACGTTGCGCGTGACCTCGTAGCCGAACTTCTCTACGTAATCCGCAACGATCCGCGCAGTGCGGACTTCCTGCATCGACAGTTCAGGGTTCTGGTGCAGGTCCTTGTAGATCGCCTCGAGCTCGGGCAGGAGGCTGTCGATGGCGCTCGTCATTGCTTCGATCAGTTTCGACATGGTTGCCTTCCGTGGTTATCGGCGTCCGCCAGTCGCGAACGCCCGCGAGTCGGCGTCCGATTCAGACCTCGAGCGCACGCCTCCATTGCAGATGCGAGTTCACGAGCTTTCCGGACGACATGATCGGGCTCGCCGTACAGTATCGGCCGTCCAGCAACGCACTAAAGTGGTCGATGCTCCCCTTGGTCGCGCGCTCGAAGTAAAGGCGGACTGTCAAGACTGCAGATGATCCGCAAGGTGTCGCTCAGGGCCGATAAGCGATGGCCTCGATTTCTATTCTGGTGCCGACCATGTTCGTCGCCTGTAATGTCGAACGCGACGGCTTGTTCCCGGGGAAAAACTCCGCGTAGACGCGATTGAATTCATCGAAGTCGCGGGCGTCTTCAAGCCAGACGGTGATTTTCACGACGTCCTCGAGCGTACACCCCGCAAGCGCGAGTATGTGAGCGACGTTCTTCAATGTCCGGCGCGTCTGCGCGTCGATCCCGCCAGCGACGATGGTACCGTCCTCGTCTCTGGCGACCTGACCGGATACGAACACCAGATCGCCGGCTTTGGTCGCCAGCGAGCGCGGCAGGTTTCGGGTAGCCGGATTGCTCTCTGCAAAGTACTCGATCGCCATTTAGGTCACTCCCAACCGGCACGCCCCGTCGACTGGCGACGCTCACGGAGCGCATTGCGCGCTCGAAACGAAACAACCGCCCCCAAACGCGCGAACCATGCGGGGATCGCACGTGCGACAAACGCGTGATCCGTCTATCGGCTCCACAGGACAGCGTGCGTCTGCCCGCTCGCGGTCGATGCTTCGCCCACCACGTCACCGCGCTCGTTGATCCCGAAAGCCGAACTGCTGTTGCCGCCCGGAAGCACACCGAGATCGGTCATGACGCCGTTTTCGTATAGAAACCCGTGCAATTCTCCGTGGCCGTTGTCCGCCGTGCCGACCACCTGCCCCCGGTTGTTGATTCCTGACGCCGTGCTGTAGCTGCCGCCGGGCAGCGTGTCAAGGCTGGTCATGATCCCGTTCTGATACAGGAACGCGTGAACATGGTCGGCAGCGTCGCGCGACTCGCCGACGATCTGGCCGCTATCGTTGATCGCGTTGCCATAGCTGTACTTGTCGCCGGCAAGCGTACCGAGATCCTTCATCACGCCGTTTTCGTAAAGAAACGCGTGCGGCGGCTCGTGGAAATGAATCCTCAGCCCGGCGGTGCCGACTGCTTGCCCACGATTGTTGATCGCCGCACCATAACTGTCGAGGTAAAACGGATTGTCCGGAAGCGATCCGAGGTCGTTGATGCGCCCGTTCTCATAGAGGAAAGCGTGTCCTTCGCCTCTGATCCCGACATACAGCGTTCCGACCACTTGCCCGCGGCCATGCTGATTCACGCCGTAGGCCTCGCTGCCGACGTAGGTTGACGTGCCGAGATCCGTCATGACACCGCCGTCATACAAGAAGGCGTGCGTGGCCTGGCCATGCCGGAGCAATGGCCCGGCGGGCGCACCTCCCACGACCTGTCCGCGGTCATTGATTCCATGCGCGAAACTGCTGTCGCCAGTTTGAAGGGCGCCAAGGTCGGTCATGACGCCTTGCCGATAAAGAAAGGCGCGTTCAGTGTTCGTGTTGACCACGGTGCGCGATGTACCGACCACATCTCCGCGATTGTTGATCGCGGCAGCCGAGCTGTAGTCACCACCCGGAAGCGTACCCAGATCATGTATCGCAAGCGTTTGGGCCGAGGCGAGCTGGCAGGCCTGGAAAGACATCAGGGCGACGATCATGACGGCGCGGGAAATGCGATGTCCCCCACCGAATCGCTTGCATGCGGATTCCATCGTTCACTCCTTTGAACAGAAACGCGACACGGGCGTCGTAGCCCTGGAAGCCGAATTCGGGGGAACGGGCGAAGGCAATGGCCAAGCTATTGAAGCCAGTCCCGGTTGGATGCTTGGCCCACACGTGAGGCAGATTCGAGCACGCACGAATCGCACCATGGCCGTTCAGTCACGGATTCCGAAAGCCCGCCCTCGGGCGCGCGCGAAAAGCGTTTCAGCGGTGAAACGCGTCGACTGGGACGCACCGGCTCAGTGTGTGATGTACGGCCGCCGACTGGAGCCGAATTGGATTCGGTCGACAATCTGAATGTGCGGGCGTCGGATTCGTCTGCTGTTACCCAAACGGCCGCTTCCAACGCGAAGCGATCACTCAAATGTCTGATTGATGGCAGAGGTGAATACCCATTCCTGGCGCAGCTCCGGCACTTTGCAGCGCGCTGCCCGGAAATCGGCGAAGAACCGCAAAAAGGCCGGCCCGAACCGGACCGGCCTTGCCGACGTGCCGCCGGGCAACAACGCTCGGGCAGTCATTCAGTAGTGGCTGCGCCCCCACAGCGTCGCCGGCTCGTCGAGCAGATGACGCAGCCCGCTGCGTGCATACGTGGCTTCCGCGACTTCCGTCACATGTTCGAGAATCGCGTGCTCGTCGACCGACAGCACGCGCCGGTCCTCCATCAGGATCCGGCCGCCGACCATCGTCATGCACACGTCCCCGGCGTTCGCGAAGCAGGTCACACGATAGACGGGCATGTTCATCGGCATCATGTGCGGCCGGAACAGGTCGACCAGGATGATGTCCGCGAGCTTGCCCGCCTCGAGCGAGCCGACTTCGTGGTCGATCGACAGCGCCTTTGCCGCGTCGATCGTCACCATCTCCAGCACCTTGCCGTGCGGCAGTACGTCCGGATCGCGGAAGTGCCGGCGATGGTAGTGCATGCACTGCCACATGTGGCGGAACATGTCGTAGCCGCGATCGGGCGCCGCGCCGTCCGACGCGATCGCCACCGTGACGCCCGCGTCGATCAGTTCGGGCACCGGGCAGCGTCCGATGATCGACATGATCGCGCTCGGGTTATGGACGATCGCGGTGCCCGTTTCCACGCATGCCGCGATGTCGTCGTCGGTCAGGTCGATGCTGTGCGACATGAACGACATGCTGCCGAGCAGCCCGAGTTCGCGATGCGCGAACGCAAGCGTGCCGGCGCGATGGCCGTCCTGCGTGAACGTGAGGCCGCGCGCGCGCGCAAGCGCGCCGTAGCGCGCGGCCTGCTCGCGGAAGTCGCGCTCGTATTGCGCGAGTTCCGGATCGTGCTCGGGGCCGTAGACGGGCAGCGTGAGCGCGATCCGGATCCGGCCGTCGGCGTCGCCGTGGCAGGTGTCGATGATGTGCTCGCACACGTCGTACATCGTGTCGAAATCGATGTCGCGCGTCTCGCTGCCGTCCGGCGTATAACGCGTATACGCGCGCGGCGCCGGCGGCCGCGACGGGCCGACCGCGACGATCGAGCGCGTGCCGGTGCGCACGACCGCGTCGCAATGTCGCCGCGCGTAGACGGGATCGTCGACGCGCATGATCGAGTTGCCGCCGCCGAGCAGCGACACGCCGGTCGTCACGCCGGCCTTCAGGCGCTCGAGCGCCGCGAGATGCGACTCGGCCTCCCAGAATGCCTCGTCCGACGCGCGCGTGTAGATGGTCTCGGCCGCGGCCGACCACGCATCGCCGTCCGCGCCGCCGATCGTGCGCAGCATCGCGTGGCCAGCGTGTGCATGCGCGTCGATGAGGCCCGGCAGCACGGCCTTGCGGTGCGCATCGATCGTGCGCGCCGCACGATAGCGCGCCTGCAGCGCATCGGTGTCGCCGACGGCGACGATGCGCTCGCCCTTGATGGCGACCGCGCCGTTCTCGATCACGCGCCGCTGCGGATCGAGCGTGATCACGCAGCCGTGCGCGATCAGCACGTCGATCGCTTCGCGATTGTCCTCGGTATGCATTGCGTCGTGTCCTTTTCTGGTTCGATGTGTTCCGGCGCCGCGAGCGCTCATGCGCCGATGAATGCGCCGTCGCGCGCGACGATGCGCCCGTTCGCGACGACCAGCCGGCGCACGGGCCGCGCGACGATCGCATGCGCGACCGTCTCGGCGTCGACGAGCACGAGATCGGCGCGCGCGCCGATGTGCAGCCCGTAGTCGGCGAAGCCGCAGCCGCGCGCGCCCGCATCCGTCACGCAATCGAGCGCGATCGCGAGATCGTCGTCGCGGCGCAGGTCGAAGCGCATGCCGATCAGCATCGCGCGCTCGAGCATGTCGGGCACGCCGTACGGCGACCACGTGTCGCGAATGCCGTCGTTGCCGCCGAAGACTGTAATGCCGCGCTCACGGCACGTCTTCAGCGGCGGCACGGGACGCGACGGCGGCGCCGACGTCAGCAGCGCGACGTTCAGGCTCGCGAGCCGGTCGAGCAGCGCGTCGCGATCGCGCTCGGGCAACGCGCCGAGACAGAACGCGTGGCTGACGACGACCTGCCCCTGCATCCCGAGCGCCGCGACGCGGTCGAGCAGCAGGTTCAGCGTGAACGCGCCGATCTCGCCCGGTTCGTGCAGATGGATGTCGATCGGCTTGCAGTGGCGTCCGGCGAGCGCGAACGTCGCATCCAGCGACGCGACCGGATCGCGGTCGATCAGCGCGGGATCGAGTGCGCCGAGCACGTCCGCGCCCGCATCGAGCGCGCGCGACAGCAGCTCGACCGTGCCCGGGCGGATCAGCATCCCCGACTGCGGAAACGCGACGATCTGCATGTCGAGCGTATCGGCGAGCGCCTGCCGTGTGCCGAGCACGCCGTCGAGATAGCGCAGGCCGCCGTCCGTATCGACGTCGACGTGGGTGCGCAGCCGCGTCGTGCCGGCCGCGACGAACGCGCGCGCGAGCGCGAGCGACTGCGCGCCCGGGTCATGCCCCGACGTCTTGCGCCATTCACGCTCGTTGTCGATGCGATCGGTGAGCGCGGGACCCACCTCGTTGCGGTACCACGGGCGGCCCCAGTTGCTCTTGTCGATGTGCGTGTGCCCTTCGACGAAACCGGGCAGCAGCAGCGCGCCGCGGCCGTCCTCGACCGCGGCGCCCGGCGCCGGCGTCAGGCCGGGCCCGAGGGCCGCGATCCGGCCGCCGTCGATCGACACGGCTGCCGCACGGCCGTCCGGCAGCCGGACGTTGGAAATCAGGAGAGAAGAAGAATGTGTCGTCATGCGGATTCGACCGTCGTGGCGAAGCGGGCCCGCAGCCTGCGCTGCACGGCGCTGATCGCGGTGAACACCAGCGCGTTCACGGCGAGCGCGACGAGCCCGGGGTTGATGGAAGTCAGCGTGCCGGGTGCGCCCGGGAACAGCGACGCGAGCGTCACGCCGTAGTAGTTGGTGAGCGCGATCACGATACCGCCCGCGACGATCCCGGCAAACGCCGCCTCGCGCGTGCCGAACGGCCGCTTCAGGAAGCTCGACGCGAGCATCGGCACGAGTTGCGTGAGCAGGCTCGACGAGAAGATCGCGAGCGTGACGAAGGTCGCGCCGCCGCGCAGCACGAAATAGACGACGAGCGTGAAGATCGGCAGTGCGATCCGCGCGACGCGCGCGACGTCGCGGTCGGTCGCGTTCGGCGCGAAGCCTTCGCGGTAGATGTTGCGCGCGATCGTCGTCGACGCGTTCAGCATGATCAGCGAGCCCGGCACGAGCGCGGTCAGGAGACCCGTGCCGCCGACGATGCCGACGAACCACGCGGGGAACGTCTGCTTGACGAGCCGCAGCAGCGCGAGATCGGTCTGCGCGCCCTCGAGCCCGTGCACGGTCAGCACCGCCGCGAAGCCGACGAGGAACAGGAACGCGATCAGCACCTGGTACAGCGGC
Organism: Burkholderia sp. PU8-34; assembly: GCF_053427725.1. NCBI lineage: Bacteria > Pseudomonadati > Pseudomonadota > Betaproteobacteria > Burkholderiales > Burkholderiaceae > Burkholderia > Burkholderia sp. PU8-34. The sequence continues at coordinate 21,865 of NZ_JBSAXC010000022.1, forward strand.
ATCAGGATCACGTTGCGGCGCAGCGCCCGCTCGTCCTTCGCGACATAGATCGCGGTGAAGCCGTGCGGATACAGGTAGTAGCCGAGCGACGTCAGCAGGATCGTCGAGTTGTACCAACTCAGGTTGAAGCCGTGCTCGGGCATCCGCAGCAGCTCCGGATGCGCGGCGTCGATCTTCGCGAACATCTCGCCGAGGCCGCCGAAGTAGTGGATCGGCAGGTAGAGGCCGAGGAAGATCGCGATGCCGAGGATCAGCACGTCCTTGAAGATCGCGATGCTCGCCGAGCCGTGGATGCCCGACACGACCATGTAGAGCGCCATCAGCGTCGCGGCGATCCAGATCGCGGCGGATTGCGGGATCAGCCCGTACGACATCTCCGACACGATCACGCCGAGCCCGCGCAACTGGATCATCAGCAGCGACACCATCGCGAACACCGCGACGACGGACACGAGCACGCCGATCGCGCGGCTGTCGTACTTCGACGCGAAGTAGTCGGCGAACGACACGAGCCCGCGCTCCGTCGCGTAGCGCCAGATCGCGGGCAGCATCCAGTAGCCGATCACGAACGCGAGACAGCCGTACGACAGGATGTAGAACGCCGGCACGCCCTTGCTGTAGGTCCAGCCGCTCGCGCCGAGGAACGAGAACGTCGAGAACGCCTCGCCGGCCATCAGCAGGAACGTGAGCAGCGAGCCGAAACCGCGCCCGCCGACCGCCCATTGCTCGAGGCTCAGCTTGCGGCCGCGCCGCGCCCTCAGCCCGATCGCGAGCGCGAACACCGCGAACGCGGCGATGATGAAGATCGATGCGTTCATCGCGCGTCTCCCGTGCGGCCGTCGCGGGCCGCGTCGCGCTCGTCGAGGTGGAACAGGATCGCGAGAATCGCGGCCGTCGCCGCCATCCAGATCAGGTTCCAGACGAGCAGGAACGGCAGCCCGAACAACAGCGGCTGCATTTCGGCGAGCGAGCCGCCCGCATACATCCCGGCAAACGGCAGCGCCGCCAGCAACAGTTTGAGTTTCATGTGAGCCTCCCGGAAGACGCGGTCGAATCAGAACTTGTGACGGATGCCGGCGACGACCGCCACCTGCGACGTGGTCGACGACGGGTTGCCGGTGCCGTCGATCCACGCCTGGCCGACGGCCGACGACGCTTTCTGGTAGAAGCCGTTCACGTACACGTCGGTGCGCTTCGACAGCAGGTACTGCACGCCTGCCGACACCTGGTGGTAATGCCCGCTCTCGTCGCCACGCGCGACCCGCGTGTATGTGTAGCCGGCCGCGGCCATCAGCGCGGGCGTCACCCAGTAGCGCAGGCTGCCTTCGTAGTTGCTGAAGCGCAGCGTGCCGCCCGTCGCCATCCCGAAGTTCGAACCCGTGTACAGCAGGCCGAGCGTCGCCGGCCCGATCGCGTAGCTGGCGGCCGCGCCCCAGATCTCCTGGCGGATCGCGCTCGCGAGGCTCGCGCCGAACACCGACGCCGACGCGGGGAAATAGTTGTCGGACGCGACGGCGCCCGTCGCGCTGCTCGCAGGATGGTTCATCCGCGCATACGCGGCGCCCGCGTTGAGCGGCCCGTTCGCGTACGTGAGGCCCGCGCTCCAGGTGTTGTCGTTCGCGAAGCCGGTCGAGTTCGAGAAGCCGTACATCAGGTTCGCCTGCACGCCCGCGATTTTCGGCGACACGTACTTGACCGCGTTGTTGGTACGGAACGTGTTGTTGATGTCGTCGTTGTCGAACGGGTGCGTCGAGTACTGCGCGAGGAAGCTGCTCATCTGCAGCGAACCGAGGATGTCCTGCGTCGAGTTGTACTGGCGGCCGAGCGTCACCGCGCCCCAGTTCGTGCCGCTCAGGCCCACCCACGCCGATCGCCCGAACATCCGGCCGCCCTGCCCGAGCGCGCCGTTCGCGACGTTGAAGCCGTTCTCGAGCCGGAAGTTCGCCTTCAGGCCGCCGCCGAGATCTTCGGAGCCGAGCAGGCCCCAGCGCGGGCCCGATTCGTTGCCGCCCGTGAATTGCCACGCCGAGTGGCCCTTCATGTTGTTCGTGTAGGTCACGCCCGCGTCGACGATCCCGTAGAGCGTCACGGTCGACTGCGCGTGCGCGGCGCCCGCGAACAGCATGCCGATGCCCACGCACAGGCATGCGGCGCCCGTCTTTCCACCCTTCTTTCGCAACATCTGTGTCATCTCGTCTCCAAACCCGCTCATTGATGTTCTGATGGATCTGTCCATGCGCGCCGACGGCGTTGTATAGACATTCGCTGGATAGTAGCCAGCCACAATCACATTCAGAAATGAAATGTTCAACTGGACATCAGTTGAAAATCGAATGGAAGCCAATCGGGAGGACGGAGGTTCGACCCCGCAAGGGAAACGAAAGCGTGCGGGCTGGCTGCGCCGCACGGGAGGGGATGGACATGAAGGGCTTGCGTAAGCAAGCTGACGGATCAACGTTCGGGCTGCACGGCTTCCTCGCGATCAACCGCCTGCTCGGCGGCAACGAGCAGAACGTCGAGCCGGCCTTCAGCAAGTGGGCGAGCACGGTCGGCCCGAACGTCGTCGAATACATTCCGAACTCGGCGAAGATCTCCGAGATGGTGCAGACCGGCGAGGCCGCGCTGTTCCCGCTGACGCCGACCGCGGTAGGCGACCTGCAGGACAAGGGCATTCCGGTCGCGTACGCGAACCCGAAGGAAGGGCCGGTGCTGCTGCTCGTCGACCTGTGCGTCGTCGCCAACAATCCCGATCCGCAACTCGCGCAGAAGCTCGCGCAGTTCCTGTTGTCCGCACCCGCGCAGACGAAGGCCGCCGAAGCCGGCAAGCAGATTCCGACCAACCGCCTCGCGAAGATGCCGGCGCCGATGGCGCAGAGCCTCGGCAACGTCGACGACCTCGTGCGCAAGGTGACGGTTGTCGACTGGACCGCGATCAACGCGCGGCGTGCACAGTGGGATACGCGGTGGAACAGGCAGATCGAGCGGTAAGGGGGTGAATCGGCGGGCCGCATGATCGTGCGGCCCGCCGGCAGCCGCGACCATCATCTGTGAGAATGATGGCACTGGCCTTTTTCAGCGGATTTGACCGGGGTTTGCGGGCCCGACAACACTTGTCGCCAGCGATGCCGGATCGAGACGGCACGCATTCCCCCAGCCGAGTCCGCCATGACCCCGTCCGACACCGTGCAATACCCGAGCACCGCGCAGCCGCTGGCCGACCGGCAGCTCCGCAAGATCGTCATCGCCTCCGTCGCCGGCAATGCGATGGAATGGTATGACTTTTTCGTCTACGGCACGGCCGCCGCGCTCGTGTTCGGGCATGTGTTCTTCCCGCCCGGCGCGTCGCCGCTCGCCGGCAGCCTCGCCGCGTTCGCGGCGTTCGCGCTCGGCTTCGTCGCACGCCCGCTCGGCGGGATCGTGTTCGGCCACGTCGGCGACCGCTACGGCCGCAAGGCGTCGCTCGTCTGGACATTGCTGATCATGGGTGCGTCGACGTTCGCGATCGGCCTGTTGCCGACCTACGCGCAGGCCGGCGTCTGGGCGCCGGCCGCGCTCGTCGCACTGCGGCTGCTGCAGGGCATCGCATCCGGCGGCGAATGGGGCGGCGGCGTGCTGATGATCAGTGAAAACGCGCCACCCGAACGGCGCGGCTACTACGCGGCGTGGAGCCAGCTCGGCGTCGGCGGCGGCTTCGTGCTGTCTTCCGCGGCCTTCCTCGCCGTGCAGGCGCTGCCCGCCGACGCGTTCCACGCGTGGGGCTGGCGGCTGCCGTTCCTGGCGAGCGTGGCGATCTTCGCGATCGGCATCTACATTCGCCGCAACCTGCCGGAAAGCCGGGATTTCGAGCAGGCGGGCCAGCGCGGCGAGCCGGCACACCTGCCGATCGTCGAGTGCATCCGGCGGCATCCGAAGGAGATCCTGCTCGCGATGGGGCTGCGCGTTGCCGAGAACGGCGGCGCCTACATCTTCCTCGCGTTCTCGCTCGTCTACGGCAAGTACGTCGGCATTTCCAACAGCGTGATGCTGACCGGGGTGATGATCGCGATGGTCGTGGAGATGGCCGCGATGCTCGCGTGGGGCCGGCTGTCGGACCGGATCGGCCGCAAGCCGGTCTACCTGATCGGCGCGCTCAGCCTGATCGCCTGCGCGTTCCCGTTCTTCTGGCTGCTCGACACGCGCGTGACCGCGCTCGTCTGGCTCGCGCTCGTGATCGGCACCGCGGTCAGCCACGGCGCGATGATCGGCACGCTTCCCGCACTCGTCGGCGAGCTGTTCAGCACCGAAGTGCGCTACTCGGGCGTCGCGCTCGGTCACGAGGTCGCATCGATCTTTGCCGGCGGCATGTCGCCGCTGATCGCGACCGCGCTGCTCGCGCGCTATCACGCGTCGTGGCCGGTGTCGCTGTTCCTCGTCGCGCTTGGCGCGATCACCGTCGTCACGCTGTGCGTGATGCGCGAAACGCGGGCGGCAGGCAGGGCCGATTCGTTCGGCGACGCCACGTAACGACTGGGCGACTGCCGGCACGTGCCGACGAAATAATTCAATAATCCTGAACATCAACCGACCCGTGCTGTCGTCACCGGGGCAATCTTCCCGGTGATTCGACAACATTTCCGCTAGGTATTTCCTTTATCCACGTCGGCACATACCCATATCGCAGCGCCGTTGCCCCGACTATGTCGCGGGAAATTGGTTGACTACGCTCTTTGCTCGATCGCGCACACCGGATTGCCGCGCCATTCGAGCCGTCGTGACGGCAGCGCCGATCGTCCCATCCAATGCCTGTTCCCGGAGAATCGCCATGTCCGCACCCACTGCCGCCCATCCCGCCGGAAAGCGCTACGCCTACGAGTGGTATGTTGTCCTGATCTGCATGCTCGCGTACGTCTTTTCATTCGTCGACCGGCAGGTGCTCGTGCTGATGATCGAACCGATCAAGCGCGACCTGCATCTCAGCGATACGCAGTTCAGCCTGTTGAACGGTTTCGCGTTCTCGCTGTTCTATGCGCTGATGGGCATGCCGATCGCCTACCTCGCCGATCGCTACGCCCGGCCCCGTATCATCTCGCTCGGCATTGCGCTCTGGAGTGTCGCCACTGCGGCGTGCGGGCTCAGCCAGCATTTCCTGCACATGTTCGCCGCGCGCATGGGTGTCGGCGTCGGCGAAGCCGCGCTGTCGCCCGCCGCGTACTCGATGCTCGCCGACTCCTTTCCGAAAGAGAAGCTCGGCCGCGCGGTCGCCGTCTATTCGCTCGGTTCGTTCATCGGCGGCGGCGTCGCGTTCCTGGTCGGCGGCTACGTGATCGCGCTGCTCAAGCATGCGAGCGTGTTTACGCTGCCGCTCGTCGGCCAGGTGCATGCGTGGCAGGTCACCTTCCTGATCGTCGGCCTGCCGGGCGTGCTGATCGCGTTGCTGTTCGCCGCAACGATCCGCGATCCGCAGCGCAAGGGGCTCGCGCACGATCGCACGGGCGGCATCCGGCGCGTATCGATTGCCGACGCGCTGCGCTTCGTCGCGAAGCACCGCAACACGTTCGCGTGCCACTACCTCGGCTTCTCGTTCTACGCGATGACGCTGTACTGCCTGTTGAGCTGGACGCCTGCGTTCTATATCCGCCACTTCGGCATGACGGCCGTCGAAGCAGGCTACACGCTCGGCACCGTGCTGCTCGTCGCGAACACGGCGGGCGTTTTCTGCGGCGGCTGGCTGAACGACTGGCTGCTGCGCCGCGGCCATGCCGACGCGCCGCTGCGCGCCGGCACGATCGGTGCGGCGTGCCTCGTGATTCCCGCCGCGCTGTTCACGCAGGTCGAGCATCTGCCGACGTCGCTCGCGCTGCTCGTCGCCGCGATGTTCTTCGCATCGTTCCCGCTGCCGACCTCCGCTGCCGCCATGCAGGCGCTCGCGCCCAATCAGATGCGCGCGCAGGTCTCGGCGCTGTTCCTGCTGGTGTCGAACCTGATCGGGCTCGGGCTCGGCACGACCACGGTCGCGCTGTTCACCGACCGCGTGTTCGGCGCCCCCGCGGCGGTCGGCCATTCGATGGCGATCGTCAATCTGGCGGCGGCGGTGCTCGCCACGCTGCTGCTCGGCGCCGGATGCCGGCAGTACCGCAAGAGCCTCGATCGCGAGCAGCACGGCAGCGCGCCGGTCGAGGCCGCGCAACAAAGCGAACCGGCCGTCGAAGCCTCCGGATCGGCGGCAAGCTGACGCAATACGTATCCGGCCCGTCGGCCGGATACGCGAGCAATTATCGATGTGACTGATTCAACGATCGATTTTTAATCGATTTGATTTATGAAACCGCGCTCCCTATCCTCAACTGCAGGCTGCCCCAACGCGCATCGGCGCCGGCAGCCCCTTCGGAACTCATGACTGGATTTCTCATGGAAGCGAACCGCCACAAGGTGCGGGTCGATGCGCTGATCGATGAAGCGCAGGACATCCGCTGTTTCCGGGTCTCGCGCGTCGACGGCCAGCCGTTCGATGCGTATGAACCCGGCGCCCACATCGACGTCACCGCGCCGTCCGGCATCACGCGGCAATACTCGCTGTGCGGTCACCCCGACGAACGCGCGAGCTATCTGTTCGCGGTCAAGAAGGAAGCCGCATCGCGCGGCGGCTCGCGTTCGCTGCACGACGACGTGCAGGTCGGCGCGGAGCTGTGGATCGGCGCGCCGCGCAACCTGTTCAGGCTCGCGAGCGACGCACGCGAGCACGTGCTGATCGCGGCGGGAATCGGCATCACGCCGCTGCTGTCGATGGCGTATCGGCTCGAGCAAAGCGGCGCGCGCTACCAGTTGCACTACTTCGCGCGCAGCGGCGAGCACGCGGCGTTCCGTGCGCAGTTGTCGGCCGCGCCGTTCGCGTCGCGCATCACGTTCCATTACGGGGTCGAGCCGGATGCGCTTGCGGGCGAGCTCGAACGTTGCGTCGCGGCGCTCGGCGACGGCGCGCACGTCTATACGTGCGGCCCGTCGGCATTCATGGATCGCGTGGTCGAGGCCTCCACCATGCGCCTGCCTGACGATGCGATCCACCTCGAACGTTTCTCGGCCGAACCGCAACCGCAAGACAACGCGACGGCCGGCACGTTCGAAGTGCGCCTGCAGCGCAGCGGGCAATCGGTTCAGGTCGATCGCGACGTATCGATCGTCGATGCGCTCGCGGGCATCGGCATCGAGATCGACACGTCGTGCGGCGAAGGCGTGTGCGGCACCTGCATGATTCCGGTCGTCGAAGGCGAGCCCGACCATCGCGACCATTGCCTGAGCAAGGCCGAACGCGCGAGCAACGCGGTGATCTGCTGCTGCGTGTCGCGCGCCCGTTCGCAGGTGCTCGTGCTCGATCTGTGACGCGTGCCGCCGGCGTGACGCACCGCCACGCCGGCACGCCCGTCACATCTGCTCGAAGCGCTGCACGATGTCGGCCATCAGTTCCCGCATCCACGCGATGCCCTCGTCCTCGTGGAAATGCTCGTGCCAATGCATCGTCACCGGCGCGGACGGCAACGGCACCGGCAGTTCATAGATGCGGAACGCGTTGTCGCGGTTCAGGATCTGCGCGAGGCGCTTCGGCAGTGTCGCGTACAGGTCGGTGACGGTCAGGATGCCCGGCAGCGCGACAAAATGCGGGACTTCCAGCGCGATGTTGCGGCCGACGCCCTGCGCGCGCAGCGCGTCGTCGAGTGCGTGATGGCTGTGCTCGACCGATTTCACCTGCACGTGTGACGCGCACAGGAACTGCTCGAGACTCAGCGCGTCCGTCGTCGGCAGCCCGCGGCGGCGGCCCGTCATGCACACGTAGCTCTCCTCGAACAGCAGCCGGTGACGCGTGCGCGGCATCAGCTCCGGCAGGTTGCCGATCGCGAAATCGAGCCTGCTCGCGCGCAGCGCCTCCTCGATCTCCTCGACGGGCATCGGCCGCACGCTGAGCGTGACGCGCGGCGCGCGTTCGCGCAGCGCCTGGCAGATCGCCGGCAGGTACGCCATCTCGCCCGCATCCGACAGCGAGAGCCGGAACGTGCGCGTGCTGACCGCCGGATCGAAGCTTTCCGCATAGCGCAGCGCCTCGCGCACCATGTCGAGCGCCTTGCCGACGATGCCGGCGAGCTCGAGCGCGACGGGCGTCGGCTGCATGCCGGCGCGCGTGCGGATGAACAGCGGATCGTCGAACAGCGTGCGCAGCCGGCCGAGCGAATAGCTGACGGCCGGCTGCGACAGCGCGAGCCGCTCGCCGGCCTTGGTCAGGCTGCGCTCCTCGACGATCGCCTGGAACACGCGCAACAGGTTCAGATCGAGATGATCGACGGATGTCATGCCAGTCTCCAATATTTGCCGGATTGATTCTTGCACGGATTTTAAATCGGCCGGTCGGATATTGAAGATGGCTGTGCCCTATGTCGTGCGTCTGCGCCCACGGTCACGCGTCGGGCCGATGGAACATCTCGTAGATGAGCCCGCGCAGCCATGCGACGCCCGGATCCGTCGAAAACTGCACATGCGAATGGAGCTGGATTTCGATCGGCGGCAACGCGAACGGCAGCGGGAAGATCCGGAACGCGCGGCCGCGGTTGAAGCGCTCGGCGATGCTGCGCGGAAAGATGATCGCCAGGTCGGTGTGCTGCACGATCTCCGGCGCGACGATGAAGTGCGGCAGGCGCAGCACGACGGTACGCTCGAAGTGCAGCTCGTCGAGCCATTTCTCGACCATCCGGTGTCCGGTCGCGTTGCTGCTCGCATACACGTAGCGCAGCGCGGTCAGGTCGTCCCGCGTCGGCACGCGCTTGCGCAGCGGATGTCCCGCTCGCACCATGCACACATGCTCGTCGGAGAACAAGGTCTGGCTCACGCAGCCGGGGTCGAGCTCGGGCACGTAGCCGAGCGCGAGATCGATCTCGCCGCCGCGCATCGCCGCGCTGACTGCATCGACCGCCGCGCTCGCGATTTCGAGCCGGATTCCCGGCGCGATTTCCGCCAGCTTCGCGAGCAGCGGCGGCAGGAAATAGAACTCCGACATGTCGGACATCGAGATCCGGAACACGCGTTCCGCCGTGGCCGGATCGAAATGCGCGAGCTGCTGGACGGCGAGATTGATGATGCTGAACGCCTTGGTCAGCGGGCCGTGCAACTGGCGCGCGGCGTCGGTCGGGGCCATGCCGCCCGGTGTGCGAACGAACAGCGGATCGTCGAACAGCTTGCGCAGGCGCCGCAATGCATGGCTGACGGCCGGCTGTGTCAGCCCCAGCCGCTCGCCGGCAGCCGTCAGGCTGCGCAAGTCCGAAATCGCCAGGAACACCCGCAGCAGATTGAGGTCGGTGACAACCGGGTTCGATTTCGTCATGGTCTTCGCGAATCGCGGGCGGGCGCCCTGCACCGCCGCGCGTTGCGGCGGCATGGCGAAACGCCATCGCCGGCGGCCCCCGCCCGTTCGTTGTCAGTGCGCCGGCCGCACTATCGACTGGATGTTATCTCATAAACACGGCTTGCCATCGGGAAATGGGGCGTCGCCCCCGTGAACGGCGGCAACGCGTCGAAATCCTGCCGCATCAGCCGGCGCACCGGGGATGCCAGCGCGTTCGCGAGCGCATCGGGGTCGTCGAATACGACCTTGTTGCGCTGCATCGCGTCGACACGCGGAACCGGCAGCGCCGACCGGTAGTCGACGCGCGTGTAGATCTCGATCTCGCGAACGCCCGGCAGTTGCGCCATCAGCGGCGGGTGGTGATCGAGGTAATGCGCGAGCCACGCATTCATGTCGCGTGCGTCGCCGTCGTAGCTGACAAGGTACGTGCATCGCTCGTCCGCTTCACGCACGCCGCGTCCATGAACCGCCACCATCCGGCGCACGGCCATCGCCTGCTGCGCGACGCGATGTCCGTGCGCGCGGCAATGCGCGACGAACGCATGCGCCGGACCATCGGGCACGAGCATCGCTTCGAGCGCGGCGAGCTCGTCGACGTAGCACTGCAGCACGCATGACGGCGCGGGGGGACGCGGCGCGGGATCCGCCCGGTCCGCCTGCAGCGCGATCGGGCGATGCGTGACGAGCCGCTTCAACTGCGGCAGCCCGCGCAACATCACCCCAGCCTCGTTCGCATCAGGCGGAAGCGCTTCGCCGCCCGCGTGATCGGCGATCAGGAAAAGACACACCTCCATGCGTCACCTCGCGATCGCGCCCGTGCCCGTGCCACTCGCGCACGCCGCAAGCGGATGCGCGAGCCGGTGGAAGGCCCGGCCGAAATAGATCAGCCCGTCGCCTTCCGAATGCAGCGCGATATGGTCGATCCGGACGAACATCACCGTATGCGACCCGACCGCCTTGCTGTCGACGATGCGCCCTTCCAGGCTGACGTTCGCGTCCGCCAGCACCGGCACGCCGGTGTGCCCGGGCCGCCAGTGAGCGCCGTCGAAACGCGCGCCCGCCGGCGCCGACGTCATGCCGGCGAACGCTTGCGCAATGTCCTGGCACGTCGGCGGCAGCAGGTTGATCGCGACGTTGCCGTTGCCGCGCATCACGTCGTGCGCGCGGCTGTTGCGATTGATGCAGACCAGCATGGTCGGCGGCGTGTCGGTCACGGAACAGACCGCGCTCGCCGTGATGCCCCAGCGGCCGTGCGTGCCATCGGTCGTGATGACGTTGACCGCGGCGGGCAGGCGGGACATCGCCTCCCGGAAGTGACGAAGGGTATCGTCCTGATTGATCGTGTCGTTCATCGAAGACTCCAGTTGCGAGGGTTCGTGGCGCGATGTGCGCATCACGGGTACGGCGTGACCGGTGCGGTGCCGACGAAGACGGCGCCCGCATTGTCGTACGTCGCTTCGCCGAGAAACGCGTGCTGCGTGACCACGATCGAATCGCGCACGAGCTGCTGCAGGCGGCTTTCACGATAGATCGCGGCCGTGCCGGCCAGCTGATAGGCCTGCATCACGACCTCCGCGCACACCTGCGCCGCATGGGTCGCGCTCAATCGCAACAGGTTGGCTTGCGACGCCGACACCGGATTGCCCTTCAGCAGCGACGCCCATGCCGATTCGGCCGAGTCGTAGAAAAACGCGCGGGCGCTGCGCCAGTTCGCCTCGGCTTTCGCGAGGCCCGCGCGGTAGTACGCACGGTCGGCGAGCCGCGGGGCGCCGGTCGTCGTCTTCGTCACGCCCGACATGCCCGCAAGCAGATCGAGCGCCGCCCGCGCGAGGCCGACGTTCACGGCCGCATGCACCTGGGCCTGGTAGGACACGGCGGGATAGCGGTACAGCGGTTCGTCGACGGTCGGCTCGCCGCCACGCACGAACGTCCATTCGGCGGGGACGAACTTGTCGTGCAGCGCGAGGTCGTGACTGCCGGTGCCCTGCATGCCGACCACCTGCCAGTTGTCGACGATGTCGACTTCCGCGGCGGGAAAGACCGCCGTGAACGGCTTGCCGGGCGCGCCGCCGTTGGCCGGCGCGCCACCGATCCCCACGCCGATCCAGTCGGCGCCCTTGCACCCGCTCGCAAAACGCCAGCGCCCGGATACGCGGTAGCCGCCCGGCGCCGGGCTCGCCGGCTGCAGCGGATAGAGCCCGCCTGCGAACACCTGGTCCGGGCCGTCCGCATAGATCTTCCGCTGCGTGTCGAGCGGCAACGCGGCGAGGTAGGTGTTGGCCGAGCCGAACGCCGCCACCCACGCCGCGGAGCCGTCCGCGATCGCGATCCGTTCGAGCATCGCGAGGAACATGTGCGGCGGCAACGCGTCGCCGCCGAAGCGGCGCGGCGTGCCGGCGCGGAAGATGCCGGCGCGCTTCATCGTGGCGATCACGTCGCGCGGTACGTGCGACAGCCGGTCGAACTCGTCGCGGCGGCGTTCGACCTCGGCGATCACCGCGTCGAGCGGCAGCGGCGCTGCGTCCGCGACATGCGGCGCATTGCCGAAGGTTCGGCCCGGCACGTCGTCCGGCAGGGTTTCATGGATGACTTGAGCGAGCTGCATGATGATGTCCTGAAGTGAAGAGTCTCTGGATTGGGAGGCTAAACGAACGGTCAGGTCAGCGCGGCTTGACCGCATCCCGGTCGCGCTGCGCCTTCGGGTAGGTTTCCGGCGCGATGCACGTGACGGCGACCGTGATCGCACCGAGGATCACGAGATAGATCACGATCGGCGTCGCGCTGCGGAAGTGGGCGAGCAGCGCGGTCGCGATCATCGGCGACAGCCCGCCGCCGAGCACCGACGAGATCTCGCGGCCGATGCCGAGCCCCGAGAACCGCAGGTGCACGGGCAGCAGCTCGCTGATGAACGCCGGCTGCGCGCCTTCGAGGATGCCGATCGTCACGCTGTTGGCGAGGATCAGCGCGGCGAGGACCTGCGGGAACTGGTGGGAGTTCAGCATCGCGAAATACGGGTAAGCGACGAGCACGACCGCGATCGCGCCGATCAGGTACATCGGCTTGCGGCCGATCCGGTCGGTCAGCTGACCCGTGACGAGCGTCACCGGAATCATCAGCAGCATCGAGATCACGAGACCGCTCAGCAGCCACGTGGAATTGAGGCCGATGAACTTGCCGTAGGCGAGCGAGAACGCGAAGAACAGATACGACACGGCGCCTTCGCCGAATCGCAGGCCGAACACGGTCAGCACCTGGCGCGGGCACTCGCGCAACACGTCGACGATCGGCGTGGCGCTCGCACGATGCGCGGATTTCGCTTCGGCGAATGCCGCGCTTTCGCCGACGGAGCGACGCATCCACAGACCGAGCACGACGAGCACGATGCTGGCGACGAACGGCAGGCGCCAGCCCCAGCTTTCGATATCCGCCGGCGCAAGCTGCTGGATCAGCAGGAATGCCGCCGTGGACAGCACGAACCCGAAGGCGGCGCCGCACGGGCTCCACGCGGCCAGTGCGCCACGGCGCGACGCGGGCGCGTTCTCGTGGATCAGCAGGATGCTGCCGCTCCACTCCCCGCCTGCGGCGAGACCTTGCAGCACGCGCAGCAGCACGAGCGCGACCGGCGCGGCGATCCCGATCTCCCGGTAGGTCGGCAATAGTCCCATCCCGACGGTCGCGATGCCCATCGTCAACATCGTCAGCATCATCACCGTCTTGCGGCCGTAGCGGTCGCCGATGTGGCCGCAGATCAGCCCGCCGATCGGCCGCGCGATGAAGCCGACCGTGAATCCGCCGAACGCGGCGATCGTTCCGGTCAGCGGATCGCTGCCGACCGGAAAGAACAGCTTGCCGAAGATCAGTGCGGCGGCCGTTCCGTACAGGAAGAAGTCATACCATTCGAGGACCTGGCCGAGCACGGCCGTCGTGACCGCACGCCGGACCGCGCTCGAATGGGGCGAGGCGGAGAGCGTGACCGCTGAGGTGGGCGCTGGTGAGTTCATGGGGATCTGTGGATCAAAGTCAGTAATCCTGCTCATATGGAATCCGGCTGGCAGGTCCGCGATCGAGTCAGTTCTCTACGCCGGACCCACGATAAGAGCGGCGCGATGCACGGTCAAATTCCCGCCAAAAATGCCGTCCATGAATCGCGTGCATGGTCTCTGCCCTGCCGCATGCATCGCATCAGACCGGCGTCTGCGCCGCTGACCGACGCGACGCGGCGGCCGATCAGTCCGGTCGATCGTGCCACCCCTATTTGATTGATTTGCCCCCGTAAATTCGACGTCATAGATTGCTGGGCGCGACACGGTGTCCGCTGCGTTCGAGCGCATCCGCCGGTCCGGCAATCGACCGTGCGCGTTGCGAGGCCGACGCGTCCCTGTGGCCGCGTGCGGGCAGGCATGACCGTCGTGTCGGCTGCTGCCCGCATGCCCGCGAACTCCCCTCCCCGTTTTCCAACCGACCGATTGACAAGGAGTACAAACCTATGAAGATGCATCCGTTGACGGCAGGCATGCTCGCCGTGTTCGCTGGAGCTGTTCATGCGCAGAGCGCCGTAACGCTGTACGGCATCGTCGACGATGGCGTCGGCTGGACGTCGAACGCCGGCGGACACAGCCTGTACGGCCTGTCGAGCAGCGTCATGCAGGCGGGCCGCTGGGGATTGCGCGGCAGCGAGGATCTCGGCGGCGGGCTGCGCGCGGTCTTCACGCTGGAGAACGGCTTCGATCCGAATACCGGCTCGCTCGGCCAGAAGAATCGCGGCAGTACGCAGGGCCTGATGTTCGGGCGCCAGGCATACGTGGGGCTGTCGGGCGGATGGGGAACGGTGCTGGCCGGCCGCCAGTACGACTCCGTCGTCGATTTCGTCGGACCATTCGAAGCCGGCACGCAATGGGGCGGGTATGTCACCGCGCATCCGGGCGATCTCGACAACCTGAACAACGCGTATCGCGTCAACAACGCGATCAAGTTTTCCAGCCCGACCTTCTACGGATTCCGGCTCGGCGGCGTGTACAGCCTCGGCGGCGTCGCCGGCGAGGCGACGCGCAACCAGGTCTGGTCGATCGGCGTCGGCTATGCGAACGGCCCGCTGACCGCCGGCGCCGCATACCTGAACGTGCGCAATCCGAACGTCGGGTTCTTCGGCGACAACGGCGCGAGCACGGCGGCCACCGCAAGCGGCAACTTCATCTCGTCGCCGGTGTACAGCGGCTATGCGTCCGCGCGAACCTATCAGGTCGCCGCCGTGGGCGCCGCGTATGCGATCGGCGCAGCCACATTCGGCGCAACCTACTCGAACACGCAGTTCAGGAACCTCGGCGATACCGCGGAATCCGGACCGAATCCGCTCGGCTACCGCGGGCATGCGACGTTCGACAACGTCGAAGTGAACTTCAAGTACCAGCTCACGTCCGCGCTCGTGCTCGGCACCGCGTTCGATTTCACGTCCGGAGGCGGCGCGGCGACCGCGACGCGGTCCGCCCAGAGCGCTCGCTATTACCAGGGCGCCATTGGCGCCGACTACTTCCTGTCGAAGCGGACGGACGTGTACGTGATCGGCGTCTACCAGAAAGCGTCGGGCACCGACTCGACCGGTAACGCGGCGGTCGCGGCAATCAACAACCTGACGCCGTCCACCAGCGATCGCCAGAGCACGGTGCGCATCGGCATGCGGCACAAGTTCTGAGCACCGGCCCGGCAGCGCCGCCAATGCGGCTGCATGGCCGGCCTCGCCCGTCTCGCCGCGGCGCCGGCCCGGCACGACGGGCGCGAGTCGGCGCCGTCTTATTATTTATCGGGTTTATTTGATAATCACATTTAGATCAATTTGACGGATATATGCACGAGCGCGAGACTGGCCACGCTGCCAGTACGCATGCCTAGCAACCGAGACCTCGCGACCGCTTCGCGATTCATTCCCCACGACGACGATGAGCGACATTCCTTACCAGACGATCGATACCAGCGCGCTGCGCGGCCTCGCCCAGGCCGATCGCATTGCGCCCGCGATGTATCACGACCCCGCGCTGTTCGAAGCCGAGCTCGAACGGATCTTCTACCGCACCTGGATCTGGGTCGCGCACGAAAGCGAGCTGCCGAATCCGGGCGATTTCGTGACGACGACGATTGGCCGCCAGCCGGTGATCGTCGTGCGCGACAAGACCGGCGCGATCAACGTGCTGCAGAACCGCTGCCGCCATCGCGGCGCGACCGTCTGCGAGGAACACAAGGGCAACGCGAAAGGCTTTACGTGCCCGTACCACAGCTGGTCGTACGCGCTCGACGGCGCGCTTCGCGCGCTGCCGTATGGCGACGGCTATGAAGGCGTGTGCGAGAAAGGCGACCTGCCGCTCGTAAAGCTGCGCGTCGGCGTCTACCAGGGCCTGATCTTCGCAAGCTTCAACGACGACATCGAGCCGCTCGAGGATTTTCTCGGCGGCGCGAAGCCGTGGATCGATCTGTTCATGAAGCAGGGCGCCGGCTACCCGATCAAGGCGAACGGCGAGCACAAGTTCAAGTTCAAGGGCAACTGGAAGATCCAGCTCGAGAACACCACCGACCTGTATCACTTCCCGGTCGTGCACAAGTCGTGGATGAAGTCGATCGACGACGAAACCGCCGCCGCGGTCACGAGCTTCATGACGAGCGACGACGCGTTCTGCCGCTCGCTCGGCAACGGCCACAGCCTCGCGGTGCTCGTGCCGGACCTGGTCGACCTCGACCAGGACGACGGCGCGCCGCTGCCTGAGCGCTTCGATGCACTGGCCGCGACGCTCGCCGAGCGTCACACGCCCGAGGAAGTACGCCGGATCGTGCGCTCGCTGATGGGCGTCGGCTTCAACCTGAACCTGTTCCCGAACCTCGCGCTGTCGATGGCGTTCTTCCGCGTGCTGCGGCCGATTTCCGCGCACGAGACCGAGATCCGCCACGTCGCGCTCGCGATGGACGGCGGCCCGGACGAAGCGAACCGCGTGCGGCTGCGTATCCACGAGCACTTCCAGGGCCCGTTCGGCTTCGGCAGCCCGGACGATGCCGAGGCGTGGGAGCGCGTGCAGCGCGGCGCGCATGCGGGGCCGGACGTGCCGATCCTCGTCAACCGCGGTCTGAACCGCGAAACGACCGCCGCGAACGGCGAAAAGACCGCGCACGCAACCGACGAGACGGGCATGCGCGAGGCATACCAACAATGGCGCAAGATGATGGAGCAGGCATGATGGATGACCGAAACGCACTCTTCTCGCAGCAGACCTTTGCCCACGCGGTCGAATTCGTGTGGCGCGAAGCGGAACTGCTCGACCGCCGCGACTATCGCACGTGGCTCGACCTGTGGGATCCGGCAGGCCACTACGTCGTGCCGATCGATCCGGCCGCGACCGATTTCGCGGCAACGCTCAACTACGTGTACGACGATCACGACATGCGCGAGAAGCGCGTGCAGCGGATGACGTCCGGCTATTCGGCGTCCGCGTCCGATGCGGCGCGCACCGTGCGCACCGTGTCGCGCTTCACGCTCGAGAGCGGCACGGCGGACAGCATCGAGCTGAAATCCGCGCAGGTCGTGGTCGCCTACAAGCGCGGCGCAGCGACGCTGTTCGCCGCCGACGTCACGCACCGGCTGCACGTCGACGCCGAAGGCGAGATGCGGATCGCCGAGAAAGTCGTGCGCCTGATCGATTCGACCGAAGCGCTGAGCGCGATCGGCTTCCTGCTCTGAGCCTCGGCGGGTTCGTCATCGCCAGCGCGCCGGCGAACCCGTTTCGAACCGCTCACGTATTGCCCGGACCGGACCTCCAATGCCCACACTCGAAGTCTTCCTGCCGGCGGGACACGCCGACACACGCAAAGCGGAGCTGATCGCGCGCCTGACCGGCGCGACCGTCGACGCGATCGGCGCGCCCGCGGAATCCGTGCGGATCCTGCTGAATGAGCTGCCCGCCACGCATATCGGCCTCGGCGGACGCAGCGCAGCCGACGGCGCGCCGCCGTCGCTGCCCGTGATCGTCGCGGTCCTGATTGCCGGACGCACCGACGAACAGAAGCGCGCGCTGATCGCCGCGCTGTCCGAGACCAGCGCGCAGGTGCTCGACGCGCCGTTGCAGGCGACGCGCGTAATGATCAAGGACATTCCGAACACCGACTTCGGCATCGGCGGCCAGACCGCGCGCGCACTCGGACGCTGACCATGCCGCGCTCGCCGGCCGCGTCTCGCACGCCCACGCGCCGCCGTGATGCGGCGGCACGCTTACACGCCGGCGAGCGGCAGCGCCACGCGGCAGTCGAGCCCGCCGCCCACTGCACGGCTCGCGCAAATCCGGCCGCCGTGCCGCGTCACGATGCTCTTGCACAGCGACAGCCCGATCCCGTTGCCGCCCGCCTTCGACGACGAGAAGCCGTCGAACAGCCGTTCGTGCGCGTCGTCGGCGACACCGGGGCCATTGTCGATTGCGCGCAATTCGGCCCGTCCGTCCGCGGCGAGTGCGGTGCCGAGCACCAGCGCGCACGGCGTACGTTCGAACCCGGCAAACGCCTCGATCGCGTTGAACGCAAGGTTCAGGATCACCTGGCCGATCAGCACACGCTCGCAGCGAATCGGCAGCGCATGGTCGGCCTGCGCGATCGTGACGGCCACGCCCGCCTCCTTCGCGCGCAACTCGATGAAGTACGCGACGTCCGCGAGAATCTCGCGCAGGTCCACCACCGCGACGACGGGCTCGCGCTTCACGATGTATTCGCGCACGCTCTTGATGATCAGCGCCGCGTGTTCCGCCTGCCGGTCCGCGCTGCGCAGCCCCCAGACCGCGTCGTCGGCCGCGCCGCCCGCATTCAGCCGCTGGATCGCCCCTTCGATGAAATTGCGCACGGCCGCGAGCGGCTGGCTCAGTTCGTGCGCGATCACGGTCGCCATCTCGCCCATCGCGTTGTAGCGGCCCGCGTATTCGAGCATCCGCGCCTCGGCGCGCCGCGTGTCCTCGATCGCGACCTCGTCGCTGATGTCGCGGAAGTGGATCAGCAGGCCGTCGAGATCGCCTTCGATCTCGACGTGCCGGCACGTGACGCGCAACCACCCGGCCGTGCCGTCGCGCCGCACGATCCGGTAGCGCTGCGGCTCCGACGGGCGCACGCTCGGCGCATCGCGCAGTTGCGCGATCAGGCGGTCGCGATCGGCCTCGCTGCAGTAGTCGAGCACGTCGCCGAGCGCTTCGTCAGGCGCGAGCCCGAGCACGCGGCGGCCCGATTCGCTGATGAACTGCACGCCGCCGCGCGGCGTCAGCACCGCGACACCCTCGTCGAGATCCTGCATGAACTCGCGCAAGCGCGCTTCGTAGCGGCGCAGCGCCTGGCGCGTCGCCTCTTCCGCGCTGATGTCGCGGAACTGCACCATCACCACGTCGCGCTCGCGCAGCGGCACATAGGTCGCGATCGCTTCGGACAGCATGTCGACGCCCGTGCGCGACCGGTAGCACCATTCGTACACCTGCGGGCCGTCGGTGATCGCACGGTCCATCGCGCTCACGCCGATCTCGCGACGGTATTTCGGTTCCGGGCGCGTCATGTCCGGCGCCTTCAGCGGCAGCAGTTCCTCGACCGAAAAGCCGAGCGCGATGCATGCGGCGCGGTTCGCCCAGACGATCGCCTTGGTTTGCGCATCGTGCAGCAGCACGCACGACGTCAGCGCATCGAGCAGGCGGTGGAAATCGTCTTCGGCAGGAAAACTCATGATCGGACTCGGCGGCCGGCCGGCGGTGTCGCGCGGCGCGTTCTCGCTTTGCACCATAACACCGGGGCGCGGCAGCCGCATCTGAAGATTTCTTTAGCGCGACGGGGAACGGCACCAGTAACGCCGCCCATCGCACCAATTGATGCGTGTTTATGGTGTTTCTAGACTGGCTCGGACCATTTCATTCCGTGCGCCGCGACCGCGCGTCACCGTCGACCTGCGCACGACACCCATGCCGAACAGGAGCCTGCCATGCCGAACGCCGCATTTGCCCTTGATACCGCCCAGCCGTCGCCCGTGTGCGACGCTTCCGTCGAGCCGCTGCTGCCGCTCGACGAAGTGATCGCCACCGTGGCCGCACGGCGCGACGAATTCGACCGCCTGTCGCACGTGCCGCGCGATGTAATCGCACTGTTCAAGCGGGCCGGCATCTATCGCGCGGGCACGCCGCGCCGCTTCGGCGGCGACGCGCGCGCGCCGGCCGAATTCCTCGCGACGATCGAGCGGATTGCGGCCGCCGACGGCTCCGCCGCGTGGGTGGCGAGCTTCGGCTCCGCGAACGTCTATCTCGCCGCGCTGCCGCTCGACACGCAGGCCGAGCTCTATGCGAGCGGCCCCGACCAGGTGTTCGCGGGCGGCCTGTTCCCGGTGCAGCCGGCGCAGCCCGAAACGGGCGGCTGGCGCGTGAACGGCACGTGGAAATTCGCGAGCGGCTGCAAGGGCGCGGACTGGCTCGGCGTCGGCATCAGCGTGCCGGGTGCGCTGGACGAGGCGCCGGGCAAGCCGCGCACCGCCGTGTTCCGTCCCGAGCAGGTCGAGATCGTCGAGAACTGGAACGTGGTCGGCATGCAGGGCACCGGCAGCCACGACCTGCGCGTCGCCGACCGGTTCGTGCCGCACGAATGGACTTTCGTGCGCGGCGGCGAACCGACCGTCGACGAGCCGCTGTACCGCTACCCGACCATCGCCTACGCGTCGCAGGTCCTCGCCGTCGTCAACCTCGGCCTCGCGCGCGCGGCGCTCGACGTCGCGAACCAGATGTCCGGCGGGCGCAAGACGACGACCGGCGCGCCGCGTCTCGCCGATCGCGCGTACTTCCGCATCGAGCTCGCGAAGGCCGAAGCGCAGCTGCGTTCCGCACGCGCGTTCTTCTACGAGACGACCGACGGCGTGTGGCGCTCGATCCTCGCCGGCGACACGGTGACGGCCGAGCAGGTCAGCCTGCTGCGCCTCGCCGCGACGCACATCGCGCGCGAAGGCGCGAGCGTCGTCGAGCGCGCGTACCGCCTCGGCGGCACGCCGGCGATCTATCGCACGCATCCGCTGCAGCGCCTGTTGCGCGACGCGATGGTCGTCACGCAGCACGCGTTCCTCGCGGAAGGCAATTTCGACGCGGCGGGTGCGGTGTTCACCGGCGCCACGCCGTTCGCCGGATACCTGTAACCAGATCGCCATCACCCGGATTTCACAAAGGAGCCCCTCATCATGTCCGATACCCCTCCGCTGCCGCTGCGCGTGCTGTTCTGCTGTGGCGTCACGCAAAACTTCTTCGACCTGCCGCGCGAGAAGATCGGCGAAGTCTGGCAGGCGTATGGCGCGATGCTCGCCGCGGTCGAAGCCATGCCCGGCGTGCGCGTGCTCGGCGTGATGGACGACGACCGCCTCGTCGTCGGCCAGTCGGACGGCGCGCCATGGACCTTCTACATCATGGCCGACGTCGCCGACTTCGACACCGCGGTCGCCGTCTGCAACCTGTACCGCACGACGCCTGTCGGCGAATACAACCTTTGGCGCTACGGCAAGATCGAGGCGCGGGTCGGCCGCGCGCTGACCGTGCCGGCGGCCGCGCGCCCCGCACAGTGAGGCGCGTGATGAACACGCTCCCGACCACTGCGCCGGTCTCGCTCGACACGCTCGCCGCGCTCGCCGCGCGCATCGCGTTGCTCGACGCGGAGCGCGCGGTGCGCGCGACGATGACGCGCTACATGGCGCTGTGCGACGTGCCCGAGGACGCCGGCAGCGGCCCGGCACTCGCCGGCCTGTTCGCCGACGACGCGGTGTGGGAAGGCATCGGCCCGCAGTACGCGCGGAAGTTCGGCCGCGTGCATGGCACGGCGGAAATCGTCGCAATGCTGCGGCGCTATTTGCCGCCCGATCCGCACTTCTCCGCGAACGTGCATTTTTTGACGTCCGAATCGATCGAAGTCGGCGCCGAAGGCGCAACCGCATGCGGCCGCTGGATCATGCTGCAGGCGTCGCGCTATGCGGATGCGTCGGCCGAGCTCATCGCCGCGCGGCTCACCGTCGACTTCGTTCCCGCCGACGGCGGCGCAACCTGGCTGATCCGGCATTTCCGTACCGAGCGGCTGATGAACGGCCCATGGCCGCTCGCCGCCGCTTCCCGGCCCTGAACCCACCCGAACGTCATCATGCGAGCCCGCCCATGACCGGATTCATCGACACCTTCACGCTGGGCGGCCCCGGCCCGACGATCGCGATCAAGGACACGATCGACATCGCCGGCCGGCCGACCACCGCCGCGAGCCGCGCGCTCGCCGACGCCGCGCCCGCCGCGCGCCACGCCGACGTCGTGCAGCACCTGCTCGACGCCGGCTGGCAGATCGCCGGCAAGGCGAACATGCACGAACTCGCGTTCGGCATGACCGGCATCAACGACTACACGGGCACGCCGCTCAATCCGCAGGACGCGTCGCGCATTCCCGGCGGCTCGTCGAGCGGCTCCGCGTCGCTCGTCGGCTTCGGCACGGTCGACGCCGCGCTCGGCACCGACACCGGCGGCTCGATCCGCGGCCCGGCCGCCTGCTGCGGCGTGATCGGCCTGAAGCCGACCTTCGCGCGCGTGTCGCGGCGCGGCGTCGCGCCCGCGGCATCGACACTCGATTGCGTCGGGCCGCTTGCGCGCGACGTCGGCACGCTGGCCGCCGCGATGGCGGCAATCGCGCCGGGGTTCGACCGTGCGCGCGCGCTGCAGCCGGTGGCGGACTGCACCGTCGGACAAATCGCCGTCGATGCGGACGCGGCCATCCTCGCCGCGCTCGACGACGCCGTCCATCAGGCCGGATGCCGGTCGCAGGCGATCGTGCTCGGCGACCTTCGCGCAGCGTTCGACGCGGGGCTCGCCGTGATCAACGCGGAAACCTCGCAGGCCTTCGGCCATCTCGTCGCATCTGGCAAGCTCGGCGCGGATCTCGATGCCCGGCTGCGCGCCGCCGCGATGACGACGTCCGCGGCACTCGCGCTCGCCGAGCAGGTGCGCCAGCGCTTCACCGAGCAGGTCGACCGCGCGCTGGCCGACGTCGACGTGCTCGTGCTGCCCACGCTGCCTGCGTTGCCGATCACGCTCGACGCCGCGCGCGGCGGCACCTCGGTGATCGCGATGTCGTCGCTGATCCGTCCGTTCAACCTCAGCGGCCATCCCGCGATCAGCGTGCCGCTGCCGGTCGCCGGCTCGCCGCTGAAAGCGGGATTGCAGATCGTCGGCCGCAAGGGCGCCGACGAGCACGTCTGCGCGGTCGCCGCGCATTTCGAAGCGGCCTTCGCCGCATGACATCCACCCGGTGCGCACGCTCGCGCACCTCATCGAGGGAGCCCCGATCCATGTCCGATCGAGTCGTACTCATCACCGGCGCCGCGCGCGGGCTAGGCGCCGTCATTGCGTCCAGATTCCATGCGGCCGGCTACCGCGTCGCGCTCGCCGACATCGCACACGACGCCGTGCAGACCCACGCGCACGCACTCGATCCGGGTGGCGAGCGCGCAATCGGGCTACCGCTCGACGTGACGTCGAAGCGCGAATTCGAAGCCGCGCGTGATGCGCTCGTCGCCCGCTGGGGACACGTCGATGCGCTCGTCAACAATGCAGGCGCGTCGAAGGTCGTGCCGGCGATGGAGATCACGGCCGAACAATTCGACCAGGTCATCGACGTGAACCTGCGCAGCGTGCTGTTCGGCTGCCAGGTGTTCGGCCAGTACTTCGCGACGCGCGGCGAGGGCCGCATCGTCAACATCGCATCGCTCGCCGGGCAGAACGGCGGCTCGGCGACGGGCGCGCACTACGCGGCCGCGAAGGGCGGCACGCTGACGCTGACCAAGGTGTTCGCACGCGATCTCGCCGCGCAAGGCGTGACCGTCAACGCGATCTCGCCCGGCCCGCTTGACCTGCCGATCGTCTACGAGAGCGTGTCGCCGGACAAGCTCCGGCAGGTGCTCGCCAGCTTGCCCGGCGGCCGGCTCGGCTCGGCGGCGTTCGTCGCGGATGCGGCTGTGCTGCTCGCGTCCGGCGACGCGCATTTCGCGAACGGTGCGTGCTGGGACATCAACGGCGGGCTTTACATGCGTTGATCGGGATATTTCGCCGCCTGCGGCGTCGAGAACGTGCGGCCCGGCACCGGCGGCCGCCGCGCGCGATGCGTCACGCGTCCATGACCTGTTCCCGCTGTTAGCGTGAACGCGCCGCTAGCGCGGCGGATGCTCGCCGTCGCCCCACACCGCCAGCACGTCGCGCACGAGCGCCGCGATCGATGCGGCACCGAGCTTCTCCTTGATGCTCGCGCGATGGACGTCGACGGTCTTCACGCTGATCGACAGATCCGACGCGATCTGCTTGCTGCCCTTGCCGTCGATCACGCCACGCAGCACTTCCTGCTCGCGCGCGGTCAGTGCATCGAGCCGCTGCCGCAATTCGCGATGGCGCTGCCCCGCCGCATGTCGCTGTTGCGCGAGCTTGATCGCGCGCTGCACGCGCTCGAGCATCTGCTGCGAGTTGTACGGCTTCTCGACGAAATCGATCGCGCCGTTCTGCAGCGCGCGCACCGACATCGGAATGTCGCCGTGACCGCTCACGAAGATCACCGGCAGCGTCGCGCCGCGTGCGTTCAGTTCGGCCTGCACGTCGAAGCCGCTCGTTTCCGGCATGCGTACGTCGAGCACGAGGCAGGCGGGAACCGTCGCGTCGAAGCGCGCGAGGAAGTCGGTCGCGCTCGCGAAGCCTTCGGACCGGATGCCGACCGATTCAAGCAGCCACGCCAGGGACGTCCGCATGCCGTTGTCGTCGTCGACGATATATACGATTGGAGCGGATGACGTCATCGGGTGTCTCGCGAAATATCGGGGGATATCGGGCGTGATGCAGGCGGCGTTCCGCTCGCGTCACCGCCTCGTCTTTTGGAGGAGTTGCGGCACATCATAACGAGCCGAAATGTTGATGAAAACCCCGAAAACCCCTTTACGTAGAGATGAAACGCGTGCTCGCGTGTTTTTCCGCGCAGCGCGCGAACCGCCTAGGTAGAACCTTTAGACGCGTTGGCAGCAACGCCATCTTCGACGCCAATCGTGCGAATGGCCTTCCGTTTTTTCGTCGCGTACGCTGTCTTCATTCGCGTGTCGCCCGTGCATTGCACGACGCGCCATCGCAATATCCGCCCAACCAGGAGCGCACATGTCCGACACCCCGCGACCCCCCGGCCAAGATCCGTCCGACGCGCAACGGCATTTCAGACAGGCAATGGCCCATCTCGGCGCCGCCGTCAACGTGATCACCACCGCCGGCCCGCACGGCCGCTGCGGCATCACCGCGAGCGCCGTCTGCTCCGTCACGGACGCGCCGCCGACGCTGCTCGTCTGCATCAACCGATCGAGCGCGATGCATGCGACGTTCGAGCAGAACCGCCGCGTATGCATCAACGTGCTGCCCGCCGAGCACGAAACCCTCGCGCGTCAATTCGCCGGGCAGACCGAGCTGCCGATGGCGCGGCGCTTCGACCTGCCCGTGTGGGACGACGGCGAGCACGGCGTGCCCGTGCTGCGCGACGCGCTCGCGAGCCTGCAGGGCACGATCGTCGAGCTGAAGGAAGTTGGTTCGCATTCGGTCATGTTCGTGCAGGCGTCGGCGATCAGGATGCGCGCCGACGGCGACAGCCTGATCTATTTCAGCCGCGCGTTTCATCGCGTCGCGCGGGCCGCGTGCGCGCCGTGAACCCGCACGCCGACGAATCGGTCAACCGCCGGATCGCGCAGCACGGCAGCGCGCCGGACGGCATGGTGGCATTCGGGATCGTGCTGGACACGATGCATCCGGCGTCGCGCGAAGCACCCGCAGGATGACCGGCATGCGAAGGCTTACGAGCGGGCGGGCAACGCCCGCTGACACAAGGCAAGCGCCGCGCCCGCGAACAGCACCAGCGCCGAATACACGAGCCCGCGTGCGAGCCCCGCACTGTCCGACACCCAGCCGATCGCGACCGGCCCCGCGATCTGCCCGAATGCGAACACGGTCGTGAACGCGCTGATCCCTTTCGCCCAGCCGTCGGGCGGCAGGTTGTGCCGCACGAACGCGGTCGTCGACGCGACCGCCGACAGGAACGTCGCGCCGAACAGCACGCCGGACGCGAACGCCACCGCCGGATGCACGACGAGCGCAGGCATCAGCGTCGCGACGCCGAGCAGCGCGTTCAGCACGGCAAGCGCCTGGCCGCCGCGCATGCGGTCGAGCAGCGTCGACCACAGCCGCGCCGACACGACCGTCGCGACGCCGAGCATCACGTAGAAGCCCGACACGACGGCACCGCTCATCCCTGCGCCGCGCAGCAGCGCGACGATGAACGTCATGTAGCCGATGTAGCCGACGCCGAACAAGCCGTATCCGGCCAATGCGAAGGAAAAGCGCGCGACATGTGCCGCCGGGTCGGCCGGCGCGGCCCGGTTGCGCGGCGGGACGAAAGCCGCATGCGCATGCTCGATGCGCGTCGCGGCCGACACCGCGACGCCCGCGAACAGCGCACAGGCGAGCGCGAGCAAGAACCACGCGCGCTGCCAGCCGTGCGGCCCGGGCGCGAGCGTCGCCGGCACGAGCAGCGACGACGCGACGATGCCCCACCCGGTGCCGCCGTAGTAGAGGCCGAGCAGCAAGCCGGCATCGCGCGGCACGGCAGACGCGAGACGCGCCGCGAGCACCCCGCCGCTGACGAAGATCAGCGCGCTGCCGATGCCGGTCGCGAGCCGCAGCACGAGCAGCGCATTCGAATCGGCGACGATCCCGCATGCGGCCATCAGCAGCGCGGTGATCGCGCATCCGGCGGTCAGCAGCGCGCCGGCCCGCCAGCGCCGGGACAGCAATGGAAATGCCAGCGCACCGAGCAGGTAGCCCGCGGCGTTCGCGGTGTTCAGCGCGCCGGCCTGCGCGAAGCTCCAGCCGAGGTCGGCCTTCATCGGCGGCAGCAGCAGCGCATAGGAAAAGCGGGCGAGACCGAGCGCGATCGCGCTGCCGAGCGACAGGCGGATCGCGAGCCGCCATGCGGCCAGGCGGTCGGGTTCGTTCGCGCCGGTGTTCGGCGTCAAGGCGTCGGCGTGCGCGGATTGCGGTGCTGAGCGCATCGCATTGTCTCCCTCTTCATTCGAATCGTCCTGCCGCGGCGGCGATCGCGCGCGGTGCCGCCTGATGGTGCCAGAAATCCGGGCCATCTGCCGTCCGCCCGCCGGCGACTTCGATTGTTCACACCCCAATATGCCCATCGCCGAATGTGTGCATTGGGCCACCATCGCTCCGGGTGCGGCAATACAGCCAGCCCGCGTCCCTGGCAGCGGCGAGCTTTGCCACCTAATATGCTTGCGTGATGGTGCTGCGCATGCAGGCTGTTGCACAGGTCAAGGTCGAAGAAGGAGGCTGCCATGAGGCCGACATGCGCGTGCTACGTTGTGCGGCTCGCCACACTGTTCGCACTCGTGTTCCTGCCGCGTGCGGGACTGACGCAGGTGGTCCGCACCGAAGTCATTCCGATCCAGACCGTCACGATGACCGATCAGGAATTCCTGGCCGGCCACGAGGACGGCCGAGCGGTGACGATCGCAGGCGTCCTTCGCCTTCCCGACAGTAAAGCAACGCGGCTTCCGCTGGTCATCCTGCTGCACGGTTCGGGCGGCGTGTCGAGTGGCGTGACCGACTGGGAACACGATTTGCTCGACATGGGCGTCGCGACGTTCGTCCTCGACAGCTTTTCCGGGCGCAACATCGTCAACACCAACAACGACCAAGCCCAGCTTCCCCGGCTGGCCCAGGCCGAGGACGCATATCGCGCGCTGGGCGTGCTTTCCAGACACCCGCGGATCGATCCGGCGCGGATCATGCTCATCGGGTTTTCGCGAGGCGGACAAAATGCGCTCTATGCGAGCCTGAAGCGATTTCACCGAATGCATGCCGTGCCCGGCACACAGTTCGCGGCCTATATCGCGTTTTACCCGGACTGCACCTACACGTATCGCGAGGACGACAGCCTCGTCGACAAGCCGGTGCGCATATTCCAGGGCGCGGCGGACAACTACAACCCGGTTGCGTCCTGCCGCGCCTATGTGGAACGCCTGAAAGCAAAAGGCAACGATGTGCTGCTGACCGAATACCCGGGGGCCCATCATCAGTTCGATTCGCTGGCGCTCCGGCCACCGGTTCAGTTGCCGCAGGCCCAAACCACCCGGAATTGCCGGGAAATCGAACTGGATAACGGCGTGCTGGTCAACGCGAAGACCCAGGAACCCTTTTCGTACAACGACCCCTGTGTCGAACGAGGGGTGACGGTCGCCTACGATGAGCCGGCCGCGCGGCAGGCAAGGCAAGCGGTTCGTCAAATGGTGGCACGCGTGCTGAGCCCCGGCAGCACCATTTCAACCAGCCGCCCCTGACCGGGACACACAAAGGTCAGGCGCATGCCCGTTGTTTCACCCGGCGCTGGCCTGTCCGCCGTCGGCCGCTTCACCAGCCGCCTCATCAACTTCCATTTACCCCTTCCCGAACGCTCCATCCTTCAACCGCCACACACCCAGCGGATTGCCATCCTGCAACGCCTCCGGCAGCAGTTCCGCCGGCAGCGCCTGATAGCACACGGGCCGCAGGAACCGCTCGATCGCGAGCGTCCCCACCGACGTCGCACGGGAATCGGACGTCGCCGGGAACGGCCCGCCATGCACCATCGCATGCGCGACTTCGACACCGGTCGGATAGCCGTTCGCGAGAATGCGCCCGGCCTTGCGTTCGAGCGTCGGCAACAGCCGCCGCGCGAGCGCATAGTCGGCCGGTTCGAGATGCAGCGTCGCCGTGAGCTGACCTTCGACGTGCTCGGCCAGATCGATCATCTCGTCGACGTCGCGGCACGTGACGATCAGCGACGTCGGCCCGAAGATCTCGTCCTCGAGCGCGGTATCCGCGACAAACGCGGCCTGCGTCGTCGCGAACAGCGCGGGCACCACTGCCGCTTGCGAGCCGGCCTGCGCGCCGGTCTGCACACCCTGGGCAACCGCGCTCACGCCCGCCGACGCCGCCCGCTGCGCGACACCGCGTTGATAGGCGGCCGCGATCCCCGTCGTCAGCATCGTCTGCGCGCCCTTCTGCCCGAGTGCCTGCGCGGCGGCGTCGACGAACGCCTGCGTGTCGGGCCCGTCGAGCACGACGACGAGCCCCGGGTTCGTGCAGAACTGGCCGACGCCGAGCGTCAGCGATTCGACGAAGCCGCGCGCGATCTCGCCGCCGCGCGCCGCGAGCGCGGCGGGCAGCACGAAGAACGGGTTGATGCTGCTCATCTCCGCATAAACGGGAATCGGCTCGCGACGCTTCGCCGCGATGTTCATCAACGCCAGCCCGCCACCGCGCGAGCCGGTGAAGCCGACCGCCTTGATCGCCGGATGCGCGACGAGCGCCTCGCCGATCGCGTTGCCCGCACCGATCACGAGCGAGAACACGCCTTCCGGCAGCCCGCACGCGGCCACCGCCTGCTGGATCGCACGCCCGACCAGTTCGGACGTGCCGAGATGCGCGGGATGCGCCTTCACGACGACCGGGCACCCGGCCGCGAATGCCGACGCCGTATCGCCGCCCGCGACCGAGAACGCGAGCGGGAAGTTGCTCGCGCCGAACACCGCGACCGGGCCGACCGGAATCTTCCGCAGGCGCAGGTCGGGCCGCGGCAACGGCTGGCGATCAGGCTGCGCGGAATCGAGCGTCGCGCCGAGCCAGCGGCCGTCGCGCACGAGCGCCGCGAACAGCCTGAGCTGGCCGACCGTGCGCGCACGCTCGCCTTCGAGCCGCGCGACGGGCAGCGCCGATTCCTGATGCGCGCGCGTGATCAGCGCGTCGCCGAGCGCGACGAGGTTGTCGGCGATCGTGTCGAGAAAACGTGCGCGCACGTCGAGCGGCATCGCGCGGAACGGATCGAGCGCGGCGGCCGCGAGGCTGCACGCGCGATCCACGTCCGCCGCGTCGCCCGCGCCGAATTCGGGTTCCAGTTCGACGCCACGCGCGGGATCGAATGCGCGCAGCGCCCCTGCCGTGCCGCGCACCGACGCGCCGCCAATCACCATCTGTCCGGAAATCTGCATCATCTACCTGCCTGCTTGTGTGGTTCGTCGAGATCGATCCGGTAGATCCGGACCGCGTTGTCGTGCCAGATCGCGCGGCGCGCCGCGTCGCTCAGGTCGGCCATGGCGCCGGCGAACGTGCGCAGCAGCGCGGGATAGGTCACGCGCAACCCCGCCACCGGGAAATTGCTCGCGAAGAGGCACCGTTCCCACCCGAATATCTCGATCGCGTCGCGGATGATCCGCCGGTTCTCCGCGTCGTTCCACGCCGCATCGCGCAAGCCGAATTCGGACAGCTTCACCGACACGCGCGGCAGCGCAGCAAGCGCTTCCATCCCGCGCCGCCAGCGCGCGAGCCCCGCGTCCGAGCGGTCCCACGGCAATCCCGCGTGTTCGAGCACCACGTCGACGGCCGCCACATCCGCGAGCCGCGCCGCCGCGTCGCCGAGATGCCAGAACGGCACCCGCAAATCCCAGCATAGGCCGTGCGCAGCGAGCCGTTCAAGCGCGGCCGGCCAGCGTGGATCGCGCAGCGTGCCGGGGCCGTCGACGGCCGCGTCGGGCGCGGGCGCGGTGCGCGGCTTGAAGCGCACGCCGCGCACGCGCGGCCACGCGGCCTGCTCGGCGAGCCGCTCCGCTGCGTCGTCGGCCAGCAGGTCGACCCACGCGACGATCGCCGACGGCAGCCCTTGTGCAGCCGCGACGTCGTGCAGCCAGCGCGTCTCCGCGAGCGCCTCGTCGCGCGCGCGTTCGGCCTCGACGTGCACGCTCGCGACGAGCGGTGCGCCGTGCGCGGCCCGCCGGTATTCGTCGACGCCGAAATCGCGGCACAGCGCCGCGTAGTCGCCGAACATGAAGCGCGCCGGATCGTACTGATCCTGCAGCCACGGATAGTGCGCACCGGCATCGAGCCGCCACAGGTGGTGATGCGCATCGACGAGCGCATCGGGCATGCCGTCCGGCGGCGCCCCGTCGCGCCCGTCAGCGCGTTCCGGCGAGTACATACGATGCATCCGGCTCACGCAGCGTCGGCAATGCGCTGACGAAACGCCAGCTATCGAGATCGAGTTCGCGCACGTAGTCGTCCTGGAACGACACATAGGCCGCACGGCGCGACGGATGGAACGACAGCGCAGTCGGGTTCGCGGGCAGCGCGACGCGCTCGATTTCCTCGAGTTGCTGGGCATCGAACACGGAGATCGACTGCTCGCCCGAGTTGGTCAGCAGCAGCAGGTCGCGGCCGTCCGGCGCGCTCGTCCGGTAGATGCGGTTCGGATCGCTGCGGGTCTTCACGCGGCGGCCGCAAGTCATCGTGCCGGTGTCGATCGCGACCAGCGTGTCGTCGCCGCGGTTCGCGACGTACAGCGTGCGCTCGTCGCTCGACAGCGCGTTGCCTTCCGGACGCGGCCCCGGCATCACCGCGCGCGGCGCGACCGTCGCGTCGCGCGGATGGAACTGCGTGACCGTGTTCGACAGCAGATGCACGCCGTATGCGCGGCTCGCGTCGCGCGTCAGCGTTACGAGGTGCGTCTTCACGCCGCCGGACGGCACCGCCATGTTCGGCACCGGCTGCACGGTCGGGCGATCGAACACGAGCAGCATGTCGTGCGCCTCGCTCATCGCATACAGCCGGCCCTCGCTGTCGCTCGCCATCCCGTGCGGCCGGTAGTACGGCCACAGGTCGAGCATGCGCGTGTGGGTGCGCTCGACGAGGTCGATCTCGGCAATGCGGTGATCGCCTTCGTGGCCGCGCGACCACGCAGTCTCGATGCCGAAGATGCCGACGTACGCGTAGCGGTTGTTCGCGTCGACGGTGAATTCATGCGGGAAGTTCGGCAGCACGATGTGCTTGAGCGCCGTTTTCGTTTCGAGATCGTAGAAGCTGAAGGTATGGGCGCACTTCTGCACCAGCAACAGGATGTCGTTCATCGTGAGTCTCCGTTCTTCGATGTGTCGCCGCGGCACGCGCATCGCGCCGCGGCCAGTGTCGGCTCTTTGCATTGCGCTCGCGAAGCCGCGCGCCAGTCCGCGTCAGTCCTCGCAGCGCTTCGGCAGCGTCAGCGCGAGGAGGCCCGCCACCGCGAGCGTGACCGCGAGGCTGTACACGCCTGCCGCCGAGCTCACGTGCTGGGTCAGCACGCCGACCGCATACGGGCCGCAGAACCCGCCGAGGTTGCCGAGCGCGTTGATCAGGCCACGCGCGCTGCCGGCCGTCTCGACGCTGCAGAGCTTCGGCGGAATCGCCCAGAACACGCCGGCCGCCGCCTGCAGGAAGAACCCGCAGCCGATCAGGAACGCGAACGAAACGGGCATCGTCGATTGCGTGAGCACCGACAGCGCGAGGCACGCGGCGAAGCCGACCAGCGGCAGCAGCACGAACAGGCGGCGCTTGCCGGTTCGGTCCGACAAATACGACGTTGCGAACATGCCGATGATCATCGCGACGTACGGCAGCATCGCGAGCAGGCCGATCTTGCCCATCCCGGTGTGCGTGAGGTTCTTCAGCAGTGTAGGCAACCACATCGTATAGCCGTAGATGCCGACCTGGTAGCAGAAGTTGATCGCGATCAGCAGCCAGATCGTCGGGTTGCGCATCAACGCGCCGAACGACGCCGCGGTCGGCGTGCCGGCCGCGCGCTTGCGCTCCTGCTCGGCACGCAGCGCGTCGAGGATGTACGCCTTCTCGCGCGGCGACACCCAGCGCGCGGTATCCGGGCTGTCGTCGGCGAACAGCAGCCAGACGATCAGGAACAGCAGCGACAGCGCGCCCGTGCTGAAGAACAGGTGGCGCCAGTCGTACGCGGCGAGGATGAAGCCGGACAGCGGCGCGGTGATCATGCCGGCGAGCGGCACGAACATGATGACCATCGCATTCGCGCGGCCCCGCTCGCGGTCGGGGAACCAGTTGCTGACCATCGTCAGCACGACGGGCAGCATGCCGCCCTCGGCGACGCCGAGCAGGAAGCGCAGCGTCAGCAGTTCCCACGTGTGCGTGACGAGGCCCGTCAACGCCGACAGCACGGCCCAGCTCACGAGCGACCACGCGATGAAGCGCTTGCCGCTGCCGAGCGCGGCGCGCCGGCCGCCGGGAATCTGCAGGAACAGGTAGCCGAAGAAGAAGATCCCGCCGGCGAGGCCGGCCATCGTCGCATCCATCCCGAGATCGGCATTCATCCCGCCCGGCATCGCAAACGCGATGTTCACGCGGTCCATGTACGAGATGATGCAGGCGAGCAGCAGCGGCGGAATCACGCGCAGCCAGCGGCGTCGCGGAATCGCTTCGCCGGCTTCGTAGGCCGGGGTGGCCGGGGTCAATGTGTTCATGTTGTCTCCTGTCGACCGGAGTTGGTGCTTTGGCACTGACTCCGGTCCCATGCTTCGCAGTCGATGGGAGTTGGCGCTTTGGCGCTTGCTCCCATCCCATGCACAGCTTTGTTGGTGATGGCTGCGGCGGCCTTCTGATGGACCGCTGTCATGCCGTGACGAACCTGCGCGGGGGCGGCCGCCGATGCCCGATGCGTAATGCACGCGCGTTCCGCATCGTTGCGAACGTCTGCCCGTCGGCGCGGCACGTGCGGCTCACGTGACTACCGCGAAGCTCGCCCCGCGCGCGAACCGGCGCCTACCGCACCTAACGCACCTAACGCACCTAACGCACCTAACGCACCTAACGCCCCCAGCGCAGCACGAGCGGATCGAGCCGCCGTGCCGCGTCGAGCAAGCCCGCCCGCATATCCGGATGAAGGTCGGGCCACGGCGCACGCGGCCGGTCGCACGCGATCACGCCGCCTTCCTTCATCAGCGCCTTCGCCGCCAGAAAACCCGCCTGGCGGTTCTCGTAGTTGATCAGCGGCAGCCAGCGCGCGTACTGCTCGCACGCTTCATCGCGGCGGCCCGCGAAATACGCGTCGGTGATCTTGCGGATCCCGTCCGGATAGCCGCCGCCCGTCATCGCGCCCGTCGCGCCCGCGTCGAGATCGGCGAGCAGCGTGATGCCCTCCTCGCCGTCCCACGGCCCTTCGATCGCGTCGCCGCCGACGCGGATCAGCTCGCGCAGCTTCGCCGCCGCGCCGGGCGTCTCGATCTTGAAGTACGACACCGCGTCGATCTCGCGCGCGAGCCTGGCGAGACAGTCGACCGACAGCGTCGTGCCGCTCGCGGGCGCGTCCTGGATCATCAGCGGAATGTCGAGCCCGTCGCTCACTTCGCGGAAGAACGCATGGATCGACGCCTCCGGCACGCGGAACGTCGCGCCGTGATACGGCGGCATCACCATCACCATCGATGCGCCCAGCGCCTGCGCGCGCCGGTTGCGCTCCGCGCAGATCCGCGCGCTGAAATGCGACGTCGTGACGATCACCGGCACGCGGCCGGCGACATGCTCGAGCACGGTGCGGGTCAGCACGTCGCGTTCGTCGTCGCCGAGCGCGAACTGCTCGGAGTAGTTCGCGAGGATGCAGATGCCGTGCGAACCGGCGTCGATCATGAAGTCGATCGCGCGGCGCTGGCCGGCGAGGTCGAGCGCGCCGTCCGCGGTGAAGATCGTCGGCGCCACCGGAAAGACGCCCTGGTAACGTGCGTGCATGGTCACTCCACGATGTCGAACTGGTCGAGGAACTCGGTCTTCAGCGTGAGGCCGAGGCCCGGCACGTCGTCGCGCAGCTGCAGGAAGCCATTCTCGGCCGCCGGCTCGCCATCGAAGATGTAATAGAACAGCTCGTTGCCGACCTCGACGTCGAACATCGGGAAGTACTCGCTCATCGGCGACGCGAGCGTGCTCATCGTCAGGTGGTAGTTGTGCATCTGGCCCGCGTGCGGGATCACCGGCACGCTGTACGCCTCGCACAGCGCGTTGATCTTGTGCGCCATCGTGATGCCGCCGACTCGGTTCGTGTCGTACTGGACCACCGACACGGCCTTGCGGTCGAGCAGCTGCTTGAAGCCGTACAGCGAGAACTCGTGCTCGCCGCCGGAGATCGGAATGCTCGTCAGCCGGTTCAGCTCCGCGTAGCCGTCGATGTCGTCGGCGATCACGGGCTCTTCCAGCCAGCGCGGCTGGTACTTCTCGAGCTTCGGCAGGATGCGCTTCGCGTACTCGAGGTTCCAGCCCATGTAGCACTCGAGCATCAGGTCGTTGTCGTAGCCGATCACTTCGCGGATCGCCGCGACCGACTTCAGGTTCTCGACCACCCCTTGTTGCCCGTGCGCGGGCCCGTAGCCGAAGCGCATCTTGAACGCGCGGAAGCCCTCGTCGAGATAGCGCTTCGCCTCGTCCTGCATCGCCTTCAGGTCGGTGCGGTACAGCTTCGAGTAGTAGCAGGGAATCTTCTCTTTGGTGCGGCCGCCGAGCAGCTTGAACACGGGCTTGCCGACGCTTTTGCCGAGCACGTCCCAGATCGCGATGTCGACCGCCGAGATCGCCGCCATGCCGATGCCCTTGCGGCCCCATGCATGGGTCGCACGGTACATCCGCTGGTTCAGGTATTCGTAGTCCCAAGGATCCTGGCCAATGACGAGCGGCGCGAGGTACTGGTCGATGATCGCCTTCGCGATGTGCGGCGCAAGCGCGACGTTGCCGAGCCCGACGATGCCGTCGTCGGTCTCCACCTCGACGACGGTCCACGCGTGGAAGCGGAACGTGCTCATCGTCTCCTGCGGCGCGTACAGCAGGTCCATCGCGTTCGAGCAGAAATTGCCTTGCGGCGGCACGGTCTTGCCTTTCCATTGGTACACGCGTGCGCGTACGGCCTTGATCTTCATGGCGTTGTCTCCTGGTGTTCGGTTCTGGTGTTCGGTTCTGGTGTTCGGTTCTGGTGTTCGGTTCTGGTGTTCGGTTCTGGTGTTCGGTTCTGGTGTTCGGTTCTGGTGTTCGGTTCTGGTGTTCGGTTCTGGTGTTCGGTTCTGGTGTTTCGAGCGGCGGACGGCCCGGCGGCCGTCACGCGGAAGTCGTCTGCCGGCGGTGCGCGGCGCCCATCCGGCAGGCGATCTGCAGCGCCTGCCAGGTCGCGCCGACGTCGGCAGTGCCGCGCCCGGCGATGTCATACGCGGTGCCGTGCGCGGGCGTCGTGATCGGCACCGGCAAGCCGCCCTGCACGGTCACGCCGCGCGAGAAGCCGAGCAGCTTGATCGCGATCTGCCCCTGATCGTGGTACATCGTGACGATCGCGTGGTAGTCGCCGGCCTGCGCCTTCAGGAAGATCGTGTCGGCCGGGAACGGGCCGTCGAACGGCGCGCCGGTCGGCCAGGCGCGCGCCTGCAGCGCGCGCACTGCCGGCGCGATCACGTCGATCTCCTCGCGGCCGCACATCCCGCCGTCGCCGCCGTGCGGGTTGAACGCGGCGATCGCGACCTTCGGCGCCGCGACGCCGTTCGCGAGCAGCGACCGGTAGATCAGCTCGGACGCCTGCTCGATCCGCTCGATCGACAGGTAGCGCGCCGCATCCTTCAGCGGGATGTGCGACGAGATGCGCGCGGTCCATAGCTCGCCAAGCGTGTTGAATTCGCAGAAATAGCCGGTCACGCCGAGGTATTCCGCGAAGTGATGGAGTTCGTCCTCGTGCTTCAGGCCGCCGAGCTTCATCGCGTGCTTGTTGAGCGGCGCGAAGAGAATCGCGTCGATGTCGCCGGCCAGTGCGGCGTCCATGCAGCGGTTCAGCACGTCGAGCACCGAGCGGCCGCCGGCGGCGCCGGCCTGCGCGAGCGTGACCTCGGCGGCGCCGACGGTGTCGACCGCAACGAACGCAGGCCGCGCGCACGACGGGCGGTCCCGCACATCGGCGAGCGACGCGACCGGCTCGACGTCGACCTGCACGCCCGCGGTGCGCTGGCCGGCTTCCCACAGCCAGCGGTCGCCGATCAGCACGAGATTCGCGCGCGACACGGCGTCGGGGCGCGCGAGCAGCTTCGCGATCAGCTCGGGGCCGATGCCGGCCGGATCGCCGAGCGTCAGCGCGACAACGGGCAAGGTCGCGGGCAAGGTCGGGGCGGCCGTCATGCCCGATCTCCAGCGTGGGCCGGGGCGCGTGCCGCTGTGGCTGCCGTGGCTGCCGTGGCTGCCGTCGCTGCCGTGCCCGCCGTCGCTGCCATCGCTGCCTTGGCCGCTGTAGCCGGTTTCGTCTGCATATTCGTCTCCTGTCTGGCCGGAAAGCGGCCGTTCGTCATATGGGGTTCATGCTAGGTAGACGGAATGCACCGGTAAATTGAAAACTCTTGATGAATTGATAACCAGAGGTAATCGGATTGGGTTCGATCGACAGGAAGGATTCGACGCCGCAACTGCTGAACCGGCTGCGGATGCGGCAGGTTGCGCTGCTGCTGGCGGTCGAGGAATGCTCGACGCTGCGCGCGGCGGCCGACCGGCTCGGCCTCACGCAGCCGGCCGCGACCAAGATGCTGCGCGAGCTCGAGGACGCGCTCGGCCAGCCGCTGTTCGAGCGCGTCGGGCGCGGGCTCGTGCTGAATCCGGCCGGCGAGCGGGTGCTCGGCTACTTCCGCGGGATCCGTGGCAGCATGGAGGCGCTCAACCGCGAGCTGGCCGAACTGCAGCTCGGCAGCGCCGGGCGGCTCGCGATCGGCAGCATCATGGCGGCCGCGCCGGGGCGGCTCACCGAGGCGCTCGTGCAATTGAAGGCGCGGTATCCGCTGCTCGCGATCGACATCGCGGTCGATACGAGCGACAAGCTGATGCCGCAACTGCAGGAGGGTGTGCTTGAAGTCGTGATCGGTCGCGACGTCGGCGCCGATTGCGAATTCCGCGCGGTCGACGACGAAGCGCTCGCGATCGTCGCCGGCCGCGACCATCCGCTTGCCGGCGCCGGGCCGGTCGAGTTCGCGGCTCTGCTCGCGTATCCGTGGATCCTGCAGCCGGCCGGCAGCCCCGCGCGCGAAGTCGTCGAGCGCGAGTTCCACGCGCATCACCAGCCGATGCCGCGCGGGCTGATCGAGACGGGCTCGATCCTGACGACGATGAACCTCGTCGACCGCTCGCAGATGCTCGGCGTGATTCCGCTGACGGTCGCCGAGCTGAATGCCGCGCACGGGATGGTCGCGATCGTCGACTACACGCTCGGGCAGAAGCTGCCTTCGTACGGCAGCCTCGTGCGGCGCGACCGGCCGCTGTCGGCGCCGGCGCAGCAGTTTCTCGCGCTGTTTCATCGCGAGGCGGGGGGCTAAGGAGCGGGCGACGCCAGCATCGCCGCAAGTTGCGGCGAATTACGGCGAATTGCAGCAACGCGACGCCGTCTTGCCAAAACCGGCCGGCGATTTTTGTCCGTCACGGAGGGCCGGCATGATGTGCCGTCGGCGTCGGCGCGATGCCGCGTCGGCACCTCAACCCTGACTGGCGGAAACAACGATGAAAACAATCAAGACGCTTGCCCTGCTCTGTTACCTCGGCGTCCAGTGCGCGACGCTCGCCCATGCGGACGAACCGAAGAAGGTCGCGTTCGTCGACACCGGCAATACCGGGCGCAGCGTGATGGCCGAAGCCATCGCGGATCAGCTGATCGAGCAGCGCCACGCGCACATCGCGGTAATCTCGCGCGCGGTCGACGAGGACCCGTACGACGAGAAGCCCGAGGAGAACGGCGTGATCCTGATGAAGCGGCGCGGCATCGACACGTCCGCGCACCGCTCGGTGCAGCTCAATGCGAACGACGTCAAGCATTCCGACGTCATCCTGACGATGACCGACAAGCACAAGGAGAAGGTGCTCGCGCTATATCCGGCGGCGGCGGGCAAGGTGTACACGCTCGCCGAATACGCGACCGGCAAGCACGAGGATGTGCCGGATGCCTGGGGCAAGCCGATCGCGTTCTACGAGACTGTGACCGCGCAGCTCGACACGTTCATCCCGTCCGCGCTCGACAAGGTCGCGGCGATCGCGCCGGCGAAGCAGTGACGATTGCGGCGGCGGCCGCATTCGACCCGAACGGATGCGCCGCCGACCAATATCCAGAGATATCGCCAAATGCTGCGACGAACGCGTCGGGGCGCCATCGCACCCTTTCAGTCCCCAGTGCCTTGTGAACTTGGCGCGGCAGCCCCTTGCTCGCGAGCCAGCCGGTCCAACAGCGCCTGAACATCCCGGCGCATGCCGGGAAGATCGTTCTTGATGGTTTCCCAAACAATGTCGAGATCCACCTTGAAGTAGTCGTGGGCAACCACGCTCCTCATCTCATAGCAGCCTTGCCACGGCACTTCCGGGTGTTCGTCTGCAAACGCCCGATGATGCTTGCGCACCTTGTTGCTCGCTTCGCCAATAACCTCGATGTTGCGAATCACTGCATCGATGACGAGCATGTTCGCAACAAATCCCGCCTTGTCCATGGGGCCGACATATGCTCCGATCCGATCGATTGCTTCGACCATGTGACCGAGATAATCGGGCAGGCGCTGTTCCTTCCCTTTCATATGGGCTGGGCCTCCGCCACCACGGTTGCACGAAATGTGTCGGGCAATGCATTCGGCGTCAACACA
Source organism: Burkholderia sp. PU8-34 (assembly GCF_053427725.1). Classification (NCBI taxonomy): domain Bacteria; kingdom Pseudomonadati; phylum Pseudomonadota; class Betaproteobacteria; order Burkholderiales; family Burkholderiaceae; genus Burkholderia; species Burkholderia sp. PU8-34. The sequence goes on from NZ_JBSAXC010000022.1 coordinate 60,786, forward strand.
TCGACCCGAACGCCGAGAAGTTCCGACAACCGGTACCGGATGGTTCCGACGTTGAGCAGCGTCATGCCGGGCTGCGGCTCCACGAGAAGATCCAGATCGCTTTCATCGGTGTCATCGCCATGCAAGACGGACCCGAATACGCGCGCGTTCGACGCGCGATTGGCTTCGACAATCCTGCGAATCTCGACGCGGTGTGCGTTCAGTGCAACGGACGGCCTCACAAGCATCTCTCCTACAGTGAATTCCGGGCATTCCCGTAAGCAACGAAGCCATTCTAGCGGTTAGTCGTGGTGCGCACGCCGGCCTCGTCGCGCCAAACCCGCGTGCACATTATTCAGCGCCCCTCAGCTGCCCTTTCTCTCACCTAACACGCCGCTGCGATACGCGCCCGGCGCAACCCCGTACCAGCGCTTGAACGCCTGCGAGAAACTCGACAGGTCGCTGAACCCGAGCCGCTCCGCCACGTCGGTCAGCGTCAGCCGCTCGTCGCCGAGCAGCGCCTCGGCCATCGCGCCGCGCGACTCGGCGAGCAGCGCGCGGAACGTCGTGCCCTCTTCCTGCAGCCGCCGCTTCAGCGTGCGCGCACTCGTGTTCATCAGCCGCGCCATGTCCTCGAGCGAAAACGGCGGCGTGCCCGGCGTCGCGTTCAGGTAATGGCGGATCAGCGCCGTGGCGCCAACGCGCGCCCGCCGCGCTTCCAGCAACTGGCTGCACATCTGCTCGCACATCGACACCGTGATCGGGTTCGCATGCGGTAGCGCCCGGTCGAGATACGCGCGCTCGAACGCCAGGCTGTTCGAACGCGCGCCGAACACGGGCTCGACGCCGCCGATCCGCGGCAACTGCGCGATCGCGCCGCGTGCGCCCGTCACGCGCTCGGCCTGCAGCGTGAAGCGCGACAGCACGAAATCCGCGCCGCCGATCTCCTGCAGCAGCACCGCCGCCGCCGTCATGTCGCGCTCGACGCAAAACCGGCTCAACGCGTCCGGCAGCGCCGGCGCGCCGAAGCTCAGCACGCAGCTTTCGTCATCCTCCCGATACGTGATGACGGTGAACGCATAGGTAAGCGGCAGGAAACGCAGCGCCAGCCCCAGCGCATCGCGCGCGGTCGCGCTCGCGATCAGCCCGTAGCCCCACACGCCGTACGCCGAGAAGTGATAGCGCTGGCCGACCTCGAAGCCGAGGCCTTGCGGATGCCCGAGCAGCCGTAGCAGGTTGCCGGTCAGCCGCAGTTCCTGGGCCGCCGTAACCTCGGCGTTCGGGTCGTCGAGCTGCGCGGCCGACAGGCCCGTGCCGGCCAGCAGCTTCGTCTGCGGCACGCCGCGCTCGCCGCCGAAATCGACCAGCAGCCGCGCGCCGGCCGGACTCCGGGTGAAATCCTGGAAGCTCATATGGGGAAACCCTCGAAGCGCCGATTTGGCCCAAATACTAAAACAATTGTCCCGTCGCAGCATTGGTGTTTTCCCACGCGGCACGCACCATCGGCGTCATCCAGTCGTCGTCCGAACGACTTCAACGACCGCCCTGAGGAGACACCATGCATCCGAGCCCACCGATCGCCGTCGCCGCACGCAGCGCATCGTCGCGCGCCGCCTGACCTGCCGACTTTCCGGAGACGATTCCATGAGCAAGACATACGACTACATCGTCGTCGGCGGCGGCTCGGGCGGCTGCGTTGTCGCGGGGCGCCTGACCGAGGACCCGAGCGTCACCGTCTGCGTGCTCGAAGCGGGCGGCCGCGGCGACGGCACGCTCGTCAACGTGCCGACCGGCGCCGTCGCGATGATGCCGTCCCGCATCAACAACTGGGCGTTCGAGACGGTGCCGCAGGCGGGGCTCGGCGGGCGCCGCGGCTACCAGCCGCGCGGCAAGGCGCTCGGCGGCTCGTCCGCGATCAACGCGATGGTCTACATCCGCGGCCACCGCAGCGACTACGACCACTGGGCGGCGCTCGGCAACGAAGGCTGGGCCTACGACGACGTGCTGCCGTACTTCCGGCTCAGCGAGCACAACGAGCGCTTCGACGATGTCTGGCATGGCCGCGACGGCCCGCTGTGGGTCAGCGACCTGCGCACGGGCAACCCGTTCCACGCGCGCTACCGCGAAGCGGCACGCCAGGCGGGCCTGCCGCTGACCGACGATTTCAACGGCGCGCAGCAGGAAGGCATCGGCGTCTACCAGGTCACGCAGAAGCATGGCGAACGCTGGAGCGCCGCGCGTGCGTACCTGCTGCCGCACGTCGGGCGCCGCGACAACCTCACGGTCGAGACGCACGCGCAGGTGCTGCGCATCCTGTTCGACGGCACGCGCGCGGTCGGCGTCGAAGTGCGGCAGCATGGCGAGATCCGCACGCTGCGCGCGCGCCGCGAGGTCGTGCTTGCCGCGGGTGCGTTGCAGACGCCGCAATTGCTGATGCTGTCCGGCGTCGGCCCGGCCGCCGAGCTCGAACGTTTCGGCATCCGTACGCTCGTCGACCTGCCCGGCGTCGGCCGCAACCTGCAGGATCACCCCGACTTCATCTTCGGCTACCGGACGCGCAGCATCGACACGATGGGCGTGTCCGCGCGCGGCGGCCTGCGCATGCTGCGCGAGCTGCTGCGCTTCCGCCGCGAACGGCGCGGGATGCTGACGTCGAATTTCGCGGAAGGCGGCGGCTTCCTGAAGACGCGCGCCGAACTCGACGCGCCGGACATCCAGCTGCATTTCGTCGTCGCGCTGGTCGACGATCATGCGCGCCGGTTTCATCTCGGCCACGGGCTGTCGTGCCACGTGTGCCTGCTGCGGCCGCGCAGCCGCGGCGCGGTCACGCTGCGCAGCGCCGATCCGCTCGACGCGCCGCGCATCGATCCGGCATTCCTCGACGATCCGCGCGATCTCGACGACATGGTCGCGGGCTTCAGGCTGACGCGCCGGCTGATGCAGGCGCCGGCACTCGCCAGCTGGATCACGCGCGACATGTTCACCGCGAACGTGACGACCGACGACGAGATCCGCGACGTGCTGCGCCGGCGCACCGACACCGTGTATCACCCGGTCGGCACGTGCCGGATGGGGCGCGACGCGCACGCGGTCGTCGATCCGCAATTGCGGGTGCGCGGGCTGCAGGGGCTGCGGATCGTCGACGCGTCCGTGATGCCGACGCTGATTGGCGGCAACACCAATGCGCCGACGATCATGATCGCCGAGAAGGCGGTCGACCTGATGCGCGGGGTCAGCCGCGTGCAGGGTCGGCCGCATGCCGACACAACGATCGACATGAATGCCGAAGCAATGGCTGCGATCGATGCCGCAGTACGAACCGTCGCCGGGATCGGCGCCGAGCCTCTCGCGGAACCCGGGTCCGATACCCACCCCACCGCCCAACCGAAGGAGACCCGCGATGCGCTCGCCTGATTTCGCCTTTCGCGACGACACCGCCCCGCCACTCACCGCGATCATCATCGGCGCGGGCTTCGCCGGCATCGGCATGGCGATCGCGCTGCAGCGCGCCGGCGTGCACGATTTCGCGATCCTCGAACGCGCGCACGACGTCGGCGGCGTGTGGCGCGACAACAGCTATCCGGGCGCCGCGTGCGACGTGCCATCGCATCTGTACTCGTTCTCGTTCGAGCCGAATCCCGGCTGGTCGCGCACGTTCGCGCCGCAGCCGGAAATCCACGCGTACCTGCGGCACTGCACGCGCAAGTACGGTCTCGCGCGCTACCTCCGCTTCGGCGCGGAAGTCGCGCACGCACGCTACGACGAGCCGCACGCGCTGTGGCGCGTGACGTTGACGGACGGCACGACGCTGAGCGCCGCACTGCTCGTCAGCGGCACGGGGCAGCTGAGCCGACCCGCGCTGCCGAACCTGCCCGGCATGGAAACTTTCCGCGGCCGCGCGTTCCATTCCGCACACTGGGACCATGCGTATCCGCTTGCCGGCAAGCGCGTCGCGGTGATCGGCACGGGCGCGTCCGCGATCCAGTTCGTGCCGGCGATCGCCGATACCGTGAAGACGCTGACCGTGTTCCAGCGCTCGCCCGCGTACCTGATGCCACGCCCCGACCGCGCATACCGGCCGTGGGAACGGGCACTGTTCCGGCGGCTGCCGTGGGCAATGAAGCTGCATCGCGCGTCGATCTACATCCGCTACGAATCGCGCGCGATCGCATTCACGCGCTTCAACGGGCTGATGAAATTCGCGGTCGGCCGACCGTTCCGCCAGTTGCTCGCGCGGCAGGTGCCCGACGCGGCGCTGCGCGAGCAGCTCACGCCCGACTACCCGATCGGCTGCAAGCGCATCCTGCTGTCGAGCGACTATCTGGCCGCGATGAGCAAGGACAACGTCGAACTCGTCACGCAACGAATCCGCCGCGTGACCGAACACGGCATCGAGACCGCCGACGGCACGCATCATCCGGTCGATGCGATCGTCTATGGCACCGGCTTCGCGGCAACCGAATTCCTGTCGCCGATGCACATCACGGGCCGCGGAGGGCTCGACCTGAACGACGCATGGCGGCGCGGTGCGCAGGCGTATCTCGGGATGACCGTGCCGGGCTTTCCGAATTTCTTCATGCTGTACGGCCCGAACACCAACCTCGGCCACAACTCGATCGTCTACATGCTCGAGAGCCAGATCGCGCACGTGATGCGCTGCGTGCGCGCGATGCGGCGCGCCGGCGCCACCGCGATCGACGTCGACGCACGGCGCTACCGGCGCTACAACGTGCATGTCCAGCAGCGCCTCGCGGGTTCGGTGTGGAGCAGCTGCAAGAGCTGGTATGTGGATGCGTCCGGCCACAACAGCACCAACTGGCCGGGCTTCACGCTGTCGTATCGCTGGCTCACGCGCTACTCGGGGCTCGCCGCGTACCGCTTGTCGACCGTGCTGCCGGGCGCGGCCGGGCGCGCGGGCGGCGTCGCAATCGCCGCGCCGGGCGGCGCGCTGGAAGCGCTGAACGCCGGCTTCCTGCGCGGCTTCCTGCGGGCCGGCTTCCGCTCGCTGATCGGGCCGCCGTTCGGCGTCGGCATCCAGAGGCGCGTGGTCGGGCTGCTGTCGCCGCTGATGCCGGGGATCGGCGGCATGATCCGCTATCGCACGTCGGCGGGCGGCGTGCCCGCGGAAGTCGTCGCGCCGAAGCGCGGCGATACCGGCGGCGCGATCCTGTACCTGCATGGCGGCGCGTTCTGCGTCGGCGGGCCCGGCACGCACCGCAGCGTGACGACGCGGCTCGCCGACGAATCGGGGATGGCGGTGTGGACGCCCGATTACCGGCTCGCGCCCGAACATCCGTACCCCGCCGCGCTCGACGATGCGCTGGCCGCGTATACCGCGTTGCGCGCGCAGGGGCATGCGCCCGAGCGCATCGTCGTCGCTGGCGATTCGGCGGGCGGCGCGCTCGCGCTGGCCCTCGCGATTGCGCTGCGCGACCGCGGCGAGCCCGCGCCGGCCGGACTGCTGCTGATCTCGCCCGTCACCGACGCGGCACTTCGCGGCGACACGCTGACGTCGCGGCGCAGCGAGGATCCGATGATCCGGCGTGGCTGGCTCGAACAGGGGCTGCGCTGGTATCACGGTGCCGCTGCGGCCGCGACGCGCGGCCCGCTCGACACCGATCTGCTCGGCCTGCCGCCGATGCTGATCCAGGCCGGCGACCAGGAAGTGCTGCTGTCGGACGCGCAGCGCCTGGCAGATCATGCGCTCGCGTGCGGCGTGCCGTGCCGCCTCGAAATCCATGCGGCGCGCTGGCACGTGTTCCATCTGCAGTCGTTCTACCTGCGCTCGGCGCGCGACGCGCTGCGCACGCTCGCGGGGTTCGCGCGGGAACGGGTGGTCGCGTTGCGGTGACGCGCCCGCAGTGACGTTAGCCGATCGGTCAATAGCAGGCAGTCCGTATCGAATGAAAGAATCGACCTTGTACGGGTAGCGGGTTTCGTTTGTCGAGACTCCGAACGAAAGGCGCTGCATGCCCTCCGGCTGCAACGCTTTTTAATTCTCCTTTTTGTAGCTTATAAGCTACAATGCTACCTGTATTCGAACTCCTTCGCTATCAATGCGATGACGGCTGCGAGCCGTTTACCGAATGGCTGCTTGGTCCGAATGGAAAGGGAAGCAAACATGAGCAAACTCAAAGGCGCGGTGCCGCACCACGACGCAGAACTCGCCGAACTGCGTGCCGACCGCGAGCTGGCCGCCGCCTACCTGAAGGCCGCCATGGAATCGCTCGACGATCCCGATGACCGCGCGGCCGGCCTGCTCGCGCTGCGCACCGTCGCCGAAGCGTACGGCGGCCTCGGCGCAGTCGCCGCGGAAGCCGGCATCAGCCGCGAATCGCTCTATCGCGCGCTGTCGCCGAACGGCAACCCGACGCTGAGAACCCTGCTGGCCGTACTGAAGACAGTCGGCCTGCGGCTGTCCGTCGAACCGGCGCCGCAAACGCACGCATAAGCGACACACAGGCCGCGCGCCCCGCTCACGGCGCCGCCACCGTCCACACCAGCAGCACGTCGGCCGGCGCCGACGGCGTGCCGGCCGGCGGATGCACGACCGTCCCGTCGACCGCGAGCGCCTGCGCGATCTCCGTCGTGTTACCGATCGGCCGCGTGCGCACGACGGTCATCAGCCGTGCCGGATGGTGCAGCGTTTCCCGATACAGCGCGCCATACCACAGCCCGCGCGTGCCCCGCGCATCCTGCAGCACGTACGGATAGCGCCACAGCCGCAGCACGAGCCGGCTGTCCGGCTGCCGCGGATCGGCGCGCACGAACACGCGCCGCGTGCCCTCGCCTTGCGTATAGCGCGGCAGCACCGGCAGGCTGTCGGGCGGCGTCTGCGGCAGCAGCCAGCGCATGGCGGTCTGCATCGACCACGGCGTCGCGCGCAGCCAGCCGGCCTGTGCGAGATGCCGGTCGAGCGTGTCGGACGTCACGCTCCATTGCAGCGGCAGGAATTCCTCGCGATCCCCGCTGATCTCGGTGCGCCGCATCGGCACGCGCAGCCAGCCGCCGCGCATCCACTGGTCGACGGTCATCGCGACCACGCGGGCCGCGTGTGCATGCTGGTCCCGCTCGGCCTGCCACTGCGCGGGAACCGTCCAGACGCCCGCCGTCGCGAGCACCACGACGACGGCGACGAACGCGCCCTTCGGTTGCACTTCGTCGCGCACGTGCGCGTACGCATAGGTGCCGGCCAGCACCGCGAACCACGCGAGTCCGAGGCTCCAGCCGCCGAGCAGCCCGGACAGCCAGATCTCGCCGAGATAAAGCCGCGCGAAACCGCCGAACACGACCCACATCACGATCGCCGTCGCGACGCCGCTCCGCCACAGCGCGGATCGCCCGCGCGTCAGCACCCAGCCAATGAAGCTGCTCGCGAGCATCCCGAACGCGGCATCGCCGTCCGGCAGCGGCACGTGCGCGCTGCCGGGCAGCAGGCTCGCAGGCGCCGCCCCGGGGCCGAACGCGGGCACGAGCACCACCGCCACGCCGACCGCCGCGAGCCACCACACGGCGGTCATCCAGCAGCGATGGATCAGCAACCAGACGAGGAACGCGGCTGCGACGATCAGGCCGACGTCGCGGCCGTTCAGCACGACGACGGCGCTCATCGCCGCATCGACGGGCGGCGTGCGGAGGTTCTGCAGGAACGTGTAGAGCGCGATGTCGGCCTGCATCAGCGGATCGTTCGCGACGACGTCCTGCACGACGCCGGCGAACAGCCACACGCTGCCGACGAACAGCAGCGCGAGCGCGAACACCGCGCCCGGCACGCGGCGCCCGCGCTCGGCGAGCCGGCGCCGCGTCGCGCCGAGCCACGGCCAGCGCTGCGCGCAAGCACGCGTCGCGGCCGACCACGCGCGGCGCAGCAGCGGCAGGCCACGCGTCAGCGCGACGCGCACGCCGAACCACACGGCCAGGACCAGCACCGCGACCACCAGCAGGATCGCGGCGACCCGCGCGCTGACCGCCGCGGCAAGCGCCGCCGACGCGCCGAACACGATGCCCGGCGCGACGTGGACCGGCGCCCACACGAACGCCGACGCCGCGTTGACCGGATAGAACGACCGGCGCGGCAGGTGCGCGCAGCCGACGATCACCGGCACGACCGCGCGCACCGGCGCGAGGAAGCGCGCGAACACGATGCTTTTCATGCCATGGCGCAGCACGAACTGCTCGCCGCGCTCGTACGACTGCGCGTACCCGGCACGCGTCCACCAGGTCCGGACTTCGCTGCGGTAGCGCCGGCCGAGCTCATAGCTGATTCCGTCGCCGACGATCGCGCCGGCCACCGCGACGCCGATCGTCGCCCAGCCGTCGAGCGCGCCCGCGCCGATCAACGCGCCGGCCGCGAACATCACGGCGCCGGCCGGCACGAGCGTGCCGATCAGCGCGAGCGATTCCGCGCAGGCCGTCGCGAACACGACGGCGAGCGTGAGCACCGGATGGACGCCGATGGCGCCGAGCCAGGCATGGATCGTTTCGCTCATCGCGGGTCTCGTCGACTGGCTGAGCGCCGGCGCGCCGGACACGCCGGACACGCCGGACGCGACTGACGCGACTGACGCGCCCGGCGCGAAGGCCCGGACGGCGGAACGTCCGGCGCCAGGCAAGCGCTCCGGCCGATCGATGCGTGCATGCGTTTGCGCGGCACGCGGGCGTCAGCCGCGCTCGTGCGCCCGCGCGTCGGCTTCGAGCGGCGCGTCGACGTAGCCGACCGTCGCGATCTCGTGCAGATAGCGCGCGAGAAACACGCCGATCGAGCCGGCGGCTTCGTACTGATGGACGTGACGGAACTCATGGGTCAGGAGGCGGCGGTTCACGTGTCCTTCCACGACGAACACCGCGTGGCCGAGCGTGAGGCCGATCGTGCCGGGCGACAACAGCCCCGCGTCGCGCGCGATCGCGGCCAGCGACGGCGTTTCGGGAAACGGCAGCACGGCGGTGGTCACGATGCGGATCCGGTCCGGGTGCGCGACACCCACCCCGCGTGCGTCGTCGGCCTGCTCGGGCGTGAGCGGCGCGCCCTGCGCGAGCCCGCGTGCCGCTTGCGCTTCGGCCCACGCGATCGCGGCCGGCAACGCGGCCGGCAGGATTTCGGCGAGATCGATCATCGCGGGGTCTCCTCGGATGGCGGGTTCGATGTGGGACCAGTTTAGCCCCGAATCGGGCCGGCTCGCGAGGAGCGCCGCCCGACGCGGCCGGCAACGCGATGTACGAGCCGGGCAGATCGGGCAGGCTGAACCGCAAGCAGGCTGCAAGTGAATCGCAAGAACGTTACAGGCGGGTTGCAAGCAGGTTGAAGAATGGATGCAATACGCGCTGCGATGCACCGCTGCGGCGCGCACACGCATCGGCGGCATCTCGCCCCGATTGTTTCGCCGCATGATGGATTCCGCGTGTTGCGCCGCATAAAATCTCGCGCGCGTGTACCGTTTTCGGCGACGGCAGAATATATTGTTCAGATGATGGACCGCTTCGGCGACGTCGCGCCGACCGGCGGTCCGGAATCGTCGTCTGACACGACACCCGCGCGTTGCGCGCCGAAGCGCCATCCCGGAAGAGGAACGCTCCATGATCAAGGTGATACTGGCTGACGACCACGCAGTCATGCGCGACGGACTGCGTCACATACTCGAGACGGCCGGCGGCTTCGAAATCGTCGGCGAAGCGAGCGACGGGCCGGCAACGCTCGCGCTGGCCGAACGCCGCGTGGCCGACGTGCTGCTGCTCGACCTGTCGATGCCGGCGCCCACCGGCATCGAACTCATCAAGCTGATCAAGACCCACGCGCCGGCGCTGCGCACGCTCGTGCTGACGATGCATGCGGAAGAACAGTATGCGGCGCGCGCGTTCAAGGCCGGCGCGACCGGCTACCTGACGAAGGACAGCGCGACCGCCGAGCTGGTCGCGGCGGTCGGCAAGGTGGCGGCGGGCGGCGTCTACGTGAGCCCGTCGGCCGCGGAAAGTCTTGCCAAAACCCTGCACGCGCCGGCGCAAACGCATCCGCACGAACGGCTGTCCGCGCGCGAGTTCGACGTGATGCGCCGCATCGTCGCGGGCGAGACCATCACGCAGATCGCCGGCGCGCTCGGCCTCAGCGCGAAGACCGTCAGCACGTACAAGACGCGCATCCTCGAGAAGATGGATCTGCCGCATGAAGCGGCGCTGATCCGCTACGCGGTGCGCCACGGTCTCGGCATCGACGTGGACGAAGCATGACGCAAACGCATCCGCCCCGCCCTGCCGCCGCGACGCCGGACGATGACACGCCGCCGTGGAGCGCGCCGCCCGTGAACACGGCCGATCCGGAGACGGCGCAGATGTTCATGGCGTCGCTGCCGCCCGGACGCCGCGAACGGCGGCTCGCGATCGCGACAGTAATCGTGTCGGCGGCGATCTTCGTCGCGCTCGCGCCGTTCGCGACCGTGCAGCTCGCGCAGGTATGGGGGTTCATCCCGGTCTATCAGACCGCGATCCTCGTCAACGACATGGTGACGGCCGGCCTGCTGCTCGGCCAGTACACGATCCTGCGCGAGAAGGCGCTGCTCGCGCTCGCGGGCGGTTACCTGTTCACGGGCTTCATGGCCGGCGTGCACATGCTGACCTTCCCGGGTTTGTTCGCGCCGACGGGCCTGCTCGGCGCGGGCGAGCAGACGACCGCCTGGCTGTACCTGTTCTGGCACGGCGGTTTCCCGCTGGCGGTCGCGTGCTACGCGCTGCTGCGCGCAGCGCCCCGCCCGCCGCCGGTGCCGTTCCGCCGCGCGACGCTCCCGATCGTGCTGTGCGTCGCCGGCGCGATCGCGGCGACCGTCGCGCTCGCGGTGTTCGCGACTGCCGGCCACGACCGGCTGCCGCACATCATGCAGGGCAACCGGATGACCGCGGCGATGACGCGGGCGATCGCAGTTGTGTGGGCGCTGAACGTCGGCGCGCTCGCGCTGATGGTGTGGCGCCGGCGCCGCCATTCGGTGCTCGATCTGTGGGTGATGACCGTGATGGTCGCGTGGCTGTTCGACATTGCGATGTCGTCGATGCTGAATCACGGGCGATTCGATCTCGGGTTCTATGCGGGGCGCACGTACGGTCTCGCCGCATCGTGCGTCGTACTGTTCGCGCTGCTGTTCGAGCACGGGCGGCTGCATGCGCAGACGGTGCGCGCGCTCGCGGGCGCGCGCTTCCAGCATCTGCTCGTGCTGCAGAAGACCGCGCAGCTGAACGACGCGAACGAACGCCTCGAGCAGCGCGTTGCCGCGCGCACGGCGCAGCTGAGCGCGTCGAACCGCGACCTGCGCCGCGAGGTCGAGGAGCGCGTGCGTGCCGAGCGGGCGCTGAAGGCGTCGCGCGAGGAGCTGCGCGAGATCTCGGCGATCAGCGCGACCGCGCGCGAGGCGGAACAGCGCCGCATCGCGCGCGAGCTGCACGACGAACTCGCGCAGACGCTCGCGACGCTGAAGAACGATCTCGAATGGCTGCTCGATCACGTGCCGCAGGACGACGCCGCGCTCGCTCGCAAGATCGCGGCGATGCACGGGCTCGCGCGCGGCGCGGTGGCCGCGACGCGGCGCATCGCGTCGGACCTGAGGCCGCTGATGCTCGACGATCTCGGCTTTGCGACGGCGATGCAGTGGCTCGTTCAGGACTTCCGGCAGCGGCACGGGATCGCGTGCACGCTGCGCGCCGATCCGCCCGAGCATCATCTCGACGAGCCGTATGCAACGGCCGTGTTCCGGATCGCGCAGGAAGCGCTCGCGAACGTCGCGCGGCATGCGGCCGCATCGCAGGTGATGGTCGATCTCGCGTGCACGGACGACGAAATCACGCTGGTTATTCGCGACGACGGCGCGGGATTCGATCCCGGCGATCCGCGCAAGCCCGCGTCGTTCGGGCTCGTCGGGCTGCGCGAACGCGCGTACCTGGTCGGCGGCACGTTGCGGATCGACACCGCGCCCGGCAAAGGGACGACCGTCGAAGTCAGGATTCCGTTGCAGGATGCTCAGCCGATGTTCGCGGCGGGCGGGCGGCGGACCGGGGAGGCGGATTAGCGGGGGATGCGGGGCCCCGGACGGGCGGGATGGCGCGTGCCAGGGCCACGCCGTCCGGCGCGCAACGGCCAATCGCTAACGGTAGTCGTCTTCCCGTTGATGGCGGACCGCCAGGACGGTCACTTGCTCCGCGCTTTCGATCTCGAACAGCATCACGTAGCCCTGCGCCCCGAACGGGATGATCATTTCACGCAAGAACGGATTCGCCACGTCGGCCTTGCGGCAGCTGAATGGAAAAGTCCGCAGCACCGACACCCCTTGCTCGATCGCTTCCAGCGCGCGCGCCGCGGCTTGCGCATCCCTGTCGAGCAAAAACCTGTATAGCCGCACCATGTCCTCACGCGCCATGCGCGTGTATCGCACGCGATAGCTCAATCCTTTTGCCCAGCCGCGCGTGAGGCGGTCAACAACCCTTCAAGTTCTGCATGCACGTCGGCAGCATCGTAATACTCGCCGGTGCGACGCGCTTCGTCGCGCGACGCAAGGCCGCGGGCGATGAACTCCCGCTGGAAACGCCGACGCGCGATACCATCACGTAGCGCGGACTCCATAAACGCCGACAGCGTCTCGTTTTCATCCAGTACAGATTCGGCCGCATCGCGCAGTTCCGGATCGACGCGCAGTGCCGGCATGGTCGCTGTTTTCATCGTACCCCCTATGCATTACATTTGTAATTCATAGTAGCACGTCGGCCTGCGCATGCGCAGTCGTCCGTTCGACATAGCGCGATCCGCCTGCCGAATCACGTGCCCTGACGTGCCGCCATCACACGCTCACGCCCGCACCGCGACCATCCCTCTTTCCGACCGCGTCCACGCGACGAGCGCGCCGACGCCGAGCAGCGCGAGGCACACGATCGGCACGATCATCGGCCCGAACGCGGTGCCGGTCACTTTCCCCGCGAACGGCATCAGGTTCTGGCTGAAGAAGCCGCCGAGGTTGCCGATCGAGTTGATCGCCGCGACGCTTGCCGCCGCGCGCGCGCCGGTGAAATATCGCGGCGGCATCGACCAGAAGCACGGATACAGCAGCGGGATGCACGCGCCGCCGAGCACGAGCGCGATGAAGCGCAGCGGCGTCGACGGCAGCACGAGGCTCAGCAGGAAGCCGAGCGCGCCGAGCGCCGCGACGATCGCGATCGTGCGCAGGATGCTCTTCGCACGGCGCAACTTCGCCGGCAGCCACAGCAGCAGCAGCACCGCGAGCGCCCATGGCAGCATGCTCAGGAAGCCGTTCGTGCTGCTCGACACGCCGAACGACTTCACGAGCGTCGGCAGCCAGTACGTGACGCCGTACAGCGACGTCGACATCAGCATGTAGGTCGCCGCGAACAGCATCACGCGCGGATCGAGCAGCGCCTTCCACGGCTGCGCGTGCTCCGCCTGCGCGGGCTGCTCGCGTTCGAGCGCGGCGGCGACGATCTGCTTCTCGCGCTCATCGAGGAAGCGCGCGTCGCGATACGACGCAGGCAACACGCGGAACACGACGATCGCGACCGCCACGGCCGGAATGCCCGTCGCAATGAACACCCACTGCCAGCCCGCGAGGCCCCACACGCCGTTCAGGCTCAGCAGCCAGCCGCCGACGAGCGAGCCGAGCATGTTCGCGAGCGCGCTGCCGAGCGTGAAGATGCCGAGCACCTTCGCGCGATAGCTCTGCGGGAACCACAGCGTCAGGTAGTAGATCACGCCCGGATAGAACCCGGCCTCGGCGATGCCGAGCGCAAAGCGCAACCCGCAGAACACCGGCATCGACGTCGTGAAGCCCATCGCGACGGTGATCGCGCCCCAGGTCAGCATGATGCGCGCGAGCCATACGCGCGCGCCGTAGCGATGCAGCGCGAGCGTGCTCGGCACTTCGAACAGCAGGTAGCCGATGAAGAACAGCGACGACGCGAGACCGAACGCGGCCTCCGTCATCCCGAGGCTGTGCACCATCTGCAGTTTCGCGAAGCCGACGTTCTGCCGGTCGATGAATGCGATCAGGAACATCACGACGAGGATGGGCAGCAGGCGCCGCGCCGTCTTCGACATGATGCGCTGCTCTTCGGCGGACGCGGGGTCCAGGGTATCGGTAGCGTTCACTGCATGCTCCTCCGTTGTATCGGTGGTGTCGGTTGTATCGATTGTGTCGGGTCGGGCACCGCGTCCTTCGATCGCGCGGCGCCGGTCATTCGTCCGGCGGGCCGGGGCGCGCGCTCACGACGGCCTGAAGCCGTCGAGCATCGGCACGAACATGTCGGTCCACGCGTGCGGCTTCGATTTGATCGTGCCGGCCATGTAGAGAAAATCGACGTAGTCCATCAGCTGGTTCGGTTTCACCGAAAAGCGCGTCTCGGGTGCCGCCAGCATCTGCATCACGTCGTCATGCGACACGCCCACGCCGGATGCGGCGACGTAGATCGCTGCAGCCGCGCGCGGGTCCTGCGCGATCAGCCGGTTTGCGTCGTCGAGCGCGTCGAGGAAGGCGGCAACGAGCGCCGGCTCGGTGTCGACGAGCCGCTTCGGCGCGAACACGACGTCGAGCGTCAGCGGGCCGAGCACGTCGATCGAATTGACGACACGATGGATGCCCGGCTGCCTGAGTTCGAGCGTCGAAAACGGCGGCGACGTGAAGTGAGCGGTGACGCCGTTCTCGTGCCGGATCAGCGCCTGCATCGCCTGCGGATGCGGCAGGTTCACGGTGATCGAATCGAGGTGCGCGAACCGCTTCTGGCCGAGCAGCTTCGCGGCGACCATCTGCAGCACCACCGCCGACAGCGACGTGCGGATGCCCGGCACCGCGATCCGGTCGGACGGCGTGAAGTCGGCAAGCGCGCGCAGCCCGGGGCGGTTCGCGTTCAGCGACAGCGACGTCGTCGACAGCCCGCTGATGCCGATCACCTCGACGTTCGGAATCCCGCGCGCCCGCGCCCACAGTTCGATGAAGCCCGGCGCGCCGGCACCCGCGAAATCGAGCGTGCCGGCCATCATCGCGTCGTTCACCGAGTTGCCGCCGTCGAGCAGCACCCAGTCGACGCCGACGTCGCTCACGCCGTGCCGTGCCGCGTGCCGCTCGAACAGCCGCGCTTTCTCCATCACGAGCAGCGGCAGGTACAGCACGCCGTAGCCTTTCGAAATCCGCACCGTGCGCGGCTTCGACAACACGAGCGACGGCGCGAGCGCCGCGCCGAGCGCGCCAGCGAGACCTGCAAAAACGAACGCGCGGCGGGGCATCGACGGCGTCATGCGTGCGCTCCCGCCGCGCGGGCCGTCGGCAGCAACGTGTTTGCGGACGCGACGCCCGCAGCATCACGCGTCATGCAGGCACATGCGATCACAGCGCGATGCCGCGCTCCCGTTTCGCTCGTGGCCTGCTGCATGTTGCCGTCTCCTCTGGTATTAATGCCGTCTTTGCATTCGTCGGCTGTACACAGGTTATCGAGCGAGTCTGAGAAAATGCTGACATCCCTTCCCCGGGAAAACCCCTAATCCAACGAATCGGCAGGACGGCACCATGCGCATTCTCGTCGTAGAGGACGACGCGGAAATCGGCGCGGCAATCCGCAGCCGCCTGACGCGGCTCGGCCACGCGGTGGACCTCGAGACCGACGGTGCGACCGCGAACAGCCTGCTCGGCGTCGAACGTTTCGATCTGGTCGTGCTCGACGTGATGCTGCCCGCGATGGACGGCTTCGCGATCCTGCGCAACCTGCGCGCGTCGGGCAGCACGACGCCGGTGCTGCTCGTCACCGCGCGCTCGGCGATCGACGATCGCGTGAGCGGCCTCGGGCTCGGCGCGGACGACTATCTGGTGAAGCCGTTCGACTACCGCGAACTCGACGCGCGCGTGCAGGCGCTGCTGCGCCGCAACAGCGGCCACGCGAACGACGTGCTGACGCTCGGCGGCCTCGTGATCGACCGCAGCAGCCGCCTCGCGGAACTCGACGGCAAGCCGCTGTCGCTGTCGCGCCAGGAATTCGCGCTGCTCGAGATTCTCGCGAGCCGGCCGCAGCGGATCTTCTCGAAGGACGAATTATTGAACCAGTTGTTCAGTTTCGGCAACGAGCCGAGCGCGAACGCGGTCGAGCAGTACGTGACGCGCGTGCGCAGGAAGCTGTCGGGCAGCTCGGTTGAAATCCGCACCGCGCGCGGGATGGGGTATCAGATTGCCGCGCATTGACTGGTTTCCGAAGACGCTGTTCGGGCGCACGCTGCTGTTCGTCGCGCTCGTCGTCGCGACGGGTGCGCTCGCGCTTGCGGCGATCGCGCGCTACTACGCCGGCGTCGCCGCCGAGCGCGCGTACGACCAGCTGCTCGCCGGCGCGGCGATCCAGGTCGCGGAGAACCTCTACGTGCAGGGCGGCGTGCTGGCGCTGAATCCGCCGGTCGCCGCGTTGCCGACGCTGTCGCGCTACGACCTCGTCTACTACAAGGTCGTCGATTCGCGCGGCATCGTCGTCGCCGGCTACAACGATCTCGCAAGCCCGGCGACGCTCGCCGCCGCGAAACAGGGCCCCGCGTTCGCGAACGGCACGTACCAGCGCGAACACATCCGGATGGCAACCATCGCGCGCTACATGCCCGAGGAGCGCACGCCCGGCTGGGCGCTCGTCACCGTCGCGCAGACGACGAACGCGCGACAGGCGCTGACGAACGACATGAGCTTCAAGGTGTGGACGCTGATCCTGTTGATGAGCGTGCTCGCAATCGGCGCGAGCGGCCTCGCGATCCGGCGCGGGCTGAGGCCGCTCGCGCAGATCGAGACGATCATCGCCGCGCGCGATCCCGCCGATCTGCGGCCGCTGGCCGTCGATACGCCGAGCGAGATCGACGCGATCATCGGCGCGATCAACGGGCTGATGCGGCGGCTCGCGGAACGGATAGCCGCGATGCAGCGCTTCATCGCCGATGCCGCGCACCAGATGCGCACGCCGCTCGCGCGGCTCGACGCGCAGATCGAGCTGCTCGGCGGCGATGCCGACGCGGCGCGCCAGGCGGCGCGGCTCGATGCGCTGCGTGCGACCTGCGCGGACGTCGGGCGCCTCACGGGCCAGTTGCTGAATCACGCGATGGTGATCCACCGTACCGAAGTCGTGCCGTTGCAGCCGGTCGAGCTGGTCGGGCTCGCGAAGGAAGTGCTCGGGCACACGATCCCGCTCGCCGACGAGCGCGACGTCGCGGTCGCGTTCGCGAGCGACGCGCCGCACGCGTGGATCGACGGCGACGCGATCAGCCTGCAGGAAGCGCTGTCGAACGTGCTGCACAACGCGCTGCTGCACGGGCATGCAGACGACATCGTCGTGTCGGTCGCGACCGCGGACGATGCGGTGACGCTGACCGTCACCGACAACGGCCGCGGCATCCCGCGTGAACATTGGGACGCCGCATTGCGCCCGTTCGTGCGCATCGCGCCGGACGGCACCGAACGGCGCACCGGCTCGGGCCTCGGGCTCGCGATCGTGCAGGAAGTGATGAAGGCGCACGGCGGCAGCGTCGGGTTCGCGTTTCCGGATGCGGGCGGGTTCGCGGTCGTGCTGGCGTTTCCGCGGGCGCGGGGGAGCGCGGGTGGCGACGACACAGGTGCAACGCGAGGACACCCGGCCGCCTGAAATGCGCGATCTCGAGCGCTAGGCTCGCGTTCTGCTCGACCATGAACACCGTCACGCGCGCGCCGCCCGCTGTCGCGGCGCGCCCCCATGCGCGTCACGCCTTGTGCGTCGACAGCAAAATGCTCGTCTCAGTATTCGCGATCCCGTCGACGAGCCGGATCGCGCCCAGCACGCGATCGAAGTGCTCGAGCGAATCCGCGTGCAGTTCCGCGACCAGATCCCAGCGCCCGTTGGTGCTGTGAATCGTCGCGACGTTCGGATGCCCGCGCAGCACCTTGACCACTTCGGCCGCGCGATTGCCCTGCACCGCGATCGACATCAGTGCGCGGATCCGGTGCCGTTCGGCCGCAGGCTTCAGCCTCACCGTGTAGCCGACGATCACGCCATGCTTTTCGAGCCGCGTCAGCCGGTTCTGCACGGTTGCGCGCGCGACGCGCAGCTGCTTCGCGAGCGCGACGACCGACAGCCGCGCATTGTCGCGCAGCAGTGCGATGAGCTGACGGTCGACGTCGTCGAGGGTAATCATCAGACCTGCCTTTCCGGTGAGTAGTGAGCGAGCTGCAAGCGTGCCGCGCGCCGCCGCGGTTGGCCAGCGCAAACCGGACACATTGCCTTATGCGACTGACATTCTGCTCAGTTTATCGATAAATCTGCCACTTTTGCTGGCTATTTGTTGGCTGGTGTCCCGGAAATAATGTCTGTATCGCGCGGCCCGCCGTGCCGCGCCCATTGCCTTGCACAGAACCGGAGTCGGCGCTCGCGCGCCAACACTGGTCGATACTCGATACAGGAGACAGACCCATGACCCGCTTCCTCGACGTTCCCGCCACCGCCCGCCTGATCGCCCAGACCGGCGTCACACGCTTTCTGAGCGAACTCGTCGACACGCTGCACGCCGATTACCTTCGCTGGGCAGAGTTCGACAAGTCGCCGCGCGTCGCCTGCCATTCGCGCGACGGCGTGATTGAGCTGATGCCGGTCGCGAACGCGTCGCTGTTCGCGTTCAAGTATGTGAACGGCCACCCCGTCAACGCGGCGCGCGGCATGCACACGGTGATGGCGTTCGGCGCGCTCGCCGAAGTCGATACCGGCTACCCGCTGCTGCTTGCCGAACTCACGCTGACCACCGCGCTGCGCACCGCCGCGACGTCGGTGCTCGCAGCGAAAGCGCTCGCGCGTCCGGACGCACGCAAGATGGCGCTGATCGGCAATGGCGCGCAAAGCGAATTCCAGGCGATCGCGTTCCATACGCTGCTCGGCATCGACGAGATCCGCGTGTTCGACGTCGACCCGCAGGCGACCGACAAGCTCGTGCAGAACCTCGCCGCCTATCCGGCGCTGCGTGTCGTGCGCGCCGCATCGACCGCCGACGCCGTGCGCGGCGCGGACATCGTGACGACCGTGACCGCCGACAAGGCGTACGCGACGATCATCACGCCCGACATGATCGAACCGGGCATGCACCTGAACGCGGTGGGCGGCGATTGCCCGGGCAAGACCGAGCTGCATGCGGACGTGCTGCGCGCGGGCCGCGTGTTCGTCGAATACGAGCCGCAATCGCGCATCGAGGGCGACATCCAGCAATTGCCGGCGGATTTCCCGGTGACCGAGCTGTGGCGCGTGCTGCAGGGCGAGACGAGCGGCCGCGACAGCGCGGACCAGATCACCGTGTTCGACTCGGTCGGCTTCGCGCTCGAGGACTATTCCGCGCTGCGCTACCTGTTCACGCTCGCGCAGCACCATAACGCGGGCGTCGAGATCGCGCTGATCCCGCCGGCCGTCGATCCGAAGAACCTGTTCGCGCTGATCGACGATCCGTCCGCGATCGCGCACAGCCACGCATCCTTCGTGACCGACGCCGTCGCCGCGTTCGCGCGCTGACCCGAGCCGGTGCCGCGTGCGCGCGGCACCGCCCTTTGCCCTTCGCTTCTGCTTGCGATGAACCTCGTATCGATTCAGGCGCCGGCCGCCGTCGTGATGATCCGGCCGCACCATTTCCTGCCGAACCCCGAAACCGCCGCCGACAACGCGTTCCAGCGCACCGCCGGCGCGCGCGGCGAACGCGACACGCACGCGGTGTCCGCCGCCGCGCGCGACGAAGTCACGGCCGCCGCGCAGACGCTCGCGGACGCCGGCGTACGCGTGCACGTGTTCGACGACCACGGCGAACGCGACACGCCCGACTCCGTGTTTCCGAACAACTGGTTTTCGACGCACCCGGGCGGGCACGTCGCGCTGTATCCGATGTACAGCCCGAACCGCCGCCGCGAACGGCGCGCGGACGTGATCGAGATGCTGAAGGCCGAATACCGCGTGCAGGACGTGATCGACTATTCGGGCCTCGAATACGACGACGTGTTCCTCGAAGGCACCGGTGCGATGGTGCTCGACCACGTTGCACGCATCGCTTACACCGCGCGCTCGCGCCGCGCCGATCCGGTCGGGCTCGAACGCTTCTGCACGCACTTCAACTTCGAGCCGATGTGCTTCGATACGGCCGACGCCGACGGCCGGCCGATCTATCACACGAACGTGATGATGAGCGTCGCGACCGAATTCGCGCTGGTCGGCCTCGATCTGATCAGTGATCCGAAGCGTCGCGACGAGATCCGGCGCCGCCTGACCGAGACGGGCCGCACGGTGGTCGCGCTCGACTCGTCGCAGATCGCGAACTTCGCGGGCAATGCGCTCGAACTGTCCGGGCGCGACTCGCGCGTGCTCGCGCTGTCGCGGCGCGCATTCGACTGCCTGAGCCCGCAACAGCGTGAGCTGATCGAGCGCTCGGCGCGATTGCTGCCGCTCGACGTGCCGACGATCGAACTGGCCGGCGGCTCGGTGCGCTGCATGCTGGCCGGGATTCATCTCGCGCGGCGGCAAGCTTGACGTTCCCCTGGTTGCGCCGGTGTCTGTCGTGGCCGGCGCGCCGCTTGTTCGCCATGCGGCAGGGGTATTCCGGCAAAAGCGGGGGCGCGTAGCCCGATGGACTGCGGCCGGATGGATGGCCGCCCTCTTACTCCACCAACAGCTTCAACCCCGCCGGCAGCGATTCGCCGAACACCCGCCCCGTGTCGGCCGCGTCGAGCTCGATGACCTCGCGCACCATGGCGATCCATGTCGCCGACACACTGGCCGCCGTGAGCCGCCGGACCACCGCGTCGCGTGTGTCAGGCGGCACATCGCGAGAGCGGTCGCCCGTCATCCGCGCGATCTGCGCCGCCGCGAACGCGGCCGGCTCCACCTGTTTCCAGTCGAGCGCGAACAGCGCATCGAGCCAGCCGCTCGCGACGTCGGCCGGCACCACGCCGTGCGCGCTGCCGTAGAACGGCCGGCGCGCACCGATGCGGCCGAGCGCCCACGCGCCGAGCGTGCGCTCGGCAGGCTTCTGCAGCAGCGCGATCAGCCGTTCGGCGAGTTCGATCTTGCGCTCGACCGGCAGCCGCTCGAGCGACGCGGACAACCGCGTCATGTCCGCGGGGCCGACCTTGTCGGGATCGAACGGCAGCTTGCGGCGCTTGCCGTCGGCGGGTTCGAGAAACGCGATTGCGTCGCGGACCTGCCCTTGCGCGTCGTCGTCGAGCCCGCCCGCCGCACGCCGCCACAGCGTCCACCACTCGGACCACACCTGCGCGTCGTTCACGTACTGGATGCCGTCGTCGAACAGCGGCCACAGCTGCTCGATGCGCCACGCATCGAGCGGATGCCCGAAGCCCGGACGCACGCAATAGCCGGCGAGATTCAGCCACGCGCGCTCGTGATCGGCCGACCGCCTTCGCCGTCGGGCACGCGCAAGCAGCGCATCGAACAGCTCGCGCGCGAGCGCGACGTCCCAGTCCTCGCGCGGGCCGAGCAGTTGCTCGAGCTGCGCGCGCAGCCGGCGCGTGTCCTTCGGCGTCACGTCAGACGCGCGGCTGCCGAACGAGCGGTCGATCAGCTCGATCGCCTGGTCGAGCCGCGGATGGCGCACCGGCGTGTCCGCGTCGCGCTGGGCAGCCGCATCGCCACGCAACTGGAATTCGAGCCGCCAGCGCGCTGCCGCATCGCCGGTCGCGATGCAGTGCATCTCGAGCGTGCCGACTTCGGTCAGCGATGCCGTGAGCTTCACGGGCATTTCGTGCGCGCCGCGCGCGTCCTGCCGTTCGACGACCGTCGCGATCGGCGGCAGGCGGACGAAATCGCCATCGCCGAGCGTGACGAGGTCGCCGGGCCGGTACGCGGTATCGGCCACCGTCGACACGAGGTGAAAGCGTACGGGCTGCCCGAGCTGCAGCGCGAACGTGCGCTCGTCGAGCCGGATCTCGTGGCCCTCTTCGGTGCCGCGTGGCAACAGGCACACGCCACGCTCTTCGGAACCACCGTCGTCGAGCACGAGGAAATAGCTGCGCGGCGAGCCGCCGCCGATGCGCGGCGCGTAGCCCGCGCGCGCGAGGCCGTACGCGACCGCGCCGCGCGCGACCGCGATGTCCGGCTGATCGTTGTGCAGCACGTTGAGCGGCTGCCCGCGCCACGCGCCGAGCGTCTGCGCGAGGCGGCCGGCGAGCGCGCCCGCGCGAAACACGCCGCCGTTGAGCAGCAGCGTGTCGGGCAGCGGGCCTTCCGCGTGCCGCGCGAGAAACGCCGCGACGTGCCGCGTGACGGCCGCATCGCTCGCATACGGCAGCCCGAACTCGACGATCGCGCTGCGCGTGCGGCGCGGCAGGTCGTCCGCCGCAACCTGCGGGAAGAAACCGTCGACGACGATCTGCTCGACTTCCTGCCGCGTCAGTTCCGCCGAGCGCGCGCCGCCGACGAGCCGGCTGCCCGCGCCGAGCAGCGTGACCGTGACCGCGTCGGGCGCATCGTCGCCGAGCAGTCGCTCCTTCGCCGCGCGGCAGCGCTCGACGAGCTGCGACAGGCTCGCGGCCGACAGCCGCGCGCCGGGCTCGGTCAGGCGCGTCTCGACGAGCCGCGCGAGCGCGAGGTCCATGTTGTCGCCGCCGAGCATCAGGTGATTGCCGACGCCGATCCGCGTCAGCGCGGGCTCGCCGTCGGCGCCGAGCGTCACGTCGACGAGCGTGAGGTCGGTCGTGCCGCCGCCGACGTCGCAGATCAGCACGCGCCGCGCATCGGCGAGCGTGTCGCGCAGCGACGCGCGGTGGCGGTACAGCCAGTCGTAGAACGCGGCCTGCGGCTCTTCGAGCAGCCGCAGCGCGGGCAGCCGCGCGAGACGCGCAGCCTCGACCGTCAATGCGCGCGCGCCGTCGTCGAACGACGCGGGCACCGTGAGGATCACGTCCTGCTCGGCGAGCGGCGCGTCCGGGAAATGCGCGTCCCACGCGTCGCGCACGTGCGCGAGATAGCTGGCGCTCGCATCGACCGGCGACACCTTGGCGACGCCTTCGGCCGCGCCCCATGGCAGGATCGGCGCGAGCCGGTCGACCGACGCATGCGACAGCCAGCTTTTCGCGCTGGTCACGAGCCGGCCCGGCACCTGCGCGCCGAGCGTGCGCGCGAACCGGCCGATCACGGCCGGCGGCGCGGCGGCGGCGGTTGGCGAACCAGCCGAGCCACCCGCCTCGACAGCCTGCCACGGCAGCCGCAGGCTGTCCGGCGCGAGTTCGCCGGGCGCCGGGTGATAGCGCACCGACGGCAGCAGCGGCTGCGCGCCGACCGCACCCGGCCCGACGAGCTGCTCGACGTCGAACACGCGGATCGCATCGGCGCCCGCTTCGACGTACGCGACGACCGTGTTGCTCGTGCCGAGGTCGATGCCGACCGTATAGCGCTTCATCGCGCTCAGGCGGCGCCGCGCACGTCGAACTCGACCTTCCAGCGCTCGTCGGTGCCGCTCGGGATCGCCTCGAGCTCGAGCGTGCCGGCTTCGGTCACGCGCGCGTGCAGCTTCACGGGCACGATCTCGCCGACCGTGCGGCCGTCAGCCGGCAGCGTCGCCTGGATTTCCTCGAGCTCCTGCAGCTCCTCCGGCGACCAGTAGTCGAGCAGCGTGCCGACCTGGTCCTGACGGCGCACCGACGAACCGAAGAAACGGAAATGCACAGGCTCGCCGACCACGAGGCCGAATTCCTGCGGCGGCAACGCGGCATTCGTGCCTTCCTCCATCCCGAACGGCGCGACGCACAGCGCCTGCACCGGCGGTTCGAGCCCCGGTACCGCGGGCATCGCCGATTCGACCGCGACGTAGAACGCACGCGCCGTGCCGCCGCGGATCCGCACGCCGCGGCCACGCTTCACGAAGCCGTAGTACGCGGCGCCGCGTGCGACGGCGAGATCGAGGTCCGCGCCTTCGAGCAGGCGTGCGGGCGCCGAACCTTCCGACGCAAGCCAGCCGTTCAGCGTGTCGAGCACGCGCTGCGTCAGCAGCGACGACTTGAACACGCCGCCGTTGAACAGCACCGCGGTCGGGTGCAGGAACGTCGCGCCTGCCGGGAGCGCGTGCTCACCGCCTTCGAGCGTGTCGAGCGCCGCGACCTGGCGGCCGAGGAACGCCGCGAGATGGCGCGTGATGCCAGCATCCTGCGCGTACGGCAGGCCGAGCTGCGTGAGACCGACACGCGCGCGGCTGATCGGGCGCGCGGCCGCGTCGACCTGCGGGAAGAAGCCTTCGAGGATCGTCTGCGTGAGTTCCGCGCGGGTCAGCTCGGTGCGGATCGAACCGCCGATCAGCTTCGAGCCGCGGCTCGGCACGACGAGCGGCACCGCGTCGGTCGACGGGTCGGACAGCAGCGTCTCCTTCGCGGCGCGGCACGCGTACGTGAGCGCGCGCAGCTGCCACGGATCGGCCTGCGTGCCCTGCTGCGCGAGCTTGCGCGCGACGACGTGCGCGAGCGCGAGATCCATGTTGTCGCCGCCGAGCAGGATGTGCTCGCCGACCGCGACGCGATGCAGTTCGAGATTGCCGTCGCGCTCGACCACCGCGATCAGCGACAGGTCGGTCGTGCCGCCGCCGACGTCGACGCACAGGATCAGGTCGCCGACCTTCACCTGCTTGCGCCAGCCGCCCTCGCTCTTCTGGATCCAGCTGTAGAGCGCGGCCTGTGGCTCCTCGAGCAGCGTCATCCGCGCATAGCCCGCGGCGCGCGCGGCCTCGGCGGTCAGTTCGCGCGCGGCCGGGTCGAACGACGCGGGGATCGTGACCGTCACGTCCTGGTCGGCGAACGGCGCGTCCGGATGCGCGTGGTCCCACGCTTCGCGCAGGTGCGTCAGGTAGCGGATCGAGCTTTCGAGCGGCGACACGCGCGACACCTCGGGCGGCGCGTCGCTCGGCAGGATCGCCGCGCGGCGGTCGACGCCCGGATGGCACAGCCAGCTCTTCGCGCTCGACACGAGGCGGATCGGCGTGCCGGCGCCGCGGCTGCGCGCCATCTCGCCCACCGCGAAATTGCGCGACGTGGACCACGGCAGCGTCAGGTCGCCCTGCGTCAGCTCGCTTTCATGCGGCAGGTAGAGGAACGACGGCAGCAGGTCGCGCGATTCGAGCGCGCCGGGCGCGGTCAGCTGTGCGATCGACAGCACCTGCTGCGCAATTTTCTCGCCGTCGCTTGCTGCCGTGTCGACGTACGACAGCGCGCAGTGGGTGGTGCCGAGGTCAATACCGATCGAATAACGGGAATCGCTCACAGTTCCACCTCCGCCGGTGCGACCACGGACGCATCGTGGCTGCCGGTCAGCTTCGGCAGGCGCACGTCGGAAACACGCCAGCCGCGATGGCTGACGATGCCGGAGAACGGCGCCGCGCCGACGACGTTACCCGTCACACGCACGGCCGTCGCGTCGAAGCCGGCCGGCAGCGTCACGCGGCTGCCTTCGGCCTCGTCGCGCACCGGGACGATCGTGAAGTGCTCGCGCAGCGCCGAACGGCAGCCGTCGTGCACGAGGCGCGCAGCCGCGCCGATATCGGCGTCCGCGTAGCCGGCGATGTCTTCCTCGACGAAGTCGATGAAGCGCGCATCGCGCTGCAGCAGGCCGAGCAGTTGCAGCGCGGCCTGCGGGCTCGCTTCGCGCAGTTCGGGCGCGGCGGCTTTCACGGGCGCGGGTGCGGGTGCGGGTGCGGGCGTCGGCACGGGTGCGGCGGCGGGCGCCGGCGGCGCGGCAACGGGCGCGCCGTCGCGCACGCGCAGCACGCCGGCGGCGAACTCGCGGTTGCCGAGCACGGAGAAGAACGTGCCGACGGCAAGCGACAGCCGGCCGAAGAAGGACAGGTTGGATTCGGGCATGTGGCTTGGACTCCTGTGGGCTCGCGACGTGGCGAGCAAGCTTGTCTGGGCGGCGGGCACGGGGCGCGCGGACACTCGCGCAGCGCCGGCCGGGCGCGCCATTCCGGCCCCCTCGCGGGGGCGCAAAACCCGTATTTTGCCCTGTGGCGGGCGAACGGTGCGGAAGTTGGGGGACAGAACGGCCGGCGGCAGCGAAAAAATGGGCTGGTCAAGCGTCGCGGGAATGGCCCTGGGCCAGGCAATCCGTAGCGAAATCCGGCGCATGCCGCAGCGGCCACGGAACCTGGATGCCGTACCGCAGTGCAACACGGCGTGCGTGCGGCAAGTGGATAAGCGATGACGTCGACGCCCGGGCCGCGAGCAAGCACAAGCACTTCCATATCGTCGAAGGCGCGAACCGCATG
Source organism: Burkholderia sp. PU8-34 (assembly GCF_053427725.1). Classification (NCBI taxonomy): domain Bacteria; kingdom Pseudomonadati; phylum Pseudomonadota; class Betaproteobacteria; order Burkholderiales; family Burkholderiaceae; genus Burkholderia; species Burkholderia sp. PU8-34. The sequence continues at coordinate 87,013 of NZ_JBSAXC010000022.1, forward strand.
TCGATGTACGACGTGCCGCGGTATGTGGATGAAGCGGTGGCGACGCTCGCGGCGTTCGTCAAGGAAATCCGGTGAGGCGGGGAAAGGCGCCGGATGACGCTGCACCGGTAGACGACGGCTGCGACCGGTCTGGCCATTCGGCGGACTGGTCGATTCTGTCAGGGCTGCTCATAATCGAACCGTCAGCACAACTCTGACACTTCACATCGAGTTCGACCGAGAAACCCTGACAGGAGCGAAGATGCCCATTCCAGTCGCGTTGTTGCGCCAACATGCCACCGCTATCCGCGAGATCGTGTCGGCACGCCGTTTCACGAACCCGCGCGTCGTCGATTACGACGACCCCGACTACGATGTGACGCTCTTGCTCGAGCCGGTCGGAGACGTGTCGCTCTTCGATATCAGCAGGGTGATGATCAACATCGAAGAGAAGCTCGGACTGAAAGCGTTCGTCGTGACAGACGACGATTACGACATCACGGTGCAGCGTCGCGGCTTCCGGCCGCCGATCAGCCCGCTGCCGGAAAACGAATGAGGACGGGTATCGAGTTTTGCGGCGACATCCCGTTCTCGATCGAATGCATCGCGCAGTACCTTGGAACACAGCTGGCTCGCGGGTTCGCTGGTTTCGTGCGGAAAGAGCAGGACGCAGCGTGTTACCGTCTGCTGATCATCGGCGAAGCGTCCAAGCGCCTGATTGCGCGCCACCCGGACGGCATCGAGCAGGTATCGACGAAGGAATACGATCTGCTCGCCAACCTGACGGAGGCCGCGAGGATGCGCGACCGGATGATCCACCGCTTCTGGGATACCAATTACCGCACAGTGTTTGAGACAATCTGTAACGATTTGCCGAAGCTCAAGGGCTACATCAATCGTCTCGGCGCGACCCTGACACACGCCTGATCCCGCGGCGACACTTCGCGCTGGAATGCACTGACGGACTTTTCTGCATCTTCGCCTGCACCTGGCCGTTCGATCCTTTCTCAATGATCGAACGGCCAGGTTTCAACGGCGTCGTCGGCGTCGCCCTACCGCAGCCGAACGATCGTCGACTTCAGCTCCGTGTACTTGTCGAGCGCGTGCAGAGACTTGTCGCGGCCGTTGCCCGACTGCTTGTAGCCGCCGAACGGGAAGCTCATGTCGCCGCCGCCTTCGCCGTAGCAATTCACCCAGACGGTTCCCGCCCGCAGGCGCCTCGCCACCTCGTGCGCCGTCGTCAGATCGCCCGACCACACCGCCGCCGCGAGCCCGTATTCGGTGTCGTTCGCGATCCGCACCGCATCGTCGACATCATCGAATTCGATCACCGACAGCACCGGCCCGAAGATTTCCTCGCGGGCCACTTTCGCATTCGGCCTGACTTCGAACACGGTCGGCTCCACGTAGAAGCCGCCGGTTTCCTCCCGAACCCGTGCGCCGCCCGTCACGAGCCGGCCTTCTGCGCGCCCTGCGGCGATGTACCCCATCACGCGATCGAGCTGCACGTGGTCGACGATCGCCCCCATCGTCACCGACGGATCGAGCGGATGCCCGGGCGCATAGGCTCGCGCAGCATCAACGACGCGTGCGACGAACGCGTCCTTGATGTCGCGATGCACGAGCAAGCGCGAACCCGCGGTACACACCTCGCCCATGTTGAAGAAGATCGCGTCGGCCGCCGCCTTCGCCGCGCGATCGAGATCGGGGCAATCGGGCAGCACGATGTTCGGCGACTTGCCGCCCAGCTCGAGCCACACGCGCTTCAGGTTCGATTGCGCGGCGCAGGCCATGATCTGCTGCCCGGTGCGCGTCGAGCCCGTGAACGCGATGCAGTCGACGTCGCGATGCAGCGCGAGCAGCCTGCCCGGCTCGGCGCCGCCCGGCACGACGTTGAATACGCCGGGCGGCACGCCTGCGTCATGCGCGAGCCGCGCGACGCGAAGCGCGGTCAGCGGCGACTTCTCCGACGGCTTGAGCACCACGCTGTTGCCGGCGGCCAGCGCCGGCGCGAACTTCCACGCGGCCATCAGCAGCGGGAAGTTCCACGGCACCACCGCGGCGACGACGCCGACCGGTTCGCGCGTCACGAGCCCGACGAGATGCCGGTCGGCCGGCGCGACTTCGCCGCCGACCTTGTCGATCGCCTCCGCATACCATTCGACGCAATGCGCGGCGGCCGGCACGTCGATGGCCGTCGTGTCGCCGATCGGCTTGCCCGCGTCGAGCGTCTCGAGCAACGCCAGTTCGTCGAGATGCTCGCGCATCAGCGCGGCCCAGCGCAGCAGCACGGCCTTGCGGTCACGCGGATTCATGCCGGCCCAGACCTGCGCGTCAAACGCGCGGCGGGCGGCCGCCACGGCCGCGTCGACCTCCGCTTCGCCGCAATCGGCAACCTGCGCGAGCACACGGCCGTCGATCGGGCTCACACAGGCGAAGGTCCTGTCGTTTCGGGCGCCATGCAGCACGCCGTCGATGAATGCGCGCCCGTCGATGTCGAGCGACGCGGCCCCGGCCTGCCAATCTGCAAACGTTCTGTTATTCATCAGGATTCCAGCAAAAAAACGGTGGTTCATAAGTCGGCACTTGCCGGCCGGCATGCGGCATATCGACGAATCGGGCACCGCCATGCCGGCCTTGCGCACCGGTATCGGCTTACCCGGCGCGATGCATCGCCGTGCCGGCCACCGGATCCATCGGCGTAAAAATGCCCGCGCGCGCCTCGATCGCCTCGCCCGCGGCAAGGCACAGCGCCTCCTGGAAGCGTCCGGCGACGAGCTGCACGCCCGTCGGCACGCCATCTCGCACGCCGGTCGGCACCGACAGCCCAGGCAGCCCGAGCAGCGCGGTCGCAAGCAGAGGCCCCTGCATGTCGAGGATGTGGCGCACCGCATCGTCGCCGCGCTGGTCCGCATCGATCGCGAACGGCCGCGCACACGACACGGGCATCAGCAGCAGCGGATAGCGCGCGAAGAACTGCTGCCAGTCCCGCAGCAAACCGGTCCGCCGCGCAAGACCGTTCATGTAGCCGGCCATGTCGAGCGGTGCGGCCAGGCGGCGCTGGCTCGCGAACGCGGTCCGGATCGTGGCGTCGCCGTGCTGCATGATCACGTCGCCGAGCCCGGCACCCGCTTCGCTGGTCACGAGGTCCAGCCACAGCGCGCTGGCTTCGTCGACCAGCGGCGGCACGGCTTCCTCGACGATGCAGCCCGCGTCTTCGAGCCAGCGCGCGGCCTGCCTGATTGCGTCGACGACAACCGTGTCGGAGCAGACGCCCGGCAGCTCCGCACATACCGCGACGCGCGCAGGAAAGGCTGACGCTGGCGCGCGACCGACCGGCGCGACCGGCATCCACCACGCGTCGCGCGCATCGCCGCCCGCCATCGCATCGAGCGCGATCCGCAGGTCGCCGACCGTTCTCGCGAGCGGCCCCTGCACCGATGCGAGCTGCACCGCGAGCGTCCGGTCCTTCGCCTGCGTCGGGTTGTACGCGGGCACACGCCCGCTGCTCGGCCGCAGCCCTGCGACCCCGCACGCATACGCCGGATAGCGGATCGAGCCGCCGAGATCGTTGCCGTGCGCGATCGCGCCGATCCCGGCGGCGACCGCCGCCGCCGCGCCGCCGCTGGAACCGCCGGGCGTCAGCTGCGCGTTCCACGGATTCGCGGTGCGGCCATGCAGGTCGTTGTCGGTGAACCAGCGATACGAAAACGCCGGCGCGTTGCTCCGCCCGATCACGATCGCGCCGGCCTTGCGCAGGTTCGCGACGACCGGGCTGTCATCATGCGCGAGCAGATCCTTGAACGCGGTCACGCCGTTCGTGGTCGCGCACCCTGCCGTGTCGACGTTGATCTTCACCGTTACCGGCACGCCGTGCAGCGGGCCGACAGGCTCGCGCCGCGCAACCGCCGCATCGGCTTGCGCCGCCGCGTGCAGCGCGCTGTCGGCAAGCACGTCGACGATCGCGTTGATCGCGGGATTCACCTGCTCGAGCCGCTGCAGGCAGCTTCGCGTAAGTTCCGTCGACGACACGTCGCGCCGCGCGACGCGCTCGACCATTTCCACCGCGCTCAGGCGCCACAACTCTTGAGTCATCTGATGCTCCTCGTTGATCTCGATAATTGACGTAACCGGCCGGACCCGCACGCTACGCGAGCGAAGTTCCGGCCTGCGGCGCGTGCGATGCGTAGATCTTGCGGCACGCTTCGACGACTTCCCAGGTGCCGCGAAAACCCGGCGGAATCACGAAGCGATCGCCGGCGCGCAGCACGCGCTCGTTGCCGTCGCGGTCGCGCACGATCGCGACGCCGCTCAGCATTTCGCAGTATTCGGATTCGTCGTATTCGATGGTCCAGCGGCCGGGCGTGCATTCCCAGATGCCGCAGCTGAACTGCCCGCACGGGCTGATGTAGTGACGCGTGAGCGTCTGCATCGGATTGCCGGCCAGCAGCAGTCCGCGCGGCACGCGGCTCTGGATCAGCTCGGCCGGGTCCTGAATCAGGTCGACGAGATTCGTGATGTCCGTCATGTATGCCTCCAGCGTATGCAAAGTTCAAAGCGATTCGGATAGCGCGCGGCCGGAGCGGCCAGCCCGCGCTGGTTCACAGCACATCCATCATCCGGTGCCACGCCATCGCGAGCATCAGCATCGGCGTGCGCAGCAGCGATCCGCCCGGGAAATCGCGGTGGCGGATCCTGCCGAACAGGTCGAAGCGCGCAGCCTGCGCGTCGATCGCTTCCGCGATCAGCCGGCCCGCGAGCCCCGTGACGTTGACGCCGTGTCCGGAGAATCCCTGCGCGAAGTACACGGTCGGTTCGAGCCGGCCGAAATGCGGCGCGCGGTTCATCGTCGCGTCGATGACGCCGCCCCATGCGTAGTCGATCCGTACGTCGGCCAGTTGCGGAAACGTCTTCAGCATGTCGCGCCGCATCGCGGCGGCGAGATCGCGCGGCGTGCTCATCGAGCTGCTCGCCTTGCCGCCCCACAGCAGCCGGCGGTCCTTCGACAGCCGGAAATAGTCGAGCGCCGCATTGCAGTCGCAGATCGCCGCGCCGGCCGGCATCGCGTCACCCGCGCGCGCATCGCCGAGCGGCTCGGTCGCGATCAGGTACGTCGCCACCGGCATGATCTTGCGTGCCAGCGCCGGCGCGAGCCGGCCGAGATACGCGTTGCCGGCGAGCACGACGTAGCGCGCGTCGATATGCCCGCGCGCACACGTCACCTGATGACCGTGCGCGGTCTTGCGGACCGCTTGCGCACGCGTGTCCTCGTGGATCGCCACGCCTGCTTCGCGCGCCGCGCGCGCGAGGCCGAGCGTGTAGTTGAGCGGATGCAGATGGCCGCTGCCCGCGTGGTAGAGCCCGCCGAGGTAGCGATCCGACGCGACGAAGCGATGCATGTCGCCGCGCTCGATGTAGTCGTACGCGCGATAGCCGAAGCGCGACACGGCGGTATCGCGCCACGCGCGCAGCGCGTCGACGTGGCGCGGCTTGTTCGCGGCAGTCAGGTAGCCGAACGTCAGGTCGCAATCGATCCGGTGCTTTTCGACCCGCTGCCTGACGATGTCGACCGATTCGATCCCCATCGCCCATACGCGCCGTACGTCCTCCTCAGGCATGTATGACGAGAACGTATCGATGTCGCACGCATAGCCGGCAATCAGCTGGCCGCCGTTGCGCCCGCTTGCGCCCCAGCCGATCTTCGACGCCTCGACGAGCACGACCGAATGGCCGCGTTCCGCGAGCTCCAGCGCGGCGGACAGGCCCGTGAGCCCGCCGCCGATCACGCAGACGTCGGCGGAAACCGCCGCATCGAGCGGCGGGTGATAAGTGCGGTCGTTCGCGGTAGCCGCGTAGTACGACGGCACGTGTGCCTGGTTTTCGACTTTGAGCATGGATAGGATTCGCGAGCGGCACCGGCCCGGCCTTCGCGGCCCGGCGCCCGCCTCGCATCAGAACGAGTAGATGAGTTGTGTCGCGAGCAGGTCGTTCGACTTTCCATACGAACCGTCGTGACGCAGGAAGACCTTGTTGCTCGCCCAGTCGTGGCGATACTCGACCTTCACCGTCACTTGCTGCGTCGGATAGAACAGCAGGTCGAACGCGGCGGCCTGCCGGGTCGCCCCCTTGCATTCGAAGCCGACGCCGCCATTCGCCTTCGACATCGCCAGGCAGTCGGCGTCGATGCCGAAGCCGTTGAACGGATCCATGCCGTTGCCGTTCAGGCCGATCGACGAACCGCCGCCGCCGTTCTTGCGGTTGACGAGCAGGTCGTAGCGCACCGTCGCGCCCATGCGCCCGACCACCGGCAGGTTGAACTTGCGATGCGCGAGCAGCGACAGCCCGAACCATTGCGCGAGCCCGCCGTTGAACGCGCCGTGCTGCTGCTGGCCGTAGTCGAACTCCGCGTTGTATTGCGCGTCGGCCAGCGTATAGGTCGCATCCACTTCGCCGAAGAAGAACGCGCCGTAGGCGCTAGGCGCGTTGCCGCCGACGCCGTACCGTACGCTGCCCGTCGCCGGATCGAACGCGCTCGGCAACGTCTGACGGCCGATGTTGATCGAGCCGCCGACGTCGAGCGCGCTGCCGTGCATGTAATCGACGCGCGCGGTGACGGTCGGCACCTTGTTGCTCGTCGAGATCGGATCGCCGAACGCGTTCACGCCAATCTGCGTGACCGCGCCCGCGCTCCGGAACTGCTCGTTGCCGACGAAGAACTTCCATGCCCAGTGGCCGTCCGCGCTCTGGTAGTTGACGCCCGCGCCGATCGACGAGCCCGGATCGGAAAAGTCGTACAGCAGGTTGTGCGTCAGCGTGAGCATCTGGTTCGACTGCTGGTACTCGTAGCCGCCGAAGCCGAGCACGAGCCCGCCGACGAACGCGGTCGTGCCCGACAGCGGCACCGTGACGACCGCCGTGTTCACGATGTCGAGGCCGCTCGCGCCGCTGCCCGTCATCATCGACAGGCCCGCGCCGCGGTTCGGCATCAGCGTGATTTCCGCGGATGGCGCGGTCGGCCCGACGCCGAAGGTCTTCTTGATGTCGAGGAACACGTCGCCGAACGTGCTGTTGTAGTAGGTGTACGCGTTCTCGTGGTTCGCGAACTGGAACGACGACGTGCCCGCGCCGCGGTTATACAGGTAGGTCGGATCGAGATAGCCCGTGACCGACAGCCCCGCGATCGGGCCGGTGCGGGCCGCGTCGGTCAGCGCATCGACCTTCAGTTGCTGGTTCGCGACCTGCTGCTTCATCTCGGTGAGGTCGTCGTTGGTCAGCACCGCCGGGGCCTGGCCGTAGCCCGGCGACGATGGATCGGCAGCGGTCGCGCTCGCCGGCGCCGGCGCCGGGGCGGCAGCCGCGGCGACTGCGCCGGCAGGCTTCGCGCCGAGTTGCGCCTGCATCTCCTTCATCTGCTTTTGCAGCGCGACGATCTGCGCCTGCAGCGCCTTGATCTGCTCGCCGGTCGGGCTCGCGGCGGCCAGCGCCGGGAGCGCCCCTGCCACCAGCGCACAGAGCAACCTCTTCTTCATGGAAAGTCTCCTTGTGATGCGTCACGTCTTGTCGTTGGTCACTTCGATGGATGCGGTGCGGGGTCGGGCCGAAGGGCCGCGCTCGCCCGGTGCGCTGGCGAACGAGCGGCAGCGATCGGCTCGCCGTCCGGCTCGGACGCCGCGAGCCACGCGCGCGTGTCGCGCGCCTGCCTGCGCTCGCGGGCCAGCATCATGCGATTCACGACGACGACGCCGATCGTCACGACGGTGATGAACATCGTCGCGAGCGCATTCATTTCGGGGTTGAGGCCGAGGCGCACGCGCGAGAACACGACGAGCGGCAACGTGGTCGAGCCGGGGCCGGACAGGAACGCGGACAGGATCACGTCGTCGACCGACACCGTGAACGCGAGCAGCCAGCCGGACACCAGCGCCTGCGCGATCAGCGGCAGCGTGATCACGAAGAACACCTTCAGCGGCTTCGCGCCGAGGTCGAGTGCCGCTTCCTCGATCGAGCGGTCGAGCTCCTTCACGCGCGACTGCACGATCACCGCGACGAACGACAGGCACAGCATCACGTGGCCGATCCAGATCGTCAGCAGGCCTCGGCCGGCCGGCCAGCCGAACAGCTGCTGCATCGCGACGAACAGCAGCAGCAGCGAGATCCCCTGGATCACTTCGGGAATCACGAGCGGCGCGTTGATCATCGCCGCGTAGAACGTGAAGCCGCGAAAGCGCCCCATGCGGGCGAGCACGAAGCCGGCCCAGGTGCCGATCGCGACCGACGCGGTGGCGGTCAGCAACGCGATCTTCAGCGACAGCCACGCGGCCGTCAGCAGCTCGTCGTCGTGCAGCAGCGCGCCGTACCATTTCAGCGAGAAGCCCGACCACACGGTCACGAGCTTCGATTCGTTGAACGAATACACGACGAGGCTGATGATCGGGATGTACAGGAACAGGAAGCCCGCGGTCAGCACGCCGGCGGACAGGATGCGATTCGCCTTGATCATTTCCGGCCCTCCTCGTCGGCCCGGTAGTAATGGAGGGCCGCCATCGGCGCGAGCAGCACGAGCACCATGGTCACCGTCACCGCGGATGCCATCGGCCAGTCCATGTTGTTGAAGAACTCGTCCCACATCACGCGGCCGAGCATCAGCGTGTTCGCGCCGCCAAGCAGTTCCGGGATCACGTATTCGCCGACCGCCGGGATGAACACCAGCAGGCTGCCGGCAATGATCCCGTTCTTCGACAGCGGCAGCGTGATGCGCCAGAACGCGGACCACGGCGTGGCGCCCAGGTCGTAGGCGGCTTCGAGCAGCGTCAGGTCCATCTTCACGAGATGCGCGTAAAGCGGCATCACCATGAACGGCAGGTACGAATAGACCATCCCGATGTAGACGCCGGTATCGGTGTGGTACAGCCGCAGCGGCGCCGCGATCAGGCCGAGCGCCGACAGCGCGTGGTTCAGCAGGCCGTCGTCCTTCATGATCCCGATCCATGCGTACACGCGGATCAGGAACGACGTCCAGAACGGCAGCATCACGCCCATCATCAGCAGGTTGCGGCGCGCCGGCGCCGAGCGGGCGATGAAATACGCAATCGGATAGCCGAACAGCACGCACAGCAGCGTCGAGCGCGCGGCCATCTTCAGCGAGCTGACGTACGTGTTCAGGTAGAGGTCGTCGTTCAGCAACAGCGCGTAGTGCTTCAGCGACAGCACGACGTGAACCATGCCGGCTTCCACGCTTGTCAGTGGCGTATAGGGAGGAATGCCAAGCATCAGGTCGGCGAAGCTGATCTTCAGCACCAGCACGAACGGCAGCGCGAAGAAAATCGTCAGCCACAGGAACGGCACGCCGATCGCGACGCTGCGCCCGGACGGCAGCAAGCGCGCC
>NZ_JBSAXC010000023.1:0-93714 GCF_053427725.1 Burkholderia sp. PU8-34
TCGGTTCAATCGGCAACTCCACCCTGATGAATACGCGCGGGCCAAGAAGGACGCGAAGATCGCAGCGGAGAAGTTGGGAATCAGCTTGGCGCAGGCGGAGGGTCGCATTGTTGCCGAGATACTGCGTAACTCGGACAAACAGACGGCGGAGGCATCAGGCGGCAAGCATGACTACGAGATTCGGAGCATCGTGGGCTGCCAGAATTTGAACTGCGACGGTTACAAGAACGATCCGCAGTATGCGAATCATGATTACAACAGCGAGTACATTAAGCCGAATCAGGGCGCGTATGACCTTGGGCGGCAGCAAATTGAGACTGGGCTGAGTGATGCGGAATTGCGACAGAAAAACTTGGCGTATGAGCGAATTGGAAAGCTTGCCACCACAGTCGTCACCTGCTTGGTGGCGGGGCCGGTTGCCTGCAAAGCAGCTGCTTCTGGGATGGCGACAACGCTTGGGTTGAGCTATTTATCTGGAAAACCCTTGACTACGGCTGAAACGATCGGTGGACTTTATGGTGGAGCTCTGGGGGGAATCTACGGCCAAGCCTTGAGCACATGGACGGGCGGCACCAGTTCGCTAATGCAATCAAGCGTTCTCTTCGTTACAAAAACAGGAACGATTTTTACCGGAAAGCAAATAGGCGTTCCGTTGGGCAATGCGACCGGACTAGCTGAATCGGTTGACCCTATGTTTGATCCATCCGCCAATCGTTGGTGGGGAGTAGGAAATACTTGGAATCAGATCAAGGAGCTGAAAAAATGAGGGTGGAAATTGGTGCGATCGTAATTGCTCTTTCGGTGCTGACGATTACATTTCTTCTATTTGGAAGAAGTGTGGGAGATTCGTTTAGGGCGAAGTTTTTCTATTGGTTGAAATCAACGATGACGATGGCGCCGCTGCTTTTTGCATGGTTCGCTTATAACGAGCCGCCCGCATTTGGCATGATCGGTGCACTGGTGAGCATCGGTCTAGCTGCCATTTTGACTTTGGGGCGCTCATACCTTCTTGCGATGTTGTAGTGCAGAGTGGAAAACTGGGCCATTGTCGGGATTATTGACCGGTTCAACCGGTAACTTCATCCTGATGAAAGGCAGTGGGGGAAGAGTAAGGCGAAGGATTTTGTGGCGTTCTATAAGCAGGAAACCGGGCAAGACATCACAATCGATCAAGCGCAGAACATGTTGCTAGTGAATGGATTTCGTTTGGTCGATGCAGCAGCCAGCAAGGGACCGGGCGGTGATTCGACAGCGGTGGCTTATATCAATCAGAACGGCGGTGGACTGTTTGCCAAGGACCAGTACTACAATAAGCCGTTCATGTTGAGAAATAAGAATGGCTTGCCAACGCCGGAACAGGCCGCTTTGTCGAGCAACACGGGTAAACCGGCAGGCCCTGGTTTACGGGCGCCGGATTATTCATCCGCGAATGGATCGGGTATGAGTATGGCCTACGGAACATCTGTGAATTTGCATGATGGTCAGATTTACGTCGGTGGAGGGAAAGCAAATCCATTTTCGCCTTCTGGAAATATTATGTTTGGGTATCTGTTTTCTCCAGGCGATGAACCCACGCTTGAAACCAACAATTTCCTTAATGGAGCTGCGGTTCCGATCGGCGGGTGTATGTTTGGCATTTTCATAGGGTTGAATCCTTAGTCTCTAGCTTCAAGTGCAACACCTTGAATCAAGTAAGGTGTTGCGATGACGAAGTACAAGCATCTGAGCGCGGAGGAACGCGCGATCATAATGATCGAACATCGGAAAGGCAGCGGCACAAGAGCGATCGCACGACTGCTTGGGCGAAGTGCCTCGACAGTTTCGCGTGAACTGACGCGCAACGTCGATACAGCGGCGCCGCACTACGATGCGACGCGTGCGGCGTCGGCGTACCGTGTTCGTCGTCAAGGTTACGGACGGCGGCGCAAGCTGCTTGCCGGCAACGCGCTGTATCGGCATGTGCATGACCGGTTGGTCTACTGGCGCTGGTCGCCGCAGCAGATTGCTGCCAGACTTCGCCGTATGTATCCCGACGATCCCGACCAGCGCGTCAGCCACGAAACGATTTACGCCGCGATATACGCTCATCCGCGAGGCGGGCTCAAGCAGGCGATGATCGAAGCATTGCGCCAGGAAAAGCCCGTGCGTGGACGCCGGCGCACCACGCTTGCTGGCGGCGGATTCGTGCCCGAGGCTCTGCGCATCATTCACCGGCCCGAAGAGATTGAGCTGCGGCAGTTGCCGGGGCATTGGGAAGGCGACCTCATCAAGGGTGCGTTCAATCGTTCCGCCGTGGGCACGCTGGTCGAGCGCAAGACGCGTTTCGTGGTGCTGTGCCGCATGGACGGCTGCACGGCCCAGGACGCCCTGGAGGGCTTCACGCGCCAGATGAAGAAGCTGCCGGCCTTTCTGCGCGAGAGCCTGACCTACGATCGCGGAACGGAAATGACCTGCCATGTCGAGCTCTCCAGGCGATTGAATCTCGATATCTGGTTTGCCGATCCGCACGCGCCTTGGCAGCGCGGCAGCAACGAGAACACAAACGGTTTGCTGCGCCAGTTTCTGCCAAAAGGCATCGACCTATCGGCAGTCACACAGACCCAGCTCAACGACATTGCCAAATTGCTCAACGGCCGGCCTCGTCAGACGCTTGGCTGGGATACGCCCGAGGAAGCCATAGCCAAGGAATTGGAAATCGCTGGATTTGCTAAACGTTGCACTTGACTCTTGAGACCGCCCTTCCTGCCCTTCGAGCGATTTCGGGCATTTGGATGCGCGTTCCAAATGTAAACGGTAAACGGACCTTAGGCCCCGGGCCGGCGCGTGTCGGCCTGACAAGGGCCGAGCGGCGTGCCCGGCCATGACGGCCAGCGTGCCGGTGCGCGATCCGGGCGGTTCGAGAACTCGTCCGCTGCGGCCGGCCCGTCTGTCATCCCGGTCGCGTGCGCGAAGTCCGCCATCGTCCAGCCGCGGCCGAGCAGCAGGCGGCGCGTATGCAGCGCGCCGTGCACGTCGTCCGGCACCTGCTCGCCGAGATAGCGCAGCGTCCGCCCTTCGACATCGGCGAACCCGTGACGGTAGTCCCGCGCGAGCGCGGTCCACAGGTGCGCGGCGCCGACCGACTGCCGCGCGCCGCTGATCAGGCACAGCCCTGCGTCGAGGCTCCAGCGGTACAGCGCGGTCGCGAGGCCGCGGCGCTGATGGGAAGAACGGAAGCGGGAATGCGGCGCGCGCAGGTAGCGGTCCGCGCGGCGGGGAATTTCCGGCAGCCGGTTGAACACCGTGCTGCCCGCAAGCTGCCGGGTCGCGGGATCCTCGACGTAGAGGAAGTATTCGCCGTCCGCCTCGCGGTGGCGGACGATCAGGCCCGTCGTGCCGAGCGGCACGGCGGGCAGCCCGTGCAGCCGGTCGCCGGGGCGATGGAGACGCGCGTGGAGGGTATCCAGTTCATCGTCGATGGTGTGCTGGCAATGCTGTACGTCGATGCGCATGGCAAAAGGGGATCGTGTCGAGCGTGTCGAATGGTTGGGTCATGGCGATGGGAATCGGGTGGTGCGGGGTGGCGCGGCCCCCAGGCTCGGCAAGCGAGCCGGGGCCGCGCATCAGCTGGGGATGTGCTGGAAGCCGGCGGCGATCGCGGCGAGGCCCGCGACGCAAAGCGCAATCAGGATCAGGACTTTGAGCATCACGCCTCTTTCCTCATGAACGCGCGGCGCCGGCGGGCGGCGTCGCGGAGACGGTGAACGGCGGGCGGCGCCCGCGCGGCCGTCGTGCGGGACGACGGTCGGGTGTCCATGGCGGCGCGTGTCTCGGTCTCGGTGTTTCGGCCGGCGCGTCGCAGATGCGGACGGCTCGAACCATACGCGAGCCTGCTCGGTCGTGCAATCGGGTTGGCGGGGAAAGGCGGCGAAAAGCGGGGATTCGCGTCGTTTCGCGACAATTGGCCGCAAGCTGGCCGATTTTCGAGATGGAAGGGTGCGGGCGAATGCCGGCAAAGGGCACGTCACCCGGACGCCGCACCGGCGGCGACCGGTCGGGCTCGCGCCGCCGCTTCATGGTGGCCCGGGTGGCCCCGGTGACCCAAGAGACCCAAGAGACCCAAGAGACCTCGGCGCGCCCGCGCGGCGTCAGGCCGCCTGCTGCTGCCCGAACACGCGCCGGATCCGCGCGAACAGCCCGTGCTCGGCGATCCATGCCGCGTAAGCGCGATAGTCGGGATCGCGCATCAGGTGGCGTTCCTCGGTCTTCGCGCGCAGGTAGTAGATCAGGTTGACCGTGGCGAGCGCCGCGCTGTGTGCGAGTGCAACCTGCCAGCCGAGCGGCTCGACGAACGGCACCGAGACCATCCAGTACGACAGGTTCTTCGTGATGTAGGCCGGATGCTTCGTGAAGCGGTACGGGCCCGACGTGATGATGCCGCGGTTGGTCAGGTTCGAGAAGCGCAGGCCGAACGCGATCGTCGACAGCGCATAGCACAGCAGCAGCGCGATGATCGTCGCGCCCCAGACCACGCGGATCGCCGGTGCCGACAGCAGCCAGTTGTCCCAGAACATCGAGCCTTCGTAGTGGATGTAGTTGGTCGAGATCAGCGACCAGAACGGCTGGTAGCAGATCAGCGCGGCAACCCAGCCGAGCGTCGTCGGCTCGGCGGTGCGCACGTGGCTGTCGAGGATGCGGAACGTGCACAGATAGCCGACGGTGCCGAACATCAGGTCCATCGTGAACGACAGGTCGTACATGAACACGAACAGCGCGAGCGACATCGGCGCATGCATCGCGTTCGCGAGCGACGCGCTCAGGTGGTCGGCGTCCTTCGACAGGTATACGGTCATCAGCGGCAGGAAGAACGCCTTCACCATCCACCCGGCGAGCAACTCGCGCACGGGCTGCCAGCTCGCCGGCATCTCGCCGCGGAACAGGAAGCGTCCCCACAGCAGGTACGCGTCGTCGGTCTCGCGCTGGTGACGGTCCATCCACGCGAAGTAGACGGGGGCGGCGCCGATCACGTACGGCGCGAGCGAGCGCAGCAGCGACCAGAACGGCAGGTAGAACGTGCCGTGATACTCGGGCAGCAGCCAGTACAGCATCCCGATGCCCGCGTAGATCGACGCGAGCGCGCCGAGCCGCACCGCGACGCGCGCGACGGACAGCGGCCGTACGGCCTGCCGCGACAACCCGGCGCTCGGGCGCAGGTAGACGCGCGAGATGAAGATTTCGTGCAGCGCGATCGTGCCGATGATGGAGAGGCTTGCGATGACCGCGCGCATGGCGCCGTCGAGGGCCGGCTGGTCGCGCGTGATCCACAGCGCGAAGAGGCCGGCGGTGATCCCGAGCAGGCCGGCCCGGAACGGTGTGGCGGAACGGGGCGGCCGATCCTGGGAGATGGCGACGCCTTCGAGCGTAGAGTTCATGCGATCCTCGTATGGATGAGGCCGGCGCCGCCGCGCGGGCGGCGCCGGCTGGCGACCGGGCGTTGGTTTGTTGTGTGCCCGGCCACGTGGCCCTGCGGGTCGATTACTTCTTGACGGTGCCGCCGAGCAGGCCGCCGACCAGGTTCGTCACCGGCGCGAGCAGGTTCGTCGCGCCGGCCGTGCCGCCGTTCGAACTGCCGGTCAGGCCGCCCGTGACGGTGCCACTGCCGGACGGCGTCGTCACCGTGCCGGTCGCGCCGCTCGGGCTCGCGGCAACGCCTGCGCCGGTGGTGCCGGCGGGCGACGTCAGCGAACCGGCGAGCGTGCCGACCGGGCCGTTCGTCAGCGCGCCGGTCAGGTTGCCCGTCACGTTGCTGCCGCCCGGCGTCGTGACCGTGCCGGTGAGGCTCGCGCCGAGCGGCGTCAGCGCGTTGACGAGGTTCGTGACGGGGGCGAGCGGGCCGCCGGCGGCGCTGGTGCCGCTCGTACCGCTGGCACCGGTCGTTCCGCCGATCGAGCCGAGCGAGTTGACCAGGTTCGTGACCGGCGCGAGCGGGCTGCTGCTGCCGGTGCCGCTCGTACCGCTGGTGCTGCCGACTGAGCCGAGCGTGCCAAGCAGGTTGGTGACGGGTGCGAGCGGGCTGGTGCCGCCGGTGCCGCTCGTACCGTTGGTGCTGCCGATTGAACCGAGCGTGCCAAGCAGGTTGGTGACGGGGGCGAGCGGGCTGGTGCCGCTGGTGCCGCTCGTACCGCTGGTGCTGCCGACTGAGCCGAGCGTGCCGAGCAGGTTGGTCACCGGTGCGAGCGGGTTGCTGCCGCTCGTGCCGCTGGTGCCGCCCGAGCCGCTGCTGGAACTGCCCGTATTGCCGCCGAGCAGGCCGCCGACGCTTGTCACCGTGTTGCCGAGCTGCGTGACGACGTTGCCGGCAGCGGTGCCGGCCGGATTGCCCGTCGAGTTGCCGACTGTCGAGCCGGCCGTGCCCAGCCCGTTGCCGATCGTGGTCAGCAGGTTGCCGACCGGGGTGCCGAGGCTGGTCGTGGTGCCGACGTTCTGCGAGGTGCCCGGGGTCTGGACGCCGCCCGTCAGCGTGTTCGTGATCGGGTTGATCAGCGTGCCGACCTGCGTGCCGAGGTTCTGGATCGGGGTGCTGCTCAACGTCGTGTTCAGGCCCGACGCCGCGGTGTTGATGACGTTCCCGACCGTGTTGACGAGACCGCCGACCGTCGTCGTGACCGGGGCGAGCGGCGCCAGCGGGCGGCTGCCGACGCTCGTGACCGCGTTGCCGAGGTTGCTGACGGCGCCGCCCGCGCCGCTCAGCAGGCCGGTCGTCGAGGTCAGCGTCGGGCCGAGCGGATTCGGCGACACGCCGATCGAGCCGAGGCCGGCCGCGACACCGTTGCCGAGCGACTGCACGCCGTTGCCGAGGCTCGTGACCGCATTGCCGACACTCGTCGCCGCCGGGTTGCTGGACACGCCGCCTACTTGCGTGCCGCCGTTCGCGACGGTCGTGCCGAGCGCCGTGACGAGGTTGCCGGTCTGCTGGAGGACACTGCCGAGCGGGGTCGCGCCGGACGTGCCGGAGGACGTGCCGGAGGACGTGCCGGAAGACGTACCGGAAGACGTACCGGACGATGTACCCGAGGACGTACCGGAGGACGTACCGGAGGACGTACCGGAGGACGTACCCGAGGACGTACCGGAGGACGTACCCGACGATGTACCCGACGATGTACCCGAAGACGTACCCGAAGACGTACCCGACGAGGTACCCGACGAGGTACCCGAAGACGTACCCGACGAGGTACCCGACGAGGTACCCGAGGACGTACCCGACGACGTACCCGAAGTACCGGACGTGCCTGAAGTACCGGACGTACCCGTAGTACCGGACGTACCCGAACTACCGGACGTGCCCGAGCTACCGGACGTACCCGAAGTACCGGACGTGCCCGAAGTACCGGACGCGCCCGAAGTACCGGACGTGCCCGAACTACCGGACGTCCCGGAAGACCCCGATGTACCCAATGCGCCCGACGTCCCCGACTCGCTCGGCTTGATGGAGGGCACGGTCGGACCGTCGACCGAGCCGCAGCCATACAGCGCGAGCAGCGACGAAATGGCGAGCGTGAGCGTTGTTTTTGTGAAGTAACTTTGCATGTGGGCCTCGACGATTGGATTTGTCCCAGCCAGCACTGCAATTTCCGCGCCATGGAAGATTGCCAACGATCGTTGTGGTATTCCATGCGGGAAGCGCGAAGTTCGATGTCTTTTGTTCAGAGTAAAGGCGTTTTTTACGGATCGGGTTCACCCTAAGCGACGCAATGTTCCCGTAAGAGGCGTAACGCGCGGCGGAACGTTACGTAGCGTCGGCGTCTGCCAGGGCGTTTGCCGGTTTATGCGACGCGCGGGCGTCCGGCGATCCGGCGGCAGCGCGTTCCCGTGCGGTGCCTGACCGAGGCCGGCGTCTTTGACGACTTCGCCGGACACCGCGAACATGACGCCAATGCGCCCGCCTGCGGGCGGATCCGCATATATCGTCAACCGAACCGTCAACCGGAGCGGCGACCGGAGCGGCGACCGGAGCGGCGAACGGACCCGCACCGAACCGGTCACCAAACCGGTCACCAAACCGACACCCCCAAATCGATACAGGACACCGACATGAGCGAACAGGACAGGGAGAAGGGCAAGGCGCGTCGCATCGACGTGATGGGCGAGGCGTTCGTCGAGCGCGCGATGCGCGATCTCGACGGCTTTTCGCGGCCGTTGCAGAACTGGCTGAACGAACACGCATGGGGCAGCACGTGGCAGCGCGGCGGGATCGATCTGAAGACGCGCAGCCTCTGCACGTGCGCGATGCTGGCGGCGCTCGGCCGCAGCACCGAGCTGAAGGGGCACGTGCGCGGCGCGCTCAACAACGGCGCGAGTCTCGTCGAGATTCGCGAGGTGCTGCTGCACAGCGCGCTGTATGCGGGGGCGCCGGCTGCGGTCGAGGCGTTCCGCAGCGCGCGCGAGGTGATCGCCGAACTCGGCCTGAGCCTGCCCGACGACGAGGCCTGAGCCGGCCTCGGCGCCGTTTCACGCTGCGGGCGCCGCCACCCGATCGCGGCTTTCGCCGCGCGGCGCGGCGTCAGCGCCCGGCGTGAACGACAGGTGCGCCCGGCTCGACCTGCGCGTCCGGCGCTCCAGCCTCGACCGGCGCCGCCGCGACCTCGGCCAGCCACTCGGTCGTGGCGCCCGGAATCGTCACCGGCAGCATGTGGCCGCCGTCGACCACCCGCAGCCGCACGCGCGGCGACTTCTGTGCAAGCGCCTCGCCGTGATTGCGCCAGTTCAGGATGCGGTCGCTGCGCCCGTACAGCACGTCGACCGGCAGCGCGAGCGACGCGTAGCGGCGTTCCATCGCGGGCAGATCGTCGGGCACCGCGATCAGGTCCGACGACGTCGCGTAGAAACTGCGCGGCCGCAGCCCGAGCAGTCCGCCGCCCTTGGTCGGGAAATCGTGCGGCACAGCTTCCGGCGCGAACACCGCGCTGACCGCCTTGCGGCCGGTCAGGATCGTCATCGGAATCGCGAAGGTCCACGATACGAAGTGGCGCACGAGCTTCGACGGGATCAGCAGCGCGCGGAACGGCCCCGGCGGCGCGGCTTCCGGATGCGTGAGCGGCGCGATCAGCGCGAGGCGGCTCACGCGCTCCGGATGATTGAGACCGACCGCGAGCGCGATCGCGCCGCCGAGCGAATGGCCGACGAGCACCGGCTTGTCGAGTTGCAGCGCGTCGATGAAGCCGGCGACCGTGCGCGCCTGCGCGTAGATGTTCGCTTGCGAGCGCGCGCCGCGCACCGAGCGGCCGGCGCCCGGCCGGTCGATCAGGATCACGCGATGCCGTTCCCCGAGCTGCTGCAGCGGCAGGTACGCGAAATTGCGCCATTGCCCCGCGAGCCCGTGCACGAACACGATCGGCGGGCCGTTGCCGTACTCGACGTAATGGATGCGGTCGCCGCCGACATCGACGAAGCGGCCTTCGGGCGGGAACGCGCGCGTCACGCGCCGCGCGACGTACCCGGTGAACAGCGCGAGCGCCGCGAGCACCGCGGCGACGCCGATCAGCACGTGCTGGATCAGATGGAAAGCATGGCTCATGTCGTCCTCATCGGGTTTCAGGCGCGGGTTTCAAGCGCAGGTTGCGAATGCGGCGCAGCAGCCGCGTCGGCCTTCGCGCGCCGTTCGAAATGCATCGCCGAATCGGCGAGCGGGCTGAACTTCAGCGACGCGAGGTCCAGCACGTAGTTCTGGTGGAATTTCCACGGCTTCTTCTGCCCCTGTTTCGGCAGGATCCCGGCTGCACGCTGGATGTAGCCCGAGCTGAGGTTCACCGCCGGCACGTCGCCGAGGTCGCCGGGCGCGAGGCGCGGCATACAGGTATCGTAGCCGTTTGCGCGCATGTGGTTGAGCAGCCGGCACACGTAGCGCGCGATCAGCTCGGCCTTCAGCGTCCACGACGCGTTCGTGTAGCCGAACGACGACGCGAGGTTCGGCACGCCGCTGTACATCATCCCCTTGTACGACACAGTCTCCGACAGGTCGACCGCGCGGCCGTCGACCGTGAGCTTCGCACCGCCGAGCATCTTCACCTTCAGGCCGGTCGCGGTGACGATCACGTCCGCGTCCAGCCGCTGGCCGCTCTTCAGCTGCAGGCCGGTCGGCGTGAAGCGCTCGATCTCGTCGGTGACGATCGACGCGCGGCCCGCGCGGATCGCCTTGAACAGGTCGCCATTCGGCACGAGGCACACGCGCTGGTCCCACGGCTTGTAGCGCGGCGTCAGGTGCTTCGTGACGTCGAAGCCGGCGCCGACCTGCTTGCCCGCCGCGCGGATGATGAACTTCTTCGTTTGGTCGGGCTTGCGGCGCGCGAGGTTGTAGAAGTACATCGTCAGCAGTACGTTCTTCACGCGCACTAGCCGGTGCGCGAGCCGCGACGGCAGCACGCGGCGCAGCGCGTTCGCGATTCTGTCGCGCGCGGGCAGCGACACGATGTAGGTCGGCGAACGCTGCAGCATCGTCACGTGCTTCGCAACGCCTGCCATCGACGGCACGAGCGTCACCGCGGTCGCGCCGCTGCCGATCACGACCACGCGCCGGTTCGCGTACGACAGGTCCTTCGGCCAGTGCTGCGGATGCACGAGGCTGCCCGCGAACGTGTCCAAGCCGGGCCAGTCGGGCAGATAGCCCGCGTCGTAGTCGTAGTAGCCGCTGCACATGTAGAGGAAGCGGCAGGTCAGCACGAGCGGCTCGACGGTGTCGCCGCGCGTGCGTTCGACGCGCACCGCCCAGCGCGCGCGTGCCGAATCCCAGTCTGCGCCGACGACCTTGTGGCCGTAGCGGATCGTCTTGTCGATGCCGTAGGTGCGCGCGGTGTCGCGGATGTAGTCGAGGATCGTCTGGCCGTCGGAGATCGCCTTGTCGCTGTGCCACGGGCGGAAGCTGTAGCCGAGCGTGAACATGTCGGAATCCGAACGGATGCCCGGATAGCGAAACAGGTCCCAGGTGCCACCGATCGCGTCGCGGGCCTCGAGGATCGCGACGCTCGCGAACGGGCAGCGCTGCTTCAGGTGATAGGCCGCGCCGATGCCGGACAGGCCGGCGCCGACGATCAGCACGTCGAGGTCGGCCTGTCGGTGATCGTCGCGGCGCGTGCCGGTCGCGGCGGCGTGGCCGTCGTTGACGGGTGGCGCAGCGCGCCGGTCGGTCGTCGTCGAAGTCATGCGAGATCCTTGGTCGGCGTGGTCGGGAGCGCGGCGCCCGTGTGCGCGCGCCGCTTGCGCTGCGGCGGCGGCGCGTCTATTGTGGTGTTGGTCGTCACCACTTTAGTTTTCGGGTGTCCTGATGTCAAATAGCGCAATGGAGAAAGCACTCGAAACGGATAAACGGGGCCGCGCGTACGGCGGCGTGGCGCCCGAGGTACGTGCGGCGGAGCGCCGCGACGCGTTGATCCGCGCGGCGACGCGCGTGTTCGGCACGGTCGGCTTCCGGAAGGCGACCGTGCGGTCGATCTGTCAGGAAGCGAAGCTCAACGACCGTTATTTCTATGCGGCGTTCGACAGCACCGACGATTTGCTGCGCTGCACCTACCTGCATCATGCGGAACAGCTGCACGACGCGGTCGCGCAGGCGGTGGCCGCGCGCGGCGGCGATCTGGAGGCGCGCGTCGACGCGGGGCTGGCCGCGTTCTTTGCGTTCCTGCGCGACCCGTGCGCGGCGCGCGTGCTGATGCTTGAGGTGATGGGCGTGAGTGCCGAGACCGACGCGACGTATCAGCGCGTGCTGATCGACTTCGGCAAGCTGATCATGGCGATCGGCGCGTCGGGCGAAGCGGCCACGGCGGCGGAGCGGGCCGAGCAGCGGCTGATCGGGCTCGCGCTCGTCGGCGCGATGACGAACGTCGGCGCCGCGTGGCTGCTGACCGGCTATCGCGATCCGGAAGCGCTGATGATCGCGAGCTGCAGGAAGGTGCTGCTCGGGACGCTGCGGTCGGCGGGGTAGCGGGCGGGACAAGCGGCGCCCGCCGCGACGCAAAAATGACAGCAAAAAGACTGCGTTCGCGCCCATAGCGTTTCTCAACGGCACGCCGGATTCTAATTAAAAAATCAATCGGCTAGCGTCCTTGGCTTTTTCTGAATTCGTCGAATATATTGTCCTCACGACGAGGCGGCTTAATCGAATGATTAACACGCCGCAAGATTCGACGAAAAATCGGGGGCCAATTCTCTTTTTTGTCTGGCGCGCGCTGGTGCGCCACATCATGACCTGACATCGAGCGTTGCACGGCTTGGCCAGGAGGACGGGGCGCGCGTCGGCGCGCCTGCGTTCACGCGGCCGGCGGACGTTTTGCGCCTGCCGGCCGGCGACGGTTCGATATTCATGGGTGAACTGCTGGTTTATTCAAATTCTGGGCGAATTGAAAAATGAATAACGAAAATGCCGGTCGTGGCAATGGCGATATCCAGCGCCATTCGGTTTTCATGAAAAACAGCTCGAAAATTCTCGAATTCACGCTGTTCACGCTGCGCGGCACGGGCATCGGCGAAACCCTGTGCGATTTCTTCGTCGCGAAGGTCGGCGGCGAGATCTTCGACGAATGGATGACGAATCTGACCGCCGTACCGGCAGACGGGCCGGACAAGGAACAAGCGATGCGCGAGCTGCTGCTGCATGGCACTTACGGGCCGCTGACGCGCAACCTGCTGAACGCCTGGTACACGGGCACGTGGAACCACCTTGACCCTGACTGGTGCAAGGCGCACCTGCCCGCCGGCCAGTCCGACGCGGATCGCGTGATCTCCGCGCGCGCGTACCAGGAGGCGCTCGTGTGGCCGCTCGTCGGCGCCCACCCGCCTGGCGCGAAACAGCAGGGCTGGGCCGCGTGGTCCAGCCCGCCATCGGCGCCGCCGCTGCGCTGAACGGCCGCCGCGCCGTCCGTCCTGCCGGGGCCGCTTACCCGTCCTGCAGGCCATCCCGCATGTCCCGCCGGGCCGCGCCCGGCTCCACCGGGGAATCCAGCAATGAAGATCGAAGCAGCGCAGAGCGCGCTTGAGCGGCGTTACGACGTCGTCATCGTCGGCGCGGGCATCATGGGGGCCATCGTCGCGCGCCGGCTGGCCGAGCACAAACGCCGTGTGCTGCTGCTCGAGGCGGGCACCGGTTCAGGGCTGAACTTCACGCACTACACGCAGTTCCTCGACACGTATTACACGGAGCTCGCGAAGGTGCCGCAGGCGCCGTACCCGAACAACCCGGACGCGCCGCAGCCGAACGAGACGCAGATCGACATCGTGCGCGAGGGCGCGAAGAGCGCAAGGAGCGAAGAGAAGAAAAAGGACGACGCATATTTCGTGCAGCGCGGGCCGTTGCCGTATCGCAGCACCTACACGCGCTACGCGGGCGGCACGACGCTGCACTGGCTCGGCACGTCGCTCCGGATGCTGCCCGAGGATTTCAAAATGCGCAGCCTGTACAACGTCGCGCAGGACTGGCCGCTGTCGTACGACACGTTCTCGCGCTACTACGAGCTGGCCGAACGCGAGCTCGGCGTATCCGCGAACGTCGAGGAGCAGGCGTATCACGGCCAGCGCTTTCCGGAGGGCTATGTGTATCCGATGCACGGGCTGCCGCCGAGCGTCGTCGACCAGCTGTTCGCCGAGAAGCTCAAGGGGCGCAGCTTCGGTCTGGACGACGGCGCGCATCCGCTCGACGTGATCGGCACGCCCGCCGGGCGCAACGGCGTGCCGAACCCGGCCTATGACGGCGGCAACGGCTACGTGCCGGTCGGCGCGGTCAGCTCGCGCGCGATCGGGCATCGCTGCATGGGCAACACGAGCTGCGTGCCGATCTGTCCGGTGCAGGCGAAGTACAACGCGATGAAGACGCTCGTCGCGAGCCAGGGCGAGTGGGTGACGCTCGTCACGCAATGCGTCGCGAGCAAGCTGAAGATCGATCGCGACACCGGCCGGATCACCGGCGTGACGGTGCTGAGCTACGACAAGCCGGGCGACGCCGGACACCGGACCCTGGAGGCCCGCGGCGACATCGTCGTGCTGTGCGCGGCGCCCGTGGAGAACGCGAAGCTGCTGCTCGCGTCGGATGCGGCGAACAGCAGCGGGCTCGTCGGCGTCGGGCTGATGGACCACCCGGAGCTGCTGACCTGGGGGCTCGCGCCGCGGCAGGTCTGGCCGTTTCGCGGGCCGATCGCGACGTCGGGAATCGAAGGCATGCGCTGGGGCGCGTTCCGCAGCCACACCGCGTCGTTCCGCATCGAGATCGGCAACGAGGGCTGGGGCTGGCCGACGGGGGCGCCTGGGACCGACGTGAAGGATTTCGTCGACGGCAACCTGTGGGGGCGCAAGCTGCAACGCGAACTCGTCGCGCGCGTGACGCGCCAGGTGCGCTTCGGGATCCTCGTCGAGCAGTTGCCGGAAGCCGGCAACCGGGTGGAGATCGACGATCGCTATCGCGACATCCTCGGCAACTACCGGCCGGTGATCCATTACGACGTCGGCGACTATACGCGCGCCGGCTTCGCGTTCGCGCGCCAGGTGTCCGACCACATCTTCTCGCTGTGCGACGTGGCGGACCGTACGAAGCCGTTCGACGATCAGCCGAAATTCGACTACCAAGGGCACACGTTCAACTACCAGGGCGCCGGACATTACATGGGCGGGCACCGGATGGGCAGCTACCGGCACGACTCGGTCGTGAACGCCGACCTGCGCGCATGGGATCACGACAACCTCTACGTGGTGGGCTGCGGCAGCATGACCACGAGCGGCACGTCCAACCCGACCCTGACGGGCGCGTCGCTCAGCTTCCTCGCCGCCGACCGGATCGAACAGGCGCTGGGCCGCGAACCGCGCATCCACACGGGAGCAACCGTATGAACCTCACGGAAAAAGTCCGCCTGCTGCATGCGTACCAGGCGGCGCAGGCCGGCGCGCTTGACACATCCGGCACATCCGGCATCGACGCGGCCAGCCTGCTCGAGCACCTGCCGCACATCGGCCTCGACGCAACCATCCCGACGCTCGACCGGACGTTCGGCGAGCTGGCCGACGTAATCGGCTCGACGGATATCGACACCGACCGGAAGAACCTGCTGGAAGACCTGCAGCAGGCGCTGATCCTCGAGCACGCGACGATCCCGCCGTATCTCACGGCGCTCTACACGCTCGCACCGAACAGCGGCTGGCGCGCGGTCGAGGTGCTGCGCTCGGTCGTCGTCGAGGAGATGCTGCACATGACGCTCGTCGCGAACGTGATGAACGCGCTCGGCGGCGCGCCGCAGACGAGCGCCCCGACATTCATACCCGCGTATCCGGCGCCGCTGCCGTTCGACATCGACGGGATCAAGGTGAACCTGTTCGGGTTCTCGCGAGATGCGGTCGTGCAGGGCTGCGCGATCGAACGGCCGCGCACGCTGCGTGGCAACGTGCTGTTCCGGGCCCATCCGGTGCAGACGGACATGACGATCGGCGAGTTCTACGTGCGCATCCAGGCGAAGCTGTGCGGGTTCGTGCACCGCTACGGCGCGGCACGCACGTTCATCGGCGATCCGTCGCGGCAGGTGGGCGAGGGGTTCTACTACGACGGCGCGGGCGCGACGTTCCCGATTACCGACCAGCTGTCGGCGCAGTTCGCGCTCGAGACCATCCGCGACCAGGGCGAAGGCGTGAGCGACACGATCTGGACCGGCAACCGCGAGCGCTACAAGAGCTTTCCGGAGGTCGCGCATTTCTTCCGCTTCAACGAACTGCTGGCCGGGCGCGAATACCAGCGGGGCGACACGGTCGAAAGCGGCCCGACCGGCAAGCCGCTCGAGGTCGACTGGGGCGCGGCGATCCCGATCCGGCCGAACAGCAAGCTCGAAGACTACCGCGACGCGCCGGAAATCCTCGCGCATGCGCAGGCGTTCAATGTCACGTACTGGGATTTCCTGCGGACGATCGAGCGCGCGTTCAACGGCGAACCGGCGCTGCTGCAGCAGGGCATCGGCCGCATGTTCACGCTGAAGGACCTGTTTCTGCGCCTCGTGAACAATCCGCTGCCGGGGCAAGCGACGCGGCTGCACGCGGCGCCGACGTTTGAATACGCACCGCCGGCCTCGTCGGACGCGGCCCTTTCCTGAACACTGCTGATTACTGCCTGTCACCTTCCAAGGAGACGTTCATGTCGACCCAACTGCCTTCCGTGCCCGCTCCGCTGACGATGCCGTTCTACTATTCATCGCTGATCAACTGTGTCGTGCATTTTCTCGTCGACGCGAACCGGGTGACGCCGTTCCTGCAGAACACGCTGCTGCGTCCGGCGCTGTTCGGCGGCCGCGCGTCCGTCGCGTTCAACTTCCAGGCTTATACGGGCCAATTCTCGGGCGGCGTCGATCAGCCGTCCGAAAAGTGGCCGGCGAGCTGCATCGGCGTCACGCAGGAGCTGGAGCTCAACATCGTCGCGTTTCCGGCCGCGCAGGCGGCCTCGCTGCCGGAGGTGAGCTTCGAGCAATGGGTGATGGGCGACGACCAGACCAAGCTGATGGGCAATCACCGCGTGTACGTGCCGTGCGACAGCGACGTCGCGATCGAGGCGGGCGAGAAGCTGTTCGGCGAGCCGAAGTTCAAGACCACGTTCGGCGTGAACCTGCCGTCGCTGAACCCGGTGCGCAAGCCGAACGTGTCGTTCTACGAGCCGGAATGGGTCGAGACGTGGAGCTTCCGCGTCAACGATCCGCAGATGGCGGCCGAGGACATCTTCACGTGCGTCGCCGATCTGAACGGCCTGACGCCGGTGCCCGGCAACATCTCGTCGATCACCGAATACGGCCATCACGACGGACGCGCGATCGCGTGCCGCTGGAACATCCTGCAGCCGTTCAAGACTTTCTGGCTGAAACCCGAGGACGCGCACCGCGTGAGCGTGCGCTATGGCCTGAGCCGCCACCCGATGCAGCAGGCGATGAAGGCGCTGCTCGACGGCGCGCATGCGCATGCGGTCCAGACCTTCATGTCGGCGCCGGCGGCGATCCAGAGCCGTGCGGTGTTCCTGTGAGCGCATCGTGCACGCATTGCGCGCGCATCGTGAAGGAGAGCGATCGTGAGCCTCGAAACCTTTCTGTCGGTCGAACGGACGGGCGTATCGCAGCCCGTGCTGTCGAATCTCGCGCAGTACTTTCTCGGTAACTGGGACGACCTGAAGCGGCAGTACGACTACGTCGTGATCGGCGGTGGCGCGTACGGCACGACGTTTGCCGAGCGCATCATGCGCTCGGGCAACGGGCGCGTGCTCGTGCTGGAGAAGGGCTCGATCTTCTTCCCCGACCACGCGCAGAACCTGCCGCCCGCCTACGTGAACGCGGTGTACGGGCCCGCCGTGTCGCCGTGGATCCTTGACGGCAATTTCACGCTGGCGCCGCAGCAGCCGTATGTCGGCGGGCGCGCGCTGTTCTGGAACGCATGGGTGCCGCAGCCGCGGCCGTACGAGTTCCCGCACTGGCCGGCGTCGGTCGTCGCGTCGCTCGACGCCGAGTGGTATCCGGCCGGCGAGCGCATCGGCCGGCGCTTCAGCCTCGCCTGCGCGGGCAACGACAACCGGACGCTCGACACGATCGCGAAGGCGCGGCTATTCGAAGGCAATGCAAGCATCGCGTGCGCGGTGCCGCTGACGATGCCGTCGGATCTCGACAGCGCGATGGCGACCGGCGCGGACGTCGCGCCCGGCCAGTTCGCGAAGTACGCGCCGGTCAAGACGCTGGTTGCGCTGGCGCAGGCGTACCGGGACCGCCTGAAGGTCGTGCCGCTCACGACGGTCGCGCGGATGCACGCGGACGGCGGCCGCATCTCGCGGCTCGAACTCGTGTCGACCGACCAGCACCGGACGATGACTCTCGACGTCGGCGCGGCCCGCATCGTGCTCGCGAACAACACGATCGAGGCGGCCGCGCTGTGCCTGACCGCGCTGCCCGAGCATCCGCTGCTCGGCAAGAACCTGTGCGTGCACAACCGCTCGGCGCTGACGTTCCGGATTCCGGCCGGGCATTTCCCGGCGATCGCGGACCAGCTGCAGGTGTGCGCGTATTACCAGCTCAGCCAGGTCGACGACGAGCGGTTCTTCCACAACCACATCTCGGTCGTGTTCAATCCGCGTCCGGCCGAGGATGAGGACCTGCTGTATCGGGTGCTGCCCGACGCGTCGTCCGCGCAATCGCTCGCGATGTACCGCGAGCCGGGCTATGTGTACGTGCTCGTGCAGGCGCTCGGCGAAATGCTCGGCGAGCGCAGCCCGAAGAGCTGGAACCGCGTGAGCCTGCGCAACGGGCAGACGCTCATCACGCTGCACGAGCGGCCGCAGGATGCGGACGCGCGGCGCAAGATGAACCAGTCGGTGAAGGACATCGTGCGCGTGCTGTCGGCCGGCGCGCCGGTGCAGTACATGCATGCACCGGACAACGAGCCGCTCGACATCACGTGGCGGGCCGACATGCCGCCGATCGATTCGCGGATGGTGTTCCATGAGGCCGGTACGCTGTGGATGGGCGATTCGCCGAACGATTCGGTTACCGATACATCGGGCAAGGTGCACGGGATCGGCAATCTGTACGGCACGGGAAGCATGCTGTTCCCGTCGCCGGGGTCGTGGAATCCGACTTATACGGGGATGGCGATGACGTCGCTGCTGGCGAAGCGGCTGGGCGGGTAGGGGAACGGAATGGCCGGCGGGGCGGGTGGGGGCCGTCCTGCCGGTGTCCGCTGGGGCAACGGTTTGGTGGCGTGTGACGGGTGCCGTGGCTGTGGGCTGAATCCTCGTCAATTTTGAGACTGAATTCGGTCTATAATCAGTCCTGTTTCCATCGGACAGGACGAGGTGCCGTCATGAAGTTCTCCACCCAGGTCAAGCCGATCAGCTACCTGAAGAGTCACGCCGCGGAGATAGTCAAAGATATTTCGGAGAGCCGTGAGCCGATGCTCATCACCCAGAACGGTGAGGCCAAGCTCGTGGTCATGGACATCAAGTCGTTTGAGGAGCATGAAGAGACACTTGCGCTCCTGAAGCTTCTTGCCCTCGGCAATCGCGAGATCGAGCAAGGACACTTCCGTCCTGTCGAAGATGTATTCGAGGAACTCGACAAGGATGACGAGCAATGACGCTTCGTGTCGTGATCCTGCGGTCAGCGGAAGCGGATCTGAAGTATCTGAAGCGCTACATCCAGTCAAACTTCGGAGTCGAGACGTGGCAGGCCACCTACAGCAAGATCAAGGACGCCATTGCCGTGATCCAGTCCTACCCGAACCGAGGCTGGATTCCCGAGGAGCTGGTCAACATTAATCTGACGCAGTTTCGTCAGGTGATCGCCGGAATGAATCGTATCATCTACGAAGTTCGCGGCGACGTCGCATACATTCACATCGTGTGTGACACCCGCAAGGATCTGAAATCCCTTCTCATGAGAAGGCTACTTCGCAGCGGTTGAACGCCTGACTCGTGCGGCACGATTTATCCGGCAGCCCGCTTCGCCCCCGTCCCGCGCGCCCGCGCCGCCCGCGCCGGCGCCTCGCCGATCCTCTCGCGCATCGCGTCGATGAAAGCCCGCACCTTCGGCGACGGCAGCCGCGTCGACGGAAACACCGCGTGGATCCCCGCCGGCGGCGAGCGCCACGCGGGCAGCAGGCGCACGAGCCGTCCTGCGGCGACATCGTCCGCGATCGAGAAATCGGTCAGCAGCCCGAAGCCGCCGCCCGCGAGTGCAATCGCGCGGCACGCGGTCGCGGTGTTCGACACGACGTGCGCGCTGCAGCGCACCGACACCTTGCCGCCGCGCGTGTTCTCGAGTTCGAGCGTCTGCGGGCGCGGCAGCGACGACAGCATCACGAACGGCAGCGCCGCGAGCGCGGCCGGGTCGCGCGGCATGCCCCAGCGCGCGACGAACGCGGGGCTCGCCACCGGCCATTTCTCGTATTCGCCGAGCTGTACCGCACGGTAATTCGAATCCGCGAGCCGGCCGATCCGCACTGCGACGTCGATGTTGTCCGCGACGAGGTCGACGAGCCGGTCGTTCGCGATCAGCTCGACGTCGAGTGCCGGATGCGCGTCGCGCAGCGCGACGATCGCCGGCGCGACGACCTGCGCGCCGTAGTCGATCGGCGCGCTCACGCGCAGCGTGCCGCGCAGCGGCCCTGATTCCGACGACACTGCATCGAGCGCGTGCTCGGCCGCCCGCACGATGTCGCGGCACGCATCGTAAAACGCACGCCCCGCGTCGGTCACGGCGAGCCGCCGCGTCGTGCGCACGAGCAGGTTCGCGCCGACTTCGGATTCGAGTCGCTGCATGTGCGTGCTGACCACCGTCTTCGCGAGGCCGAGCCGCTCGGCCGCGGCCGTCAGCGAGCCCGCTTCGACCACCGCCACGAAGATCGCCAGCCGGTTCAGGTTCACGTCGCGCAGATCCGCCATCGTCGATTGTCCTGTCGGAGAGGAAGATGTTTCCGCGATTATCCGTCTTCTGGCGACGGCCGGCGAGCGCTACGCTGGGGCCGTTCGTCGCCGATTCCCGGCGGCGCGTGATTCCGGAGTGTCCCCATGTCGGCCGCAGGCAAGCCCGCTTCTCCCATCCGCGTCTATTCGTACCTGCTGTCGGGGCATGCGCATCGCGTGCGCCTGTTCCTGTCGATGCTCGGCGTGCCGTTCGAGACTGTCGAAGTCGATCTCCGCGCCGGCGAGCAGCGCCGGCCGGCCTTTCTCGCGCTGAATCCGTTCGGGCAGGTGCCGGTGATCGACGACGGCGGCCTCGTGCTGGCCGATTCGAATGCGATCCTCGTCTATCTCGCGAAACGCTACGGCGACGCGCAATGGCTGCCCGACGATCCTGCCGGCGCGGCGGCCGTGCAGCGCTGGCTGTCGCTCGCGGCCGGCCCGATCGCGGCGGGCCCGTGCGCGGCGCGGCTCGTGACCGTGTTCGGCGCGCCGCTCGATCACGAAGCCGCGAAGCGCACGGCGATCAAGCTGTTCGACGCGATCGACGCGGAACTGGCGGACAAGCCGTTCGCCGCCGGCGCGCGGCCGACCATCGCCGACGTTGCCGCCTACACATACATCGCGCATGCGCCGGAAGGCGGCGTGTCGCTCGCGCCGTATCCGCACGTGCGCGCGTGGCTGGCGCGGGTCGAGGCGCTGCCCGGGTTCGTCGCGATGCCGACGACACGGGCGGGTTTGCTCGCCGCGTGACGCATGTATCACGTCATCTTCATCAGGAGTGCAAGCGATGCCTGCGCCGACTGTTGCGATTCCGGGCTGGGAACTGGACGTCCCGCCGTTTCACGCGGGTGAGCTCGCGGTGCAGCAGCGTGCGGGCGTGGCCGAGGCGGCGGGGGCCGCCGGACGGCGCGGGATCCGGCGCTTCATGCCCGACCAGCACCGGACGTTCTATGCGCAATTGCCGTTCTTCGTGCTCGGCGGCGTCGATGCGGGCGGCCAGCCTTGGGCGACGTTGCGGGTGGGCGCGCCGGGTTTCGTGTGGTCGCCCGATCCGCGCACGCTGCGGATCGCCGGCGACACACTGCCCGGCGATCCGCTCGACGGCGCATGGCGGGCCGGCGCGCAACTCGGCGGGCTCGGCATCGAGTTCGCCACGCGCCGCCGCAATCGCGTGAACGGCGTCGTGCAGGCGGTGGACGGCCACGCGCTGACGCTCGCGGTCGAGCAGAGCTTCGGCAACTGTGCGAAATACATCCAGGGTCGTACGCCGGTGTTCGAGCCGCGCGGTGGCGCCGAGCCGCGTCGGCTCGAACGGTCGGATCGCCTGAGCGACGCCGATCGCGCGTTGCTCGCGCAGGCGGATACGTTCTTCGTCGCGAGCGCGAATACGTCGGCGGACGCGGGCGCGGCGGGCGGCGTGGACGTGTCGCATCGCGGCGGGACGCCGGGCTTCGTGCGCGTCGACGATGCGTGGACGCTGACGACGCCGGATTTCAGCGGCAACCGCTTCTTCAACACGCTCGGCAACCTGCTGCATGACCCGCGCGCAGGCCTGCTGTTCGTGGATTTCGAGCGCGGCGATGTGCTGTATGTCGCCGCGCTGGCCGAAATCGTCTGGGACGGACCGCTCGTCGCGTCGTTCGACGGCGCGCAGCGGGTCGTGCGGTATCGCGTGCAGGAAGTGCGGCGCAGCGCGGCGGTCATGCCGTTCCGGTGGTCGACGGTCGAATGGGCGCCGCAGTTTGCGGATCGCGTCGCGCGTAGCGGTTTGAATGACGCCGGTGGGGCGGCGTCCGATGCGTCTGTCGACGGCTTGGCGCCGGGCAGGCGTGGGCATACGCTGCCGGCTTCGGCTTCGGCTTCGGCTTCGGCTTCGGCTTCGGCTTCGGCTTCGGCTTCGGCTTCGGCTTCGGCTTCACCTTCGCCGGTGTCAGCAGCGTCAATGGTGTCGAACGCTCCAGCGGCATCGAGTGCACAAACGGAATCCCCACCGACCTGGCGACCGCTTCGCATGACTGCCATCATCGACGAAGCACGCGCGATCCGTTCGTTCCATTTCGAGGCGGCAGACGGCGGCGCATTGCCGTCCTACGAAGCGGGGCAACACGTACCGATCCGCATCTCGATGCCGGGACGCGGCACACCGGTCATGCGCAGCTATACGTTGTCCGCTGCTTCCGACGGCCGGCGTTACAGGATCACGGTGAAGCGCGAGGGTCTCGTATCGACGTGGCTGCACGACCATGCGCAGGCCGGTGCGGTCATCGATGCTCAGACGCCGCGCGGCCATTTCACGTTCGACATGTCGAGCCCGCGCCCGGCCGTGCTGATTTCGGCGGGCATCGGCATCACGCCGATGATCGCGATGCTGGATCGCGCGCTCGCCGACGACAATCCGTCGCGGCGCGTGATCTTCGTGCACGGCGCACGCACGGCGGTCGATCGTCCGTTCGCGGCGGAACTGATGCAGCGGGCCGCTGCCGATGCGCGCTTGTCGCTGCACTGGTTCGACAGCCGGCATGAAGAGGGCGGACTCGCGCGACCGGGCCGCGTCGATGTCGCGCAGTTGAAGCGCATCCTGCCGTTCGACGACTACGACTTCTATCTGTGCGGGCCTTCCGCGTTCATGCGCGATCTGTATGAAGGCTTGCGCGCGCTCAACGTGGCCGACGAGCGCATCCGCTTCGAGGCATTCGGGCCGTCGAGCGTGACGCGCAAGCCGGCGCATGCGGCCAGCGCGCCGGCCGGCGAGCTTGGAACGGTCACAACGACGGTCACGTTTCGCCGGACGGGGCGCGCAGCGACGTGGACGCCCGCCGACGGCAGCCTGCTCGAACTCGCCGAAGCGCAGCGCATCGACGTGCCGTTCGAATGCCGCTCGGGCGCATGCGGCACGTGCGCGACTCGCGTGCTGGCGGGGCAGGTCGACTACGTGCAGACACCGGACGCCCCCGTCGAGACGGGTTGCGCATTGCTCTGCGTCGCGCAGCCCGCTGCCGGGGCCGGCGAGCCGCTCGTGCTCGATCTTTGACGCGTCCGTCGAGCTGGGCCGCTGTCGGACCGCCACGGGCGCAAGCCGGTGCTGCTGGCCGGCACATCGGGCTCTACATCGCGGGCTCGCTGGATTGCGTGGCTGGCTGTACGTGCCGCTGACCGCCGGCATCATCGTGGCGAACCTGCTGGTGTGTGCCGCTCGCAGGCCTGGTCAGGCATCAGCCGAAGGATGTGCCACTTTGGGCGCCATCATTTGTCTTCGCGCATCGATGGCGTAAAGGTGATTCCCACCAGCAATCCTTCCGGCCCGATGAAGCGGCTGACAGTCTGGCCCCACGGCTCATTCCGATTCTTGACCAGCATCCGATATCCGCGTGATTCGAGTTCCGCCGTAGCCGTTTCGACGTTGTCGACATCAAACTCGATCCAGGCTTGCGGGACGGGTACGTCAGCACACCACGAATCCGTGCCGAAGCACGACTGAGCGGCCTGAGAGAGCGGCCACAAGGCGAAGGTGTTTGCGCCTTTCAGGCTCTCCGTGTGGAGATAGCCACCTTTCTCTTCCTTGAAGGGGATACCGAAGGCCCGACTGTAAAGCTCGCGGCTTGCCTGGGCATCAATCACGATCGGGCCAAAGCCGGCAATGAACAAGGCCGTGGTTTTGGGGATCTTTTCCATGGCATCTCCTTTGCCGCGAATGCGCGGCGCCATGAGGAACGAATCTGTCCGCCCGCGGCCGTCGATCTGATGCGGCGGCCAGTATTCAGGTCGCGCGGGGCATGGGTGAGTGTAGGCTTGTTTCAGATGGCCGGCAGGCATCACCACCCGGCGGCGAACGGCGATCGGGCGGGGTTGGTCGCGCTCGCGCCATCGACTGCGCGCGTCACGTCACCGACGTACTGCTGACGCTCGATTGTCCATTTCCGATTTTGGTCGAGGGCACCATTTTTCGTCCGACGACCTCGCCTGCTGTGCGACTACGTGGACGTGATATGACCGCGGCCCGGCGCAGGCACCCCGATTCTTGCTGTCCAATTGCGCGGACACAAAGTGACGCTTGACGCAAACGGCCATGCCGTCTTGTCGTCGTTGCTCACTCCGACGTGATGCATGTCAGCCGAACGATACGCGTAAAGACCATCGCCGCCATCAGCCGCGTGTCGGTTTATCGAGTATTGCAGCAAGAAACAGGGGGCGCGCGACTGCTTGCGCCAATATCGTTCAGGCAGAGGGAAGCGATTGCGTTTCCCTCTCCCAACTTCAGTCAATGAGGAGTTCACCATGTCAAAGGAAGATGACAACAAGGCCATCGTGGGCCGCTGGTTCACCGATTTCTGGGGCGAGACATGCAATCTCGACATCGTCGATGAACTTGCCGCGCCCGACATGCTTCTTCAATACTCGCTACACGAACCGCGGCGTGGTCGCGAGGACATCAAGGCATTCATGACCGATTTCCGCGAAGCGTTCCCGGACCTCAACTTCTGGGGCGCGGCGGATCTCATCGCCGAGGGAGATTATGTCGTTGGCCGCTGGGAGGGGGGCGGCACACATACCGGTCCGGCATTCAGCGATTTCCTCTTTGGATCGTTGCCTGCTGCGACCGGTCGGAAAATGCGCTTCACCGGCACGACCGTGCTTCGGCTCAAGGACGGCAAGATAGTTGAAGAAATCGGGCTGGACGACGGCGTGACCGCGCTGCAACAACTTGGACTCGTCAAGGCAGCGTGATGGAAGGCGCAGCGCTTCCGCAGTCTCCAGGCAACGCTGTACCCATCTAACGACACAACGACAACGGGCCGGTCGCACCCCGGCCTGTTCCATGGGCATCGCGCTAACCCAGAGGGTCAGCCTTGGGGCAAAGAAGGGGCATTCGAAGCAACAACGTTGACCGTCGTTTTTTTGCCGACTGCCGCCCGACGCGGTCGGACACAACCGACCGTGGATTCAACTGGTCGACCCACAGCTGTCACGATGGCAATTCTCAATGTGCACGAGTCACTCACTCAGGTACGTTGGCCTACCGCACGGCCGAAGCGACCCTTCGACGGATATTGAGCACCTTCAACCGGGAATGACTTACCGTCCGGTTACGCTCGACTGACTCCGACCATACGCGTCCAGACGTTCTGCATTCCTGAAAGCATCCATTCAACGTCGTTCATGACTTTGTCAGGCGCCATCGACCACGATCGAAAGCGGGGCATTGCCTGCGTGCACCGGTAAACCCTGTCCGGAACGGTATCGATTGTCATCGACGAATCGGACAATGATGATCCGCACGCGGGGTGACGGAAAACACGTAAAGACTGACACAGACCATGAAGCAAATCCATGCTGCATTTCTTGCCGCCGTGCTGACCATTACGGCGACGCCGGCGTGTCACGGGGCATACATGACCGACTGGCTGGCGAATACATACGGGACCAACGCCAGCCGCGTGGGCAGCGTTGCGCGTTCGATGTGGATCGCGCCCGACGGCGTCATCTATACCGCGTCGATGTGGGACGAAAACGAGGGCGGCGTTGCGATCTACCAGAACCGCAAAAGCATCGGCTCGATCGGCGCGCACAACGAATTCCAGGGCAGCGCGATTACCGGCAACGCCACGTCGATCTTCGCCGCGTTGCAGTTCAAATCTACGTACGGCAGCGGCGCCGTGGGGCGGTACAACCGAAGCAGTCAGACCCGCGATCTGCTCATCCCGGTCAGCGCGACGACGACGGAAAGGCGCGCCGATGTCGTCACCGGACTCGCGACGTCGGGCTCGCTGCTTTACGCGAGCGACTTCCCCGGCAATCGCGTGCGTGTCTACACCACCGCCGGCGTCTGGCAGCGTGATATCACCGTCTCCGGCCCCGGCGCGCTCGCGCTGGACGGCGTGGGAAACATCTGGGTCGCGCAGAAGAACGCGGGTACGGTCGTCGAATTCAATCCCGCGGGCGCGCCGCTGAACGCGATCCGGCTGTCCGCATCCTCCCGGCCGTCCGCCCTGTATTTCGATGCGGCGACCGCGCGTCTGATGATCGGCGATCAGGGTCCCGACATGAACATCAAGATCTACGATGTCTCGCGCGCGCCGTTTCTGGCGGGCACGTTCGGCGTTCGGGGCGGATATCTCGACACGACCACGGGAACGAAGGGCCAGGTCGGCGACAAGCGCTTTACCCGCGTCGTCGGGATCGGCAAGGATTCTGCAGGCAATCTGTATGTGCTCAACAACCCGTGGGGCGGAACCTGGGATCTCGGCCGCGACGGCGGCACCGACATCCACGCGTATGACAGCGTCGGCAATCTGCGCTGGAAGCTGCAGTCACTGAACTTCGAGGGGATCGCCGCGCCGGATCCGGCTACCGACGGCGCGTACTTCTATGGCGGCACCAATCTCTATACCGGCTCCGCCGGCGGAACCTTCGTCGCGAACACGGTCGATCCGATCACCTATCCGTCCGATCCGCGCATCAACCTCAACGATCACGAACGCGGCGAGCATTTCGGCCAGCTCGCCGCCGTCGGCGCAAACCGGATCCTCGTAGCGGCCAGCCAGAATCCCGACACCTTCTACTTCTTCCACTTCAACAGCGCAAACGGCTACATCGCGATCCCGGACGCGGCGCTTCCGGGCACCGCGTTCAATGCGACCGCCAAGGTCCGCAACGGATTCTGCCTCGACAGCAAAGGCGACGTGTGGGCCGGGCTCGACAAGACGAACGCCATCTGGCACTACCCACTGACCGGCTTCGACGCCAGCGGCAAGCCGAATTGGGGAGCCGGTGGATCGACGCCCATTCCGGGCACGATCGCGCCGTTGACACGGATCATCTACCTGCCGGAGAGCGACACCATGATCCTCGCCCAGGGCATCGTCGGCAGCACGGACTGGACGGCGATCGGAACCCGGATCGAGGTTTATCACGGCTGGCTCGCCGGCAACACCACCACGCCCAAGCCGGTCATCAACCTCACCCGCGCCAATCCCAAGTCGATCACGGCAACCGGCAACTATCTGTTCGTCGGCTACGTGCACACCGTGCCCGACATCGACGCGTTCAATCTCACGACCGGCGGCCTCGACAATACGTTGAGCAACAGCCGCCCCGGCGCCGTGTACGTCGGCAATGACGTGGATTCGATGTACGGACTGCGGTCGTACCGACGGACGACCGGGGAGTACGTGATCACGAAGGACAATTACAACGGCTCCAGCGTCGTCGTGTATCGCTGGACGCCGTGATTGGCCGCGGCGCAGGGCGCTGCGGCCTTCGGCGAGCGCGCGGCCGCGACCGGCAAGGCACGTTCGCAAGCGCATTATTTGCGTGAACAGGCCCTGGGCCAACCGTGTCGCTCAATTACCTTCTGGCAGCTTCGACGAATGATGGCTGGTAATCAGCCATGTGTGCCCGTTCCACTCATAGGTGAACGTATAGCGCGCCTTGACAACCGAGCCGTCCGCGAACTGAAACGAGTAGAGCCCCGCGTCGATCGCCGTGTTGCATTCGATCATGATGTCGCGAAAGTCAATCGTGCCGACGGGTCTCTTCTCGAGAAAGTGCTTGAAGTAGTCCAGCTTTTCCTCAACGGTCAAACGCGGCTTGTTGGAGACGGTCGGCAGCAAGATCGAGCGCGGCGCGTAGTTCGCCACGACCTTGTCCGGGTCGCCAGTCTTCAGCGAATCGTTCCAGCGATCGAAAAGTGCCGCAATCTGCTTCTCCGATGCGGGATGGCAGGTTTCGGTCTTCGCGAACGCGCCACCATGGACGACGATCACAAGCACTGCAGCAACGACGAACGGCCTCAATCGGCAGATTTTCATGACTCACCTCTCGGAAATCGAACATGCTTTCGGCAAAGCCGCCACAGCATCGGGGGCTGTCTCGCATTTTATATCTCAAAAATAGCGCAACTTTGCACCAGCGACTGGTTCCCCCCGCACGAAATTACCCATCGCTTAAAGAGCGGTGACGTTGTTCAGACCGTTGTGTGGCGTTGTCGCTCGCAATTGCGTATGCGACCCATTCATCGGGTTCGTCCATCGAGACGTAGAGGCCCGGTTACCCTTGGGATTCGCCGGTGCGCGTCGCAGATCCCATGGATACGCCCCCGTGTAGCCAAGGCACACGCGCGGAAAGCTGGCTGACAATCGTGCCAAAGAATCGCGCGAACGCTCGATGTCGGCCCGTTGCGGCCTGATGGACTTGCGATGGCGCGACGGCTGCTTAGAGGGCGACGCCGACGTTCGAACGGCCGCATGAGTGCTGACGACAACGACCCGGGTCGAAAAGCCGGCGAACGCGATGCCGATTTTCCGCAAGATGCAAATACCACAGAAGGCGCAAGTGCGAGTAGATTAGGACCTTCTTGCGACCCGCCACCGTGTCTTCGAATCGGTCGCCATCCGAGTCATTCCTGAAGTTGCACGGGAGCCGGCATGAACACGAAGCACAGCAAGAAAGGTCATCTCGAAGCCGCGGCGTCACACCACGAGCAGGCCGCGCGACATCACCGTGAGGCGTCGCGGCATTTCGAGGACGGTCAAGACTTTGCCCACGCAGCACTTCCGGCGTTGATGGCCCATGGCCACACGTTGCATGCGATCGATCAGGCACACGACGCCGGCGCGCACAGCGCCAATACGCCATCAGTAACGCCTCCATCGAGCGGCTCAGGCGTAAGTGCCGCGGACGTGGCAAAACTTCATGCGGCGGCAGTGGAGCTTCACACGCAGGCAGCGCAGCATATGCGCCACGCCGTCAAGCTCTTCGATCAGGATCGTAGCGCGGCCTCCCACGACGCACAGCTAGCACTCTCCCTTGCACTGCGCGCTTTGTCGCATGGCAACGAAGCCGCCAGACTATTTGTCAAGCTCGCTGCCAGTGGTGCTTCGTGAGTTAAGGGTGGTTGAACTCAAGCCAGTCACATCGTGTTTGGTGGGGTATTCGGACTGGTGCGGTACCCGTTTATGGCGCGTATCGAGCGCGCCGAAAGCTGAATCGCTTTCTGCGCGGCGTGCGCGCCGTACAGCACCAGGTTGTCGCGCGGATCTACGGACGTGGGCCTCCCGTACCGATCCGCGCATTGCCAGGTATTGCGCAATCCGGCGTGCCACTCGCGACTAGGCCGTTCGTTCCAGCAGGTCTGTTGCGAAAGACTTCGCATGCGCTACGGCCGCTTGCGCGTCGACGAATACACCGAGCTGCTCCCAGTGCTCTTCGGCCGCGTACGTTCCTTTCACACCGAGTGCCCTCTGAACGCGCAATTGCGCTGCGTATCTGCCGTCCTCCAATGGTCGAGCAGTCGCTATTACCTTGTGCGGAAGGCTGGATCTTTCTGGCTGAACCAACTCGACAGGACCGCCAGGTACGCCGATATCTTTCAACTCGTTCCTGGCTTTGCAGTCCGGGCAGTAGAAGCACCACCCCTCGTCCTCGTGACTGGATCTGACCTGCCCACGAGCCAGCACGGCACGACATTCAACGTTTTCGCAGATGAACGGCATAGCAGTCTCCGGAGTTGTTTGAAAGAAATCCTAGCATGTCCGCCGACGGCCAACCATCGGCATTGTTGCCGCGCCCGAGGCTCACAAAACCCTCGAGCGCGAGCCGGCAAGGTCGCGTTACGTGGCCGCAGAGTCGCCGCGATCAGGTACAGACCGCCGCCGATCGCCACAGTAGATGAGCCGGGTCGAGCTCCGCGGCGGCGGCGAAGCGATTGCATCGCGTCGATTTTCCATATCGACGTCGACGTGTCACGCGAACGGATTCTTGACCGTGCCCGTTGGCGCGGGCGGCTCTTCCTTGATGTGCTCGGGGAGCGACGGATCATGCTGCAGTGCTTCGACGATGCTCGCGATTGCCTGCTGCAACGCGAGCGCGGCCGCGAGGCCTGCCTTGTCCCGCGTCACTTCCAGCGTGCCTGACAGAACGA
Source organism: Burkholderia sp. PU8-34 (assembly GCF_053427725.1). NCBI lineage: Bacteria > Pseudomonadati > Pseudomonadota > Betaproteobacteria > Burkholderiales > Burkholderiaceae > Burkholderia > Burkholderia sp. PU8-34. Next base: position 30,345 of record NZ_JBSAXC010000023.1, read on the forward strand.
TACGCTCCGGATCGTTGGTCACGGTGAAATCGTCACCGTGGATATTCAGGATGGATGTGTCATCCTCGAACGCTTTAAACACCATTCAAACCTCCGATACGTGTGTCCTTCAGCGACTCCGGGATGCCGGGGAATCGCAATCCGCTTTGTGCTTCGAGCTCGTGTACCGTCGCGATGTCGTAGCGGTTTGCAGCCGTATTGTTGACGATGACGGCGAACGCAAGACGTTGTTCAGGGACATAGACTACCTTGAAAATCTGCGTCGGAACGATCACGCCGGTTGCGCCGATCGTTTTCAGTTCCGCGCCCTTGAACATCGGGCCGGTGACGACGTAGGTATCCGTGGCGCGCATGCCGATCCGGCGCACGGCCTCTTCGACGTGCGCCCACAGCCGGCGGTTGTTCGTTGGATTCTGCGGCACCATGTTCGCGAGGGAGAACGAGTCGGCCATCGCCTGGTCGTTCCAGCGGTCGCCCGCCGGACTCATGTGCCCGCGATCGTAGCCGCTCTTGCGGTAATCCGAGAGCCGCGCACCTTCGCCGGCCGGCAGGCGCTGTTCTTCGAAAAAGCGGTTGGTGCGAACTTCGTCTTTGGCAGCCTCGAGATGCGCGCGGGTCAGGTGTTCCGCGGACCACAACGGGCCATGCGTGATACCGGAGTGCAGGACCTCGAAATCCGAATAGCAGAGCAGGCGGGTCTTGGCGGCCATCCTGGGATTGACCAGGACAGGGGGCGTGCCCTGCGGGCTGAATTGCGCACAATTGTCGGAAGCGATGGCGTGCGATGCGATTGCGATCAGCAAGCCGGCGAGATATTTCCGCATGAAACTGACATTGAGTGGAGGGACCGGAAGTATATGACCGATCGGGTGTGTAGCGAGCGGGGTGTCGCTGGTTTCGAGGCGCGCCGTTTGGCTCGGGCCGCGAAGTTTGAGCCGCCAGGCGTGAACGCAGGACGCATCGTGGCAGAGCGGGAAACGCCAAGCGAGATGGCGCCCCTGACGGCCTCCCAAATGAAAAATCCCTACTCAGCGTAGTCTGCTGAGTAGGGATCGGGCTGGCCATCATTCACGCCAACCTGTATGGGTTGGCGTTTTGCCGGGGTATGACCGGTATCAGAACTGGTTCATCGTGTTGTCTTTACCCGCCGCTTTCAGCGCTGCTTCGCCGCTGAAATACTCCTTGTGGTCGTCGCCGATGTCCGAGCCGGACATGTTCTGGTGCTTGACGCAGGCGATGCCCTGACGGATTTCCTTGCGCTGCACGCCAGCCACGTAACCCAGCATGCCCTGGTCGCCGAAGTATTCCTTGGCCAGGTTGTCGGTCGACAGCGCGGCGGTGTGGTACGTCGGCAGCGTGATCAGGTGGTGGAAGATCCCTGCTTCGCGCGACGCGTCGGCCTGGAACGTGCGGATCTTTTCGTCGGCGAGCGCCGCCAGTTCGGACTGGTCGTATTCCACGCTCATCAGCTGCGCGCGGTCGTATGCCGACACATCCTTGCCCGCGGCCTTCATCGCGTCGTACGCCTGCTGGCGGAAATTCAGCGTCCAGTTGAACGACGGGCTGTTGTTGTACACCAGCTTCGCGTTCGGGATGACCTTGCGGATCTCGCTGACCATGCCGCCGATCTGTGCGATGTGCGGTTTTTCGGTTTCGATCCACAGCAGGTCGGCGCCGTTTTGCAGCGACGTGATGCAGTCCAGCACGCAGCGCGCTTCGCCCGTGCCGGCGCGGAACTGGAACAGGTTGCTCGGCAGGCGCTTCGGACGCAGCAGCTTGCCGTCGCGCTTGATGACGACGTCACCGTTGCCCAGTTGGTCGGCCGACAGTTCTTCGCAATCGAGGAACGAGTTGTACTTGTCGCCCAGGTCGCCCGGCGCGTTGGTCACGGCGATCTGCTTGGTCAGGCCGGCGCCCAGCGAGTCGGTACGTGCCACGATGATGCCGTCGTCCACGCCCAGTTCCAGGAACGCGTAGCGGATCGCGCGGATCTTGGCCAGGAAGTCCTCGTGCGGCACGGTGACCTTGCCGTCCTGGTGGCCGCACTGCTTCTCGTCGGACACCTGGTTTTCGATCTGGATGCAGCATGCGCCCGCTTCGATGAACTGCTTGGCCAGCAGGTACGTTGCTTCAGCGTTGCCGAAGCCCGCGTCGATGTCGGCGATGATCGGCACCACGTGGGTGACGTGGTTGTCGATCTTTTCCTGGATCGCGGCCTTGGCAGCAGCGCCTTCGGCCGCGTCCAGCTCGCGGAACAGGCCGCCCAGTTCACGGGCGTCGGCCTGGCGCAGGAACGTGTACAGTTCGCGGATCAGCGCGCTGACGGAGGTTTTTTCGTGCATCGACTGGTCCGGCAGCGGGCCGAACTCGGAGCGCAGTGCGGCCACCATCCAGCCGGACAGGTAAAGGTAGCGGCGTTCGGTGCTGTTGAAGTGCTTCTTGATCGAGATCATCTTCTGCTGCCCGATGAAACCGTGCCAGCAGCCCAGCGACTGCGTGTACTTGGACGGGTCCGCATCGTAGGCGGCCATGTCGGCGCGCATGATCTTGGCGGTGTACTTGGCGATGTCCAGACCCGTCTTGAACTTGTTCTGGGCACGCATGCGGGCGGCATACTCGGGGCTGATGGCATTCCACGCGCTGCCGTGGTTCTCCTTCAAACCGGCAACTGCCTTGATGTCGTCTTGATACTGGGCCATGTCAATCTCCTAAGAGCAAAGCGCGTTTGAGTAAATGGTTGGGCGTGCCGCTCCGTCTGTCGAAGCGAACTGCATGACTCAATAGTAACGCTGACCTGGCGCGCTTTGGCGATGTCTTATATAAGACATAAGACATAATTTATTCTTGTTTTTCAATGGGTTGCGTTGTGATTTTTGCGATGTAAAACATGTTTTCAAGCGACGAAAAGAGCATGCCGCGGAAATTCGAGGGGGGTTCCGCAATGTGAAACGCTCTTTCGGCTGCTGGAGGCAGGACCGGCGCGGGTGGCTCGAGCAACGAATGCTGTCGGGATGATTTGGCAGACGTCTGTTCGAAACGGGACGATGCGTGTGGCCGCCAAGCGTCCGGGGGGCTCGTGCGCTCGGGATCGGTTGGAGCCGCAAGGGTGCAGCTCGGCCCGTCATTAAAGAATGCGTTCCGGCTCCAGGGAGGGGGATGAGACCCGACTTACCGTGACCCCGACGTCCGTCGCTTGAACCATGTCGCCCGGCCTCACGCCATTGGCGGCAGTCACAGTGACTTTGGCGCCAAAGGGGGCCTGCTGCCCGAAAAGCGTCCGCATCTGCTTCTTTTTTCACATGCCGATCGGATCGACCATGACGTCAACCTATTCGATGAAAGGAGCTACGTCATGAAACTGCTCAGCATGATCCGCCTGGTCCTGTGGAGTTTCTTCGGCGTGCGCAACAGCAAGGCGCATGCTGCGGATCTCGCGAATGCGAACTTCACGTTGCTGCCGTTCGTGGCGATCATCCTCGCCGCGCTGATCGGTGCGGTGATCTACGGCGTCGTGCATCTGGTTGCCGATCCGACGTCGACGATGCAAGGATTCTGATCGCCGCGTCGTCTGCGTCGTCTGCGTCGTCCGCGACCGCCTGCGACGCCCGTGACGCCCGTGACGCCCGCGACGACGGCACGGATGCGCACACTGCGCATTCCATGCCGCCGCCTGCCCGCTCAGAACGTGTGATTCAACGCGACGCGAGCGATGATCTGATGCCCGTTCGACGACGCGCCCGGGCCGCCCGGGATGAGCGCGCCGTCGAGCGGCGTGCCGGTCGCGCCGCCCGCGACCTGCTGATAAACGAGCTGCGTATATACCGATGTCCGCTTCGACAACAGGTACTGCGCCATCGCGCCGGCCTGGTTCCAGTGCAGCGTCGACTTCACGCCGGCCTGGTCGACCCCGCCGCGCGTGTACGTGTACATCGCGCCGACGAGAAAGGCCGGCGTAAGGTTGACGCGCGCGTTGACCTCGATATTGTCGAACGTCAGCCGCGCATTCGACAGCCCGAGGCTGCCGACGTACAGCGACGCATCGGGCTGGCTGACGTTCACGTGCGAATAAACGGCGCCGAGCGTTACCGTCCCGATCCCGTAGTTCACGCCGATCCCGTAGATCTTCTGGTTGCCCGCGACGAAGCCGGTGTCGTCGGGCGTCAGCGCGCCGGTGGTCGTGCTGCCGGGGCCGGACAGGTTTTCATAGACGGCGGCGACCGACAGCGTCTGATACGCGTAGTTCAGCCCGACGCCCATCATCCGGTTGCGCGCGAAGCCGCCCGCGACGTTGCTGAGCCCATACATCGCGGTGCCGGACAGGCCGGCGATCGTCGGGCTCGTGTACTTCACCGCGTTGTTCGAATGGAACGACGCGTCGGTGTTGTCGTTGTCGAGCGGATGCGAGAACAGGAAACCGGCCCAACTGCCGTTCGCGGTCAGCGGCCCGATCGTATCGGACACCGTATCGAACTGCCGCCCGAGCGTCAGCGTGCCGAAGCTGTCCGACTTCAGGCCGACGTACGACTGGAACCCGAACAGGCGGCCGCCGTAGCCGAGCTGGCCGTTCTCGAGCGCGAAGCCGCTTTCGAGATCGAAGATCGCATGCAGTCTGCCGCCGAGATCCTCGTCGCCCTTGATGCCCCAGCGGCTCGTCGCGAGCTCGCCGCCCGTCATTTGCCACGATGACTTGCCGCCGGCGTTGTTCGTGTAGTTGATGCCTTCGTCGAGGACGCCGAAAAGCAGCACCGAGCTTTGCGCATGCGCATTTGCGCAGCCGATCAGGAATCCTGCCGAGATGAGAAGCGATCGTGTTTTCATGGGGGATGCGGGCTTGAAGAAGGAATCGGTCGATGGTCCGGTGCGCGACCGGATGCATCGCAGCCGCGCGAACACCGATAAGCAGATGGCGTGCCATCGCGCGTGTCGGGGGCAACGCATGCGCGCGGCGTTCGATCTCATGCCGCATTCGGCATCGACGAGACCTGCTGCAGAGGGAAAACGCGTACGACACCCGTTGCATGTCGCAATTCGTGTCGCATGTCGCGTCTCAGATTGAGACGCGACATGCGTGCAAAACGACGTGCCGAAGCCCCGGCGGTCGCGACAACGAAGGAAGAGGGGGCGCGCGCCAGATGAGTGAGGCGAGGAGGATACGTCAGGCGAGGCGGTTACGTCAGGCGAGCGACAGCGGATAGCCTTGCGTCTCGAGCCAGCGGCGCACGAGCGCCGCGTGCGGCGGGGTGAGCGATGCGAGCACCTGCGCGGCCGGATGGTCGCGCAATGCGTCGACGATCGGCGCGAGCGGAATGCCTTGCAGATGCCAGATGCCGAGCGGCTGGTCGGGGCTCGTGACGACGTCGGCTTCGGCGATCGTGTCGCCGTCGATCACGGGCGCCTTCTCGACCGTCAGCGCGCGGAAATCGGGCGCGGGATGCGACGGCGCGTCGTCGGGCCACGCGCGGCGCGCGCGCCAGAACGCCCGATCGGCCCACTGCTGTTCGAGCGCGTAGAAGTCGCGCCCGATCCGCGCGAAGCGCGTGAACAGGTGCGCGATGCGGCGCTGGTGGAAGCGCAGTGCGAGCGCCGCGCGGTCGGGATGCGCGAGCAGCGTATGAATGACGGCAGGCGCCTGCAACGCCGACGACAGCGACTGGAAAATGCCGTTGCCGGACAGCGGATCGACGGCCATCGCCGCATCGCCGACGCGCAGCCAGTTCGTGCCGCCGGTGTCGCCGCACAGCGTCGCGCTGCTCGTACGCGCGACTACCTGCACGGCGTCCGCATCGTCCTTGTAGCCGCCGAAGAAATCCCGCGCGAGCGGCGTGCGGCGCAGCGCCGCGCACCACGCGGGCAACGCATCACGCGGCGGGAGCGTCGTGCTCGCGACGTCGAGCGTCATCTGCCAGTAGCAGCGGCCGTCGGGCAGGCGCGCCATCCACGCCCAGCCGTCGGGCAGGCTTTCGATCGCGGATGCGCCAGCGCCCGGCGCTCCTTGCCAGACGTTCAGCAGGCTCAGCGTTTGCGGGCCACGCACCGCATCGCGCGCGAGCGGCGCGAGCCGGCCGCGCGCTTCGACGACGAACGCCGCGTGCAGCACGTCCGGTCCGGCCGGCGTGTCGATACGGATCGCGTACCGGTCGCCGCTGGCCTGCACCGCGCGTATCGTCGCTTCGCGCACATCGATGCCGGCGTCGGCGAGATCCCGGCGCAGCGCGATGTCGAAGCGCCGCCGGTCGATCAGGTGTTCGTGATTGAGCGTGCGGGTGTCGCCGTTCCAGCGCGTCGTGCGCGCGCACGGCGGCAACGCGCATGCGGCCGCGTGCGTCAGGCCCGCATGCTGCAAGCCCTGCAGCACGCGGGCCGACACGCCCTCGACCGCATCGAAGCGCCGCCATTCGCTGACGACCGTCACCGCATAGCCGAGCCGCGCGACGCCGAGCGCCACCGCCGCGCCGGCCGGCCCGGCGCCGAGCACGGCGATATGCGCGCCGGCCGGCGCGAGCACCGCGTGTGCGGCGATATGCGGCCCGGCCATCACGCGCACACGCGCCGTTCGACGCCGGTGAACGCGGCGCCGGCGCGCAGGTGCGCGAACAGCGCATCCGCGTCGGCGTCCGGATAACGCGCGAACCAGCGGGCCGCGATGCCGCTCATCGCCGCGCACGCGATGCTCGCGCCGGCCGGTGCGCCAGGCCCGCCGCCCGATACAACCGCGCCGAAATCGGCCTGCGCGCTGTCGAGCCACGACCATTGGCCGGATGCGCAGCGCGCGTCGCCGGTCACGCGCACGACGCCGGGATAGCTCGCCGGAAACACGGGCGCGCCTTGTGCGGGGCTCGCCGCGAACACGACGATCCGCTGTGCGATCGCGTCCGCACAGGCGTCGCGCAGTGCATCGCGGTCGGCTCGCACGCCGAGGCTCAGGTTGATGATCCGCACGCGCTGCGCGATCAGCCAGCGGATCGCGTCGGCGATCTGCGCGGCGCTCGTCACGCCGCGCGCGTCGAACACCTGCGCAACGCACAGCGGCGCAGCGGGCGCGGCGCCGGCAATCGTCGCGCAGATCGCGCTGCCGTGTCCGAGGCGGTCGGGTTCCGCAGGCCCGCTGCAAATCGTCTGGTCGTCGTCGAACCAGAAACGCTGCGCGGCCTCGACATGCGATGCGAGCGCGGCGGGATGGCCGCTGTCGACGACGCCGATGCGGATCGCAGCGGCAGCCTGCAGCGCGTCACGCATGCGCGGCATCCTCGCGGGTGCGCCGCGCAAGCCGACCGTTCGCGAGCTCGAAATGCAGCTCGACGCCGGCGAGCGTCGATGCGCGGTGGCTGACGAGTATCCGCGTGCGGTCGCCGAACAGCAGGTCGATCTGCGCGATGACCTGCCGTTCCGTCGCTTCGTCGACGGCCGACGTCGCTTCGTCGAGCACGAGGATCGCGGGGTCCTGCAGCAGCGCACGCGCGATCGCGATCCGCTGCTTCTGCCCGCCGGACAGTTGCTGGCCGCGTTCGCCGATCGGGCCGTCCAAGCCGCCCGGCAGCGTCGCGATCAGCTCGTCGAGCTGCGCCGCGCGCGCAGCGCGCGCGATCTCGCTGCGCGGCGCGAGCGGCACCGCGTAGCGGATGTTGTCCGCGAGGCTGCCGCGGAACAGCACGATGTCCTGGCTGACCACCGCGACATGGCGGCGCAGCGCGTCGAGATCGACGATGCGCAGGTCGATGCCGTCGATGCGCACGCTGCCGCGCTGGGGATCGTAGAAGCGTTGCAGCAGGTCGATCAGCGTCGACTTGCCGCTGCCCGACATCCCGGACAGCGCGACCTTGCTGCCGGCCGGCACGCGCGCGCTGACGCCTTGCAGCACCGGCTGCGTGCGCTGGTCGTGCGCGAACCACACGTCGTCGAATTCGAGGTCGCCGCGGGCCGGCATGTCGCGCGGCACGGCCGCCGGCTGCACCGACACCGGCGCGCGCTGCAGCTCCATCACGCGGCCGAGGCTGACCGTCATCCGCTGCAGCGCGACGTACAGCCCGAGCAGGCTTTTCACGGGGCCGATCGCCATGCCGAGATAGCTCGAGAATGCGATCAGCGAGCCGAGCGGCCAGTGGCCTTCGATCACCCAGTAGCCGCCGACGATGAACGCGCCCGCGCGCGACAGCGACGTCAGCGTGCCGGGCACCGACTGCGTGACGAACTCCGTCACCTGCAGCTTCAGCAGGCGCCGCATGTAGTGATCGCCGAGCCCGTCGAGGCGGCGCTGCTCGGCCTGCTGCTGGCCGGCGGCCTGGATGAACTTCATCGCGGGCAGCGTCTCGACGAGGAACGACGACACGTCGGCGGCGCCTTCGCGCACCGCGCGCGCATCGCGCTCGACCTTGCGGCGCATCGTGCGCAGCCACAGGATCTCGAACGGGATCAGCAGCAGCGCGAGCAGCGACAGCTTCCACGACAGCGTGACGAGCAGCACGAGCGTGCCGACGAGGCCGATCACGTTCGACACCGCGGCGAACAGCGCGTCGAGCGCGAAGCGCTGGATCTCGGCGACGTCGCCGTCGAGGCGCGACAGCAGGTCGCCGAGGCGCCGCTGCCCGTAGAACGACGGCGACAGCCGCTGCAGGTGCGCGTACACGGCGCTGCGCAGCGAGAACAGCACGCGGCCCGACAGCCGCGTGTGCAGGTAGCGATTGACGCCGCCGAGCAGCGTACCGACGAACCCCGCGGCCACCATCGCGAACGCGATCGCGACGAGCATCCGGAAGTCCTTGCCGACGAGCCCGCGGTCGATCAGCTCCTTCGTGAGCCACGGCTGCGCGAGCGCGAGCAGCGACGCGCATGCGGACAGCGCGAGCAGCCCCGCGATCGCGAGCCGGTGCGGCCGCACGAAGCCGTACAGCCAGCCGAGCGAGCGCGCGAGCTGCGCCCGGTCGTCGGTTTTCACGAAGCGCAGCACGAGGTTCAGCATCGGGCGTCGTCGGCGTTGGAGGGCGAGGGGCAGGGTGCCGTCACGGCGACAGGCGCTTGAGCCGCCGGTACAGCGTCGCGCGGCTGATGCCGAGCGTCTGCGCGGCCGCCGCGACATTGCCGTCGTGGCGCGCGAGCGATTCGCGGATCAGCTCGTCCTCGTGCCGGCGGATCAGTCCGGACGATGCGTCCGGCGCGGGACACACGCCGTCGACGAAGCCGTCGCACAGATGATCGAGACCGAGCACGTCGTCGTGCTCGTCGCGCACCGCGAGCGCGGTGCGCAGCACCATCTCGAGCTGGCGGATGTTGCCGGGCCACGGATGCTGGCGGAATACGTCGGCGAGTTCCGCGCTGATCGTCACGTGCGGCGCGCCGAGCCGGGCGAGCAGCGCGGCGACGATCAGGTCGACGTCGTCGCGCTCGCGCAGCGCGGGCAGCAGCACGTTGACGCCGTGGATCCGGTAGTACAGGTCCTCGCGGAACGTCTTGTCGCGCACCATCGTCTGCAGGTCGCGGTGCGTCGCGCAGATCACCGCGATGTCGATCGGCTGTTCGTCGCCCGCGCCGAGGGGCGCGATCTTGCGTTCCTGCAGCACGCGCAGCAGCCGCGCCTGCAGTTGCAGCGGCATGTCGCCGATCTCGTCGAGGAACAGCGTGCCGCCGTGCGCCTGCATCAGCCGGCCCGTCATCCCGCCCTTGCGGGCGCCCGTGAACGCGCCGTCGCGATAGCCGAACAGCTCGGATTCGATCAGGCCTTCCGGAATCGACGCGCAGTTCACCGCGACGAACGGCTTGCCGGCGCGCGCGCTTGCGTCGTGCAGCGTGCGGGCGACGACTTCCTTGCCGGTGCCGGTTTCGCCCTGCACGAGAACGGGCAGGCCGTTGTTGAGGCCCTGGCGCGCCATCGTCAGCGCACGCAGCAGGCGCTGCTGGCGGCCCGCGAGCGCTGAGAGGCCGGCAAGGCCGTCGGCGCCAGGGTCACGGCGCGGCGTACCAGCGGGTGCTGCCGCACGCGCGCGCGCGACGGGGGTGTTGGGCGCCGCCGTGCGCGGCATGCGCAGCGCCTTGCAGTGGAACGACGCGTCGACGCCTTCGACGCGCAGCATGCCGCCCTGTTCGGCGAACGTCATGAACGACGCCGTGCGCGCGAGCGACGTGCCGTCGCAGCGGCGGCCGACGAGCGCCTCCCGCGCGAGCCCGAGCAGTTCGCACGCGTGCACGTTCGCGGCGACGATGCGTCCGTCTTCACTGACCGCGAGCACGCCGCTCCAGCTCGAGTCGAGATACGTGCGGCGCGGATGGAACACGAGCACGACGTGCTCGGGGAAATATGTGCTGAACAACCGTGTCTCGATGTGGGACGCGGCATCGCTCATCAGCATCGACAGCGCGTCGAGCGTGAGCGGCAGGTCGCCTTCGCGCGTGAGGTCGAGCACGCCGATCGGCTGTCCGTGCGGATCGTGCAGCGGCAGCGAGCGGCACGAGAAGCGGCCGAGCCGGCCGAGAAAGTGCTCGCCGCGGTCGATCGCGACCGGGCGTCCTTCGATGAGCGCGGTGCCGAGCGCATTGGTGCCGCGCAGCGATTCGCACCAGCTCGCGCCCGGATGGATGTCGCCGATGCCGAGCTCGGCGAGCTGGCCCGCATTGCCTTCCACCGACAGGATCGTTGCGCGCGCATCGGCCAGCAGGATCACGCCCTGGTTTCCGCAACGCTCGGCGAGGAACTCGAGCTCGGGGGCGGCCGCATCGAGCAGCAGCCGGTTCGCGCCGTGCAGGTCGTCGAGATTGCAGAATTCGCGCAGGTTCACGAGCGCGTCGTTGTCCCAGCGCACGCCGTGGTCGAGGCTGCGCCGCCATGACTGGTCGATCTCGATCCGCAGGTAGCCGTGCGGGAGCACACCGTCCGAACGCAGCCGTTCGCGGATCAGAGAGGCGGTCTGGAGCCGGTCCGGAAGCCGTTGGCCGGAAGGGAAAGAGTCATGCACGTGATCCCTCCTCAGGAGAATGTCGGGCCGCCGGAGGCCGGGCGGCCGCACGCAAAAACGCCCGGCGAGTCTGGCATAAGGCCGGACGCAAATCCATCCGGACAAAAACCTAAGACCCGCGCGGGGCGCGGCGGCGCGGCCGCCATGCGGGCGGGAGCGGACATTCGGGGCGTGAAGACGGGCGACGTGCATTTAGGGTCTGCTTACATGGGGAACGCGCATCGTTGCCACGAGAACGGCGGCTCGCGACACGCGAGGCGCGCGATGCTGCGAATACAGGACAATCGCGCAACGAGCGCAACGAGCGCAACGAGCGCAACGAGCGCAACGAGCGCAACGAGCGCAACGACCGCAACGACCGCAACGACCGCAACGACCGCAACGCGCCGCGCGACGGCTTCGCGCGGCGAGTGCATGATGGTCAGACGTTCATCAGCACGGACTTCAGCTCCGTGTAGTGCTCGATCGCGGCTGCGCCCATCTCGCGGCCGAAGCCGGACATCCGGTAGCCGCCGAACGGCAGCGCCGGATCGAGCGCGCTGTGGCAGTTCACCCAGACCGAGCCCGAGCGGATCTTCGGGATCATCCGGTGCGCGGCGGACAGGTTGTTCGTCCAGATGCTCGCACCGAGGCCATAGCGCGTGTCGTTGGCAAGGCGGATCGCGTCGTCGACGGTGTCGAACGGAATCGCGACGAGCACCGGCCCGAAGATTTCCTCCTGCACGAGCGGGCCTTTCTGGTCGACGTCGACGAGCACGGTCGGCTTCACGAAGTAGCCGGGGCCGAACTGTTCGCCGCCGCACGCGAGCTGTGCGCCGAGCTCGCGGCCGCGCTCGATGTAGCCGTACACGCGCTTCTGCTGCTTCAGCGAAATCAGCGGCCCCATTTCGACGGTCGGATCGAGCCCGTTGCCGAGCTTCATCCGGCTCGCGATGCCGGCGATGTCGCCGACCACGCGGTCGAAGTGCTTGCGCTGCACGTACAGTCGCGAGCCCGCGCAGCACACCTGGCCGTGGTTGAAGAAGATCGCGGTCGCCGCGCCCGCCGCCGCGGCGGCCGGATCGGCGTCGTCGAGCACGATCGTCGGCGACTTGCCGCCGAGCTCGAGCGTCACGCGCGTCATCGATTCCATCGCGGCCTTGCCGATCAGCTTGCCGACCTCGGTCGAGCCGGTGAAGGTCAGCTTGTCGACGTCCGGATGGTTCGCGAGCGCCGCGCCTGCTTCGGCGCCGGTGCCCGTGACGACGTTGAACACGCCGGCCGGGTAGCCGGCTTCCTGCACGAGTTCCGCGAGGCGCAGCGCCGACAGCGGCGTTTCGTCGGCGGGCTTCAGCACCATCGTGCAGCCGGTCGCGAGCGCGGGGCCGAGCTTCCAGCACGCGAGCAGCAGCGGGAAATTCCACGCGACGATCGCGCCGACCACGCCGACGGCTTCACGGCGGACGAAGCCGTGGAACTGCGCGTCGGGCATCAGCGGCATCGACACGTCGACGGTCGAGCCCTCGATCTTCGTCGCCCAGCCGGCCATGTAGCGCAGGAAATCGATCGACAGCTGCACGTCCATCACGCGCGCGACCTGCGCGCTCTTGCCGTTGTTCACGCATTCGAGCTCGGCGAGCAACTGCGCGTCGCGCTCGACGAGATCCGCGAGACGCCACAGCAGGTTCTGCCGTTCGCGCGGCCGCATGCGGCTCCACGCGGAATCGTCGAAGGCCTGGCGCGCGGCGCGCACCGCGCGATCGACGTCGGCCGCGCCGGACGACGGCACGCGACACAGCTCGTCGCCGGTCGCGGGGTTGTGCACGGCCATGGTCGCGCCGCTCGCGGCGCCGAGCCAGGCGTCGCCGATCGGCATCGACGGCGTGCGCGCGATGAACGCGTGGGTTTGTGGAAGTAACGACAACGTTGGCTGCATGGGAGCTCCTCGCTCATCGGGGTTCAGGTGACGATGCGCGAAGCAGCTTCCGTACCAATGGCGCGCGCTGGCAGCGTGCGGCGCGATGTTGGCTCGGTAATCGGCCCAGCAGGCGACTCAGCAGGCGCCCCAGCAGGCGCCCCAGCAGGCGAACCAGCAGGCGAACCAGCAGGCGAACCAGCAGGCGAACCAGCAGGACGGCCCAGCAGGCGAACCAGCAGGGCGGCCCAGCAAGAGCGACCCAGCAAGGGCGACCCAGCAAGGGCGACCCAGCAGGCGCCCCGGTAGTGGCCATGGCGAGCATGCATCGCGGCGGATGCGCGGCGCTCGGCGCACGCACGGCACGTGGTGCCGTCGCCCCCGCGCGGCGTCTCATTTTGAGAATTCTCATGCAACGTGAGACGCGACACTGAAGCAGCCGATTTCGATCCACCCCAAAAAAACGCCCTGCCAAGCGATTTGCGGCACGACTTTGAATCGGGATTTTCCCGGGCATTCGGCCGCGCAAACGCGTGTTTTCCTTGTGGCGATCGCGATTCCGCCGATTGGCACGGCCTGTGCTTGATGACTGCGCGACACGCGCCGCAAAGCCGTATGCCGGGCGATTCGAGACCCCTCGTAAAGGAGCAGAGCCTTGTTCAAGACTTTCATTCCACGCAGCAGGTTGATGTGCGCGGCGAGTGCCGCGGCGACGCTGACGCTCGCGTCATTCGCCGCGCACGTCCAGGCCCAGACCCAGGCCCAGGCGCCGCGCGACGGCCACACGATCCTGAGCCAGACGTGCGCGGCGTGCCACGCGGCGGAATCGAAGGATTCATGGAGCCGCATCAGCCACCAGCGCAAGACGCCCGAAGGGTGGCTGATGACGATCGCGCGGATGCAGACGATGCACGGCCTCACGATCGGCGACGACGAGCGGCGCATCCTCGTCAAGTACCTGTCGGACACGCAGGGCCTCGCGCCGTCGGAGACGAAGGATTTCCGCTACGCGCCCGAGCGCCGCCTGAACACGCAGGAAACCGTCGGTTCCGAGGAGTTCAAGCAGATGTGCGCGCGTTGCCACTCGGCCGCACGTCCGCTGCTGCAGCGCCGGCCGGTGGCCGAATGGGACAAGCTCGTGAACTTCCACCTCGGGCAATGGCCGTCGGTCGAGTATTCGGCGATGGGCCGCGACCGCGACTGGCTGAAGGTCGCGCTGACGGAAATGGCGCCGCTGCTCGCGAAGCAATACCCGTACGACAGCAAGGCCTGGAACGACTGGAAGAAGAGCCACCCGCCCGCAACCGCGCTCGCCGGCACGTGGAGCTTCAGCGGCCACATGCCGGGCAAGGGCGACGCGTACGGCGTGATGACGGTCAAGGGCGGCACGCACGACAGCTTCGACGTCGAGCTGAAGGGCCGCTTCGCGGACGGCAGCCCGCTCGCGGGCACCGGCACCGCGACGCTCTATACGGGCTACGAATGGCGCGCGAGCGTGCAGGTCGACGGCGTGACGATGCGCCAGGTGCTGATGGCGACGAACGGCGAGCTGCGCGGCCGGATGTTCGACGACGCGCATGACGAGCGCGGCCTCGACTTCACCGCGGCGAAGCTCGGCAAGCCGCGCATCCTCGCGGTGCAGCCCGCATACGTGAAGGCCGGCGGCGAGACCGACGTGACGATCGTCGGCGCGAACCTGCAGGGCGCGCCTGCGTTCGGGCCGGGCGTCGCGGTGACGTCGGTGCTCGAGCGCACGCCGCAATACGTGCGGGTGCGCGTGAAGGCGGCCGACGGCAGCGCGGCAGGCACGCGCAACGTGAGCGTCGGCGCGACGCATGCGGCCGGCTTTGCGGTCTATCGCGAGATCAAGGAAGTGAAGGTGCAGCCCGACTACGCGGTCGCACGCATCGGCGGCAACGGCGGATCGACGCCGAAGGTCGAAGGGCGCTTCGATGCGGAAGCGTGGGGCGTCGACGCGGCCGGCAAGCCGTTCCGGATCGGCGTCGTGCCCGCGCAATGGTCGGTCACGCCGTTCGACGACCAGGCGAAAAGCGATCGCGACACGCAGTTCGCGGGCGTGATGCAGGCGTCGACGGGCATCTTCACGCCGGGCGACGCGGGGCCGAACCCGGCGCGCCGGATGGGCACCAACAACACCGGCAACCTGAACGTCGTCGCGACGGTGACGGACGGCGGCCGCACGGTGACGGGCACCGGGCACATGATCGTCGGCGTGCAGCGCTGGAACAACCCGCCGCTGCCGTGATCCGCACGCCACGCTCCCGTTGCCGGGCCGCAGCGCGGCCCGGCCCGAACCCGATGAATGCAAGGAGAATCCGATGAGCGCCCTGCTGAACGTGGTCGAACGCAATGTGCACGAAGTGCGGGTCGACGACGAGCGCCTGATGTTCCATGTGCCGAGCAGTTCGCTGTTCGCGGCGGACCGGCTGACGGCCGACATCATCGACGCATTGCGCGCGAGCAGCTGCACGGCCGACGAGCTGTTCGCGCGGCTCGCGGGCAGTTCGCCGCAAGGCGAACTCGCCGAGACGCTCGGCGAGCTGATGGCCCTCGAAGTCGTCAGCGACGGCTCGCCGCTGACGCCGGAAATCGCGGTAAAGCGCGTCGAGCGCACCGCGATCAACACCGTCGTGCTGAACGTGAACACCGGCTGCAACCTGAGCTGCACGTACTGCTACAAGGAAGACCTCGATACGCCGTCCGCCGGGCGGCGGATGGACATCGAGACCGCGAAGGCGTCGGTCGAGATGCTGCTGAAGGAGTCGCCCGACGAGCCGCGCTACACGGTCGTGTTCTTCGGCGGCGAGCCGCTCAGCAACCGCAAGCTGATCGAGTGCATGGTCGAGTATTGCGAGCTGCGCTTCGGCGCGCTTGGCAAGCAGGTCGAGTTCGTGATGACGACCAACGCGACGCTGCTCACCGAGGAGATCGTCGACTGGCTCGACGCGCACCGCTTCGGGCTGTCGGTCAGCATCGACGGGCCGCGCTCGATCCACGACCTGAACCGCCGCACGGTCGGCGGCGCGGGCACCTACGACGTCGTGCGCCGCAAGGTCGACATGCTGCTGAAGCGCTACCGCAGCCGCCCGGTCGGCGCGCGGGTGACGCTCACGAGCGGCGTGACCGACATCGAAGGGATCTGGCATCACCTGTTCAACGAGCTCGGCTTTGCCGAAGTGGGCTTCGCGCCCGTCACGTCCGGCCAGCTCGACACGTTCAACCTGCAGCCCGACGAGCTCGCGCAGGTGTTCGCGAACATGAAGGCGCTCGGCCGGCGCTATCTGGCCGCCGCGCTCGAGAACCGGAACATCGGCTTCTCGAACCTGCACCAGCTGATCACCGACCTGCACGAAGGGCACAAGAAGTCGCTGCCGTGCGGCGCGGGGCTCAAGATGCTCGCGGTCGACCACAAGGGCGACCTGAACCTGTGCCACCGCTTCACGGGCTCGACGCTGCCGACCTTCGGCAATGTGCACCGCGGCGTTGCGCAGGCGCAGCTCAACGACTTCCTGTCGCAGCGTCTCGACCGCAGCGGCACCGGCTGCGACAGCTGCCGGATCCGCAACCTGTGCTCGGGCGGCTGCTATCACGAGAGCTACGCGCGCTACGGCGACCCCGCGCATCCGACCTATCACTACTGCGAGCTGATGCGCGACTGGATCGATTTCGGCATCGAAGTCTACAGCCGCATCATCGCCGGCAATCCGGCGTTCATCGGCAACCACATTACTCCGCGGAAGGCCCACTGACATGAAACATCTGAAACCGCTCAACAACAAGGCCAGACAACTCGAGCAGGCCGCGCAGGAAGACCGTCTCGAGGACGTGGTCGCGATGACGTCCGTCGCGGGCTGCACGTCGACGACCGACCCGGGCTGGGAAACCGACGTGTTCGGCGGGGTCGCGTCGCTCTGCCAGCCGATGGAGGCCGACCTGTACGGCTGCTCCGACCCGTGCTGGTGGCCCGCGCAGGTGCCGGACATGATGAGCACGTACCAGGAATGGAACAAGCAGGCGGCCGATTCCGGCGCCGACTGGCGCCAGCTCGGCAGCGTTTTCCCGAAAGACAAGTGATCCACGCGGCACCGACCAAGGATTCCCCATGCGATTCTCGAAGCCTTTGAGCCACGCGCTGCTCGCCGCGGCGCTCGCATCCGCCGCAACGCTGTCCGTCGCGGCGGCCGACGGCCCGCTTGCGGCCGGGCGCGAATACCTCGCCGTCACGAACTATCCGAATAACCTGAGCGTGATCGACACGCACACCGACAGTGTCGTGAAGACGTGCACGCTGCCCGATGCGTTCGGCCCCGGCACGATCCAGATCAGCCCGGACAAGACGCGCGCGTACGTGCTGAACAATCACTACGGCGACCTGTACGGCGTCGACCTCGATTCGTGCAAGACCGTGTTCCATGCGGAACTCGCGGAAGCCGGGGACGAACGCGCGCGCGCGATGTTCTCGATCGCGCTGAGCCCGGACGGCAAGGAGATCTACAGCGTCGTCAACCCGACGAAGATGAAGCGCGACAGCTACGAAGTGCTGGCACCGCGGATGCAGGTGTACCGGACCGACGGCGGGCTCGACGCGAAGCCGGTGCGCACGTTCGCGGCGCCGCGGCAGACGACGATGCTGCAGGCGGCCGACGACGGGTCGCTGTTCATCGTCGGCGCGGACATCTACCGAATGAACGTGCAGACCGGCAAGTACGACGTGGCGGTGCCGCTGCGTCACTGGACGCGGCAGCAGTACGGCCAGCCCGACGTGCTGTACGTGTGGCCGCAGCAGCGTCCGCAGCACACGCTCAACCTGCTCTATACGGCCGACCGCTTCAAGGACGACAAGAAGGATCCGGCGTCCGCGCAGACGATGTACGGCTACATCGACATCGACCTGAAGACGGGCAATGCGACGCTGAAGGATTTCGCGCCGGTGACCGAGGTGTATTTCACGGGCGGGCTGTCGCCGAAGGATCCGAACGTGATGTACGGCGTGCTGAACCGCCTGACGAAATACGACGTGAAGAACGAGAAGCTGCTCGAAGCGGCGCCGCTCGATCATTCGTATTACTGCCTGTCGCTGAACAACGCGGGCAGCAAGATCTATCTCGCGGGCACGTTCAACACCGTCGCCGTGTATGACGCCGACACGCTGAAGAAGCTGAAGGACATTCGCGTGCCGGGCGGAGACATGGCGATCACGACCGCGCAGATCTTCACGCGCTGACGGAGGCGGGCGGGGGCGGCTGCAGCGCCGCCCCCGCGCATTCACGCATGCTGGCGCGCTGCGCGGCGCGTGGACGGCCTTGCGCGGGCTGCCCGCCGCGCCGTATTTCGTCATTTTTCAATCGCGTCGGCCGCGCAGGCCGACGTTGCCGATCAGGAGACAGTTCATGACCACCGCCATCGCGAACGGCGCGCCGCGCGACGGCCTGTCGATCGTGCGGGGCCGCACCGACGTGCCGCTGTCCGACGCGACACTCGCCGCGTTGCTGCGCGAAACCGCGCAGCGCTTTGCCGACCGGCCGGCTGTCGTGTTCCGCGAGCAGGGCATCCGCTGGGACTGGCGCACGTTCGCGCACGAAGTCGACGTGTTGGCCGCCGGCCTCGCGGCGCTCGGTATCGCCAAGGGCGACCGCGTCGGCATCTGGTCGCCGAACCGCAGCGAATGGCTGCTGGCGCAGTTCGCGACCGCGCGTCTCGGCGCGATCCTCGTCAACATCAATCCCGCGTACCGGCTCGCGGAACTCGACTATGCGCTGAACAAGGTCGGCTGCAGCGCGCTGATCGCGGCCGAGCAGTTCAAGTCGTCGAAGTATCTGGAGATGTTGCAGGCGCTCGCGCCGGAACTCGCGCACTGCGCGCCCGGCGAACTGCGCGCCGCGCGGCTGCCGCATCTGCGGATCGTGATCCGCATGGGCGACGGCGACACGCCGGGCATGCTGCGCTATCCGGACGTCGTCGCGAACGGCCGCCGCGTGCTCGACGCCGCGCGGCTCGATACGATCGCGCAGACGCTGCACGCGGACGAGCCGATCAACATCCAGTTCACGAGCGGCACGACCGGCAACCCGAAGGGCGCGACGCTCACGCATCGCAACGTCGTCAACAACGCGCGCTTCATCGCGATGGCGATGCGCTTCAGCGAGCGGGATTCACTTTGCATTCCGGTGCCGCTGTATCACTGCTTCGGGATGGTGCTTGCGGTGCTCGCGTGCGTATCGAAGGGCGCCGCGATGGTGTTTCCCGGCGAGGCGTTCGATCCGGTGGCGACGCTCGCGGCGGTCGCCGAAGAACGCTGCACCGCGCTGCATGGCGTGCCGACGATGTTCA
This sequence comes from Burkholderia sp. PU8-34, assembly GCF_053427725.1. Classification (NCBI taxonomy): domain Bacteria; kingdom Pseudomonadati; phylum Pseudomonadota; class Betaproteobacteria; order Burkholderiales; family Burkholderiaceae; genus Burkholderia; species Burkholderia sp. PU8-34. Next base: position 49,533 of record NZ_JBSAXC010000023.1, read on the forward strand.
TCGCGGAGCTCGATCATCCGGACTTCGCGAAGTACGACCTGTCGACGCTGCGCACGGGCATCATGGCCGGCTCGCCGTGTCCGATCGAGACGATGAAGCGCGTCGTGTCGCAGATGCATCTGTCGGAGATCACGATCGCATACGGGATGACGGAGACGAGCCCCGTGTCGTTCCAGAGCTCGACCGACGATCCGCTCGAGAAGCGCACGACGACGGTCGGCCGCGTCCAGCCGCATCTCGAAGTGAAGATCGTCGATCCGGACGGTCAGATCGTGCGGGTGGGCGAGACGGGCGAGCTGTGCACGAAAGGCTATTCGGTGATGCTCGGCTATTGGGACGACGACGCGAAGACCCGCGAAACGATCGTCGACGGCTGGATGCACACGGGCGACCTCGCGACGCTCGATGCGGACGGCTACTGCAACATCGTCGGCCGGCTGAAGGACATGGTGATCCGTGGCGGCGAGAACATCTATCCGCGCGAGATCGAGGAGTTTCTGTTCCGCCATCCGAAGGTGCAGTCCGTGCAGGTGTTCGGCGTGCCGGACCCGAAATACGGCGAGGAAGTGTGCGCGTGGATCGTGTTGCGCGCGGGCGAACAGATGACCGAGGACGACGTGCGCGCGTTCTGCCACGGGCAGATCGCGCACTACAAGATTCCGCGCTATATCCGCTTCGTCGACGAGCTGCCGATGACGGTCACCGGCAAGGTGCAGAAGTTCGTGATGCGCGAGAAGATGATCGACGCGCTCGGGCTGAAGGTCGCCGATACCGCGTAGGCAGACGCTGGCGGTGGCCGCGCGGATGAGGCCGCTGCTACGGCTTGAACGGCCTTTGTAACGACCCTTGTACGTGTGCCTTGAAAGGCGGCGGCGGGATGCCACCGCCCGGATCACGTTCGGCGTGGAGCGTGCACCCGCGCTTTGAACCATCGAGCCGGCTGTCGCAGCGCGCAGCGCCGCACGAGCGCATCTTCAATCTTCCTGCCTCTCTGCCCCATTCGCCTCCTTCTCATCCCGATCCCGGCCCAGCTGCCGCGCGAGAGCACAAAAAGTCGTCAGCCCGGCCTATCGGCAAAGTAGCCAACGCCAAGTCACCGGGCAACAGCATGAGTCGGTGTCCGCCGTCTTGGTCGCCTGCAACGCAATCCTGGAGGTTTTGCGCCGCCGGCACTTCGCGGAGAACATCGTGCCAAACTTCCGCAAAGCAAGCGTCCCATGTCCGGCAAGAACGATTACATCGAGCCATCAAGCAGGCGATCGCGACGGAGATTTACACGAACCAGGCTGCCTACGACTACATGGCGGCCTGGAAGTCCGGTTACGCCTACTGCCGGGATCATATCGACAGTGGGGTGCGCCAGATGAAAGCGGACGGGGCTTTTGAGTGACGGAAGAGGCTGGGTGCATCTGACGTTCAAGCCGTATCGGCAATCCGGCCGTAGAATGGTTAACACAAGCCAACGGAGTCTAAAGTGACAGACACTAGCGATGTTGCGGTTGAACTGTCCCTGCGCCAGAGGTTCGTAGATCTGACCAAAAGTCGCGCCGAGCTTGCAGACGAGGTGGCTGTCCTCAAGGACAGAATTGAAGGTGCCCTGCAACATCTTCACCCCGTTATGCACACTGAGTGGCGGCCGCCGCTTGGCGATTCAGCGGGACAACTCGATGAGGCGCAGGCGCTCTTGAAACGTTTCGATACCCAATTCGCAGATGCGAACGCCATCTTCGCTAAGGCGGGCGCGATGCGGCAGGAGGCTGATTCGATTCTCGATTACGCAGCGGGGATCTTGGAGGAGGCCCGAAAGTGCTACAAGGCCGCCAAAGATCCCGATCCTGACACGCTCCCGAAGAATCTCGACTGAGGCCGAGCGACGCGCGGGACAGTGGAATAGCCCGCCCCATTACGACAGGATGCGCACATGAGCGACGCCGATAGCCAGCTGAACCACGCAGAGATTCGTGAAAGGGTGGCCGACCTGAGCGGGCGCGTCTCAGAGCTCGAGGCCGTCGTGCCCGCCCTCTCCAAGCGGGTCGAGCGGCGCGCAGAGCGGATCACGGAAGAGTTCGGTGACGTCGCGCGCCTTCGCTCAGTAATCTTCGATGCGCTTCACGACGCATCACATGCGATGGATCAGTATCGGCTCGCACCTGTTGCGCTTGCGGAGATTCCTAAGCTACTTGCGGGACTCGAATCCGGCAAGTTGAATGAGGCCGAGCATGAAGAGGCGCGCAAGCGAGTCGTCCACCTGCTCAAATGCGCAGAGGAATTTGTCGACCTTGGGCGGCAATATTACGAAGACGCCTTGATAAAGTTCAACGCCAGCGCCCACGAGACGTTCTCGGAGCAGTAGGCGAGGTGCGGGGCGCGCCAGCGCCCCAAGCTCCACCGGCACGAGCTTCAAGTCGGGCACGAAGGAGGAGATGATAGAAGCGGCCATGAACAAGGTCCCAACCGCCAACTGGCTTCTGACAACGCGAGGCCCGCCGGAATAAGGCTGGGTGGCCTGAAGGCTTACACATTCTCAGATGGGTTCGGGCGGAAAATAAGTGGGTTCGGGCGGAAAATAATGAGGAAGAGGCCCTCCCAGGAACCAGTTGGGAAGCCGGAATTGATGGTCAGATTTGTGATCAACCAGGTCATCAATTGGTAGTTGTGGGCCAATTTGTTGGCTATTGATGCCTCCGCGCACAGCCGCGAGGCTCTGAGCGCTCAGCTCTTTCGTGACGTCCAGGTCACGGATCACAAGGGTCGATTTCATGGGACAACTCCTTCTAATGGTTACGGTAGTGAGCAATTTCTTTGCTCGGACTGGACGACGCAAAGGATGTGCCATGAGCCATGCGATGGACGGACCTGCTTGAAACACAAGCGTTTGAAACCGAAAGGACTGGGTGATACGCGCCCGAGGCGACGAGCGGTCAGGAATGAAATGTTGGGCACTTTGAAACACATCGCACCCAGCTGTTGGTCGACTCCGCCTCTCCGCCTCTCCGCCTCTCCGCCTCTCCGCCTCTCTGCCTCTCTGCCTCTCTGTCTCCCTGTCTCCCTGTCTCCCTGTCTCCCTGCCTTTCCCGTTCCTCCCCCGATTCCGCTGCGCGATTGCCGCCGCGCGGTAAAATGCGCGCCGCAATGCGTTGCGCGCCCGGGCGTCGAACCCGGGCCGCGGCGCCGCCTCCGCCGCCCGCCGGGCGGGCCGGCGCGTCTTTGCGGCGACGCCACGCGCACCTGATCTTCCATTCCGCGTCATCACGATCGATCGGTCGGCAAGTGACCGGTGACCGCCGCGCAAGCGCAATGCGCCCGCGCGCCTGATCGTGGCGTCTGCTGGACGAGCGGGGGCGATCCATCTGCCGAAGCGAGTGTCGTGTTCGCCGATTGCATCGTGCATCGGCCAGCGGTTTCGACAAGACGAGCGGCGAGTTTCAAATCCAACAAGATGACAGTGAACAGAAGAACAGCGTCGCCCGTACGGCGGCGGCGCGCGTATGCCGGCGTTGGCCTCGGCCTCGGCATCACGCTTTTCGCCGCGCATGCGAGCGCGGCACCGGGCGACGCGCCGGGTGCGGCATCGGATGCCGCGTCGGCGTCCGGCGACGGCACGCTGCCGGCCATTACCGTGAGCGGCGCACGCGGCAGTGCGCTGCGTGTGCGCAACGCGTCGGTGGCCGGTTTCGACGACGCGCCGCTGCGGGACACGCCCGCGTCGGTCAGCGTCGTGACCCGCGCGCAGCTCGACGACCAGCAGGCGAAGCGGCTGAGCGACGTCGTGAAGAACGACGCGTCGGTCAGCAACGCGTATGCGCCGGTCGGCTATTTCGAAGGCTTCTCGATCCGCGGCTTTCCGGTCGATCTCGCGAGCGCGATCCGGATCGACGGGCTGACCGTGTCCGGCGAGCAGAACGTGCCGCTGGAGAACAAGGAGCGCGTCGAAATCCTGAAAGGGCTCGCGGGCATCGACAGCGGCGTTGTCGCGCCGGGCGGCGTGATCAACTTCGTGACCAAGCGCTCCGCTAACGTCGCGAGCGTGACGACGGGCGTCGACAGCCGCGGCTCGACGTCGGCGGCCGTCGATCTGGGCCGGCGGTTCGGCGTCGACAACCAGTTCGGCATCCGGATCAATGCCGCGAAGGAAAACATGCATTCCTACATCGACGGGACGAACGGCCGCCGCACGTTCGGCTCGATCGCCGCCGACTGGGACATCAGCCCGCGCGCGAGCCTGCAACTGAATGCGGAATTCCAGCAGTGGATCCAGCGTTCCGCGCCGGGGTACCAGCTGCTCGGCGGAACGGTCGTGCCGTCGGTAAAGACGACGTCGAAGGCGCTCGGCACGCAGCCGTGGGCGAAGCCCGTGACGACCGATGCACTCAACCTCAACGCGCGCTTCGATTACCAGTTCAACGACGACTGGCGCGCGTATGTGGCAGCGGGCCGCAGCCGCACGATGATCGACGACAACAGCGCGTTCGCGTATGGATGCTCGTATGCGCCGAGCTGCGCGGCCGGTGCGGGTGGTACGACTTCGCCGTTCTTCTTCGGCGCGAACGGCGATTTCGACGTGTACGACTTCCGGAGCCCCGGCGAGTATCGCCGCAACGACGACATACGCGCGGTCGCTACGGCCAAGGTCTCAACAGGGCCGATCCGGCACGAGCTGACGTTCGGCACGAGCGTGCAGCGGCGCGTCGTGCACATGGCCGATGCCGTGTACGACTATGTCGGCAGCGAGAACATCTACGGGCCGGACCTGACGTTCGCGCCGTCGCCGAACCAGCCGGGGCCGTCGTATCCGCGGCTCGACGCGTGGCAGTATTCGGTGTTCGGCGTCGACCGGATCAGCATCGGCGATCACTGGCAGGTGCTCGCGGGCGGCAAGGAGGTGCTGCTGCGCCAGCGGAGCTGGGACAGCCTTGACGGCCCGCAGGCCCGCACCGACCGCTCGGTGTTCCTGCCGCAGGTCGCGCTGGTCTACAAGCCGGTGACGGCGCTGTCGCTGTATGCGTCGTACAGCAAGGCGCTGTCGCTCGGCGACCAGGCGCCGGTGCGCGCGACGAACGCGTATGCGTTCCTGCCGCCCGTCGAATCGCATCAGGTCGAAGTCGGCGCGAAATATGACTGGCTCGACCGGCTGAGCCTCACGGCCGCGGTGTTCTCGATCAGCAAGCCGTTCCAGTTTGCCGAGCCCGATGCATCGGGCTCGAGCTATACGTTCGTGCAGCGCGGCACGCAGCGGCACCAGGGGATCGAACTCGGCGCGGCGGGGCGGGTCACGCAGCGCCTGTCGCTGACCGCGACGGTCGCGGCGATCCGGGCGCGCGCGTACGATTCGGGGTCGCCCGCGTACGAGGGGCACCAGATCATCAACGTGCCCGTGCTGCGCGCGTCGCTGTATGCGGACTATGCGGTGCCGGGCGTGGCTGGCCTCGACCTGCTCGGCGGCGTCGACTACAGCGCGAGCCGGAATGCGAACGAGGAGGGCACCGCGCGCGTGCCGTCGTGGTTCGTGTTCAATCTCGGCGCGCGCTATACGACGAAGATCGGCGGGCACCGCACGGTGCTGCGCGTGTCGGTCGACAACCTGTTCGACAAGTTCTACTGGCGCGACGCGGGCGAGCAGCAGGGCGACGCATACCTGTTCCCGGGCGCGCCGCGCACCGCGCGCGTGTCGTTGACGTATGACTTCTGACCGGCTGCGCGCGGTGACGCGCCGCTGCGTTGGCTACACTGGAGAGCAAGATGTCCGCACTTGAAATCGCCGGCGTGATCGTCAGCGCACTCGCGATCTGGCTGACCGCGAAACGGCGCATGCTGTGCTGGCCCGTCGGGCTCGCGTCGGTCGCGCTGTACGGGTGGATTTTCTTTGACGCGAAGCTCTATTCGGACATGCTGTTGCAGGGCGCGTTCGCGGTGCTGCAGGTGTATGGCTGGCGGCGCTGGCTCGCGCAGCGCGCGGACGATTTGCACGATGGGCACGATGGGCACGATGTGCAAGGCGTCGACCCATCTCACGGCGCCGTGGCGCCCGTCACGGGGCTCAAGCCGGCGGCCGTGCTGCCCGACCTGATCGCGGCCGTCGTCGGCAGCGCGCTGCTCGGCGGCATGATGGCGCGCTGGACCGATGCCGCGCTGCCATTCGTCGACGCGTCGCTGACCGCGTTCAGCCTCGTCGCGCAATACTGGACCGCGCGCCGGTACATCGCGTCGTGGGGGCTGTGGATCGTCGTCAACGTCGTGTATGTCGGCATGTTCGTGATCAAGGAGCTGTACCTGACGGCCGGCCTCTATGCGCTGTTCATCGGGCTCGCCGTCGTTGGCTGGCGCGACTGGCGCAGGACGGCCGATGCGCTGCGCGCGGCGGGCGACGCCGCACGTGCCCACGCGCTCGTGACGCGCGACGGCGGGCTCTGATATTCGTTTCCGGAGAAGGAGCGTTCATGTCGTTTCCCCTCGAGCCGGCCGCGCCACTGCCGGATGACGACGCCGACCTGCGCGACGTCGCGCCGCCGCAGTTCGGCGTCGATGGCGAGCAGGCCGAACGCGACTGGCCGCTGATGACGCGCGACGAAGTCGCGGCCGTGCTCGCGGGCATCGACGGCGCGGGGCCGCCCGCGCAACTGGCGTGGCACAGCCCGCGGCCGTTCTCGGCGGCCGTGCTGGTGCGCACGGCGGATGACCGCGCGCTGTTCGTCAAGCGCCATCACGTCAGCATCCGCGATGTCGCGGGCCTCGCGGAAGAGCATCGTTTCATCACGCATCTGCGCGAGCGCGGCTGCCCGGTGCCCGACGTGCTCGCCGATCGCGACGGCGCGACCGCCGTCATGCGCGGCGACTGGACCTACGAAGTGCATGCGGTCGCGCCGGGCGTCGACGCGTATCGCGGCGTGATGTCGTGGAAGCCGTTCATGCATGCGTCGCATGCGTATGCGGCCGGCCGCGCGCTGGCCGGCCTGCATCGCGCGTCGGCGGGTTTCGATGCGCCGGCGCGGCCCGTGCGGCTGCTGTTGTCGAGTTTCAGGGTGCTGTCGTCCGGCGATCTGGCCGGCGCGCTCGAACACTGGGTCGATGCGCAACCGCTGCTCGTGCGCGCGCTCGCGACGAGTAACTGGCGCGATGACGTGCTGGACGCGATCGGCCCGTACCACGCGCGCCTCGCGCCGCTGCTGCCCGCGTTGCCGCCGCTGTGGACCCATGGCGACTGGCATGCGTCGAATCTGTTGTGGACCGATGCCGGGCCCGGCGCCCAGGTGCAGACCGTGCTCGACTTCGGTCTGTCGGACCGCACGTGCGCGGTGATGGACCTCGCGCTCGCGATCGAACGCAATGCGATCGACTGGATGGCGCCGGCCGATGCGCGCCGCGTCGAATACGAGCAGATCGCCGCGCTGCTCGACGGCTACGCGTCACTCGAACCGTTGAGCGACGACGCGTATGCAGCCATGATTGCGCTGCTGCCGATCGTGCATACGGAGTTCGCGTTGTCCGAGGTCGCCTACTTCGACGGGATCGTCGGTTCGCGCGAGAATGTCGACGTCGCGTATGACGGTTATCTGGTCGGGCATGCGCGGTGGTTCGGCGAGCGCGATGGGCAGAATCTGCTCGGTTGGCTCGAACGGCGGCGCACGCACGGGTAAAGCGCGGGCCGCGAACGGCTCAGTCTGTCCTCGGCATTCATTCGGGCCGCCCCGCGAACGGTTCGTACCCCGGCGATCATCCCGCTCCCTTCGTCGATCGCCGGGCCGGCCGTTGCGCCGAAACCATTGGCCGCCGCTTTTTCGCCGGCTTTCTTCCTCATTCGTCTGCCTTATTCCCTTAGGTGAAAACGATGACGCCGTTACCGCGTGTGCATTCTTGCGCCGTCAAATTTTATGCTGGAGAATCCATAAAAAATCCCACGACATGCTTTGTGGCATACAAAGCGATCAGCGAGCCCTAGGCGGCTCTTACTGGAGACACGCGAAATGAAGGAACTGACGGCTCTGGATGCGAGATCGAGATCAGGCGCCAGCGGGTATCGCTGCTGGTTCCTGTTGGTCCTCGTCCTCATCTACGCGTCGAGCTTCGTCGACCGGATCATCATTGCGGTGGTCGGTCAGGCGATGAAGGTCGAGATGAACCTGAGCGATCTGCAGCTCGGCCTGCTCGGCGGGCTCGCGTTCTCGATCTTCTATTCCGCGCTCGGGCTGCCGATTGCACGGCTTGCCGAGCGCTTCAACCGCGTCGCGCTGATCGCGATATCGATCGCCGCGTGGTCGGTCATGACGGCGCTATGCGGCACGGCCGGCGCGTACTGGCAACTGATGCTCTACCGGCTCGGCGTCGGCATCGGCGAAGCGGGCAGCACGCCGACCGCGCACTCGCTGATTTCCGACCAGTTCGGCCCGCGCCGCCGCGCGAGCGCGCTCGCGATCTATGCGCTCGGGCCGCCGATCGGCGTGCTCGCCGGCGCGCTGGGTGGCGGCTGGATGGTGCAGCACATGGGCTGGCGCCCGGTGTTCTATGTGGTCGGGCTGCCCGGCCTGGTGTTCGGCCTGCTCGCGTGGCTCACGCTGCGCGAGCCCAGGCGCGGCGGCGCCGAGGAAGGCGGCGCGCTCGCGGCGACCGCCGTGCCCGCGCTGCGCGAAGTGCTTCGCGTGCTGATGAAGAGCCGTGCGTTCGTGCAGATGCTGCTCGGCACCGTGATCGGCGCGTTTGCGCAATATGCGATCAACCTGTTCATTCCGGTCTATCTGACGCGGGTGTACGGCCTGGGCTATGCGCAGGCCGGCCTGATCTTCGGCCTCGTGGTCGGTGTGGGCGGCATCATCGGCAACACGCTCGGCGGCGTATTGGCCGATTGGGCCGGCCCGAAGGACCGCCGCTGGTATGCGTGGGTGCCGGCAATCGGCACGGCAATCGGCTTCCCGCTCATCGTGGCTGCGTTCCTGCTGAAAGACTGGCCGGTGGCCGTCGCGCTGCTGTTCGTCGCGACGACGGCGCTCAGCATGTGGAACGGCCCGACCTTCGCGATCGTGCACGGCATTGTCGAGCCGCGGATGCGCGCCACTGCGTCGGCGTTCGTGTTCCTGCTGATGAATCTCGTCGGACAGGGGCTCGGCCCGGCCACGATCGGTTTCCTGAGCGACCGCTTCGCCGCGCATCTGTTCACGGCAGGCAACTTCCGGCTCGCATGCGCTGCCCCGGGCATACACGCGCCCGCTGCGGCACTGCGGGCGCCGCTCGCGGCGGCCTGCCACGACGCGTCGGCCAACGGCATCCGCTACGCGATGCTGGCCGTGAGCATCGTGCTGGTCTGGTCGTCGATCCATTATTTCCTCGCGTCGCGCTACGTTGCCCGCGGCAAGTAACCCCGTTCAGACAACAGCCATCCGCGAACTGCGGATGGCAATGAAGCGGGCGAGACGGCCCGCGATTCGACAAGGAGACGGTGCAGTGAAAAGGAAGCTGATTCTGGGCGCAGTGGCGGCCACCCTGGCGAGCACGGCGCAGGCGCAAAGCAGCATGACCCTGTACGGGATCATCGACGACGGCCTCACGTATGTGAGCAACGCGGGCGGACACTCGCTCTGGCGGCTCGACGACGGCATCAACCAGGCGTCCCGCTGGGGGATGCGCGGCGTCGAGGATCTCGGCGGCGGCTCGAAGGCGATCGTTACGCTCGAGAACGGCTTCTCGCTCAACACCGGCACTGCGGGGCACGGCGGCGCGCTGTTCGGCCGCCGCGCATTCGTCGGCCTGTCGAGCACGACCTTCGGGACGCTGATCGCCGGCTACGACTACGATTTCATCTACGACTACGTGTCGTACTACACGAACGTCGCGCAGTTCGCGCCGTCGTATTCGTTCCACGGCGCCTACGACATCGACCGCCTCGCCGGCGAGCCGGTCAGCAACATGGTGCGCTACGAGACGCCGACCTGGCACGGCTTCGGCGCGGGCGTGATGTACGGCTTCAGCAACGTTCCGGGGGGCTTCGGCGGCACGTCGACGGGCACGCCGCGGGTCATCAGCGCGGGGCTCAAGTACAGCCCGACCGGCACCTTCAACGCGCCGTACTCGTTCGCGGCCACCTTCACCAAGACCGATGGCGGCAACGCGGCGCGCGGCGTCGGGACGATGGCGCAGGTCGCGCTCGACGCGAAATCCATCTACACGGTGGCAGTCGGCGGACAGGTGAGCGTGACCGACGCGCTTTCCGTGAACGGCGTGTATACGTACACGAATGCGTCGCAAAGCCCGCGCGGCGTGGTCACGGTCGGTGCGTACGAACTCGGCGCGAGCTACAAGTTCTCGCCGTTCCTGACGGTGGGCGGAGGCTTCACGTACGTCGACCAGCACCGGCTCGGCAAGTACGACCTTTACAGCCTCGGTCTCGACTACCGACTGTCGAAGCGCACCGACGTCTATCTGTTCGGCACGTTCCAGCATGCGTTCGCGGGCCAGAAGTTCGCGGACAACTTCCTGATCTCGACGCCGTATTCGGTACCGGGGCCGAGCGGCTCGCTTTACGGCAATCTCGCCTCGACGACGGCAAACCAGCTGGCCGTGCAGGCCGGCATCCGTCATACGTTCTGATGTTCCGGTCGCGCAGCGCGTCCGGCGCGTGCAGGGCCGGCCCCGATCCGCAATCGTCGCGCAGCGCTCGATGAGCGGCTCAACCCGATCCCTGCCCGGCGGACCATGCCGGGCAGGGATCGTTCATTTGGGAAGCCGTCTTGTTCGGGTAAAACTTGGTTGAGTGTCTGGTATACCTGCGCGGTATCATATGAGCGTTACGACAAGTTGATGCCGCCGGCTTCTCGCAGGCTCGCGGCCCCCGAAACCCGATTGCCTTTCACGCAATGAGCCACCCTCCCAAATTGAGCCGCTCGGCCGAAATCAAGGTGCTTCTGGAAGCCGAGATCGAGCGCGGCGAGCTCGTGCCCGGTGCAGCGCTCGACGAACGCGCGCTTGCCGCGCGCTTCAACGTGTCGCGCACGCCGATCCGCGAAGCGCTGCAGCAGCTCGCCGCGCAACAGTACGTGCAGATCGTGCCGCGCCAGGGCGTGTTCGTGACCAAGATGACGGTGCCGCAGTTGCGCGACATGCTCGAACTGCTGAACGAACTCGAGGCCGTGTCGGCGCGACTGGCTGCACGCCGCATGAACGACGAGCAGCGCGTCGAACTGCAGCGCACCATCGACGAAGGCGTCGACGCGCTCAATCAGGGCGACGCGCGCCGGTTCGCGCGAACCAACACGGAATTCCATGAAGTCATCTGCCAGGCATGCCACAACGAGTATCTGGCCGACCAGATCCGATCCATCCGTCGGCTGATCTCGCGCTACCGCCCGAAACCGTTTCTGGCGCCGAGCCGGCGCGAGCGGGTGATCGCCGATCACCAGAAGCTGGCGCAGGCGCTGCTTTCGGGCGACGAGGCGACCGCCGAAGCCGTGATGGCCGAGCATTCGCCCGGCGGCGATGCGGGCTTCTCCGAATTCCTGGCGACCCTGCCGGCGGAATTCTTCAACGATGCGCCGGTTGCGATGCCGCGCGACACGTCATCGGTGGACGCGGGGCACGCGGATAGCGTGCAGCAGGAAGACTGAGCAGGCTACAGCGGGAGGCGGGAGCGGGCCGCGGCCACGCGGTGGCCGGATGGCGTTCGCGTGCGGCAGGGCGGGCGGCACGGGGGGCGTGACGCGGCGGGATCGCAGTGGGATCGCAGTGGGATCGCAGCGGGCGCGGGACGGCGCGGCCGTCCCGCATCGTGCCCCGGCCGCGCCGAAGCGCCCCGCGACAGCACTCAGAGGTCGGCGAACCGGCCGTTTTCGGCGGCGAGCTTTTCCAGCAGCGGCGCCGGCTTCCACCAATAGCCGTACTCGTCGTGAAACCGCCGTACGTCGCGGCAGACGTTCGCGATGCCGATCCGGTCCGCGTAGTACATGGGGCCGCCGCGATACGCGGGGAAGCCGTAGCCGGTCACGTAGACGACGTCGATATCGCTTGCGCGCAGCGCGATACCCTGTTCAAGCAGCTTCGCCCCCTCGTTGATCATGCCGTATACGCAGCGCTTGACGATCTCGTCGGCCGCGATCGGCCGGCGCGCGATGCCCAGGCGCGCCGATTCGTCGACGATGAAGCGCTCGAGTTCGGGATCGCGCAGCGGCTCGCGGCTGCCTGGCTCATAGCGGTACCAGCCCTTGCCGCTCTTCTGCCCGAGCCGGCCCGATTCGACGAGCTTCATGATCAGGTCGTTCCAGCGCCGGTCGGTCGGGCGCGTCGCCATCTGCGCCTTGCGGGTCTGGTAGCCGACGTCGTTGCCAGCCATGTCGTGCACCGCGAAGATGCCCATCGCATAGCCGAAGTCCTTGAGCGCCGCGTCCACTTCGTGCGGCAGCGCGCCGTCCTCGACGAGGAAGTGCGCCTCGCGGTTGTAATTGCGGAACAACGCGTTGCCGATGAAGCCCGGATAGATGCGCGCGAGCACGGCCACCTTGCCCATCCGCTGGCCCAGCGCCATCAGCGTGGCGATGACGTCGTCCGCGGTCTGCGCGGCGTGCACCACTTCGAGCAGGCGCATCACGTGCGCGGGGCTGAAGAAATGCGCGCCGACCACGTCGGCGGGACGGCGCGTGACGGCCGCGATCTCGTCGATGTCGAGCCCCGACGTGTTGGTGGCCAGGATCGCGCCGGGCTTCGCATGCCGGTCGAGTTCCCGGAAGATGCGCTGCTTGAGCGCGAGATCCTCGAACACGGCTTCGACCACGATGTCGGCATCGCGCACGTCGGCGATCGCGAGCGAGCCGCGGATGCGCGCCACGCGCGCATCTCGCTCGGCCGCTTCCAGCTTGCCGCGTTTGACGCTGTTGTCGTAGGTGTCGTGGATGCGGGCAAGGCCGCGCGAGAGGCCGGTTTCGGTCTCGTCGATCAACGTGACGGGGATGCCGGCCGCGGCCAGCGCCATCGCGATGCCGCCGCCCATCGTGCCGGCGCCGATCACGGCCGCCCGTTCGATCGGGCGCGGCGTCGCGACGGCGTTGGCCGCGACGGGTATTTGCGCGGCGGCCTTCTCCGCCGCCTTCACGTGGGCGAGCGCCCGCTCGCGGGCGGCCGCTTCCTGGGGATTCAGTTCGATTGCAGCGTTCATCGTTTGTCGTGCCTCATGCGGTGGTCTTGTGCGGGGCGGGACGTTCGAGCGGCTTCGCCTTGCCGTCCACGAAGTCCTGCAGGCGCTTCGCAGTCTCGGGCGAACGCGCCATGTTGGAACTCATGTACTCGAGGAACAGGCCGTCTTCATGCGACAGATCGTTCACGCGCGGCAGCAGGTTGGTGATGCGCCAGTTCGTGTCGGGCGCATTCTGCGCGATTCTGGCGGCGAGTCCCTTCGCTTGCGCGAGCGCTTCGCCGGGTGGCGTCAGGTAGGTGATCACGTGCTCGCGCAAGCCTTCGTCGGCCGACAGCAGGCGGCCCGTCAGCATCAGGTCGGCCATCACGGTGTAGCCGATCACGCGCTGGATGCGCACCGTGCCGCCGCCGCCCACGAAGATGCCGCGCTGCCCCTCGGGCAGGCCGAAGAACGCGGTGGTGTCGCCGACGCGGACGTGCGCGGCGGTTGCCAGTTCGAGGCCGCCGCCGACCACGGCGCCGTGCAGCGCCGCGACGAACGGGATCGGGCCGCGCGCGATGAGGTCGAACACCTCATGCCACGAGTGGCGGCGGCGCTTGCGCGGCGGCGCGGTCTCGCCGGTCGCGCGCGCGAGCGCCTCGCGCAGGTCGAGGCCCGCACTGAAATTGCCGCCGTGCCCGAACAGCACGCCGACGTCGGCTTCGTCGCCGGCGCGCACGACCGCGTCGCGCAGTTGCGCAATCACGTCCTCGTTGATCGCATTGCGCTTGTCGGGACGGTTGAGGCCGATCAGCGCAACCGCGCCGTCGAGTTCGTAGGTAACCAGGGTTTCGCGCATCATGCGCTCCGTTGAGATGGGGTGAGTCGGTTCATTCAATGCCGCCGCGGCGCGTCACAGATCGAGCACGAGCCGGCCGCGCGTGCAGCGCGACACGCAAACCTGCATCACGTTGCCGCCGGCCTTGTCCGCGTCGGACAGGTAGGTGTCCCGATGTTCGACCTCGCCGCCGCAGACGCGCACCGTACACAGGCCGCAGTAGCCGGAGCGGCAGTCGTACATGACGTCGGCGCCATGCGCCAGCAGCGTGTCGAGCACGGACTGGTCTTCCGGCACGGTCAGCACCGTGCCGGAAGACTTGAGTTCGACCTCGAATGCCGTGTCGCCCGCCTGCGGCGCAGCTTCCGTAAACAGCTCGTAGTGCAGGTCGCAGCCGTGCCAGCCACGCGCGCGCGCGGCCGCGAGCACCGCGTCGATCATGCCGGCCGGGCCGCATACGTAGATCGGCTGATTCACTTCCGCACGGTCGAGCAGCGCGCCGATCGACAGGCGCGTGGCCGGGTCGTCGTCGGCATGCAGAACGAGCCGTTCGCCGGCCAGCGCACGCAGTTCGTCGACATACGGCAGCGCATCGCGCGTGCGGCCGCTGAAATGCAGTTCGAAGTCGCGCCGCCGTGCGATCAGTTCGGCGGCCATCGACGCCATCGGCGTAATGCCGATGCCGCCGGCGATCAACAGCACGCGCGGCGGCGCGGCGAGCGGGAAGTGGTTGACCGGCGCGCGCACCTTCAGCGTGTCGCCGGGCTTCAGCGCGTGCATGTGGCGCGAGCCGCCGCGGCCTTCGTCGTCGCGCCGGACGCCGAGCCGGTACGCGTGCGCGCCGGAGCGGGTATCCGCCGCCGGATCGAGGTTGACCAACGAGTACGAGCGCCACTGCGGCACGCCGCCGGCGGCGGCCGGTATTTCCACCTGGATGTGAGCGCCGGGCTCGTAGCCGGGCAGCCGCGCGCCGTCCGGCGCTTCGAGCGTGAGCGTCCTGACGAGCGAGGTCGGGGCATCGATCGACGCGACGCGCAGCGTGAGCAGCATGGGGGCAGGCATCGAAGTCATGTCCGGTTACGCGGTTTCGGTGAGCACGCGCCAGTCGGCGCCGGCCGGCAGGACGCCGCCGATCGAGATCGCGCGCGAGTAGTCGAGCTCGGGGTTGTCGGCGAGCGTCGGCGTGTTGCCGGCGATGAACTCGCGCGCCGACCTGAGCAGCAATGCGCGCACGCGCAATACCGCCCCGTCTGCCGAGCAGAGCTGTTCCGTCATGCGGTCGGCGATCGGCCCCTGGCCGAGGAACATCGCGAAGTCTTCGGTGCCGAGGTGCTGGTGGAAGCCGGTCGCGTGGCCGCGCTTCATCAGGTCGCGGTTCTGGCCGAAGCTGTTGTCGCGCGTGCCGGGCGGCAGCGGCGGAAAGTTCCAGACGTCCGGCGTGGCGGACATCACGGTCATGCCGAGCTTGCGGGTCGGATTGAAGTGCACGAACCACGCGCGGTGCGTGACGTCGTCGACAGGTGTCGAGAAGAACACGGTGCTCGGGCCGTTTGCGTCCGGTGCGCAGATGATCCCGTACCACGGCATCACGAAATTGTTTACGCGTGCATAGACCTTGTCGTCGGGCAGGTCGCGCAATGCCGCGTAGCGATAGCCGTACGGACGCTCCTCGAACTCGAGGCGCGGTGCGAGCGAGCGCGTCATGTGCATGCGCTCGTTGCCGCTGCCGGAGGTGATCTGCGTCGTCGATTCGTGCAGCACGCCGACGTGCGACGAATCCATTGACGCTTCCACGCCCTGCACCCAGTTGGTCGGCACCTCGACGCTCGTGACCGAGCGCTGGTCCGCGCTCAGGTGCGTGAACGGCAGGTCCGGGAAGCGTGGCGGCGCGTCGCCGCTGCCGAGCCAGACCCAGACAATGCCGCCGCGTTCCTCGACGCGGTACTGGCTCGTCTTCACGCGCTTGCAGAATTGCGCCTGGTCGCCGACCTGGTTCGGCGCTTCGATCACCTTGCCCTCGACGTCGATCTTCCAGCCGTGGAACAGGCAGCGCAGGCCATCGTGCTCGTTGCGCGCCATCATCATCGACGTCTTGCGGTGCGGACACAGCTCGTCGACCACGCCGGCGCGGCCGTCGGTGGCGCGGAATGCGACGTAGTTCGCGCCGAGGAGGCGCACGAGCACGGGCGCGCCATCGGCTTCGAGCTTCGCCGACGGCACGGCCGGGATCCAGTAATGCTGACGGATCATCTCGCCCATCGGCGCGCCGTTCTCGACGCGGGTGAGCAGTTCGTTTTCTTCGCGGGTCATTGCCATGATCAAGCCTCCGTGTCGCGACGGAATGCACGCGTATAGACGCGCGTGCAGTTGCATTCGAAGATGTTCCTGCGCTGCTCGCCGGTCAGCCATTCGATGCTCTCGATGACGGGGCGCATGTCGTCGTAATCGCGGCCCGAGACCGGATCGCGTGCGCTGCCGGTGCCGGGCTTCTCGGTGCCGAACAGCACGTTGTCGGTGCCGGCCACCTTGAGCAGCAGCTCGATCGATTCCTTCGAATAGTTGCAGGTGTCGAAGTACAGCTTGCGGAGCTGCTCGTCGAAGCTCTGCGGATGATTGCGGCGGACCGCCCACGAGCGGAACCGGCCCATCTGGTACGGAATCGCGCCGCCGCCGTGGGCGACCACGATCTTCAGGTTCGGATACGTGTCGAACACATCCGATTCGAGCAGCGAGATCACCGCGATGTTTTCTTCGTTGATGAACTTCAGCGTGTACGACTCGCGCGGGCTGCAACTGCCCGCCGAGTGGATCAGCGCGGGCACGTCGAGCGCGGTCATCGCATCGTAGAGCGGATACCAGAACGGATCGCCGAGGCCGGGCGGCGTCGGGCCTTCGGATTCGGTCGGATCCGGGTTCAGCAGGCAGCCGACGAAGCCGAGCTCGTTCACGCAGCGCTCGAGTTCGGCGACCACGCGCACTGCCGGCGATTCGTTCATGAACTGCGGCAGGCCCGCGACGCCGCGGAAGCGATCAGGGAACATCGCGACGAAGCGCGCGATCAGGTCGTTGCAGTGGCGCGACCACAGTTCGGTCACGCGCGCGGGCTTGACCGAGTGCATCTGCAGGTACGGGCGCGGCGAGATGAACTGCACGTCGGTGCCGACCGCGTCCATGCCGCGCACGAGCTCTTCGGCCATCTTGCGCACGGATGCGTCGGGGACGTTCGGCCGCGTCGACGGGTTGGCGCGGCCGCCGACCAGTTCCGCCATGTAGCGGAAACTCTCCGGCGGCATGACGACGTGGGCGTGGGAATCGATGATCACAGGGAAGCCTCTCTTTCGGTGATGGGCGATGCGTGGAATGGCGCTGTCGGGTGGTCAGGCGATGACGGCGAGGGTTTCGATCTGGAGCGCCATGCCGTGCTGCAGGTCGTGCACGACGACATGGCGGGCCGGGCGTTGCGCGGGGTCGGGCCAGCACGCGAGCCAGTGCGCATTGACGTGCTCGCGCACCGAGTCGTCATTCACGTAGACGGTCAGCTTCACGACGTTCGCGAGTGTCGCGCCGCCCGCTTCGAGAAAGCGCTTCAGGTTGTCGAACGCGAGCTGCGCCTGCCCGGCGGGCTCGGGCGCGAGGCGGCCCGTCGCCGGGTCCTTGCCGGCGATGGCCGACGAGCACAGCACGTTGGCGACGCGCGCGCCGACCGGAATCGGCGCGTTGTGCGCGAGACCCGGGACGTCGATGGAACGAGGCATGCTTCCTCCGTATGGCTTGAATGGATGGGCGCGGCGTGTCATTCCGCGCCGGTTTCGAAGAAATGGCGCGGCACGGCGGCGAGGAATTCCGAGAAGCCGGTCGTGCCGGCCGGCACATGGCGCAGCATCGCGTCGGCGGCTCGGGCTTCGTCACCCGCCTGAATCGCGCGCGCGATTTCGAGGTGCTCCTGAAGCGAGCGGCTGATCTGGGTGCGATTGCGAAAATCGGCCACGCGGTAGCGTTCCGACTGGCGGCGTGCGGCGCGGATCTGGTCGGCGAGGCACTCGTTGCGGCTGCCGTCGTAGATCGCGTCGTGGAACGCCGCGTTGGCGGCGGCGTACTCGGCAGCATTGCCGTCGGCAGCCGCCTGCTGGCACGCCAGCAGGGCCCGGTCGAGCGCGTCGCGCAGTTCGTTGCTCGCCCGCCGCGCCGAAAAGCGCGCGCAGAGCGCCTCCAGTTCGCCGATGTATTCCAGCATCGAGCGCACCTTCGCGACCGACAGGCGCGCGACCGTCATGCCCTGGCGCGGCGAGATCACGACGAGATCGCGCGCAGCGAGATGCTGGAGCGCCTCGCGCACGGGGGTGCGCGATACGTCGAAGCGTGCAGCCAGCGCGCGTTCGTCGATCGGTGTGCCAGGCGCGAGCTTGCCCGTCTCGATCTCGCCCTGCAGCGTCGCACGAATGTCGCTCGCGAGACTCGCCCGGGTGCGGGCCGCGGTTTCAGGCAGATCGCCCGCCGATTCTTCGGGCTCCGGGGGCAGGCCGGCTACAGGTTTCATGGCGGAAACAATGGGCGTTTGGATGGGTTAAATATACCAATTATGCTTTGTGGTATGCAAATTAGGGTTTTTCTGATGCCTTCGCTGCGGCGCATGTACGTCGTCCGTGCTTGCGGAAAAGTTGTTGTGAATCAGTTGGATAGCTGATCGGATGGCCATTGTGGCGAGTCGGGTTAGGGAAAACGCCAGTGAGTGGTTTTGGGTTGTGGTGTATTGATTGACTATGTTTGGTATGCCAGAATGCATTCCATCCGACATGATCCTGGTGTGACAGACCGGGGGTCTCCACTCAACAAAGAGGCATGACCTGATGAGTAACCCACTCTCCGACGCCCTCGGCGTACTGCCCGTCGAGCGCGTGCTCAAGCCGCGATCGATCGCGATCGTCGGTGCATCTGCCGATCCGCGTTCGTTCGGCAATTTCGTGCTGCAGAATCTCGAGCGGTTCGGCTATGCGGGCGAGATCCACCTCGTCTCGCGCAGCAGCCGGGAAATCAATGGCCGTCCGTGCGTCGACAGCGTCGATGCGCTGCCGGAAGGCATCGATCTCGCCGTGCTCGCGATTCCGGAGGCAGGCGTGCTCGATGCGGTCCGAACGCTCGGCGCGCGCCGCACGCATGCGGCGGTGATCTTCGCGTCGGGCTACGCCGAAGCGGGAGACGACGGCCGCGCACGGCAGCAGGCGCTGGCTGACGCTGCGAACCGGGCGGGCATGGCGCTGATCGGGCCGAACTGCATGGGCTTCACGAACTTCGAGGCGGGTATCCCCGTGACGTTCGAGGCCGTTGCGCCCTATCCATGCGCAGGCCGCAACGGCGTCGGCGTGGTCGCGCAAAGCGGCGCGATGGCCGCGAACCTGCGCGACGCGTTCATGGGGCGCGGCCAGCCGATCACGGCGGCCGTGTCGACAGGCAACGAAGCCGTGCTCGGCATCGAGGACTATCTGGCCTGGTTCGTTGCTGATCCGCAGACGAGCGCGATCGCGGTTTACGCGGAACAGATCCGCCGGCCGCAGACCTTCATCGCACTGGCGCGCGACGCGCGCGCAGCGGGCAAGCCGATCGTGATGCTGATGCCGGGCAAGAGTGCGCGTGCGCGAGAAGCAGCACAGTCGCATACCGGCGCGCTCGCTGGCGACCACGCGACCGCGAGCGTGCTGCTCGCGCGCGAAGGCGTGGTCATGGTCGATTCGCTCGACGAGCTGTTCGACACCACGACGATCCTCGCGCGTTTCCCGCTGCCGCCTGCGGCCGGCACGGCCGTGATGACGGCGTCGGGGGCCGTGAAGAACATCACGCTGGACTTTGCGGAAGACATCGGCCTCACGCTGCCGCGCCTGACCGAGCCGACGGTCCGCAAGCTGACCGAACTGCTGCCCGACTTCGCGGTGGCCGACAACCCGCTCGACTACACGACGATCGGTGTGCGCAACCCCGGCCTGATCGGCGAGCTGATCGACACGGTGCTTGCCGACCCGGACGTCGGCAGCCTCGTGCTGTCGATCATGGGCGGTCCGCCGATCGCGCAGCGCGACAAGGCCGATCACCTCGTGCCGGCGCTCGCCCGCGCGACCAAGCCGGCCGTGCTGGCGGTGATGGGCGACAACAACGCGCTCGAGCCGTTCTTCGTCGACGCGATCGCCGCGAGCGGCGTGCCGTTCTTCCGCTCGCCGGACCGCGCGCTTCGAGCGTGCGCGCGGGTGGCCGCCTATGGCGAATCGCTGCAGCGCGCGCGGCGCGCGAGCACGGTAGGGCCGGCGGCCGTTCCGCTGCCGGGCGCGGTGCCGGCGAACGGCATCTTTCCCGAGTACCAGGGCAAGGCATGGCTCGCCGCCGTGGGCCTGCCGGTGCCGGGCGGGCGGCTTGCGAAGACGCTCGACGACGCGCTCGCGATCGCCGGCGAAATCGGCTATCCGGTCGTGCTCAAGGCGCAGGCGAGCGAATTGCCGCACAAGAGCGACGTCGGCGGCGTCGTGGTCGGGCTGGCGGACGCCGACGCGCTGCGCGCCGGCTGGGACCGGCTCCACGCGAACGTGGCCGCGCACCGCCCGGGGCTTGCGCTCGACGGCACGCTCGTCGAGGCGATGGGCCCGCGCGGCCTCGAACTCGTGGTCGGTGCGAAGCGCGATGCCGATTGGGGGCCGGTCGTGCTGGTCGGGCTCGGGGGCATCTGGATCGAGGCGCTGAAGGATGTGCGGCTGATTCCCGCCGACATGGCCGAGGCGGACATCGTGGTCGAATTGCGCCGTCTGAAGGCCGCCGCGTTGCTCGATGGCGTGCGCGGCGCGGCAGGCGTCGACGTGGCCGCGATCGCGAAGGCGGTGGCCGCGATCGGCGCCCAGATGCGCGCGAACCCGCAGATCACCGAAATCGATGTGAATCCGCTCGTTGCATACCCCGACCGCGTGCTCGCGCTCGACGCACTGGTCGTGTGCGGCGCGCAGGACCTGGCGCACTGAACCCCGGGAGAACATCTGCATGAAACTGGAATTCTCCGCTGAGGATCAGGCGTTCCGCGCCGAGGTGCGCGAGTTCGTCGGCAAGAACCTGTCGCCCGCGCTCAAGCGCAAGGCCGAACTCGGCCTGCGCCTCGAACGTGACGACTACGTCGAGTGGTACGGGAAGCTCTACGAGCGCGGATGGATCACGCCGTCGTGGCCGAAGGAGGCGGGCGGGCCCGGCTGGACGCCGCTGCAGCGCTACATCTTCGACGAGGAAACGCTCGTCGGCGGCGCGCCGCGCATCATTGCGAGCGGCATCAACATGCTCGGGCCGGTGCTCATCGCATTCGGCACAGCCGAGCAGAAGGCGCGCTACCTGCCTGCGATCCGCCGCAGCGAAACCTGGTGGGCGCAAGGCTTCTCGGAACCGGGCGCGGGCTCGGATCTCGCCAGCGTGCGCACTACCGCCGTGCGCGACGGCGATCACTTCGTCGTGAACGGCCACAAGGTCTGGACCTCGTACGCGCACTGGTGCGAGATGATGTTCGCGCTCGTGCGCACGGACGCAAGCGCGAAGCCGCAGGAAGGCATTTCGTTCCTGCTCATCGACATGAAGTCGCCGGGCGTCGAGGTGCGGCCGATCCGGATGCTCGAAGGCGGCACCGACCTCAACGAGGTGTATCTCGACAACGTGCGCGTGCCGGCGGAGAACCTCGTCGGCGAGGTCAACAAGGGCTGGTCCTACGGCAAGTACCTGCTCGGCCACGAGCGCACCGGCATTGCCGGGATCGGCTCGTGCAAGCAGCAGCTCGCGCGTGCGAAACGGCTCGGCAAGCAATACGGCCTGGCGGACGATCCGCTGTTCGACGCACGCGTGAGCCGCTTCGAGATCGAGCTGATGGCGCTCGAATTCACGGGGCTGCGCATGCTGAGCGCGAACCAGCAGAGCCGCGTGCCGGCCGTCGAGGCGTCGATGCTGAAAGTACGCGGCACTGAATTGCGTCAGGAAATTTTTGCACTCCTCACTGAAATTGCGGGGCCGGACGGCATTCCGTTCGACGAGGCGGCGTTGCTCGATCAGGCGGGCCACGATCCGGCGAGCCCCGAGGACGTCGTCGCCGTCGCGGCCAATTACTTCGACGCACGCAAGCTGTCGATCTACGGCGGGGCCAACGAAGTGCAGCGCAACCTGATCAGCCGCGCATTCTTCAATGCTTGAGGCGGGACACTCACATGGATTTTTCTCTGACTGACGATCACATCGCGCTGCGAGAGGCGGTCCGCCGCTTCTGCGACGGCGAATATCCGGCGCACCTGCGCGGCAATGCCGAGGATTCCGCACTCGCGGCGACGCGTCGCCGGGGCCTGGCGGAACTCGGCGTGACGGGGCTCGCGATTGCGACGGACCATGGCGGCAGCGGTTATGGCGCAGTTGAAACGATGCTCGTCGCCGAGCAACTGGGACGCGCGCTCGGCGGCGCGGGCTGGCTCGCGAGCGGCGTGCCCGCCGCCGCGCTGGTCGGCATGGCCGGCAGCGGCGAACAGCGCACCCGGTGGCTCGACGCGGCCGCGACCGGCGAGAAAGTGCTCGCGCTCGCCGTGGGTGAAGCCGACGCGCGCCACGATATCGCGCGCATCGCGGTGCCCGCGACCGAGACCGGCGACGGATGGCGCATCGACGGCACCAAGACGATCGTGTTCGACGGCGCCATCGCCGACGCGTTCGTCGTCGCCGTGCGCACGTCGGGTGAGGCCGGCGAAACGAGGGGCCTGTCGCTGTTCACGGTCGACGCGAAGGCGGCCGGCATCACGCTCCGGACCGTCGCGACGATCGACGCCCGCGAAGCCGCGCACGTCACGTTCGCGAACGTGGCGGTGCGCAAGGCCGACCTGATCGGCGAGGCCGGCGCGGCCTTCGAGCTGATCGACGCAGCGCTCGACCGCGCGAACGCCGCGCTGTGCGCGGAGTCGGTCGGCGCGCTCGACGCGCTGCTCGACCTGACGGCCGAACACCTGAGAACGCGCATGCAGTTTGGCACACCGCTCGCCAAATTCCAGGCGCTGCAACACCGCATCGCCGACATGCTGATCGCACTCGAGCAGGGCAAGTCGATGGCATGCGCCGCTGCGATGGCCGTCGACGAGGACGACGCGCCGCGCCGCCGCCGATATGTATCGGCCGCGAAAGCGTTCATTGGCCACGCATGCCGCACGGCAGCCGAATGGGCGATCCAGATGCACGGCGCGATGGGCGTCACGGACGAATGCCGCGTGGGGCACTACGCGAAGCGCCTGTTCGCGATCAACATGACCTATGGCGACGCCACGCAACACCTGAAGCGCTTCAACGCGCAGCGCCTTGCAGCGGAGGTGGCATGAGCCTGAACGGACAAGCGTACATCGTCGGGGCCTACGAACACCCGACACGCAAGGCCGACGACCTCTCCGTCGCGCGGCTTCACGCCGACGTCGCGAAGGGGGCGCTCGACGATGCGGGCCTCACGCGGGACGACATCGATGGCTACTTCTGCGCGGGCGATGCGCCGGGGCTCGGCACGACGACGATGGCCGAGTACCTTGGCCTCAAGCTGCGCCACGTCGATTCGACCGAGTGTGGCGGGTCCGCGCCGATCCTGCACGTCGCGCATGCGGCCGAAGCGATTGCGGCGGGACGCTGCAACGTGGCGCTGATCACGCTCGCAGGTCGCCCGCGTGCGGCTGGCGCGGCCCTCGCGCTGAGAGCGCCGGATCCGGACGCACCCGACGTCCAGTTCGAGCTGCCGTTCGGCCCGGCCACGCAGAACCTCTACGGCATGGTGGCGAAGCGCCACATGGCCGAGTACGGCACGACGAGCGAACAGCTCGCGTGGATCAAGGTGGCCGCGTCCCATCACGCGCAGCACAACCCGAACGCGATGCTGCGCAACGTCGTGACCGTGGAAGACGTCGTGAACTCGCCGATGGTCGCCGATCCGCTGCATCGACTCGACTGCTGCGTGATGAGCGACGGCGGCGGCGCGCTGATCGTCGCGCGCCCCGAGCTTGCGAAGCAGCTCAAGCGGCCGCTCGTGAAGGTGCGCGGTACCGGCGAGGCGCCGAAGCATGCGTCGGGCGGCAAGATCGACCTGACCTGGTCGGCCGCGAAGTGGTCGGGTGCGGCCGCGTTTGCCGAAGCGGGCGTGACACCCGCGGACATCAAGTACGCATCGCTGTACGACAGCTTCACGATCACCGTGCTGATGCAACTCGAGGATCTCGGGTTCTGCGGAAAGGGCGAAGGCGGCAGGTTCGTCGCGGATGGCGGCCTGATCTCCGGCGTGGGGCGGCTGCCGTTCAACACCGACGGCGGCGGCCTGTGCAACAACCATCCGGCCAATCGCGGCGGCGTGACGAAGATCATCGAAGCCGTGCGCCAGTTGCGCGGCGAAGCGCATCCTGCGGTGCAGGTCAGGAACTGCGATCTCGCGCTCGCGAACGGCATCGGCGGCGCGCTCGCGTCGCGCCATACCGCGGGCACACTGATTCTCGAACGGGAGTAACGATGAGCACGATCAAACCGACTTCCGCCACGCCGGCGCCGGTCGCGAAGTCCGCCGCACCGGCCGGGCCGCGCCGGATTCCGGCCCCGCGCGTGCTGCCCGAGGCGCTGCCGTTCTGGGAGGCCGCGCGCGATGGCCGCCTGCTCGTGAAGCGTTGCCGTGACTGCAATGATACGCACTACTATCCACGCGACATATGCCCGCACTGCCTGAGCGCGAACACGGAATGGATCGAGTCGACGGGGCGCGGCACGATTTACTCGTGCAGCACGATGGGGCGCGACGCCACGCGCTACACGCTGGCTTACGTGACGCTCGACGAGGGCGTAACGATGCTGACCAACCTCGTTGACTGCGACCCCGCCACGCTCGCGATCGGCCAGCGCGTGCGGGTCGTGTTCAAGCCGAGCGACGGTGACTATCCGGTTCCGATGTTTGCACCGGCCTGAAGGAGACCCGGCATGACAGTCGAATGCAATCAAACGCAGCAGGAAGCCGGCGCAGTGCGCAGCGGTCCGCTGTCGCGCTTCACGATCGTCGATGCATCGCGCGTGCGCGCGGGCCCGACCGCGATGCGCCTGTTCGCCGACATGGGCGCGCGCGTGATCAAGATCGAGATTCCGCCGGGCGCGCCGGGCGGCGACGACATGATCGGCGGGCGCGACCACAACCGCGCCGATTACGAGAACCTGCATCGCAACAAGGAGAGCCTGACGCTGAACATGAAGGATCCGGCCGGCCGCGAGATCCTGCGCGCGCTGGTCGAGCGTGCCGACGTGTTCATCGAGAATTTCCGCCCGGATGTGAAGGAACGTCTCGGCATCGGTCCCGCTGCGCTGCGCGCGATCAATCCGCGCCTCGTCTACGCGAGCATCTCGGGCTTCGGCCAGGACGGCCCGTATGCGAAATGGCCGGGCTTCGACTCGATTGCGCAGGGAATGGGTGGCCTGATGAGCGTGACGGGCAAGCCGGGCGAAGGCCCGATGCGGGTCGGCATTCCGATCGCGGACCTGTGCTCGGGCCACTTCTGCGCGATGGGGATCCTGACCGCGCTGCTCGAACGCGAGGTGTCGGGCGAGGGCCAGTGGGTGCAGACCTCGCTGCTCGAGGCGCAGATCGCGATGCTCGACTTCCAGGCCGCGCAATGGCTCGTCGACAGGAAAGTGCCGGAGCAGGTCGGCAACGAGCATCCGCTGACGGTGCCGACGGGCGTATTCGCGACGCAGGACGGCTACCTGAACCTCGCCGCAATCGGCCAGACGATGTGGACGCGCCTGTGCGAAGCGCTCGGCCTCGAAGCGTTTGCACGCGCGCCGGGCTACGACTCCGATCCCGCGCGGGTTGCGAACCGCGATGCGGTGAATCGCATCGTCGGCGAAGCGCTGAAGACGCGCACCACACGGGAATGGACCGACATCCTGATCGGGGTCGGCGTGCCGTGCGGCCCGATCCACCGGATCGACGAGGTGTTCGACGATCCGCAGGTCAGGCATCTCGGCATCGCGTGGCCGGCCGACGTGCCGGGCAAGGGCGAGGTGGCGTTCGTCGGCCAGCCGTTCCGGCTGTCGCGCTATCCGCGCGACGCGTCGCCGCGCATCGCGCCGGAGCAGGGGCAGCATACGCAGGCGATCCTGCGCGAGCTCGGCTATGCGGACGAGCAGATCGAACAATGGCGCGCTGCGTTCGTGGTCTGAACGGCGCATGGGCGAAACGTAACGAGAGGACAGGACATGGCACGTTTGGTAGCCGCATTCGGTTCGTCGCACAGCATCATGCTGGTGTCGCAGCGCGAGGACTGGCAACACGGGTTCCGCGCGGTCGACCCCAAGAACCCCTATTACTTCGATCGCGCGGGCGATCCCGTCACCTACGACGCGTTGCTCGAGCGCGCGCCGGCCGACGCCGAAGCGATGGTCACGCCCGAGCGGATGGGCGAGCGCCATGACGCGGCCGAGGCTGCGATGGACGAACTGCGCGAGCGGATCCGCGCGGCGAAACTCGACGTGCTGATCGTCATCGGCGACGATCAGACCGAGCTGTTTCGCACGACCAACAACCCGGCCTTCGCGATCTACTACGGAGAGACGATCCGCAACGCGAAGCGCGAGACGGGCCCGAACGACAGCTGGTACGCGCGTGCGCGCACGATGCGGCAGGAGCCCGACGGCGACATGCACTACCCGGTCCGGTCGGCGATGGCCCGCTGGCTGATACGCGCGCTTTGCGACCGCGACTTCGACATCGCCGCGATGGATGGACTCGAACGCGGGCAGTTCGAGGGCCATGCGTTCTCGTTCATTCATCGTCGCTACCTGCAGGGGCTGGATTTGCCAATCATTCCGGTGATCGTGAACACGTTCGATCCGCCGAACCAGCCGACGCCGCGCCGCTGCGTCCAGCTCGGCGCCGCGCTGCGCGAGCTGATCGAGTCGTATCCGGAGGACCTGCGCGTCGGCGTGCTCGCATCAGGTGGCCTGTCGCATTTCGTCGTCGACGAGGAACTCGACAACGCGATCATCGACGCGATCCGCCGCAAGGACAGCGCGTGGCTGGCCGCGCTCGATCCGAAGCGGCTGCAGGCCGGCAGCTCCGAGATCCGCAACTGGATCATCGCGGTCGAGGCTGTCCGGTCGCTCGACCTCGAATGGGTGTCGTACACGCCGGGCTATCGCAGCCCCGCGCTGACCGGCACCGGGCTGTGCTTTGCCGCATGGCGCACGCTGGCCTGACCCGGCTTCATCCCGTAGTGAAATCGATGGAAGACAACCGACATGACTGACCAGAACGTACGGCGCTTGCGCCGGCTCGATTGCTGCGCTGTCTCTGACGCGCTCGACAAACTCGACATGCCCGGTGTCGTGAGCGGCCTGCCGCAGCGTTCGGGCACAGGGCGGATCGCGGGCCGCGCGGTGACCGTCAAGCTCGGCACGGGCGCCGTGCCGCCGGGGCCGCCCGTGCATCTCGGCTGCACGGCGATTGAACAGGCTGGCGACGAGAACGTGATCGTGGTCGAGCAGCGCAGCGGCATCGACGCGGGCTGCTGGGGCGGCCTGTTGTCGCTCGCCGCGAAGGTCCGCGGCGTCGCGGGCGTGGTGGCCGACGGGCCGGTGCGGGACATCGACGAGGCCGTCGCATGCGACCTGCCGGTGTTCTGCGCCGCAACGACGGCGCGCACCGCGCGCGGCCGCGTGGTCGAGAAGGGCACCAACGTGCCGGTGCGGATCGGCGACATCACCGTCGACGCAGGCGACTACGTGATCGCCGACAACAGCGCCGTGATCGTCATCCGCGCGGCGGATATCGAGCGCGTGCTCGACGTAGCCGAGACGATCGTCGCGAAGGAGGCGGCGATGGCCAAGGCGATTCTGGCCGGCACGCCGGTCGGCCGCGTGATGGACAGCAACTACGAACACATGCTCAAGTGAGCGCAACCATCCAGAGGAACACGATTCAATGACGACGAACGACAACCGCAACGTCGAACGCGCGGCCCGGCTCGATACGGCTACGCTGTCAGACGCGCTCGACAGGCTCGGCATTGCCGGCCAGTGTTACCGGATCAAGCCGCGCAGCGCGGATTTCCGACTCGCGGGCCGCGCATATACGCTCAAGTACGGTCCGGCCTCGAACCCGCCCGGCACTGTCGGCGATTACATCGATGACGTGCCGCCCGGCGCGATCGTCGTGCTCGACAACGGCGGCCGCGAGGACGCGACCGTCTGGGGCGACATCCTGACCGAGATCGCGCATCGGCGCCGCGTGGGCGGCACGGTGATCAATGGCGTATGCCGCGACGTCGCGCTATGCGTGAAGCTCGGCTATCCGGTGTTCAGCCGTGACCACTGGATGCGAACGGGCAAGGACCGCGTGCAGGTCGAGGCGACCAACATTCCCGTCGACATCGGCGGCGCACGTGTGCAGCCGGGCGATATCCTGCGTGGCGACGCCGACGGCGTGATCGTGATTCCGCGCGAACACGAGGAAGCGGTGCTCGATGCAGCCGATGCGATTCATCTTGCCGAGGAAGCAATCCGCGAGGCCTGTCGCAGCGGGCTGCGCCTCGACGACGCACGCCGGCAGTTCAAGTACCACCAGCTTCAGTCGCGGGAGAAACAGGCATGAAGGAACACGATCCGGCAACCACCATCCGCACCGCAATCGAGCGCGCCGACGCACGCGCGGTCGAGGCCGCACGCAGTCTGCCGGCGGCCACGCTGCACGAGGCCGCCGGCAGGATCGGCGCGTTGCCCTCCGGGATCAAGCCGGTGGCGCCCGGCTTCAGGATCTGCGGCACCGCATTTACCGTGCATTCGCCGGGCGGAGACAACCTCTGGCTGCATCGCGCGATCGAGCTCGCGCAGCCGGGCGACGTGCTCGTCGTTTACGCGAACGGCGTCTACGAGCACGGCTATTGGGGGGAGGTCATGGCGACCGCGGCGAAGGTGCGCGGCCTCGCCGGCCTCGTGATCGACGGCGGCGTGCGCGACGCGGATCTGCTCGAGCGTATCGGCTTCCCGGTGTTTTCGCGGGGCTTGTCGATTCGCGGCACCGGCAAGGACTATGGTGCGATCGGCTGGATCAACGAACCGGTCAAGATCGGCGGCGTAACGGTTTGCGCAGGCGACCTGATCGTCGCGGATCGCGATGGGGTTGTCGCAATCCCGCGCGAACGGGCAGCGGAAGTCGTCGAGATCGCCGCAAAGCGCGAGGCGGACGAAGCCGCGATCTGCAAGCGGATCGAGGGCGGGCAGACCACGATGCAGATCTACGGTTTTCACTGAGCAGGAGGGCGTTCGATGAGCGAGGCAATGCAGGGGCAAGCGCCGTCGCTGCGTATCGACGGGCGCGTGGCAGTCGTCACGCTGCGCCGCCCGGAGGTCGCGAATCGTCTCGAATTCGCCGATCTCCAGACGATTCGCGGCTACCTGCGCGAGGTCGATGCGATGGAACAGGTGCTCGTGCTGCGGCTGCAAGGTGAGGGCCGGCATTTCTGCTCGGGCTTCAACATCAACGGCATCGATGCGGACACGGTAGGCGACGCATTCGAGGCGCTGGCGAACGAGCTCGAATCCGCGCGTCCGGTGACGATTGCAGCGATCAACGGGGGCGTCTACGGCGGCGCGACCGACCTCGCGCTCGCGTGCGATTTTCGCTTCGGCGTGCCGCAGTCGCAGATGTTCGTGCCGGCCGCGAAGCTTGGGCTGCTGTTCTACGGAGCCGGGCTGCGGCGCTACGTGTCGCGCCTCGGCGTGAATGTGGCGAAGCGTCTGTTGCTCGCGGGCGCGACGTTCGATGCGCAGCAGATGCACGCGTGCGGCTTTCTCGACGAGATCGTCGAACCCGAGCGGCTGGCCGACACGGTGCGGCTGTTCGGCGACCAGCTTGCCGGCATGGCGCCGCTTGCGCTGCTTGGCATAAAGCGACACCTCACCCGCATCGCGGCGGGCCGCTTCGACGAGGCCGGCCATGCGGCGGATCGGGCGCGCGCGGAGGCGTCGGAAGACCTGCGCGAAGGCGCGCTCGCATGGCAACAGAAGCGCGCGCCGATCTTCAAGGGAAAGTAGGAGCCGATCGATGGCTGTTCATGTTCATCCGTATGTCCGGCGGATTCTCGACGGCGATATCGCACCGCCGCCAATCGCAGCGACGCTCGGCGGCAGGATCGTGTCGCTCGACGTCGAGGCCGGCCGCATCGAATGCACCTATGTGGGGGCGTCGTCGTTCGCGAACCCCGCGGGCCGGATCCAGGGCGGCATGCTCGGTGCAATGCTCGACGACGTGACGGCGCTGCTGGTGATGGCGTCGCTCGATGCCGGGCAGCATTGCGCGACGCTGAACCTCAACGTGTCGTTTCTGCGCCCGGCCGAACCCGGTGCGATCGCCGGTCATGCGACGCTCGTGCGGCGCGGCTCGCGCATCTGCAATGTCGAGGGCGAACTCCGGCAGAACGGCAAGTGCGTGGCGACGGCGAGCGCCGTCTGCATGGTGGCGGAATGACGGCTTCGTCGAGCGTGCGAACGGATCGGGGGACGGCCGGCGCCGCGCGACCGGACGAAGAAGCGGCATCGCACCGCCGACGGCTGCCGTCGCTTGGGGCGGGTTCGATGGACCGAATGCAGTTGGCAAGAGATCAGGCGGCTGCGGCGGCGAATGCGGTCGACGCCGCACTGTGGCGCTGGCTGTCCGCGCTGCTGGACGAGCGGCGCATTCGCTGGTGCCATGCCGCCGGCAATTGGCTCGTGAGCGTCGATCATCGGCACGTCGCGACGGAAAGCACCTTCGACGACGCGATCCGGACGGCAAAGGCGAATGCCGAGCGCAACGGGCTGGACGCCGTCGGCGAGCCCGACGCGGCGATGCGTACGCGATCGCGCGACGGATCGGGGCCTGCGAGGCAGCGGACGGTCAGGCGCGGCGCCAAGGTGCCGCGCCCGGCCGCCGGCTGATGCAGCGATGCCGCTCTAGAGCTGCGCCAGCGCCTGATCGAGATCGGCGATCAGGTCGTCGATATGCTCGATGCCGATCGACAGCCGCACCGTTTCCTCCTTCACGCCCGCCTTCGCGAGTTCCGCCGGCGACAGCTGGCGATGGGTCGTCGACGCCGGATGCGTCGCGAGCGACTTCGTATCGCCGATATTGACGAGCCGCGTGAACAGCTTCAGCCCGTCCTGGAACTTCGCGCCGCCCACGCGGCCGCCGTGCACGCCGAACGTCAGCAGGCCCGGCGCGCGGCCGGACAGATAGCGCGCGACGAGCCGATGGTCCGGATGATCGGGCAGCCCCGCGTAATTCACCCATTCGACCTTCTCATGCCGCGCGAGATGCCGCGCGATCTTCAGCGCGTTGTCGCTGATGCGCTCGATGCGCAGCGCGAGCGTCTCGATGCCCTGCAGGATCTGGAACGCGTTGAATGGCGAGATCGCCGCGCCCATGTTGCGCAGCGGCACCACGCGCGCGCGGCCGATGTACGCGGCCGGGCCGAACGCCTCCGTATAGACGACGCCGTGATAGCTGACGTCCGGCTGGTTGAGCCGCTTGAAGCGGTCCGCGTGCTCGGCCCACGGGAACTTGCCCGAATCGACGATCGCGCCGCCGAGGCTCGTGCCGTGCCCGCCGAGGTACTTGGTCAGCGAATGCACGACGATGTCGGCGCCGTGCTCGAACGGCCGCAGCAGGTACGGCGACGGCACCGTGTTGTCGACGATCAGCGGGAGACCGTGCCGATGCGCGATGTCGGCAAGCGCGGCGATGTCGGTGATGTTGCCGAGCGGATTGCCGACCGATTCCACGAAGATCGCCTTCGTGCGCGCGTCGATCAGCGGCTCGAACGACGCCGGATCGCGCGGATCGGCGAAGCGCGTCGTGATCCCGTACTGCGGCAGCGTGTGCGCGAACAGGTTGTAGGTGCCGCCGTACAGCGTGCTGGCCGAGATGATGTTGTCGCCGGCTTCGGCGATCGTCTGGATCGCGTAGGTGACGGCCGCCTGGCCCGACGCGAGCGCCAAGGCGCCAACGCCGCCTTCGAGCGCGGCAATGCGCTGCTCGAGCACGTCGGTCGTCGGGTTCATGATCCGCGTGTAGATGTTGCCTTGCACCTTCAGGTCGAACAGGTCGGCGCCGTGCTGCGTGTCGTCGAATGCATACGCAACGGTCTGGTAGATCGGCACCGCGACGGCGCGCGTCGTCGGGTCGGGACGATAGCCGCCGTGGACGGCGACGGTTTCGAGTCGCCAGCTGGAAGAGGTCTGCTCGGTCATGATGTGCTCCGTCTGTTGTTGTGGTGTTCTGGGCTGGGCATGCGGCCGTCCGGCGATTATAGAAGCGGCCGCGTGAAGACTTTAGATCGATTGGTTGGTTGCTTATGGACGCGCGGGACATAGAATGCCGTTTTCCACAGGCGAAGGGGGCGACATGGATCAGGATCAGTGGACGCGCGTGGACGAGTATTTCGCCGGGACGCTCGTGCCGTCCGACGAGGTCCTCGATGCCGCGCTCGCCGCGAGCGACGCGGCGGGCATGCGGGCGATCAACGTCGCGCCGAACCAGGGCAAGCTGCTGCAGCTGCTCGCGACGATCCAGGGTGCGCGCCGCATTCTCGAGGTCGGCACGCTCGGCGGCTACAGCACGATCTGGCTCGCGCGCGCATTGCCGCCCGGCGGCAAGCTGGTGACGCTCGAACTGAGCCCCGAACACGCGAAGGTCGCGACGCAGAACATCGCGCGGGCCGGCTTCGCGGAGGTTGTGTCGGTCGTCGTCGGGAACGCGAGGGACAGCCTCGCGCAGCTGATCGACGCGGGCGCCGAGCCGTTCGACTTCATCTTCATCGACGCGGACAAGGAGAACAATCCCGCCTACCTGAGCGCGGCGCTGAAGCTGTCGCGGCCGGGCACCGTGATCGTCGTCGACAACGTCGTGCGGCGAGGCGCGGTGGCGGATCCGGACAACCATGAGCCGGATGTCGTCGGCGTGCGCGAGGGGTTTGCGTTCATCGCCGCGGAACCGCGGCTCACGACGACGGCCGTGCAGACCGTCGGGGTGAAAGGGTGGGACGGGTTCTCGATTTCGGTTGTGGGGGCGTGACGCGCACGCGGCCGACACGGCGGTAACGTTGTGCGGGCCGCCCGGCCTTCGGTCGCACTAACCGCACACTAACCCTTCACGCACACCACCTGACGCAGCGTGTGCACCACTTCAACAAGGCTGCTCTGGGCCGCCATCACCGCGTCGATGTCCTTGTAGGCCATCGGGATTTCGTCGACGACGCCCGCGTCCTTCCGGCATTCGACACCTTGCGTTGCCTTCACCTGGTCCTCGACCGTGAAGCGGCGCTTCGCTTCGGTCCGGCTCATGGCGCGTCCCGCACCGTGGCTGCACGAGCAGAAGCTTTCCGGATTGCCGAGCCCGCGCACGATGAAGCTCTTCGCCCCCATCGAGCCCGGAATGATCCCGAGCTGCCCCTTCTGCGCGGACACCGCGCCCTTGCGGGTCACGAATACATCCTCGCCGAAGTGGTGTTCCTTCTGCACGTAGTTGTGATGGCAGTTCACCGCGTGCTCGTCGATCTCGAACGGCTTGCCGATCGCGCCGTGCGCCGCGCGGATGATCGCGTCCATCATCACCTGCCGGTTGCGGCGCGCGTAGTCCTGCGCCCAGCCGACCGCTTCGACGTAGTCGTTGAAGTGCCGGCTGCCCTCGTTGAAATACGCGAGGTTGCGATCCGGCAGGTTCGCGATGTGCTGCCGCATGTCGGCCTGCGCGAGTTCGATGAACAGGCTGCCGATCGCGTTGCCGACGCCGCGCGAACCGCTGTGCAGCATGAACCACACGGCGTCGTTTTCGTCGACACACACTTCGATGAAGTGGTTGCCGGTGCCGAGCGTGCCGAGGTGCACGTAGTGGTTCGTCTTCTCCAGCTTCGGATACTTGTCGACGATCCGCTGGAACCCCGGCAGCAGCGCCTTCCACATCTCGTCGACCTGCTGCGGCGCGCGGTTGCCCCACGCGCCCGGATCGCGGCGGCCCGGCGTGCGGCCGTGCGGCACCGCGCGTTCGATCGCGCTGCGCAGCCCGCCAAGCGAGTCCGGCAGGTCCGATGCGGCGAGCGTCGTGCGCGCGGCCATCATCCCGCAGCCGATGTCGACGCCGACTGCGGCCGGAATGATCGCGCCCTTCGTCGGAATCACGCTGCCGATCGTCGAACCCTTGCCGAGGTGCACGTCCGGCATCACGGCAACGTGCCTGAAGATGAACGGCATCTGCGCAGTGTTGCGCAGCTGCGCGCGTGCGTCCTCTTCGACGGTGACGCCGTTGGTCCACATCTTCACCGGCTTGCCGTGCGCCAGTTCCATTACTTGGTAGTCCAGTTCAGTCATTCCTTTCACCTGCTTTAGTCATGTATGGCGCGGCGCCCGTGCGCCGCGCCGCCGCGTTCATTGCGCGGCCTTGATGCTGACGAGACCATTCAGCACCTGATCGAGACCGCCGAACACCGAGATGCGGTCGATCCGCTCCGCGACGCGCTCGAGCGTTTCCAGCTCCTTCAGCCGCAGCGCGGTCGGGTTCTCTTCCATCACCTTCGCGGTGTTCAGCAGCGAGCGGGTCGCCGCCGTCTCTTCACGGCGGCGGATCACGTTCGCCTGCGCGGCCTTCTCGGCCTCGACGACCTGCGCGAGGATCGTCTTCATGTCGCCCGGCAGCACGATATCCTTCACGCCGACGCCGCGCACGTCGATTCCCGAATCGGCGAGCCGCGCACGCACTTGCGCGATCACGACCTCGTCGATCGCCTGCTTGTCCTCGAGCAGCTCGTCCAGCGTGCGCGTGCCGACGGCGGCGCGCAGCGCGAACTGCAGCTCGCGGTACAGGTGCTCGACCGGCTTCTGCAGCTGGCCGTACGCGCGCAGCACGTCCGCATAGCGCCACGTCGCCGACAGGTTCAGCCGCAGCGCGACCTTGTCGCGCGTCAGGATTTCCTGCCCGCCGACCTCGAGCGCCTGCAGCCGCAGGTCGACGAATTCGACCGTCACGTCGCGGTTGAAGCGCCAGAAAGCGGAGACGCCGTCGTCCAGCAACCGCTCGATCTTGCCGTCGATCTTCAGCACGCCGACATGGCAGGCCGGCACTTGCGCGATCAGCACACCTGCGAGCCCGGCGACGCCGCGCGCCCGCAGCGCCGGCTGCGTGAGCCGCTTCGTCAGCTCGGCCGGCAGTGTGCCGCCCTGTGCGAGATCGACCCGCTCGAGACGGTGCTCGATCAGGCCGCGCCAGTACAGGCGGCGCGTGCCGGGCGGCAGGATCTCGACGAGCACGTCGTTCTCGTAGCGCAGCCCCGCCTCGTCGTCCGCGAGGTCCATCGCGACGAAATAGCGCGCGAGCACGTCCTGCGCGTCATGGCGCAGGTAATCGGCAAGCGCATCGTCGGCGAGCGGCGCGTCGAGGCGCGCGGTCTCAACCGTCAGACGCTTGAACGGATCGAAGGCCCGGAACACGCCCGGTTCGAGCACCTTCACGAAGTCGCCCTCGCTCATCAGCAGCGCGCGCTCGTTCTTTTTCACGACATGACGCTTCCACATATTCTTGTCCTTTTCTTCAGGGTCCGCCGGCCGGCGCGCATCGCACGGATCGGGGCGCGACGCGAGCGGGCGGGCAGGGCTTCAGGCACCGCGCTGGCGTGCCGCGGCGACGCGTACTGCATAGCATCGTCGGGCGCATTCGCGCGGGCCGTCCGGCCGCCCGGCCGTTCGCGCGGAACCGCGACCGGTCCGACGCGCGGCGGGCCTTGCGGCCCGCGCCGGCGGGTACTGCTTCTGTCAACAGACTGCCCTTGCGGACAGCGTTCGAGCGGGATTCGAACCCGCTACCGGTCGGTTAGTGGCCGACTGCTCTACCCGAATGAGCTATCGAACAGGTGGACGCCCCGGGAATCGAACCCGGGCGAGGCGCTCCACGCGCGCCCATTTGCCTTCGTCTGTCCATGGCGGCATACGCGGCCGCGACGAACGGGGTTCGGCGGCCGCGCACCAGCAAGGCTTGCGAACCTTGGCTCGCGGACCAGCGGGACATCCGGCGCTTCCATTTGAGCGAGGAGCGTGCCAGCGGCGCTGCCGTTCGCCGATAAAATTTGCAACCTGTTGAAATGGAAGGGGAAATTCTGTTCTAGGGGAGGGTGCTGCCGGCCCGGCATCGCTAGGGAAGGGATTGAATTCTGATACGATCGGATCGCAGCTTATAAATCTGGATAAATCATGCGCAAGACTGTCGCGATCGGTTTTCTCGGCATCGTGCTCGACCAGGGTGGCCGTGCGCCGCGCCGCTGGCACAAGTGGCGGCCGACGATTTCTTTGTGCGAGCAGCCGGACCAACCGATCGACCGGCTCGAACTGCTGCATCCGCCGAGCTACGAGCGTCTCGCGAACCGCGTGAAGGAGGATCTCGTGCGTGTGTCGCCGCACACCGAGGTCCGGCTCACGCCGATCGCGATCCACGATCCGTGGGATTTCGAGGAGGTGTACGCGACGCTGCACGACTTTGCGCGCGCGTATCCGTTCGATCTCGATCGCGAGGACTACCTGATCCACATCACGACCGGCACGCACGTCGCGCAGATCTGCTGGTTCCTGCTTGCGGAGGCGCGCTACCTGCCCGCGCGGCTCGTGCAGACGGGGCCGCCGCAACGCACCGACGAGGGGCCGAGCGGGCCCGGCACGATGACGGTCATCGATCTCGACCTGTCGCGCTACAACCGGATCGCGCAGCGCTTCACGCGCGAGCGCGACGAGACGGTGTCGTTCCTGAAGGCGGGCATCGCGACGCGCAACGCCCGCTTCAACGCGCTGATCGAGCAGCTCGAACGCGTCGCGGTTCGCTCGCGCGCGCCGATGCTGCTCGTCGGGCCGACCGGCGCGGGCAAGTCGTTCCTCGCGAAGCGCATGTACGAACTGAAGCGCGGCCGGCATCGGCTCGGCGGGCCGTTCATCGAGATCAACTGCGCGACGCTGCGTGGCGATGCCGCGATGTCCACGCTGTTCGGCCACGTGAAGGGCGCGTTTACCGGCGCGCAGAACGCGCGCGCGGGCCTGCTGCGCGCGGCGGATGGCGGCCTGCTGTTTCTGGACGAGATCGGCGAGCTGGGTCTCGACGAACAGGCGATGCTGCTGAAGGCGATCGAGGAGAAACGGTTCCTGCCCGTCGGCGCGGACGTCGAGGCGACCAGCGATTTCGAGCTGATCGCGGGCACGCATCGCGACCTGCGGCAGATGGTGGCGGCCGGCACGTTCCGCGAAGACCTGTACGCGCGGATCAACCTGTGGACCTATGAATTGCCGGGGCTCGCCGAGCGTCGGGAGGACATCGAGCCGAACCTCGATTTCGAGCTCGACCGCTTCGGCCGCGAACAGGGCGAACAGGTGCGGTTCAACGTCGAAGCGAAGCGGCGCTATCTGGCCTTTGCCGCGTCGTCGCGCGCGGCTTGGGCCGGCAATTTCCGCGAGCTGTCGGCGTCGGTCACGCGCATGGCGACGCTCGCGGATGCGGGGCGCATCACCGACGCGATCGCCGAGCAGGAAGTCGAGCGGCTGGCGCGCACGTGGTCGGCGGCAGGCGATGCGGACGCATCAGGCGAATGGGTCGATGCGGCGTTGGGCGAGCGTGCGGCGGAACTCGACCTGTTCGACCGCGTGCAGCTCGAACGCGTGCTCGACGTGTGCCGCGTATCGGCGAGCTTGTCGGAAGCGGGGCGCACGTTGTTCGCGGTGTCGCGGCAGGGCAAGAAGCAGCCGAACGACGCGGATCGGCTGCGCAAGTATCTCGCGCGGTTCGGGCTGGACTGGGATGGAGTGCGGCAGGCGCTTGGCGGGGGGCGCTGAGCGGCGGGCGGCGTGCGTGACGACCGTCTTCACCGCTGCTGCGCGGCGACCTTCAGCCCGAGCGAGATGAAGATCGTGCCGATGATCTTGCCCTGCCAGCGCGTGAGCCACGACAGGCGCTTCACGATGCGGCCGAGCGGGCGGACCGACACCGCGATCAGCGTCGTATAGAGCGAGCTGAGCACGACGAAGATCAGCCCGAGCACCGCGAACTGCACGAACGTCGAGCCGCGTTCCGGGTGCACGAACTGCGGCATGAACGCGAGGAAGAACAGCGCCGTCTTCGGGTTCAGCACTTCGGCCGGGACGGCCTGCAGGTAGGCCTTCAGCGGCGTGACGGGCGACACCTTCGGCAGCGACGGATCGGACGGCTTCTCGATGAGCGCGCGCACGCCGAGGTAGATCAGGTACGCGGCGCCGGCCAGCTTGACGACGGTGAACGCGAGCGCCGACGTCATCAGCAGCGCGGACAGCCCGACGGCCGCGAACAGCGTGTGGATGAAATCGCCGCTCGCGACGCCGAGGCCGGTCAGGATGCCGGTCTTGCGGCCGGCCTGCACGGTGCGGCTCAGCACGAGCAGCACGGCGGGGCCGGGGATCAGGAACAGGCCCAGCACGACGGCGATGAAGGTGGTCAGCGTGGTCAGGTCGAACATGATGTCTCCCGTGCGAACGCGCGGCGGCGATCGATCGGGGCATTGTAGTCGGTCGCGCGCTACTCCGTACGCGTGCGCCCCAGCTCGCCCGCCAGAAAATCGACGAACGCGCGAATCCGCGCGGACATCTGGTGCCGCTGCGCATAGACCGCATAGATGTCCGCGCTCGGCGTGTCGTGGTCAGGCAGCACGACGACGAGGCGGCCGTCGGCCAGATACTCGTTGATGTCCCATTCCGCGCGCATCAGGATGCCGTGCCCGTCGAGCGCCCACTTGACC
Organism: Burkholderia sp. PU8-34; assembly: GCF_053427725.1. Classification (NCBI taxonomy): domain Bacteria; kingdom Pseudomonadati; phylum Pseudomonadota; class Betaproteobacteria; order Burkholderiales; family Burkholderiaceae; genus Burkholderia; species Burkholderia sp. PU8-34. The sequence continues at coordinate 88,273 of NZ_JBSAXC010000023.1, forward strand.
GCGATCTCGCCGTCGTTGGTGGTCAGGTTGCCGTTGATGCGCACGGCTTCGGTCTTGCGCGCCGCGCCGCGGCCGCTCGTCAGGCGCCACACGCCATACCCTTCGTCGCCCTGGCGGATGCCGATGCAGTTGTGCTTCGTCAGGTCGTGCGGCGTGGCGGGCATGCCGTGCTTCGCGAGATACGCGGGCGCCGCGCACAGCAGCCGGCGGTTCGGCGCGAGCCGCCGCGCGACGACGCGTGTGTCGGGCGGCTCGCCGAAGCGGATGCAGACGTCGAACGCGTCGTCGGTGAGCGGCGGCGGCATCACCGACAGCTGCAATTGCACGGCGACTTGCGGATAGCGCGCGACGAAGCGGGAGATCGCGGGGCCGACATGGCTGCGCCCGAAGCCGAGCGTCGCGTTCACGCGCAGCAGCCCCTTCGGGTTCTTCTTCGCGCTGCCGAGCAGCTCGCCGAGCTCGTCCATCTGGTCGAGGATCCGGCGCGCGTATTCCAGGTAGACCTCGCCCTCGGGCGTCAGCATCATCCGCCGCGTCGTGCGGTTCACGAGCGTCACGCCCGCGCGCTGCTCCATCAGCGTGAGCCGCTTGCTGATCGCCGCCGCGGTGAGCCCGAGCTCGCGCGCGGCGGCGCTCAGGCTGCCCGATGCGGCGAGCGTCGAGAAGAAGCCGAGATCGGCCGGCTGGACCGCATCCGCCATCGTTTCACTTGTGAATTCAGGTTAAGGATGCTTTGAGTTTAGCACCGGTTGCAGCGCTTCAAGTTGAGTACAGTGCGCTCACGATCACGATGATTCGAAGGTGGAGACATGAAGACGTACCGTATCGCAACGATTCCCGGCGACGGCATCGGCAAGGAGGTCGTGCCGGCCGGCCGGCAGGTGCTGGAAGCGCTCGCCCGCGGCAGCCGGCGTTTCGCGTTCGAGTTCGAGAATTTCGACTGGGGCGCCGATTACTACCGCCAGCACGGCGTGATGATGCCAGCCGACGGCCTCGACGCGCTGCGCGACAAGGACGCGATCCTGTTCGGCTCGGCGGGCGACCCCGACGTGCCCGACCACGTGACGCTGTGGGGCCTGCGCCTGAAGATCTGCCAGGGCCTCGACCAGTACGCGAACGTGCGCCCGACGCGCATCCTGCCCGGCATCGACGCGCCGCTGAAGCGCTGCAAGCCGGCCGATCTCGACTGGGTGATCGTCCGCGAAAACTCGGAGGGCGAGTATTCGGGCGTTGGCGGCCGCGTGCACCAGGGGCATCCGCTCGAGGCCGCGACCGATGTGTCGATCCTCACGCGCGCCGGCGTCGAACGCATCATGCGCTTTGCGTTCCGGCTCGCGCAGTCGCGGCCGCGCAAGCTGCTGACGGTGATCACGAAGAGCAACGCGCAGCGTCACGCGATGGTGATGTGGGACGAGATCGCGAAACAGGTCGCGCAGGAATTCCCCGACGTGAAGTGGGACAAGGAGCTCGTCGACGCGGCCACCGCGCGGATGGTCAACCGTCCGGCGACGCTCGACACGATCGTCGCGACGAACCTGCATGCGGACATCCTGAGCGATCTCGCTGCCGCGCTCGCGGGCAGCCTCGGCATCGCGCCGACCGGCAACATCGATCCGGAGCGCCGCTATCCGTCGATGTTCGAGCCGATCCACGGTTCCGCGTTCGACATCATGGGCAAGGGGCTCGCGAATCCGATCGGCACGTTCTGGTCGGTCGTGATGCTGCTCGAGCATCTCGGGGAAGCGGAAAGCGCCGCGCGCGTGATGCGCGCGATCGAAGCCGTGACCGCCGACCCGTCGCTGCACACCGGCGATCTCGGCGGCAAGGCCACCACCGCGCAGGTGACGGCGGCTGTCTGCGAAATCGTCGAGAAGGCCGAGGTGGCGGTGTAAGCGACGGAGGCGACGTAGGCGACGCAAGCGACGCAGGCAACGCAAGCGACGCAGGCAACGCAAGCGATGCAGGCAATGCAAACGACGCAGGCAACGCAAGCGATGCAGGCAACGCAAACGACGCAAACGACGCAAACGACGCAAACGACGCGCGCTACGCAAGCGACGCAGGCGACAGCAGGAAGGCCCGCCGGCGCGCGCGACACATCGAATGTACCGCCCGCGACTCGCGCATCCGACGCGAGCCGGGCAACGACGTCGTCGCCTCAGACGAGGCAGGCGTCGGACCGCTTCCACAGAACGAGCGCAGCTCGACCTCGAAGGAGGAGACACATGCAAGCCAATCTGGAATCCCGCGTCGCGCGGAAACTGATGTGGCGCATCATTCCGTTCGTGATGCTGCTGTACTTCGTCAGCTTTCTCGACCGGGTCAACGTCGGTTTCGCCGCGATGACGATGAACAAGGCGATCGGCTTGTCGCCGACCGCGTTCGGGCTCGGCGGCGGATTGTTCTTCATCGGCTACTTCCTGTTCGAGGTGCCGTCCAACCTGATCCTGCATCGCGTCGGCGCGCGGATCTGGATCGCCCGCGTGATGATCACGTGGGGGATCGTGTCGGCGGTGTCCGCATTCGCGGCCGGCCCGACGAGCTTCTATGTGCTGCGCTTCCTGCTCGGCGTCGCCGAAGCGGGTTTCTTTCCCGGCATCATCCTGTACCTGAGCCTGTGGTTCCCCGCGAAGCAGCGCGCGGTCGCCGCTGCGTGGTTCATGGCGGCCGCGCCGATCTCGACCGCGATCGGCTCGCCGCTGTCGGGCGCGATCATGCAGATGCCGCCGATGTTCGGGCTCGCCGACTGGCAGATGCTGTACGTGATCGAGGCGCTGCCGGCGATCGTGCTCGGTTTCGTCGTGCTGAAATGCCTGACCGATTCGCCGTCGCGGGCGGCGTGGCTGCAACCGGACGAGCGCGACTGGCTGGTCGCGAAGCTGAAGGCCGAAGCCGATGCGCGCCACACGCATGCGGGACACACGGCCGGCGCGTGGCAGGCGCTGCGCGATCCGCGCGTGCTGGCGCTCGCGCTGATCTACTTCGGCACGTCGGCGGGGCTGTATACGCTCGGCCTGTGGGCGCCGCTGATGGTCAAGCAGTTCGGCTTCAGCGCGCTGCAGACGGGCCTGCTCACCGGGATTCCGAGCGTGGCGGCCGTCGTCGCGATGATCGTCTGGGCGCGGCATTCGGATCGCACCGACGAGCGCACGTGGCATGTCGTGATCCCGTGCGTGCTGGCGTGCATCGGCTTCATCTTCGCGGGGCAGGCGAGCACTGCGCTGCTGACCGTGCTCGCGCTCGTCGTCGTCAACATCGGCATCAGCGCCGCGAAGGCGCCGCTGTGGGCGATGCCGAGCATGTTCCTGTCGGGCGCCGGCGCGGCCGCGGGGATCGCGATGATCAACTCGATCGGCAATCTCGGCGGGTTCGTCGGGCCGTTCGCAATCGGCTGGCTGAAGAACGTGACGGGCGGGTATGCGGCCGGGTTGTACGTCGTCGCGGGGACGCTCGCGGTGTCGGCGGTCGTGACGCTGCTGCTGAGCCGGAAGGCGTCACGGCAGCAGATCGTGTCGGGGGTGCGGCATCGTCATTGATGTCCGCGGGCCGGCACAGTCCGGCCGGCATCGATACAGGTTCAGGACCGTAGTTGCTTGTGAAAGAACGTCGTCCCGCAGAACCGGCCATCGGGCATCAGCGCATAGTTCGGCACGTCACCGACGCGCTGCCAGCCCGACCGTTCATACAGTCGCGCGGCATCGCTGCCCGTCACGGTGTCGAGCACGAGCACGGACTTGCCGGCGGCCCGGGCCGCGTCGTCCACTGCTGCCATCAGCCGTGCGCCGATGCCGAGGCGTCGCGCGTCGCGGCGGACCAGCATCTTCGCGACGTCGGCACGATGAGGCTGGTTGTCGGGCAACGCGGTGATCAATTGCACGGTGCCGACGATCTTGCCGTCGGCGTTTTCGGCAACGAGCAGGATGCGCTCGTCACGCACGACACCGTCCGCGACCTGCCTCCAGAATTGCAGCGCCGTGCTCCGCGATATCGGCAGCATGAAGCTGACGGACGCGCCGCCCTCGACGCAGTCGATCAGCACATCGGCCAATGCGTCGACGCTGGCCATCGCCTCGTTCGGGCCGATGCGGCGGATCGTGATGTTGTCGGTCATCGGTTTCTCCGTGAATCATCAAAGTGCGGCGTGCTCAGTGCCACCCGGTCGCGCGCTCGTCATATTGGCGGCGATGCGTTCCAGTTTAATAGATTTTGTGTCTAGTAAATTAGATATTGCGGCCTTGCTTGTCAACGTGGCCGACGCCTGCAGCGCGCTACGCGTTCGCAAGCACTGCCGCAACCGGTTCGGGTGAATGGCCGAATGTGACCGACCGCGAGCATCGCAGGAGCATCGAGTGTGTTGCTAGACTCGGGCTCGCATACCGAAATTCAAACAACGCGCGATACGGAGGCGGCAAGCCATATGGAACAGATCACGGACGAGTTCGCGCAACGCTTTGCGCAGGAGTGGATCGATGCGTGGAACGCGCACGATCTCGACCGCATCCTTTCGCACTACGACGACGCGTTCGAGATGCATTCCCCGATGATCGTCCGGATCGCGGGGGAGCCTGGCGGGTGCCTGCGCGGCAAGGAGGCGGTCGGCGCGTACTGGTCGAAGGCGCTTCAGCTCATTCCGGATCTGCGTTTCGAGTTCATCTCGGTGCTGGCGGGCGTGAGTAGCGTCGCCATTCATTATCGCGGCGCGAACGGACGGAATGCCGTGGAGGTTTTCCACTTCGGCCCCGATCATCGCGTGCAGAAGGCGTTTGCTCACTACGCCGCCTGAGGGGCGACCTCGATGCGGGGCGGCGTGTCATTGCGCGTCGCCTGCGCGCAATGACACGCCGTTCGTGTTGCCCAGCCATTGGGGCGACGCGTAACCGCGAATCATGACCTCGAAATTGTGCCGGCATGTCTGAAGAGGTGGCCGCAGCAGCCCTTTACGATCCCCACACCTGCATTTCGTCGAGCGAGTAGCCCCACGGCGTTGCGCGCTTCGTGCCGTACATCCGGACATAGCGGCCATGGCCGTTCAGATTCGGCAGCGTGACATGGCCCCAGGCGACGCCGTTGCTGGTCGAGTAGATCGTCGTCCAGTTCACGTTGTCGTTCGAGGTCTGGATCTGATAGACGAGCGCGCCGGCGTCCCAGTAGAGATCGACGTGATCGATGCTCTTCGCGGCGCCGAGATCCACTGAGATCCATTGCGGATCGACACCCGCGCCTTCCGGCGAGTCCCAGCGCGTGCTGGTGGTATTGCCGTCGAATGCCTTGTCGGGCGTCAGCGACGCGTTGTAGCTGGCCGATGCCGCAGCGGGGTGCCCTTGCGACAGCAGCGTGATCTGGTTCGCAGCAGGACCGCCGTAATAGCTCGACCCGAGCTTGGCCTTCGTCGTGTCGGCGTTCACGCCGAACTGCGACAGGCTCCAGCGCTGGCCGGTCGTG
>NZ_JBSAXC010000024.1:0-92696 GCF_053427725.1 Burkholderia sp. PU8-34
CTGATTGGATGACAGATCGCATCTGGGCATGTTGCCATGCATGAATGGTTGCGCCATCCGCGTCATGTCGCGATGTCGTGGGGAGCGGGGACGGCGGCACACGCCAGATGCTTGCCGGCATTCCGTGCGCCGGCAAATTTGCGCCATTGTCTTTCCGTAGTGATATTCTGTCCAATATCTATCTCATCTTTCTGAAATAGTTTTCACAGATATCAGGATGGAACTTCGCCATATCCGCTATTTCCTCGCCGTCGCGGAGGAACGCAACGTGACCCGCGCCGCGGAAAAGCTGGGAATCGGTCAGCCGCCGCTCAGTCAGCAGATCCATGCGCTGGAGGACGAACTGGGTGTCCGTCTGTTTCGCCGGACCGGCCATGGCGTCCTGCTCACCGAAGCGGGTGAAGCGTTCGCGGTCGATGCAAAACGGTTGCTGGACGATGCGCGTCATGCAATCAAGAACGCACAAAGCGCCGGGCGTGGCGAAACCGGGCAACTGAACATCGGTTTTACCGGATCCGCCGCCTTCAACCCGATCGTACCCAATCTGATCCGTCAGTTTCGTCAGTCATATCCGGCCGTGTCGCTTACCCTGGTCGAAGGCAACACGGCGCAATTGCTTGCGTATCTGGATGACGGCCGTCTTGATGTCGCCTTCGTGCGCCTCGGGAGTCAATCGCCGGCAGGGGTTGTATTCCACCATATTGCCGTCGAGCCGATGAGGCTCGTCCTGCCTGCCACGCATTCGTTCGCGAAAAAACGGAAGATCCCGCTTGCTGCGCTGGCGGAGGAGCCATTTGTCCTGCTTCCTCGCGAAGCGAGCCCGACGTTGCACGACGTGATCGTCGGCGCGTGTCGGGACGCCGGGTTTGAACCCATCATGGGCCAACAGGCTCCGCAACTCTCGTCGGTCGTCAATCTCGTCGCGGCGGAATTCGGCGTGTCGCTGGTGCCGGCATCGGTTTGCCGGATCCATGTTGAAGGCGTCGTCTATGCGGATGTCGTCGGTGGCAATATCGCGATCCGTCTGGCGCTTGCGTCACGCAAGGACGCGACAACGGCAAAGACCGCCAATTTCCTCGAGATTGCGAACCGCCTGAACCCGGAGCCGTGAACATCGAGCGTCGAACCGCACCCCGGCCCGCCACCGCCGAAAATCACTCCCCGACCGTCTCCGCCTGACGCGCATCGCGCCGCGTCATCGCGACGCGCCGGCCACGCCGGCCGACGGACGCGACGACGCGAAACGCGACCGGCGCGAACACGAGCCCGAACACCGTCGCGGCAAGCACGCCCCCGAACGCACCGGTGCCGATCGAGCGACGGCTTTCCGCGCCAGCGCCCGTCGCGAGCACGAGCGGCACGACGCCGAGCAGGAACGCCATCGACGTCATCACGATCGGCCGGAACCGCGCGGCGGCCGCGTCGACCACCGCCTGCCGCAGCGGCACGCCGCGTCCGACGAGATCCCGTGCGTACTGGACGATCAGGATCGCGTTCTTCGCCGACAGCCCGATCACCGTGATCATCCCGACCTTGAAGTACACGTCGTTCGGCATGCCGCGCGCGAGCGCTGCCGCAATCGCGCCAACCATGCCGAGCGGCACGATCGTCAGCACGGACAGCGGGATCGTCCAGCTTTCGTACAGCGCAGCAAGCGCCATGAAGACCGCGAGCACCGACAACGCAACGAGAAGCGGCGTTTGCCGCGCAGCGGTCTGCTCCTCGCGCGCCGCGTCGACCCAGTCGTAGCCGATCCCGGTCGGCAACGCGGCAGCGAGCCGCTCCAGTTCCGCCATGGCCACGCCCGAGCTGGTGCCGGTCGCCGCCCTGCCGCTGATGTCGAGCGACGGATAGCCGTTGTAGCGATTCAGCATTACGGGGCCGATCGTCCAGTGCGGCGCGGCGATGGCCGACAGCGGGACCATGTCGCCCGTCCGGTTCGGCACCGTCAGCGCCATCAGCTCCGCGTCGGTCGCGCGCGCGGCCGGATCGGCCTCGATGATCACGCGACGCATCCGGCCCGACGCCGGGAAATCGTTGACGTAGTTCGAGCCGAACGTGCCGCCGAGAAGACCCGTGATCCGCTCGAACGGCACGCCGAGCGCATACGCCTTCGCGCGATCGACGTCGAGTTCGATGCGCGGTGCGTCCGGCAGGTCTTCGGAATGCACGGACGCGAGCGCCGGGTCCGCCTTCGCGCGTTCGGACAGCTGCTCGCGAGCCGCCTTCAACGCGTCGAGCCCGACGCCGCCCCGATCCTCGAGCCGGAACGTGAATCCGTCCGCGTGCCCGATGCCGCGCACCGACGGCGGCAGCGCCGCTTCGACATCACCGTCGAGGATCGTGCCGAAGCGCTCGTTCAACCGGTCGCGCAACGCGATCGCGTCGACGTCGCGCTGCGCCCAGTCCTTCAGCTCGACGAACGCCATCCCGACGTTCTGCCCGCTGCCCGCAAAGCTCCAGCCGATCACGCTCGTCACGTTCGCGATCGCCGGCTGCGCGTGCAGGATCGCTTCGACGCGCTCGACGACGGCAAGCGTGCGCCCCTGCGTGGCGCCCGCCGGCAACTGGATCATCACCTGCAGTTGTCCCTGGTCCTCGGTCGGCAGGAAGCCACCCGGCATCATCCAGTACAGCAGTCCGCATGCGGCCACGAGCGCGGCGTAGACGGCCGCGACCACGCCGGTGCGGCGCACCGCGAACACGGTGACACGACGATAGCCGGATTCGGCGCGTGCGAAGGCCGTGCCGAAACGGTCGGCCAGACGCGCGCCGAAGCCGCGCCGGCGTGCGCGGCCGGCCTTGCCGTCGTGACGCGGCACCGGCTTCAGCAGGTTCGCGCACAGCGCGGGCGTCAGCGACAACGCCATGAACGACGACACGAGCATCGACGCGATCATCGACACCGCGAACTGCCGGTAGATGCCGCCGACGCTGCCCGGGAAAAACGCCATCGGCACGAACACGGCGGTCAGCACCGCGGTCACGCCGACGATCGCACCGCCGATCCGCTTCATCGCACGGCGCGTCGCATCACGCGGCGACGCGCCCTCCTCCATCACGCGGTGCACGCTCTCGACGACGACGATCGCATCGTCGACGAGGATGCCGATCGCCAGCACGAGGCCGAACATCGTGAACACATTGATCGACAACCCGAACGCCCACATCGCGACGAACGCGCCCATCAGCGTGACGGGAATCACGACGGTCGGCACGAGCGTGTAGCGCAGGTCGCGCAGGAACAGCCACATCACGCAGAACACCAGCACGACGGCCTCGACGAGCGTCAGCACGACTTCCCGGATCGCGATCTTCACGAAATGCGCGCCGTCGAACGGAATCTCGACCGCGACGCCGGGCGGCAGCGTCTTCGACAGTTCGGCGAGCCGCGCGCGGATCGCGTTCGACGTTTCGAGCGCGTTGCCGCGCGGGCCGAGCTGGATGCCGACGGTTGCCGCCGGCTTGCCGTTCAGCCGCGAATAGAACGAATAGTCGTCGCGGCCGATTTCGATGCGCGCGACGTCGGCCACGCGCACCGCCGAACCGTCCGGCTTCGACTTCAGCACGATCCGGCCGAACTCCTCCGGCGACACGAGCTGCCCCTTGACGATGATCGACGCGGTGAGCTGCTGGCCGCGCACGAACGGCGCATCGCCGATCGCGCCGGCCGTCACCGTCGCGTTCTGCGTGCCGATCGCCGCGATCACGTCGTCGGCGCCGAGATCGTATTCACGCAGCTTCTGCGGGTCGAGCCAGACCCGCAACGCCTCGTCGGCGTCCCACTGCTCGGCCGCGCCGACGCCCGGCGCACGCTTCAGTTCGCGCAGCACGTAGCGGTTCAGGTAGTCGCCGAGCTGCGCGGAATCGCGCGTGCCGTCGGTCGACGTCAGCGTGACGAGCATCAGGAACGTGTTCGCCGCCTTGAACACGCTGATCCCCTGCTGGACGACCTGCTGCGGCAGCCGCGGCTCGACCTGCTTCAGCCGGTTGTTCACGTCGACGAGCGCGATGTCCGGATCGGTGCCGGGCGCAAACGTCACGTCGATCTCGAGGTCACCGTGACCGTCGCTGCTGGTCTCGTAGTACAGCAGCCCGTCGGCGCCGTCGAGGCTTTCCTCGATGATGCTGCCGACGTCGCCGTCGACCGTCTCCGTCGACGCGCCCGGATACGTCGCGGTGATCACGACCCGCGGTGGCGCGAGGCGCGGGTATTGCGCGATCGGAAGCTGCGGAATCGCGAGCACGCCCGCGACGACGATCGCGAGTGCGACGATCCATGCGAAGACGGGACGGTCGATGAAGAATGACGGCATCGGCGTGCGGTGAACGGTGGGGTCAGCGGATGGCCAGCGGCCCGGCGGCGCATGCCGCCGCGCCGCGCGCACCGCGCGTCGAACCGGCGGGACGCCGCATCGTGACTGAGGAACTCATCGCGCTACAGCGTCAGCTCGAACGATCGCGCGAGCAGGCCCGGCACCTTCGCGCCTCCCGTCGCGCGCTCGCCGTACGTGCTGTCGTTCGCGAGCAGCGCTGGCGCCGCGCCGAGCTGTTCGAGCTCCGGGCCGAACAGCCGGTAGAAGCTGTCGTCGAACCGCATCGCGTCGACCGGCGCGACGATCTGCCCGCCTTCGACCCAGAACGTCGCGAAACGCGTCATGCCCGTCATCCGGCACGCGATCGGATCCGAGAAATTCAGGTACCAGAGATTGCCGACATAAAGCCCCGTGTCGAGCGCAGCAAGCACGTCGACGTCGGCGAGCGTGCCGCCTGCGATCGACAACGAATGTGGCGTTTCGTCGTCGCCCGCGCCGTTCGGCACGAGCCCGTGCTCGCGCGCGGTGCGTGCGCACACGAGTTGCCCGGCGCCCCGCCCCGCAACGACGAGCGGCACGCTGTCGCGCCGGTAGCCGTCCGCGTTGAAAGCCGGCGCGATGCCGAGCGAGAAATCCTCGGCAATCGACACCCGCGGGTCGAGCGCGACGTCGCCCGCATAAAGCCGGTGCAGCGGGCTGCGCGCACTCGCGAGCGCGCGCGCCGAAAAGCCGCTCCAGCCGAGCAGGCCCGTCATCTCGTTGACGGCGTCCGGCGCGAAATAGGCGCGGTAGCGTCCGGGCGCCAGCGCTTTCGGCGTGCGTCCAAGCACCGGCAGCCGCGCGGCGGCCGCGTCGACCTTCGCCGCGAACGCCGCGTCGCTCCAGTCGTCGCCCGCATAGACGGTCTTGATCGCGCGGCCGCTCGGGTCGTACAGCGACCAGCTGAAGTCGAAGTTCGCGACCTCGTACCAGCCACGGCTGCCGGTCGACGACGCGAAGCCGCGCGCGAGCGTGCCGCCCGCATGGAAGCCGACGAAGTCGAGCCCGCGCGCGCATTCGGCGACGACGCGCGCGAGCCCGTCCGCATCCGGCAGGCGGCCGGCGCGGCGCGTCTCCTGCTTCCAGGCCGACGTGTCGAACAGCAGATGCGGATCGTCCGGCGCATCGCGCAGCCCGTCGCGCAACACGGCGAGCGCGGCCGCCAGTTCGGGCAGATCGGCAGCCGGATCGCCGCAGACGGTCAGTGACGAGCGCGCCTGCCGTGCGCCGTCGACGAGCCGCACGGCAAGCCGCCCCTGCGTGACGCGCCCCGTCTGGCGAATCTTGCCGCCATTGAAGCGGATGAAATCGGAGGTTTCGCCGGAGAAGCCGAGCAACACGGTTTCCGTCGGCTTCGTCAACCGCTCGGCCTCGTCGGCGAGCCGGGCGAAATGCGCATGCCAGTCGATCCCGCCGCGTGGCGCCGTCGTATTGAATCCCGTCATCACGCGCCTCCGAATACGTCGACGTCGGCGAACACGCAGGCCGGCGATGCGTGGCCGACACGAATGATCTGCGCGGGCTCGCCCTTCCCGCAGTACGGCGTGCCGTAGATGCCGAACGTGCTGGCGTCGCCGACCGCGCGCAGGCTGCGCCAGAACTGTGCGGAGATGCCGCGGTAGTTCGGGCGCTTGACGACCTGCGTGAGCCGGCCGTTCTCGATCAGTTGCCCGAATTCGCAGCCGAACTGGAATTTGTTGCGGTGATCGTCGATCGACCAGGACGTGTTGGTGCGCATCAGGATCCCGCGCTCGATGCCCGCGATCAGCGCGTCGAGCGGCTGGTCGCCGGGCTCGACGTTCAGGTTCGCCATCCGGTCGATCGGTGCCCGGTTCCAGTTCGACGCGCGCGAGTTGGCGACGCCCGGCAGGCTCGCGCGCTGTTGCGACAGCGCCCCGCCGAGCAGCCGCTCGAGCACGCCGTTGCGGATCAGGTACTGCTTGCGCGCGGGCGTGCCGTCGTCGTCGAACGCATAGGATGCGGCCTCGGCAACCGGCTCCGGATCGAACGTGACGTTCAGCAGCGGCGATCCATACTGGTATTGGCCGACCATCTCCGGCTTCACGAAGCTCCATCCGGCGAAGTTGCGCTCGTCGCCGAGGATCCGGTCGAGCTCCAGCGGATGGCCGATCGACTCGTGGATCTGCAGCATCATCTGGTCCGGCATCAGCAACAGGTCGCGACGGCCGGACGGGCAGTTCGGCGCCGCGAGCAATTGCAGCGCCTCGTCGGCGACGCGTGCGCCGGCGCCGTCGAAGCCGTAACGCGCGAGCACGTCGAGCCCGCCCTGCGCAAGCGTGCCCGATTGGCCGAGCGAACGCACCTGCGTGTCGCCATCGCCGTGCGCGACGGCTTGCAGCTCCGGCATCAGGAAGCGGAATCGCTGGTCGATCCGCACGCCGTCGCTCGTCAGATAAAACTGCTCGGTGTGCGTGACCATCACGCTCGCCGTGCGCTCGACGATGCGCGCGTCGAGGTTCGCGGCCGCGCATTCGTGCGCGAGCCGCTCGATCCATTCGGTGCGGGACGGCAACGCGCTGTCGACGCCCGGCGATGCATAGGTGCCGCCCGCTTGCGGACGTGCAGCCTGCCGATGATCGACCAGCGACCACGGCGCGCTCGCCTGCGCGCGCGCCGTCGCGACATCGAGCGCCGCCTGCAGCCCGGCGGCGGACAGGTCGGCCGTTGCCGCGTAGCCGGCGCCCGCGCCGGCCCACGCCGTCAGCATCGCGCCGCGTTCGCGCGTGCGCGAAAACGGCTGCGCGACGTCGTTGCGCACCGCGTGCTCGTCGATCGTCTCGTCGACGATGCGCAGCGACCAGAAATCGGCATCGCTGCGTAACCCTTGGGCGCGCTTCGCCCAGTTCTCGTCAATCATCTGCGCTCTCTTGCAGGCCGCGTTCGGGTGCCAGCATCGACGACGCGAGCAGCGCCTGCGTATACGGATGGGACGGCGCGTGAAGCACGTCGAGCGTATCGCCCTCCTCGACCACGCGCCCCGCCTTCATCACGATGACCCGGTGCGCCATCGCGCGCATCACCGCGAGGTCGTGCGTGATGAACAAGTAGCTCAGTTTGTACTTCTTTTGCAGATTCGTCAGCAGATTCAGCACCTGCTTCTGGATCGACACGTCGAGCGCGCTCGTCGGCTCGTCCAGCACCAGCAGTTCCGGCTCCACCGCGAGCGCCCGCGCGATCGCGATCCGCTGCCGCTGGCCGCCGGAGAATTCGTGCGGATAGCGCAGCATCGACTCCGCGGGCAAGCCGACTTCCTGAAGCAGCGCGGCAATCCGCGCACGCCGCGCATCCCCGTCCACCTCGGGCCGGTGCACCGCGAGCCCCTCGCCGACGATCTGCTCGACCGTCATCCGCGGCGACAGCGAGCCGAACGGATCCTGGAACACGACCTGCATCCTGCCGTACAGCGTGCGCCGGCCGCGCGTCGTCCGCAGCACGTCGAGCGGCATGCCGTCGATCTCGATCCCGCCGGCCGCCGGTCGCTGCAATCCGAGCACGGCCGACGCGAGCGTCGATTTCCCCGAGCCCGACTCGCCGACGATCCCGAGCGTCTCGCCGCGCTTCAGGCTCAGCTTCACGTCGTGCACGGCCCGGAACGTCGTCTTTCCCAGCACCGAGCGCCAGCCTTTCGCCGCAATGCGGTAATCGATGGCGAGGTCCTTCACGTCGAGGATCGTCCGCGCGCCGGCAGCGACCGGTTCGACGGCCCGTTGCGGCGCGCTGTCGAGCAGCCGCTGCGTATACGCATGCTGCGGGTTCGAGAACAGCGCATCGGTCGTGTTCGTCTCCACAAGCACGCCCTTTTCCATCACGGCCACGCGCTGCGCGAAGCGCCGCACGAGATTCAGGTCGTGCGTAATCAGCAGCACGGCCATCCCGCGCGCGGCGGCCTCCTGTTCCTGCAGTTCGATCAGCAGGTCGACGATCTGCTGGCGCACCGTCACGTCGAGCGCCGTCGTCGGCTCGTCGGCCAGCAACAGCCGCGGCCGGCACGCGAGCGCCATCGCGATCATCGCGCGCTGCCGCTGCCCGCCCGACAGCTGATGCGGAAAGCTGTCGATCCGCCGCTCCGGCTCCGGAATCCCGGTGCGCCGCAGCAGCGCGATCCCGCGCTCGCGCGCGTCGCCCGGCCGCAGCCCCTCGTGCAAACGCAGGCTTTCGGCGATCTGCTTGCCGATCGTGTACAGCGGATTCAGCGCCGTCATCGGCTCCTGGAACACCATCGCGATATCGGCGCCGCGGATCCCGCGCATCTGCTGTTCGGTCTTCGCGAGCAGGTCCTCGCCGTCGAACAGCATCCGGCCCGACAGCGTCGCCTGCTGCGCGAGCCGCAGGATCGACAGCGCGGTCACGCTCTTGCCCGAACCCGACTCACCGACGAGCGCCACGCGCTCGCCGCGGCCGATCGACAGGCTCAGGTCCTGCACGGCCACCTTCGCGCCGAAGCGCACCGAAAACCGGTCGATCTGCAGCAACGCGTTCGTCATCATTGCTCCCCGCCGAATGCCGAGCCGCGCGCGCGCGCGTCGAGCGCGTTGCGCAGCGCGTCGCCCATGAACGTCAGCAGCAGCAACGTCACCACCAGCGCCGCGAAGGCCGAGATCGAGATCCACCACGCGTCGAGATTGTTCTTGCCCTCCTGAAGCAGCTCGCCGAGGCTCGGGGTCGGCGGTTGCACGCCGAGGCCCAGGAAATCGAGGCTCGTCAGCGACAGGATCGCCGCGCTCATCCGGAACGGCAGGAACGTGATCACGGGCGTGAGGCTGTTCGGCAGCACGTGGCGCCACATGATCTGCGCGTTCGTCAGCCCCATCGTGCGCGCCGCTTTCACGTAATCGAGCGCGCGGTTGCGCAGGAATTCGGCGCGCACGTAGTCGGACAGCACGAGCCAGCCGAACATCGACAGCAGGATGAACAGCAGCCACAGCGACGGCGTGAAGATCGACGCGAAGATGATCAGCAGGTACAGGTCCGGCAGCGCGCTCCAGATCTCGATCAGCCGCTGTCCGATCAGGTCGGTGCGGCCGCCGTAGAAGCCCTGCAGCGCGCCGGTGAGCACGCCGACCAGCACGCCCGACACCGTCAGCGCGAACGCCATCAGCACCGACAGCCGGAACCCGTACAGCAGCCGCGCGAGCACGTCGCGTCCGAACTGGTCGGTGCCGAGCCAATTGCTCGCCGACGGCGGCGCCGGATACGGCCGCGACGCGAAATAGTCGATCGTGTCGAAGCGGTAGCGGTTCGGCGGGTAGACCGCGAAGTTGCCGCCGGACTCGATCTTCGTGCGGATGGTCGGATCGAGGTAGTTCGTCTTCGCCGGGAAGTCGCCGCCGAACTCGGTCTCCGGATAGTCCTTCACGATCGGAAAGTAATAGTGCCCGTCATAGCGCACGATCAGCGGCCGGTCGTTCGACAGCACGTCGGCGCCCAGGCTGAGCGCGAACAGCGCCGCGAAGATCACGAGGCTCCAGTAGCCGAGCGGCTGCGCGCGAAAACGCTGCCACGTGCGCCGCCACGGCGACGGCGATGCCGCGCAGGCGGCGCACGCCTGGTCAGTGGTCCAGGCGGCTGAATTGGATGCGGGGGTCGACGAGGACATAGCAGACGTCAGCAATGAGTTTGGTCAGCAGGCCGATCAGCGTGAACAGGAACAGCGAGCCGAGCACGACCGGATAGTCGCGGCGGATCACCGAGTCGTACGACAGTTGCCCCATGCCGTCGAGCGAGAACAGCGTCTCGATCAGCAGGTTGCCGTTCAGGAACGCGCCGACGAACGCCGCCGGCAGCCCGGTGAGCAGCGGAATCGCCGCGTTGCGCAGCACGTGCTTCCACAGCACGTCGCGCTCCGGCGCGCCTTTCGCGCGCGCGGTCAGCACATACTGCCGGCCGATTTCCTCGAGGAACGTGTTCTTCGTCAGGATCGTGACGATCGCGAAGTTGCCGATCACCGACGCCGTCACCGGCATCACGATGTGCCACAGATAGTCGAGCACCTGGCCGACGAGCGTCAGCTCGTCGAAGTTGTCCGACGTGAGCCCGCGCATCGGAAACACCTGCCAGAACGTGCCGCCGCCGAACAGCATCAGCAGCAGCACGCCAAGCACGAAGCCCGGGACCGCATAGCCGGCCAGCACCATCACGCTCGTCGCGGTGTCGAACCGGGAACCGTTGCGCACCGCTTTCGCGATGCCGAGCGGCACCGACACCAGATACGTGAGGATCACCGTCCACAGCCCGAGCGTGACCGATACGGGCAGCTTCGAGCGGATCACCTCCCACACGCTTCGATGCGCGTAGTACGACTGGCCCAGGTCGAACGTCGCATAGCTCTTCAGCATCAGCACGTAGCGCGCGAGCGGCGGCTTGTCGAAGCCGAACTGCTTGCGGATCTGCTCGATCTGCTGCGGATCGACGCCCTGGCTGCCGTGGTAGCCGCCCGAGCCGCTGCCCGCCTCGCCACCGCGCGCTCCGCCGTGGCGCAGCTGCGTCAGCACCTGCTCGACCGGGCCGCCCGGCACGAACTGCGTGACCACGAACGTGATCGTCACCACGCCGATCAACGTCGGGATCATCAGCAGCAGCCGTCTGAGTATGTATGCCAGCATCGTTGCCCCCTCGTCAGGCCGCCGGACCCGGATTCGCCGCCGGCGTTTTCGCCGATTCAGCCGGCGGCCGCTTCATGTACCAGTAGTCGACGATCCAGTCCTCGTACAGATAGGAAGCCGGCACGATCCGCGGATGACCGAACGTCGACTTGTACGCGATCCGCGCGTTCGGCAGGTAGTACTGCGGCACGAGCACGTACAGGTTGATCAGCACGCGGTCGAGCGCGTGCGTCGCGGTTTCGAGATCGTCGAGCGTGTCGGCCGACAGTGCCGCGCGGATCAGCGCGTCGACCGCCTTCGATTTCACGCCCGGATAGTTTTCCGAGCCGGGCTGCGATGCCGCCGCGCTGCCGAATCGGCGTGTCAGCTCCGCGCCCGGGATCGTGACCGGCGAATAGATGTACGTCGTCATGTCGTACTGGAAGCTGTCGAGGCGCTTCTGGTAGACCGCGCTGTCGATCTCGTGCATGTACGCGTGGATGCCGAGCGTCGCGAGCGCCTGGATATACGGCAGGATCAGGCGGTCCATGCCGGGCTGGTCGTCGATGATCTCGATCGTCATCGGCGTGCCGTTCGCGTCGCGCAGCGCGCCGTCGCTGTAGTGCCAGCCGGCGGACGCGAGCAGGTCGCGCGCCTGTTTCAGGTTCTCGCGCAGCGAGCCGGGCGGCAGCGTCGACGGCTGCTTGATCATCGGGCCGAATACTTCCGGCGGCAGCTCGGCGCGATACGGCTCGAGCAGCGCCAGCTCCTTGTCGCTCGGCGTCCCCGACGCCGCGAACGGGCTCGCCTCCCAGAAGCTGTTGGTGCGGCGGTACTGGCCGTAGAACATCATCCGGTTCATCCAGTCGTAGTCGAACGCCAGCGCGAGCGCGTGCCGCACGCGCACGTCCTGGAACATCGGCTTGCGCATGTTCACCATGAACCCTTGCATCTGTGCGGGGCCGTCCGGGAATTCCCCCTTCTTCAGCATCCCGTTGCGAAAGTTCTTGCCGACGTACTTGCGCGCCCACTGCGTCGAGCTGTATTCCATCCGCGCGTCGGTGTCGCCGGCCTTGAACGCCTCGAGCTGCGTGTACTGGTCGAGGTACAGCTTGAACGACACGCGCGCGAAGCGGAACATCCCGCGCCGGGACGGCAGGTTCGCCGCCCAGTAGTGCGGATTGCGCACGTAACTGATCTGCTTGTCGTTCCTGCGCTGCTCGATCAGGTACGCGCCGCTCGCAATCGGCGGCACGGTCGCGATCTGGTCGAACGGCGGCCGCGTGCCGTCCGCGCGCTGCCCCCACTTCGGCGAGAACACCGGCAGGTCGCCCGCGATCAGCGCGGCATCGCGCTCCGGATGCTTGAACTCGAAGCGGATCGTGCGGCCGTCGACGATCACCGCACGCCGGATCACCGAGAACTGCGCGTTGAAGAGCGGCGACGCCTGCGGGCTCGTCAGCGTGTCGAACGAGTACTTGACGTCGGCCGCGGTGATCGGGTCGCCGTTCGAGAAGCGTGCGGCCGGGTTCAGGTGGAACGTCGCCGCGCTCCGGTCAGGCGCCACCTCGACGTCGTCGGCGATCAGCGCGTATTCGGACGCGAGCTCGTCCCAGCTGCGCTGCATCAGCGTGTCGAACATCAGGTTCTGGATGTCCGGCGCGGGGGAGCCGCGCACGAGGAACGGATTCAGCGAGTCGTAGCTTTGCGCCTCGTTGTAGTTCTCGAAGTTGAGCGTGCCGTCGTCCCGCGCGTCGGGGTCCGCATAGTCGAAATGCGTGAAGTCCGGCGAATACTTCGGCTGGCCATATTGCGCGATCGCCGGCACGGCGAGCGCCGCTTGGCTCATCGCGCCGCTGACAACCAACACCGCGCATGCGATGAGTGCGGCTCGCACGCCCTTGCGCACGCCCTTGCGCACGCCGTTCGGCACGCATGCGCGTGCACGCGTCGCGGGGCGCGCGGCTTGGGTCAAACGCGGCGTCAAACGCGGTGAGTGACGCGTTTGCGGCATGTGCGGCGTGCGTGGCCTTCGCCACTTCAACAGTCTCATCGTCAGCCTGCCCAGAAGCGCGCCGGTTCGCGGCCCGCGCGCGGTCGATGCCCATGCCGGACGCATGCCGGTGGCGCCGTCGCGGCACCGGGCGGCTTCGCCCTGCGTTGTGTCCGTGTTCCCGAAGATCGGGTACCGCTGTGCGCCGTCGCGCGTCCCGGTTGCGGGCCGCTGCGGCGCCAGGCAAAAAGAGGCCGCTCCGAAGGGGTGGATTCAGGCATGTGGAGCGGCCTATCGTAAGCCTGTCAGTTCTCCGCGCTCGTCATCAGAACTTGTACGTCGCGCCGATCTGCGCGAAACGGCCGATGTACGAATACAGCGACGTGTCGTAACCGCTCTGGTCCAGCGTGCCGTTCGCGAAGATCGGGTCGTACGGCGGCGTGCGGTTGAAGATGTTGTTGATGCCGCCGTAGATCGTCCAGTTCTTGAACCCGGTGTACGTCATCATCAGGTTGAACTGGCTGTACGAGCCGACCTTCTGCGGCGCCGGCGCGGGCAGCAGGTTCTGCGCGTACGGGCCCGTGAATTCCCACGTCAGTGCGGTATCGAAGCCGCGATAGTTCCAGTCGAGCGTCGTGTTGCCGCGCCAGCGCGGGAAGCTGCCGCCGAACGGCTGCGTGATCGTGAAGTTGTTGCCCGCGCCGTTGATCGGCGTGCCACCCGGGAAACCGATCTTGTAGCTGTTGATGTACGCCCAGTCGCCCGACAGCGTGACCGTGCCCCAGCCCTTGATCGGCACGCCCTGGCGGAACGTGCCTTCGAAGCCGTTCGTATCGAGGTAGCCGAGGTTCTGGTACGGAATCACCTTGTACAGCAGCTGGCCCGTCGTCGGGTCGATCGCGATCTTCGACGGCGCACCCTGTCCGATCACGTTGTCGATGCGGATCTTGTACCAGTCGAAGCCGAAGTCGGTGTAGCGGCTCGGCGACAGCTGGAAGCCGATGTTGAAGTTGCGCGTGCGCTCCGGCGCGAGGTTCGGGTTGCCGACGGTGATCGACGTGTAGTTCTGGCCGGTGGCCGGGTCGACCTGGATGCCGAGGGTCTGCGACTTGCTGTCCTCGACGAACGTCGGCGCGCGGAAGCCGCGGTTGTACGACGTATACAGCGTCAGCGCCTGGATCGGTTGATAGCGCAACGCGAAGCGCGGCGAGAAGGCGCCGCCGACGTCCGTGTAGTGGTCGTAGCGGCCCGACTGGCTGAACGTCAGGTTCTGCAGGATCGGGATGTTGATCTGGTAGTAGACGGCCGCGACGTTGCGCTGGCCGTCCACCGTCTCCAGGTCCGGCGTAATGACGGCGCCGCTCAGGTACTCGGAGCCCGGCGTCAGCGTTTCGCTCTGGTGCGTGAACTGCGCGCCGAAGCCGATACCGACGTCGCCCGTCGGCAGGTGGAACAGGTTCGGCGTCGACAGCGTCGCGTCGATCGTATCGAGCTTCGAAATGCCGAGGTTGTTCGCTTCCTGGTACAGGCCGTTGAACGCGTTCGGCGTCGCCGCCGGATTCGCGAAATTCAGCGTACCGTTCTGGTAGATGTTGTTCAGCGCATTGACGTTCAGCTGGTTCGTGAAGACATTCGACACCGTGCTTTGCGAATGGCTGACCGACGTCGCCCAATCCCAGTCACCGTACGGCAGCGTGAACGAACCCTTGATGCCGGCGGCCGCGCGCCAGTAGTTGGCCCACGTCTTCTGCGCGACCGTGTTCGGGAACGCGTACGTGAGCGGCGTGGCCGCCCCCGTCGTGTTGTACGGATTGGTCACCGGCACGACCGTGTTGAACGGCGACAGCAGCTGCGTCTGCGGATTCCAGACGAGCGCCGGGTTCTGCGGGTTGCCGATCACGTTGTTCCACAGGCCGTCGTTGGTCGTGGTCGTGTTGTAGCTCTCGAGGAAATCCGCGAACGCCGTCGTCGTGTCGTTGACCTTGAAGTCCGCATGGAGCTTCGCGTTCAGGCGTTCGGTCATCGGCAGGATCGACGTGCTTTCGGCCGTGTTGAATGCGCAGACCGTGCCGGGCGACCCGGCCGACAGCGAATTCGACGCGGCCGAGTGGAACGAGCCGCCGAACGGACAGCCGTTCAGCGCCTGCGCGACGCCGCCGGGCATGTTCCAGTATGACGGCGCGAGCAGCGACAGGCCGCCCGGCTTGCCCGTGAAGTCCTGGTCGCGCGTCGAATCGCGGTCGGCGAGCGTGAAGCCGTTCGACTTGTAATAGCTGAGCGCTGCCGTCACGTTGAAGCGGTCGGCATTCAGGTCGCCGAAGCCGCCGAGGATGCCGAACTTCGTCGTGCCGTCGCCGTTGCCTGCGTTGATGGCGCTGCCGATGCTGCCGTCGAGCTGCAGGCCGCGGAAATTGTGTTTCGTGATGATGTTGACGACGCCGCCGATCGCGTCCGAGCCGTATTGCGACACGGCGCCCGTCTTCACGATTTCGATGCGCTCGATGTCGTTGAGCGGCAGCGTATTCAGGTCGAAGAACGAATCGACGCTGTTCGAGAAGAACGCGTACGGCGCCACACGCTGGCCGTCGATCATCACGAGCGTGTATTTCTCGGACAGCCCGCGCAGCGCAATGCCGGCGGCGCCGGCCGCAAAGTTGCCCGACTGCCCCTCGCCCCAGCTGTTCGCCGAGTTGGCCGACGCATCGCGCAGGAAGTCGGTGACCGTCACAGCGCCGCTGGCCTGGATCTCCTTCGGCGTGATCGTCTGCACCTGCTGGAACCCGGTCTTGTCGGACTGCCGGATCAGCGAGCCCGTCACTTCGAACCGCTTGATCTGTGCGACCTTGCCCTGCCCGTTTGCCGCAGGCGCGGCCGGGGCCGCCTCACCGGCAGCCGCGCCGGATGCGGCATCGGGCGCCGCCGCGCCCGCGGTGCCACCCGTCTGGGCGGCCGTCCCGCCCGCCTGGGCGACGGTCACGGGCGCGCCGTTCGCGACCGCATCCGCGACCGCGACGGCGCCCGGCGCCGGCTGGCTCTGGGCGAACGCCGGCGGCGCCAATACGGCCGTCAGTGCCAGTTCCGCCCAGACTATTCTTTTGATGGCCAACGCCAATGCTCTTTGCTTCATCTTTTTCCCTCTCGCTCGTCAGTAAGACCCCACCCGATACGCGTCGGAACCTTGTGAACTCCTTCGCGCGTCCTGGGCGCCCGTGTACCGGAACCCGCCATTGCCCCTGCCAACCGCCGTGATGCGAACGGATCGGCCGCAAGGCACGAAGGCCGCACGGTGCTACCGTTCATTTTTACTTCGCCATACTAATTACTTACATTGAGCGCACTTCTCTTTTCTTTCTGCTTTCTGCTTTCTTCTTTTGATTCGATGGATCGCAACTGCGGCATGCCGCGCGGACTTGCGCGCCGTCCCGCTAGAACAACCGCGGCGTGCCGACCCAGACGATCAGCGCCTCTTCGTCGGCCGTGTTGTGCCACGCATGCGCCATCGTCGATTCGTAATGCGCGGTATCACCGGCATTCAGCGTGAACGTGCGATCCTCCAGCGTGAGCGCGACCTGTCCGCGCATCACGTAGAGGAACTCCTCGCCGGCATGCGTGGTCACTTCCGACGGCAACTGTCCCGCCGGCATCTTGACCAGAATCGCGTCGAGCTTCCGGCTATCCACGAGATTCGTCAGCCGGGCGAACGAACTGGCCGAGTTCGCGAACTGGAAATATTGCAGTGCGTTCGCGCGGCACACCGATCGCGCTTCCGTCGGCGCGTCGATGAAATACTGGACCGTCACGCCCAACGCCTTCGCGATCCGGACCAGCGACGTGATCGACGGCGTCGCGCGTCCTCGCTCGACCTGCGACAGGAACGGCTTCGAGATACCCGCCGTCGCAGCCGCTTCATCGAGCGTGAGGTTCAAGCGCTGTCGCAGCGCCCGGATCTTGTTACCTAGCGATACGGCGACGAGCACCGACTCATCGGGTGGCAAAACCATGGAAAGACGGACCCTCGCAGTCGAAATCGGTTTGATGTCAGCGGACCCTGCCCGATGCCATGCGATGGCCGGCCCGGCGCGATTACCGGTGCGACTCCCGGTGCGATTACCGGCCGCCTTTCGACGCCGAGCGCAGCAGGGGCGCTGTGCAAAGCGGCGCCCCTGCTGCGCGTCTGCCCGGCCAGCATCCCGTTCATTCGGTTTACTAACTAACAAGGCTTCCCCTTTTCCTCGTCCGGTCTGAATGCCATGCGATTGCGCTGCCACGGCGGCGCGCCCGCTCGGCTTGCTTCGCGTCCGTCAACGGCACGCGGGATGGCGCTCGTCAGCCAAGCCCGCGTTGCACGCTGTCGCTCACGCCTCCGCTACCTGGACGCAACCGCCGTCCAGAGCTTCGCCAGATCCCCGGATCCGTCCGTGCCCTTCACCGTGCGCAGCACCTGTACCGCACGCGCCTTTTCGCCTGCCACGTAGTACGCCTCGCCGAGTCTCAGCCGGGCCGCGTCGGGGTGCTCGAGCCCGCCCTTCGCGATCGCCTGCTCCATCATCGACAGCCCCTGTCTGGCCTGTCCGGCAAAAACGAGGTTCATGCCTGCGTCGATCGGCGCGACCGGATTCGCGGCGTCCGCGCCCGGTTGCGCGCGCTTGGCGGCGAGCGCCTGCAGCCGCTTCTCGCGGTCCGCCTGCGCGTCCTTGCCCAGCACGCCGGAGGTGAACCCCTGATCGATCACCTGCTTGCCTTCAGCGGGAGACCCCGCCACCAGCGCGAGCTGCGTCATCTCCATATAGGCGTCGGCCGTCGTCAGTGAACCCGTCGCCCTGCGCAACCGGAAGATGTCGAGATCCAGCGACGACAGATAGCCAGGGTTGCCGCGAATGGCCGACACCATTTCGTCCCAGTACGCGGGGCTCGGGTGGTAGGCGACCAGCAGGCCGAGCGCGCCACGGTAGGCGTTGCGGTCCTTCACCTTTTGCGCGCACGTCGCGAGCATCTGCAACTGCCCTTCGTCCGGCGCGTGTCCGCCATTCGCCTGCGCATCCGTGCTCGCCTTCAGCTGGCTCACGACCTGGTTGCAGTCGTTCGACAGGTAGTACGACTGCGTGAGTAGCGTGCGCATTTCCGGATCCGTTCCGCCCGCCTTCAGGTAGCGCTGCGCGGTCCGGATCGCCAGCGGATAGTTCCTCTGCTGAAAGTAGATGCCCGCCAGCGCCGCCGTTGTCCGCTGCTCGTCCTCGCCCGACAGCCGCCCCGAATTCAGCACGGTCTCGTACGCCTGCGCGGCCGTTCCGGTGTCGCCGGCCGCCATCGCCGCGGCGCCGCGCATCTCTTCCACCATGTACGTTTCGTACGGCGTCCGGTTGGGCACGGCGGCCGCCTGCGCGATCTTGCCGAGCGCGTCACGATACTTGTGCGCACGGTACAGCTCCTGTGCCGCCGCCAACGGCTTCGCCACGTCCGGCCGCAGCGCATCCGCCGACCACGCCGGCCGGCCTGCCATGCACGCCGCGCCGAGCGCCGTCAGCACCATCATCCGTTTCCATCGTCGCTGGTTCATCGGCTCGCCTGTTTCGTCATTGCATGAACTGCTCGTTTCCGATCAGGCCGATCTTCGTCGCGCCCACGCGTTGCGCGGACGCCAGCACGGCCGCCACGTCCTTGTACGGCACCAGCTTGTTCGGCCGCAGATGGATCTCGGCCTGCACGGGTTCCGCCGCCACCTGCGTCAGCTTCGACTCGAGCGCCGCGCGATCCGGCACCGGCGCACCGTTCCACGTCGTCGTGCCGTCGAAGTCGATGTCGATCTGCACGACTTCCGGCGGCGTCGCCGGCGGCGGCGGATTGCCCACCGGCAGGTCCATCTTCACCGAATGCATCTGGATCGGGATCGTGATGATCAGCATGATCAGCAGCACCAGCATCACGTCGATCAGCGGCGTGGTGTTGATGTCGACCATCACGTCCGGTTCTGCGCCGCCTCCGCCCGAAGGCACGTTCATTCCCATGATTGACTCCTGTCGGTCAGAGTCGGCGCTTCAGCGCTTGCTCTGATCCCATCCAAAGCTAGCCGCCGCGTGCCGGCGGTTCCGTAATGAATGACAGCTTCGCGATCCCCGCCCGCTCGCACATCGTGACCACCCGGCCGATGAACTCGTAGCGCGTGTTCTGATCGCCCCGCACGTGGACGCTCGGCTGCGGCTGCTGCTGCGACACGTCCTTCAGCTTCGCGAGCAGCGTCGGCCCGTCCACCAGCTGCTCGCCCCAGAAGAAGTCGCCATCGCGGTTCACCGCGATCTCGATGCTCTTCGGCGTGGTCTGCAGCGGCTGTATCGTCTCCTTCGGAAGCTGTAGCTGGATCGTGTGCGTCACGACCGGAATCGTGATCAGGAAGATGATCAGCAACACCAGCATCACGTCGACGAGCGGCGTCGTGTTGATGTTGGCGATCACCTCGTCGCTATCGTCCTGCCCGACGTTCATGGCCATCGCGCTTCTCCGTCAGCCGATCAGTTCACCAGCGACGCCGCGCGCGACGACACACGCGCCGGACGCCTGCTGCCGGCCAGCAGCACCGTGTGCAGCTGCGCACCGAAGTTGCGGACCCGCTCCATCACCGACTTGTTGCGGCGGACCAGGAAGTTGTAGCCGAGCACGGCCGGCACCGCGACTGCGAGGCCGATCGCCGTCATGATCAGCGCCTCGCCCACCGGGCCCGCGACCTTGTCGATCGACGCCTGCCCCGCGATGCCGATCGCCGTCAGTGCGTGATAGATCCCCCAGACCGTGCCGAAGAGCCCCACGAACGGCGCCGTCGACCCCACCGTTGCCAGGAACGCGAGGCCGTCCTGCATGCGGTTCGACACGTTCGTGATCGAGCGCTCGACCGACACGTCGATCCACGTGTTGCGGTCCACCGCTTCCAGCAGCGCCTCGTCGTGATGCTCGCCGGCCTCGATCGCGGTTTCGGCGATGAACCGGAACGGCGACGCTTCGTCGAGCAGTTTCGCACCCTCCACCAGCGACGGCGCGGACCAGAGCTGTGCGTCCGCCAGCTTCGCGCGGCGGTTCGCACGCAACTGCTCCAGGAACTTGGTGATCATGATGTACCAGCTCCCCATCGACATGATCACCAGCAGGATCAGCACGAAGCGCGCGACAAAGTCGCCGTTCTTCCATAGCGCCCCCAGCCCGTACGGATTCTCGACCGCTTCGGTCGTGGCCGGCGCCGGCGGCGGAGCCGGCTCGGCTGCCGCTGGCGCTGGCGCCGCGGCCTGCGTCGATGCGCCGGCCGCCACCGTCGACGCGCTCGCCTGCGCGTGGGCGGGCTGCGGTGCAACGAACCCGTCGACTGCCACGACGGACATCAACATGCTTGCCGCCAGCGCGGCCAGAGAACGCTTCGTCATACCCCACTCCGATTCTTTCGTTGAACTTAAGATTACCGTTCGAGACGGTTTTCCCCGATCCGGCGCGCGCGCCGGATCGCCCACTGCATCAATTCAGATTGAACGAGAACGGCACCTGAACCCGTACTGCCTGGCCTTGCGCGACGCACTTGAACCGCTTCACGGTGTTGTAGGCCGCGCGGTCGAGGACGGGGTCCGCCGACTGGGCCACGCGCTCGTTCGTGATGTTCCCTTCCGCATCCACGACGAATTCGATCGTCACGTCGCCGGTGATGTTGTTTTCCTGCGCTTCCTTCGGATACTGGATCGACGCGCGAAGCGTGTCCGAATTCGGGCAGACGACGCCCACGTCATGGCTGACCGGCTTGGCCGGCGCGGTCGCGGGCGCCACGACCGGCGCCTGCACGGCCGGCGCCGACGGCACCGGGGCCGACTGGTGCGTGATCGTCGCCTGCGGCGGCGCCTGCACCTGCACCTCCGGCGGCGGCACGAACGGCGGCGGCGGCGGCGCGAATTTCGGCGGCGGGAGCTTGACGACGGGCATCGGCGGAGGCGGTGGCGGCTTGACCGGCTCGATGATGCGGGTTTCGATCGGATGCTGGATCACCTGCACGACTTTCGTCGCGAGGCCGTTGAGCAACGCATAGATCAGCACGACGTGCAGCAGCAGGACAATCGCGATGCCGCCGAAGCGGCGCACTGGATTCTGCTGCTTCCTGCCGAATTCTCGCGGACGCCCCAGCGTGGCAAGCCCGCTGTTCGAAGCAGCCAGATGTTCTTCGACTTTCATGCCCACCATCCTTCCCCCAAGCGATTCGCCCAGTTTCGCGGTTTCAGCCGGCGACGGAACCCGGTCGGCGCCGCCTCCACATAAACCCGAAATTACATTTCAAATTCAATTGGCAATCCGAATTGAAAGATTCAAGTTCAGATTCCAGTTCTTTCGTTTTCAAGGAATCGTTTCGGCCGGCGCGGCTCGACGTTACGTCTGCATCCCCGCACCCGCACGTTCAGGCAATTGTCAGCTGAGCGGGCGGGTCGCCATGTTTCGTATGACGAATCCGGGTTCGTTACACGTTGATGTCAATCTCGCCGTTCATCTTGGGTGCAGAAGATAGCAAGGAATAAATTTTGTCGTCAAACTTTATTTGATGCCTGAATACAAAGTTTGGAGTGTTTATTCAAATAATATTTTAGTAAGCAGGAATCAAACATTTATTATTGAAGCGGTAATTGATTTGTATGGTGATTCCGCTTTTAAAGTGTCTTCGGTATCAATACGCACCGGTTTAGCGCACCGCACCAAATAATTCGTGCATTGCACCAAATTGATTCATTCTGGAATTGATGGATGGGCGCTGCGGGCGCTCGCAGCGCCTTCATGCTCTTCGGAAGGAATTCAAACCAAATTTCGGGCCGTCGCGACATTCGACTGACCACGTCGGCGAATTTCGCATCCCGAATTGATTTGTCGAGCACGAACTTCGATGACGGATGGCGTGGCCACACCATCGCTTCACCCGCACGCACAAGCGCTCCTTGCGCCCTGCTTCGGGCGCAAGGAGCGCTTGCCCGATGCCTCTTGCATCCGCCTCTGCCGGGCGCTTGACGCCCGTCAGGACACCATGCCTTGCATCTTGTGCGAAAAATGCGCGCGCTCGGCCGTTTCCATCAACGACAGGAATTCGTCCTGCGTCATGTGGATCAGCGCTTCATGGTCGCCGGCCTCGAAATACACTTCCGGCTGCGTCGCCAGATTGTCCTCGAGGAACGTCTGCATCCCGTAGGCCATGCAGACCGGCGGCACCGCGCCTGCATCGCAGTCCTTGAAAAGTTCGCGCAGCTCGCCCTCCTTCGCGAGCACGAGACGACGGCCGGTTTTCGCCCAAAGATCAGACAAACGTACCGCATGCGTCGTCGGCAACACGGCCGCGACGTAGCCTTCGTCATCTTCGAGCAGCACGGTTTTGGCGAGGCGATCGCCGGGGATATGCGCGGCCGCAGCCGTCTCCATGCTCGTATGGCTATAAGGGTGGTACACGACTTCGTACCGCGAGGACTTCTGGCGCAGGCAATCCTGCAACGTGGCAGACATAGACATGGCACACCTCGTCTGGGCGAATCGGGCGAACGGCGTTCGCACCGGATTTGTTCAGAATAGGTCGCATTCGTGCGGATGGAAATCCTCTCTGCCCCCCTTCGACCTTTTGTTTCATGCGGGCTCCAACCCCTTTTCGCGAAGCCATTCGCGATTGAACAGTCGCGCCCGATAGATGTCGCCGCGATCGCACAACAGGGTCACGATCGTATGGCCTGGACCCATCTGGCCGGCCAGCCGAACGGCCGCCGCGACGTTGATGCCGCTCGAGCCGCCGACGTACAGCCCTTCTTCGCGCAGCAGCCGGTAGACCATCGTCACGCACTGCGAATCGTCGATCCGGACCGCATCGTCGATCGGCGCGCCCGCGAGATTGTCGGTAACGCGTGTCGAGCCGATGCCTTCGGTGATCGAGCTGCCTTCGGCCTTGATTTCACCCGTCTTCACGTAGCTGTAGAGCCCGCTGCCGCATGGGTCGGCGAGCACGATGCTGACCTCCGGATTCTGCTCCTTCAGGTAGCGGCTCACGCCGGCCAGCGTCCCGCCCGTGCCGGTCGCGCAGACGAACGCATCGACCGTGCCCGCCGTGTCGCGCCAGATTTCCGGCCCGGTCGTTTCGTAATGCGCCTGCCGGTTGACGACGTTGTCGAACTGGTTGGCCCATACCGCGTTGTCGAGTTCGTCGGCAAGCCGCCCGGCAATCTTCTGATAGTTGTTCGGGTCTCGGTAAGGCACCGCCGGCACCGGACGCACCTCGGCGCCGAGCGTGCGCAGGATCTCCATCTTTTCCGGCGATTGCGTTTCCGGAATCACGATCACGCAGCGATAGCCGCGCGCCGCGCAGATGTGTGCAAGACCGATGCCCGTGTTGCCGGCCGTGCCCTCGACGACGGTGCCGCCCGGCTTGAGCGTGCCGCGCCGCTCGGCGTCACGGATGATGTAGAGCGCCGCGCGGTCCTTGACCGACCCGCCCGGATTCATGAATTCCGCCTTGCCGAGGATCTCGCAGCCCGTCTCCGCGCTGAGCTTCGCCAGCCGGATCAGCGGCGTGCGCCCCACGCAGTCGACGAAGCCGTGTCGCACGTCCTGGACGTTCATGTTGCCTCCTTCCCGTTGCGCATCGCTGTCGCGCCACAGAACGAAGGATAGGACGCGGCCGCCCGGCCCGCCGCTTTCGTGGCTTTCGTGGCTTTCGTGGCTTTCGTGGCTTTCGTGGCTTTCGTGGCTTCTGTTGCACACTGCCGCGTACTAAGCTTGGAGAGCCCTTCGCGACGCTCGCGCCGCACCGCCAGACGAGGTCCGCCATGCTGCAGCTGCAAACCGTAGCCGTCGACAAGCCCGAGACGCTGAACTTCGTCCTCGGCCAGTCGCATTTCATCAAGTCCGTCGAGGACATCCACGAGGCGCTGGTCGGCACCGTGCCCGGCATCCGGTTCGGACTCGCGTTCTGCGAGGCGTCCGGCAAGCGGCTCGTGCGCCGTTCCGGCACCGATGCGGACCTCGTCGAACTCGCCTGCCGGAACGCCAGCGCGATCGGCGCCGGTCACGCGTTCATCGTGTTCCTCGGCGACGGCTTCTTTCCGGTCAACGTGCTCAACGCGATCAAGGCCGTGCCGGAGGTCTGCCGGATCTATTGCGCGACCGCGAACCCGACCGAAGTGATCGTCGCGGAAACCGCGCAAGGCCGCGCGATCGTCGGCGTCGTCGACGGTTTTCCGCCGCTCGGCGTCGAGAACGACGACGACGTGCGCTGGCGCAAGGACCTGCTGCGCACGATCGGATACAAGGCTTAGAAAGGCCGGGCGCTGCCCGATGCCGACCGATGGAATCCGATCCGGACGAGCCCCCTTCCGTGAAGACGAATCACGGGAAAATCCGTCACCACAAAAACCGGGACAATCGACGGGCGGTAAATAATTCGACCGTTAGTTGCATTTATCGGTCGTCTGTCGATCAGTCGGCAGCGAATGGACGAATCGCATGCGTGCCCTATACTGACCTCGGTGTCTGCCCCCGAACGCCGCGCCGCCGGCCGTTCATGACTGGCCGGCAGTCCGCCGACTCATGGAGCCCTGCATGCATTACCAGCTGATCTACGAACTCGTCGACGACTACCTGTCGAGGCGCGAACCGTTCCGCGCCGAACATCTGGCGCTCGCGCACGCCGCCACCGAGCGCGGCGAACTGGTGCTTGCGGGCGCGTTCACGGACCCGGCCGACCAGGCCGTGCTCGTCTTCGAAGGCGACTCACCCGAAGTGGCCGAATCGTTCGCGCGCGCCGATCCGTACGTGCAGAATGGCCTCGTCAAATCGTGGCGCGTGCGTCCGTGGCGCGTCGTGATCGGCAAGCACGCGCCGCGCTAGGGGGCCGTTATTGGCGGGAACAGGCGCTGGCCGGCTACAGCCACCCTGCCCGCCTGAAGCGCCACCACAGCGCAAGATCGGCCACGAGCATCGCGCCGAGACAGCCGTAGAAGCCGTACTTCAGGTGCAGCTCGGGCATGTTCGCGAAGTTCATCCCGTAGATGCCGGCGATCATCGTCGGAATCGCGAACAGCGCGGCAAACGACCCGAGGCGCTTGGTCACCTCGCTCTCCGCGAGCGAGATCATCCCGAGATTGACCTGGATCGCGGTCACGACCATCTCGCGCCGCCCTTCGATCGTCTTCACGATCCGCTGCAGATGGTCGTACACGTCGCGGAAGTAATGCTCCATCCCGCTGCAGACCTGCGGGATGCGTCCGCCCGTCAGCTTCGCGAGCGGCTCGAGCAGCGGCGCCGTGTGCTGGTGCAGCAACACGAGCCGGCGCTTCAGCGAATACAGGTCCTCGATGATCGCGCGCGACGACGCAGGCGTCGCCTTCGTGAAGATGCGGTCTTCGAGCGCCTCGAGCTCCGAGCCGAGTGCTTCGAGCGTCGGGAAATAGCGGTCGACGACCTGGTCCATCAGCGCGTAGAACACGAACGCGGAGCCCTCCTGCAGCAGATGCGGCTCGCGCTCGCAGCGCGTGCGCACCGCGCGGAAATCCTGCTCGGTATGGTTGCGGATTGACAGCACGTAGTTCGGGCCGACGAATACGTTCAGCTCGCCGACCTTGAATTCGTCGTCACGGTCGAGCTCGACCGTGTGCAGCACCGCGAACAGCGAATCGCCGTACTCCTCGATCTTCGGGCGCTGATGCCCTTTGCGAGCGTCCTCGAGCGCGAGCTCGTGCAGCTGGAATTCCTCGCCCATCAGCTCGAGCTCGTCGGGCGTCGGGTCCTTCAGCGCGACCCACACGAAGCACTCGGGCTTCGACACGTAGTCGCTGATGGCGTCGATCTCGATATCGGCCAGCTTGCGGCCGTCCTGGTATGCAGCGCAGTTGATCAGCATGTCTTCCGTCGTGTTACCCGTCGTTGCGTATACGCCGCGCAGTTTACCGGTTTGTCGCGCAGCCAGTCCCGCGCCGCCCGGCTTGCGCGCCGTGCCGATATTGGTCATGATCGGACTGCGTGCGCCGCAGCACGCCCGCCTGCGGCCCGGCCGCGCGGCCCTATCGTCAACGATGGTCAAGGAGACGGACCTATGTGGTATTTCTCGTGGATACTCGGCATCGGCGTTGCGCTCGGTTTCGGCATCATCAACGCGATGTGGCTGGAAGCGGAAGTCTTCTCGCGCGACGCGAAACGCAGTGATGCAGGCCGGGCAGGATCGGGGAGTACGCGTTCGTGACACACCTGGTGTTTTTCTGTGGCCACGCCGGTACCGGCAAGACCACGCTCGCGAAGCGGCTCATCGGGCCGCTGATGCGCGCGACCGGCGAGGCTTTCTGCCTGCTCGACAAGGACACGCTGTACGGCCGCTACAGTTCGGCCGCCATGGGCGCCCTCACCCAGGATCCGAACGACCGCGACAGCCCGCTCTACCTGAAGCATCTGCGCGATCCCGAATATCACGGCCTGCTCGACACCGCACGCGAAAATCTCGCGCTCGGCATCAGCGCGATCGTCGTCGGGCCGCTGTCGCGCGAGGTGCGCGACCGGCGCATCTTCGACCGCGCGTGGCTCGGCATCGCGCCGAACGTCACGCTGACAGTCATCTGGGTCCATACGTCGGAAGACGTCGCGCACCAGCGGATCGTCGCGCGCGGCAATCCGAACGACGCCTACAAGCTCACGCACTGGGACGAATACCGGCAGCGCCGCTTCGCGCCGACCGGCGCTGAATGCGAAGGCCTCGTGA
This sequence comes from Burkholderia sp. PU8-34, assembly GCF_053427725.1. Classification (NCBI taxonomy): domain Bacteria; kingdom Pseudomonadati; phylum Pseudomonadota; class Betaproteobacteria; order Burkholderiales; family Burkholderiaceae; genus Burkholderia; species Burkholderia sp. PU8-34. The sequence goes on from NZ_JBSAXC010000024.1 coordinate 26,680, forward strand.
TGTTCGACAACACCGCGCCGACCGATGCGGACATCGACGCGCTGCTGCACCGCATCGTGCCGCCGCCGCAGGCGCCGATCGTCCCGCCGCTGCCGGCCTGAACGCGTCGGCACCGCGCCGACAACACACCGCCACCTGAAAAAAACAACGCCGGGTGGCGTCGTGCGCCCCCGGCGTTGCATTGACCCTCGTGCCTGGCTGTGCCGTGCAATCGGCTATCAGGCCAGCGCGTGCACGCGCTCCATCGTGCCGCCGTCGTACAGCTTGCCGAAGCGGTTCTCGAGGAACGCCTTCAGCGACACCTTTTCCTGCGGGATGAAACCGTGCTGCGGCAGCTTCTTCTCGCGGAACAGGTCCAGCACCGCGCACATTGCGCCAGCGGTCGTGATCTGGATCGCGCTCATCGGCATCCCGCACACTTCCTTCGCGAAGATCTTGCGCGTGAACACGTCCTGCACGAGCTGGCCGTCCTTCACGCCCGTCACCGTGACGAACACGAGCACGACGTCCTGCTTCGTCGACGGCACCGCGCGGCGCATGATCGACTTCAGCGTGTCGCGGTCGGTCGACAGGCGCAGGTCTTCGAGCAGGAACTGCACGAGATCGCGGTGGCCCGGGTAACGCACCGACTTGTAGTCGAGCGTCTCGACCTTGCCCGACAGCGTCTCGCACAGCGTGCCGAGGCCGCCCGACGTGTTGAACGCTTCGTATTCGGTGCCGTCCAGCGAGAAGTGCTCGAGGCCTTCCAGCGGCTGCACCCACTGCTTGCGGCCGTCGCGGATCGCTTCGCACGGCTGGCAGTATTCGTTGATGAGGCCGTCGACGCTCCACGTCAGGTTGTACTTCAGTGCGTTCGTCGGGTACTCGGGCAGCGCACCGACGCGCATCTTCACGTCGCGCACTTCGCTGAAGCCGTTCACGAGTTCATGCGCGGCGATGCCGATGAAGCCCGGCGCCAGGCCGCACTGCGGCATGAACGCGCGGTCGGAGCCGTCGGCCAGCTCGCGGATCGCGTGCGTCGCACGGACGTCTTCGGTCAGGTCGAAGTAGTGAACGCCAGCGGCCTTCGCAGCAGCGGCGACGTTGACCGCGAGATAGTACGGCAGCGCATTGATCAACGCATCGAAGCCCTTCACTGCTTCGCGGATCGCGGTGGCGTCAGCCGAATCGACACGTTGCGTCGCAATGCCTTCGCGGGACAGCTTCGCGAGCGCATCCGCGTCGCGGTCGAACGCGACGACTTCGTAGTCGCCCGTTTCACGCAGCATGTGAGCAATGGTGTGGCCGATCAGACCTGCGCCGACGATGGCGATTTTCATGGGCTTATCTCCTGGAGGATGGGTTGGTGTTGTGTACGGCGTCGAGCCATGAACACAGTTTAAGGACGCCCAAAATCAGTTCCAAGACGAATAATGATGCGAAACGACTGATAATTTCGACGTTATGACGACACATTTCGTCGATTCGTCGAAATCGCGATTTTTCCGTCGATCGGCCACGCTATGGGTGGCCTAAGTTTCCCGCTTCAGACTGCTGCCGATCACCCGATTTCCAAGGAGGCATCGGCATGCAATCCCTTTCCGTGAATCGCGCGTCTCACTGGCTGAACAAGGTGCCCGACGTCACGCTGTCGTTCTGGCTCATCAAGATCATGTCGACCACGGTCGGCGAAACCGGCGCGGATTTTCTCGCGGTCAACGCGGGGCTCGGCCAGACCGTCACGCGCGTCGCGATGGCGTCGCTGCTCGCGATCGCACTGTGGCTGCAATTGCGCACGCGCCGCTATACGCCGTGGATCTACTGGCTCACCGTCGTGTTGGTCAGCATCGTCGGCACGCAGATCACCGATCTGCTCACCGACGGACTGAACGTCAGCCTGTATGCCAGCACCGCCGCGTTCGCCGTCGCGCTCGCCGCGATCTTCTTCGTCTGGCACCGGATCGAAGGCACGCTGTCGATCGCCGAGGTCGTCACGCCACGACGCGAGCTGTTCTACTGGGCCGCGATCCTCTGCACGTTCGCGCTCGGCACCGCAGCGGGCGATCTGGCGACCGAAGCGCTCGGCCTCGGCTTCTCCGTCGGCGCACTGTGCTTCGGCGCGCTGATCGCCGCCGTATTCGTGCTGTGGCGGCTCGGCGCGAACGCCGTGCTCGCGTTCTGGATCGCGTACATCCTCACGCGACCGTTCGGCGCCTCGCTCGGCGACCTTCTCACGCAGGCACGCACGTATGGCGGGCTCGGTATCGGCGCCGCATGGACGAGCCTGCTGTTCCTGACCGTGATCGTGCTGCTCGTCGCCGCCGCGCAATTCGGCAGCAGCCACAGCACGCGCGCCGCCGAGTGACATACGCCAGTTTCCCTTCTTCAATGAATCGAGGACCCGTCATGCGCTTTCCGCACTTCCTTTCCCGCCTCTCCTTCATCACGATCGCGGTTGCCGCCCTGAGCGTCGCCGCCGGCTGTTCGAAGCATCAGGACGCGAATGCGTCGAGCGCGCCCCCGGCGCCGTCCGCATCGGCGTCTTCCGCGACTGTCGCATCGAAGCTCGGCGACCTGTCGCAGTTCCGTACGATCGCCACGGACGTGAACACGCTCGTCGGCAAGAACGACCTGCCCGGCGCGAAAACACGCATCAAGGATCTCGAGATCGCGTGGGATTCGGCCGAGGCCGGCCTGAAGCCGCGCGCGGCCGACGACTGGCATATCGTCGACAAGGCGATCGACCGGGCGCTCGCGGCGCTGCGCGCCGATCATCCGACCCAGGCCGATTCGGCCGCCGCGATGAAGGATCTCGTCGCGGCCTTCGACCGGTTCGGCGGCAAGTAAGCCCGTCCGGGCCTCGTCCCGCCAGCTTGCCGTCCTCATCCCGGCCGCGCGTCCGCAGCGCACGTGACGCCCGGCCGGGAATCGCATACGCTGGCGGCCATGACCTGGCGTACAGAGGACGCATGCGAATCCTGCTTGTTGAAGACGACCCGATGATCGGCGACGCGGTCCACATTGCACTGAAGGACGCGTCCTATGCGACGGATTGGGTGACCGACGGCGCGCGTGCATTGACGGCGTTCGCCGCGCAGCGTTACGACCTGATCCTGCTCGACCTCGGCCTGCCCGGCCGCGACGGCCTCGACGTGCTGGCCGGCATCCGCGCGCAGGACAGCACCGTGCCGCTCATCGTCGTCACCGCGCGCGACGGCCTCGACGACCGCCTGCGCGGCCTCGACGGCGGCGCTGACGACTATGTCGTCAAGCCGTTCGAGATGGCCGAACTGCTCGCACGGATCCGCGTCGCGATCCGCCGCCAGGCTGGCTCGGCCGCGCCGGTGCTGAGCAACGGCATCGTGTCGCTCGACCCGTCGACGCGCGAAGCGGCCGTCGACGGGCACGCGCCTGTCCAGTTGTCGAATCGCGAATTCTCGCTGCTGCGCGCGCTGCTGGTGCGCCCGGGCGCAATCCTGTCGCGGCGCGAACTCGAGGACCGGCTGTACGGATGGGGAGAAGAAGTCGAGAGCAACGCGGTCGAATTCCTGATCCACTCGCTGCGCCGCAAGCTCGGCAGCACCGTGATCAAGAACGTCAGGGGGGTGGGATGGATGGTTTCAAGAAGCGCCTGAGCGAGTCGATCCAGTTCCGCCTGTCGGTTGCGCTGTCGGTCGCGATCCTGGCTGTCGCGACGGTCGCGGCCGCGTTTGCGTTTTCGTCGGCGTTCGACGAGGCGCACGAATTGCAGGACGACGTGCTGCGCGAAGTCGCAATGCTGCTCGACCGCCAGCGCATCTGGTCACCCCACGCCGCGGGCGCCGATCATGCGCGCAAAAGCAACGAACCCCACGAAAGCGACGAGGTGTCGCGCGTGATCGTGCAGCCACTTTCCGGCGACATGCCGCAGACAGACGGCGGCGAGCCGCGGCTCGCATTGCCGGCGACGCTCGCGGACGGCCTGCATACGCTCGATACCGGTGGCAAGCCGTATCGCGTGATGATCCATACGCTCGCGAACGGCGAACGCATCGCGGTCGCGCAGGAAGCCGGCATGCGCGACGACGTCGCACGCGAAAGTGCGTGGCGCACCGCGCTGCCTCTCCTGATCCTCGTGCCGATCCTGCTGCTGCTCGTCGCCGATCTGGTGCGCAAGCTGTTCCGCCCGGTTGCGTCGCTGTCCGCCCAAATCGACGCGCGCGACGCGCACCTCGAGCACGACCTGCGTCCGGTGCCGCCCGAGCACGTGCCGGTCGAGGTCCGTCCGTTCGTCGTCGCGATCAACCGGATGCTCGCGCGCGTCGCGCAGTCGGTCGACGCGCAGCGCCGCTTCGTCGCCGATGCCGCGCACGAGTTGCGCTCGCCGCTCACGGCGATGTCGCTGCAGGCCGAACGGCTCGCCGACACGGAGCTGCCGGCCGACGCACGCGCGCGGCTCGCGACGCTGCGCGGCGGGCTCGACCGCAGCCGCAACCTGATCGAACAGTTGCTTGCGCTCGCGCGAGTGCAAAGTGCGTCGGCGGAAGCGGCAGCAGCATGCGGCGCCGTGTCCGTGCACGCGGTGTATCGCCACGTGCTCGAAGACCTGATACCACTCGCCGAAGCAAAGGCGCTCGACATCGGCGTCGAAGACGGCCCGGATACCAACGTGTGCGCCGACGAAATCGAGCTTGAGTCGCTGGTCAAGAACCTCGTCGACAACGCGATCCGCTACACGCCGCGCGGCGGCCGCGTCGACCTGTCGACGCACGCGAGCGCGTCGCACGTGTTCCTGACGATCGCCGACACGGGGCCCGGCATTGCGCCGCACGAGCGCGAGCGCGTGTTCGATCCGTTCTACCGGGTGCCCGGCAACGAACAGATCGGCTCGGGGCTCGGCCTGTCGATCGTGAAAACGATCGCCGACCGGATGGGGGCCGATGTCACGCTGGGCTATGCGGACGAACAGCAGCGCAGCGGGCTGCGCGTGGTCTTGCGGATTCCGCTTGGCTGACCGCTTCGCGCGACGTCTCCGGCAATCCGATACGACGGCCCGCCTGACGGCAACGCACAGCCCGCGGCAATCGATCGCAATCGATCGCGACCGCCGCGCGCACTGACCGCGAACGCCAGCCGCCGATCGTCAGCTGCTGACCGTGCCGCGATCGATCTTGCGCGCGAGGATGATCGACGTCGTCGTGCGCTCGACGCCTTCGAGCGCGCCGATCTGGTCGAGCAGGTCGTTGAGCCGCTCCGGCGAATCGGCACGCAGCCAAGCGACGTAGTCGTATTCGCCGCTCACTGCGCACAGCAGCTGCACTTCAGGCATCCGGTCGAGCTTTCTCAGCACGTCCTTGCCATACTTCGGCGCGAGGATGATGCCCACATACGCATAGATGCTCGCATCGAGCACGTCCTGCCCGAGCCGCACGCTGTAGCCGGCGATCACGTTGGTTCGCTCGAGACGCGCGATGCGCGCGATGACGGTCGTGCGCGCGACGTCGAGTTGCCGCGCGAGATCGGCGACGCTGGCGCGCGCATTGGCTTGCAGCAGCGCGACGAGTTGGCGGTCGAGGTCGTCGAGTTGATCGAGGCGGGGTGGACGCATGAGGCTTGAGGGCGCGAGCGAAGCGCAACGGGAATTTGAACGTGACGCGATGATAGCGCCGAACGCGCGCCCGCCCAAACGGCGCACGGGTCGCGCATGGCTCAATGACGCAGACAAATGTATCCGCATCGATTGCGATTCGTATCGGTTGTAAGCAAGTGTCGCATTGGGTGCCGCGCGGCGCATGGCGTGCTACTAATACGATGCGACGCGAGACGCACGTGCGCCGCAGAAGCGCCCGCCTCGCTCGTACGACACCACCCCGGAGAGTCACCATGAAGAAAATTTCGCTCACTCTCGCTGCGCTCACCGTTGCCGCCAGCGCGTTCGCGCAGACGCAACCGCAGCCGGCCGCACCGACGCCATCGCCCGCGCAGCCGGCCGCTGCCGCGGCATCGGCCCCGACCGCCGCGCAACGTGCAGCCCGCCGCGAAGCGCGGATCGAGGAACGCATCACGTACCTGCACAACCAGCTTAAGATCACGCCGGCGCAGGAGCCGCAGTGGAAGACGTTCGCGGACACGATGCGCGAGAACGGCGACACGATGGGCCGCCTGTATCGCGCGCGGATGGAAAGCCACAACGCGTCCGCGATCGACGACATGAAGCAGTACGCAGAACTTGCGCAGGCCAACGCGGACGGCGCGAAGAAACTCGCGGATGCGTTCGAGCCGCTCTATGCGAGCTTCCCGGCCGACCAGAAGGCGCTGGCCGACACGACGTTCCGCAGCTGGATGCACCAGGGCGGCGAGCACCACGGCAAGGGCAAGGCCGCGGCAGGCGCCGCAGCCAGCGCACCGGCGAAGCCCTGACGCATCACGCGCCGCCGCCCGGCGTTCGCCGGCCCCGGCAGCGGCGCGATTCACCCCGGCGGACGGCGCCGGTTTCACAGCGCGCCATTTCGGGATAAGCTCCACGCTTTTCCCGCACTTCCCGCACTTCCTCTCCATGCTCGAACTCAAGCAACCCGATCTCAGTACCGATCCGCAGGCCCGTCGCGTCGTCAAGGACGAGACCGTCACGGTCGCCTTCGCGGCCGGGGACGGCGAACTGATGAGCCTCGAAGGCCCGAACCGCTATGTGGCGGGCGACGCGCTGATCACCGGCTCGACCGGCGACCGCTGGGTCGTCTCTCGCGCGCGCTTCGACGCCAAGTACCTGCCCGCCGATCCGGCGCTCGCGCACGGCGAGCCGGGCGCCTACCGGAACCGTCCGGCCGTGGTGCTCGCGAAGCGGATGGACGAACCGTTTTCGATCGCGCGCTCCGCGAACGGCGATACGCTGCGCGGCGCTGCCGGCGACTGGGTGATGCAGTACGCGCCCGGCGATTACGGCGTCGTGCAGGCGCAGCGTTTCGCGCAGGTCTACCGCGACGCTGGCTGACCGGCCGGCGCGCTGACGGCGCCGGCGGCATCGCTCATGCGAAGTCGTCGTCGAGCGTGAGTTCCTCGTCGCGCGGCACCGCCTGGCCCGCCGCGTGACGCTCCTCGAGCGAGCCGAGCGTCGCTTCCACATACGCATGCAGCACCGCATGGCTGCGCGCACGCTGCATCGGCTTCATCGCGAGATAGCGCGCGAATGCAGCCGGCGCAAAACGCACGTCGAGCGTCATCCGTTTCGGCGTCGCGCCGAAACGCATCGCAACCCAGTGCACGGACAGGAAGCGGCCGCGTTCGTCGCTGCTTTCGACAAAGCGGGTCTGCTCCGGAAAGAGATCGCAGATCACGCGTGCGAGCGCGTCGAATTCGGCGCTCTGGCATTCGATCAGATAGTCTTCCATCCCAAGCCTCCCGTCAGGCTGCCGCGCGCGACGGGCGGCACGTCTTCACCAGCACGCCGACCAGCACCGCGGCCAGCACGAAATACACGGCCTCGACCCATGCGGCCGGCAGCATGCGGACCTGATACAGCATCGCCGGCACGTCGGCGAGCGCGTGCAGCACGATCGCGAGCGGCAGCACGGCAAGCCGGCCGGCACGCACGCCGCGCCACATCAGCACCGACAGCGCGACCTGCAGCACGAACGCCGCGCCGCGCTCGAGCAGCAGCAGCGCGATCGACGGCACCGACAGCGTCGCCAGCAACACGTGGATGCGCAGCGCGGCCTCGCCCGGCAGGCCCGCGAGCACCGTGTCGAGCTGGCCGCGGTTCGCGAGCCAGGCGAGATACACCCACTGCCCCCACACGAGCACGCCGACGAACCACGCTTCTGCACCGCCGTGACCGAGCCCGTAGCCGATCGCGCGGCCATCGCCGGCCGTCATGCCGTAGCGGCGACTCAGGAAGCGCATGCCGAGATAGCGGCCGACCTCCTCGAACACGCCGGCCGCGAGCGCACCGTACGCGATGAAAGCAACCGGCTGCGTGAGCCAGCCGCCGGCGGATGCCTGGCTCAGCACGACGCCGTGGAACGCACGCTCGAGGATCATCGCAAACAGCGTGAAGACCGCGACACCGACGATCGCATCGCGCCGGTCGAGCGACAGCGGCTTGCGCAGGTAACGGAAGAGGACGAGCGGCAGCAGCGCGATGATCAGCGTGGCGGCGATCAGCACCGCCAGCGTGACGGGAGCGACAGTCATGAATTTCCTTGTTCGGGGCAGCGCACTGGCGCGCTGCGTGCCCCGAATGATACTCAGCTTGCGGTCGACGCGCGCGCGATCAGCTCGCCCGGCAGCATCGCGACGCGCACGTCGCCTGCCGCGCCGTCGATCCGCTCGTGGACGAACTCGACAGCCTTGTAACCGATTTCGTAGGTCGGCTGCCGAATCGCCGTGATGCCGATCAGCTCCGCCCATTCGGGATCGTCGATCGAGACGAGCGCCGCGTGTGCCTGCCACGCGGCGCCGAAGCGCGCGCGCAGGTGCCGCGCAATCGCGAGCGCGACCGGTGCGTTCGCGGCGAACAACGCCGCGCGCGTGCCGCGCTGCGTGGCGGCGTCGACACGTGCGTCGAGTTCCGCGAGGGCCGCGGCGGCCGCATCGGGTGCATTCAGGTCGAGGACGACGGTCGCCGACGCCGGCCGGCCGTGCGCCGCGAGCGCCGCATGAAACGCCGCTTCGCGCAACCGCCGCGAACTGACGTGCGCGTACGGCTGCACGACGAAATGGATCGCGTCGAAGCCGCGCTCGACCAGGTGGGCGACGCCCGTCTCGACCGCGTCGGCATTGTCGAGACCGATCAGGTCGGCCTCGAAACCCTCGACCGTCCGGTCGACGAGCACCGCCGGAATTCCGCCGCCGCGCAACGGACGCAGCACGTCTTCCTCAGCGCCGAGCGCGTTGACGATCAGCCCTTCGACGCGGTACGTGGTGAGGAGCTGCAGGAAGCGGCGCTCCATCTCGACTTCGTTCGCCGCGTGGCAGATGAGCGGCATGTAGCCGAGCGCGTGGCACGCAGCCTCGACGCCCTGCAGCACTTCGACGGTGTACGGATTGGTCAGGTCGGCCGCGAGCATGCCGAGCAGCCGGTTGCGCCCGCGCTTCAGCCCGCGCGCCATCTGGTTCGGCCGGTAGTTCAGCCGCGCGATCGCCGCTTCGATCCGCTGGCGCAGATCGGCGGACAGCACATGTGTCTCGCCGTTCAGATAGCGCGACACGCTGGTCTTGCCGGTGCCGGCCTCGCGGGCGACGTCGCTGATCGTTGCGGGACGCGGCGTGGAAGTTTGCGATTCGGTCACTGTCGTGCCTCGCGACGTGCGGCCCGCGCCGCTTCGTGAGCGGACGGACCTTTGTTGTTGGTGACGAAAGCCGACTGTCGGACTCTCCTGTCGATCGGCATCAACGCTTCAGCGATGACGCCGGTCCCATGCATGGCAGCCGGCCAGATCTCGACCGGGCTTGGCGCTTCAGCGCTTCGTCCGGCCCCACGCTTCCTGCTCCGGTCCCACGCAACGCAGTCGGCCGCGCCGGACCCGGCGCGGATACGCGCCGCATCGGAGCCGGCGGCAGCCGTGCCCATGCTTCGATGCGACGAGCGGGCGAGATCATAACGCAGCCAGCGGTCGGGCACCAAGACCATCGACTCTAACCGCCCCCGGAAGCCGTTCACGGCGCACGTCCCTGCCCGTTCCCTGCCCGTCAGCCGCCGGCGGCCTGCTCAGCCCGCGCGCGCCGACGTCAGCACGTCCGGGTTCACGATGTTCGTGCGCAGCGTGCCGGCCAGCGCGCCGACCAGGTTTTCGGCGGCACAGCGCGCCATCGCGTGCCGCGTTTCGTGCGTTGCGGAACCGATATGCGGCAGTGCAACGACGTTCTTCATCTGCAGCAGCGGCGAATCGGCGGCGAGCGGCTCCTTTTCGAACACATCGAGGCCCGCGCCGCGAATCGTGCCCGCGCGCAGCGCGTCGATCAGCGCGGCCTCGTCGACGACCGGCCCGCGCGACGCGTTGATCAGGATCGCACCACGCTTCATCTTCGCGAGTTCGGCCGCGCCGATCAAGTGATGGGTGTCGGACGACAGCGGCACCTGCAGGCAGACGAAATCGGACTCGGCGAGCAGCGCGTCGAGCGTCACGCGGCGCGCGCCGTATTGCGCCTCGGCGTCGGCATGCGCGCTGCGGTTCGTGTACAGCACCCGCATCCGGAAGCCGAGCGCCGCACGGCGTGCGACCGCCGCGCCGATCCGCCCGAGCCCGACGATGCCGATCGTCTTGCCCTGCACGTCGGTGCCGTACAGGTCCGGTCCGATGCTGCGCTGCCAGTGGCCGGCCTTCACCCATTCCGCCAGCTCGACCACGCGCCGCGCCGATGCGAGGATCAGCGAGAACACGGTGTCGGCGGTCGATTCGGTCAGCACGTCCGGCGTGTGCGCGAGCACGATCCCGCGCCGCGTCAGGTCCGCGACGTCGAAGTTGTCGTAGCCGACCGAGATCGTCGACCATGCCTTCAGCCGCGGCGCGCGATCGAGCATCTCAGGCGGGATCCTGACGCTCGCGCCGATTGCACCGTCGGCGGTCTCGAGCGCATCGGCGAGCGCCGCGGCGCCGTCAACCTGCACGACGTCGGCATGCGCGCGCAGCGTCGCGAGAACGTCGTCGGGCAGCGGCTTGTAGGCGACGATACGAGGCTTCATCGATTCATTTTCCTTGCAGCGGCGCGGCGAGCGGATGCGCATCCTGCGCCTGGGGTTTGACGGACAGCGTGAGGATCACCGCGACGACGAGCGCCGCGCTCATGAACGCATACGATGCGACGGGCGAGCCGGTCGCGCCGTTCAGGTAGCCGACGAAATACGAACCGACGAAGGAACCGAGCGCGCCCATGCTGTTGATCAGCGCCATCGCGCCGCCCGCGACGTTCTTCGGCAGCAGTTCCGGCACGATCGCGAAGAACGGACCGTACGGCGCGTACATCGCGGCGCCCGCGACGACGAGCAGCGCGTACGAGATCCAGAAATGCGTGGAGCCGAGCGCGTACGATGCGGCGAACGCGGCGGCGCCGATCAGCAGGAACGGCCACACGAAGCCGCGGCGCGAGCCGACCTTGTCGGACGCCCACGACGCCGCGAGCATCGCGATCGTCGCGGCCAGGTACGGCAGCGCGGACAGCCAGCCGGTTGCGACCATCCCGAGTTCGGAACCGTTCTTGACGATCGACGGCAGCCACAGCACGAAGCCGTACACGCCGATGCTCCAGCAGAAGTATTGCGCGCACAGCTTGATCACGGCCGGCGAGCGGAACGCCTCGCCGTAGTTGCGCATCGGCTTGATCGCCGCCTGCTCGGCCGCGAGCGCCGCTTCGAGGTCGCGCTTCTCCTGGTCGGTGAGCCACGTCGACTGCGCGGGCTTGTCCTGCACGAGGAACCACCAGCACACGGCCCAGACGATCGCCGGCACGCCTTCGGCGATGAACATGTGGCGCCAGCCGAATTGATGGACCAGATAGCCGGACACGACCGACATCCACAGCACCGTGACCGGGTTGCCGAGGATCAGGAACGTGTTCGCGCGCGAGCGTTCGCTCTTCGTGAACCAATTGCTGATGTAGATCAGCATCGCCGGCATCACGGCCGCCTCGACGACGCCGAGCACGAAGCGGATCGCCATCAGCGACGGAATGTTGCTGACGACGCCCGTGAGCGCCGCGCACGCGCCCCACAGCACGAGGCTCCAGAACACGAGCGTCTTGACGCTGCGGCGCTCCGCGTAGATCGCGCCGGGAATCTGGAAGAAGAAGTAGCCGAGGAAGAACAGCGCGCCGATCAGCGACGACAGGCCCTTGCTGATCCCGAGATCCTGGTTGATGCCGGCCGCCGCCGCGAACCCGTAGTTCGCGCGGTCGAGATAGGCGAGGCTGTAGGTGATGAAGATGATCGGCATGATCATCCACCAGCGACGAGCGGCGAGATTGGCTGCCATGGATGTGTCTCCTATATCGACCAGAGTCGGCGCTTCAGCGCGTGGTCTGATCCCATGCAAAGCTGTGCGTGACGCACAGAATGAGTTCGCGATTGTGCCGTCCTCGGCATCTCATTGCGCAACGAAGGTTTCTTCCAAGCGATCGGCGTGATTGCTGACGTTTTCGAGCCGATCGAGCTGCGCGCGGGTCGGCAGCCCTTCCGAATCGCCGATCACCTGGATCGCGAGCGCGCCGATCCGGTTGCCGCGTGCCACCGCCTGCTCGACGGCCTTGCCTTCCAGCAGCGCGCTGACCACGCCGACCGCGAAGCCGTCGCCGGCACCCACCGTGTCGACGACATTTGCGACGCGCTCGCCGTCAATCGTGCCTTCGTGGCCATCGGCGGTCAGGTAGTACGCACCTTCCGCGCCGAGCTTGATCACGACGCCGCGCGCACCCTGCGCGAGGTAGAAGCGTGCGATGTCGGCCGGCGTGTCGTGCCCGGTCAGCTGCCGCCCTTCCGCGAGGCCCGGCAGCACCCAGTCCGCCAGCGCGGCGAGCGCGTTCAGCGTCTTCGCCATCACGTCGGCCGACGGCCACAGCGTCGGGCGCAGGTTCGGATCGAACGAGATCGACTTGCCGGCCGCGCGCATCTCGCGGGCGAGATGAAACGCCAGCTCGCACGACGACGCCGAAATCGCCGGCGCCACGCCCGTCAGGTGCAGGTGGCGCGCGCCGAGCACGTAGTCGGCCACATAGTCGGCGCACGACAGGTGGCTCGCGGCCGAGCCCTTGCGGAAATACTCGACGGTCGGATCGCTGCCGTCGTCGTTGCGCGACTTCAGCTGGAAGCCGGTCGGGTAGCGCGGATCGACGGTCACGCACGACGCGTCGATGCGTTCGCGCGCGAGCGTGTCGAGCACGTAGCCGCCGAACGAATCGTGGCCCACGCGGCTCATGTAGCCGACGCGGAATCCGAGGCGGGACAGGCCGATCGCGACGTTCAGGTCGGCGCCCGCGATCCGCTTCGCGAATTGCGACGCGTGCTTGAGGTGGCCCGGCTCGGCGGCGACGAACATCGCCATCGCTTCGCCGTAGGTGACGACATCGAGTTGCTTGTGCATGTGTGAATTCCTCCGGAACCTTCGCGCTTTCCTTTACGCTTCAGGCGGCTTCGAGCCACGCGACGCGATGACGCGCATCGCCCGCCGGGTCGGCGGCGTCGAACGGAAACTCGATCCCGCGCGGCGCATCCTGCGGCAGCACGGCCAGCACCGCGGCGACGAGCGGATCGTGCGCGGCGGGCGCCACCGCGAAGCGGCGCGCGCCCTCGCCTTCGACGGCCTTGCAGTGAATGTATTCGACATGCGGCGCGAGCGCATGCGCGCATTCGAGCGGCGCTTCGCCCGGCCATTGCCAGTTGCCGATGTCGAACGTCATGCCAATCGCGCGGGCCGCGCCCGCTGCATCCAGCGCCGTGAACAGCTCATGGAACTGCGCGAGCGAGCCGCCGACCGGCAGCTGGCCGTTCTCGACGACAACCCGCGCGCGCGCCTGCTTCGACAGCGCGACGATGTCGGCTGCGTGCGCATCGCCGGCAAAACCGCCGAGCTGGAACTTCACGAAGCGCGCGCCGAGCGCGTCGGCTTCCGCGAGCGTGTCGCGCAGCGCGTCGGCATCGAGCGCGCCGGCGTCGGTGTACAGCGTGGCAGGCGTCGAATAGACCGACCACAGCCCGTGCGCCGCGACGTGCGCGCCGAGTGCCGCCAGCGCGTCGTGCGCCGCGTCCGCTTCGGACGCGAACAGCTCGCGCCGCACCTCGAACCCGGCTGCGCCCGCCTGCGCGGCGGTCGCCACGAATGCCCGGTGGCCCTCCTGACGCACCCGGTCCATCCCGAATGCGCTCGCCACGATCACGATGTCTGCCATTTTGCCCTTTATTACCGAAATGGAACCGGTTCCATTTACGTGAGACGGATGGTGCGCTTCGCTTCGGACGCGCGCCATAGAGGAAATCCCTAGGGAACGGCGACGAGATCGATCATCGTCCCCTCACGCGACATCAAGCGACATCAAGCGGCATTCTGCGCAAGGCTCAACGCGAGAAACTGCGCGGCGACCCGCGACGGCGCGCCGCCGTGCGGCACGAGGATCGAGAAATGGCGCGTGAGCGGCGCGGGCGCGAACGGGCGCATCACGAGCGCCGCGTCGTCATGCCGCAGCGACATCGCGGACACGAAGCCGACGCCCATCCCGGCCCGCACGGCCTCCTTCACGGCCTCGACGCCGGGGATCTCGAACGCGACGCGCATCGGCGCGCCCGCGTGCGCGAATGCGCGCTCGACGAGCTGCCGCACGCCGGAGCCCTCCTCGCGCAGCACGAGCGGGTACGGCGCGAGCGCATCGAGCGTCACGCCGCCTTCGTGCGCGGGTTCCGCGAGCGGATGCCCGGCCGGCACGATCGCGACGATCTCGTCCTCGTGCCACGTGTGCACGGCCGTGCCGGGCGGCAGCGCTTCGCCGGGCGGGCCTTCGATCATCGCGATGTCGAGCGACGGCAACGCGGCAACCACGTCTGCCGTGTTGCCGCTCATCGTCTGGATCGCGACGCGCGGCGCGCGCGGCTGGAATTCGGCGATCAGGTACGGCAGCAGATAGCTCGCCGGCGTCGTGCTGGCACCAATTCTCAGCGTGCCGGCCTCGAGCCCGCGCACCGCATCGCGAAACGCGCGCGCCTGCGCGAACGTGTCGCGCAGCGCCTTTGCGTATTGCGCGAGCTGCTCGCCGGCCGGCGTCAGACGGATGCCGCGCCCATCGCGCTGGTACAGCGGTTCGCCGAACTCGTCCTGCAGCAGGCGGAGCTGGCCCGACACCGCCGGCTGCGACAGGTGCAGCGCGAGCGCCGCACGGCTGATGTTCAGGTGCTCGGCAACGGCCGCGAAAGTTATCAGTTGATCCGGGGTCATGGGGATGAATTATCGGCTTTCCGGATAGTTTACGTCACAAATCACAATTTCTCATATCGATATAACCAAACTAGCATTAGGGCATTGAAATGACGATCCGATCCGGGTTCCATCATGTCTACCGCTCCTTCTCCACATCTGAATCACGCCGCGCCGTCGATGCGCGGCCAGTTGAACGGCGTGCTGTTCGTCGCGCTGTTCGCCGCCGCCGTGACGAGCCTGTCGCAACTGCCCGCGATCGCCGGGCTCGGCCTGTCGCCGCTGATCGTCGGCATCGTCGCAGGCGCGTTGTACGGCAACGCACTACGCGACGGCATGCCCGCCAGCTGGGCGGCCGGCGTCAACTTCTCCGCGCGCAAGCTGCTGCGCATCGCGGTCGCGTTCTTCGGGCTGCGCGTGAGCCTGCAGGAAATCGCGCAGGTTGGCCTGCCGGGCCTGACCGTGTCGGTGCTGGTGGTCGTCAGCACGCTCGCGATCGGCACGTGGGTCGGCATGAAAGTGATGAAGCTCGACCGCGATTCCGCGCTCCTGACCGCCGCCGGCAGCGCGATCTGCGGTGCGGCCGCGGTGCTCGCGTTCGAATCGACGCTGCAGTCGAAGCCGCACCAGAGCGCAATGGCGGTCGGCAGTGTCGTGCTGTTCGGCACGCTGTCGATGTTCCTGTACCCGATCGCGTACCACGCCGGGCTGCTGAACCTGGACCCCGCCGGCCTCGGCCTGTTCTTCGGCGGCACGATCCACGAGGTCGCGCAGGTGGTCGGCGCAGCGACCGACGTGAGCCCGCAGGTTGCGCACATCGCGACGATCGTCAAGATGACCCGCGTGATGCTGCTCGTGCCGGTGCTGCTCGTGCTCGGCTGGTGGCTCGCCCGTTCGGCGAACGCATCGGCCAACGCATCGGCCGACGGCGTGCAAGGCAAGCGCAAGGTCGCGGTGCCGTGGTTCGCGCTCGGCTTCCTGGGCTTCGTGATCGTCAACTCGCTGAACGTGCTGCCGGCCGACGTCACGCACACGCTCAACGTGCTCGACACGTTCGCGCTGACGATGGCGATGACGGCGCTCGGCATCGAGACCCGCGTGTCGCAGATCCGTCAGGCCGGCCCCCGCGCGCTGACGACAGGCCTGATCCTGTACGTGTGGCTGATCGCCGGCGGCTACGGCATCACGTGGGCCGTGCAGCACTGGCTTGGCTGAGCCGCACCGCCCCTCCGTGGCACGCGCCGCGCCCGCCGGGAAGGTTCTCCCGGGGGCGCGGCGCAGTGCTATGCTTCGCGTCGTTTTCCACGGTCCCCGCTCAGTCGTGCTCTCGTTCCTGCTGAAGCTGCGCACCCGCGCCCAAACGCTGTTCCGCCTGTCGGACGCCCACACGATGCTGATCTGGTCGGTGATCGTCGGCATCGGCGGCGCGTTCGCCACGATCGCGTTCCGCGAAGGCATCGAGCTGATGCAGCGCGTGATCTCGGGCCACAGCGGCAGCTTCGTCATGATGGCGAAGAGCCTGCCGTGGTACGTGCGTTTCTGGCTGCCGGCCGCGGGCGGCTTTCTTGCCGGCTGCGTGCTGCTGCTCGCGAGCCGGGCGGATTCGAAGGCAAGGAAGACCGACTACATGGAAGCGGTCGCGCTCGGCAACGGCGTCGTGCCGGTGCGGCAAAGCCTGTGGCGCAGCGTGTCGTCGCTGCTGACGATCGGCAGCGGCGGCTCGATCGGCCGCGAAGGCCCGATGGTGCAGCTCGCCGCGCTCGCGGCATCGCTCGTTGGCCGCTTCGCGCATTTCGACCCGCCGCGCCTGCGCCTGCTCGTCGCGTGCGGCGCCGCGGCCGGCATCACGTCCGCATACAACGCGCCGATCGCCGGCGCATTCTTCGTGTCGGAAATCGTGCTCGGCGCGATCGCGATGGAGAGCTTCGGGCCGATGGTCGTCGCGTCCGTCGTCGCGAACATCACGATGCGCGAATTCGCCGGCTACAAGCCGCCTTATGAAATGCCGGTGTTCCCGGCCGTCGCCGGGCCCGAGGTGCTGCTGTTCGTCGTGCTCGGGCTCCTGTGCGGCGTGCTCGCGCCGCAGTTCCTGCACCTGCTCGACGCGTCGAAGAACCAGTTCAAGCGGCTGCCGGTGCCGCTGCCGGTGCGGCTCGCGATCGGCGGCCTGGTCGTCGGCGTGATCTCGGTGTGGGTGCCCGACGTGTGGGGCAACGGCTACAGCGTCGTGAACAACATCCTGCATTCACCGTGGACCTGGCAGGCGCTCGTCGCGGTGCTCGTTTTCAAGGTGCTCGCGACCGCGGCGACGGCCGGCTCCGGCGCGATCGGCGGGGTCTTCACGCCGACGCTGTTCGTCGGCGCGGTGTTCGGCTCGCTGTTCGGGCTCGGAATGGACATGCTGTGGCCCGGCCACACGTCCGCGTACTACGCGTACGCGATGGTCGGCATGGGCGCATTCATGGCCGGCGCGACGCAGGCGCCGCTGATGGCGATCCTGATGATCTTCGAGATGACGCTCAGCTACCAGGTCGTGCTGCCGCTGATGGTGTCGTGCGTCGTCGCGTATTTCGTCGCGCGTGCGACCGGCACGACGTCGATGTACGAGATCACGCTGCGCCACCACCAGGATGCGCAGGAACGCCTGCGGATCCGCACCACGCAGATGCGCGAGCTGATCCAGCCGGCGCAGACGGTCGTGCCGCTCACCGCGAGCGTCGCCGACATGACGCGCGTGTTCCTCGAATACCCGGTGAAATACCTGTACGTGACCGACGACACCGGGCGCTTCCGCGGCGCGGTCGCGCTGAAGGACATCACGTCCGACCTGCTCGACAAACGCGATACGGCCGACAAGACAGCCGCCCATTACGTGCACACGCCATTTCCGCTGCTCACGCCCGACATGCCGCTCGGCACCGCGCTCGAGCACTTCATGTGCTTCCAGGGGGAGCGGCTGCCGGTGATCGAAAGCGAGGCGGAGCCGACGCTCGCGGGCGTCGTCTACAAGACGTCGCTGCTCGACGCGTACCGGCGGATGACCGGCGAGCGCTGACGCAACCGTTACAGCGCGCGGCACGGCGCGTACCGTGCGTGAGTTGTCTGGTGCGCCACTGGCCGCTCACCCCTGGCCGTGCGCCACTCTCCGTGCACGGCTCGGCACCTCCCCAGCCAGACGCCCCTGTCAGCCCGGCGCGCGCCCCAGCACCACCCGCGCGAAGAACCCCGCGAGCACGGCCTCGGCCGCATCGGCCGACACATGCTGCGGATCGGCCGTGTAGTACGACTGCACGCCGTCGCACAGGCCCATCAGCCCGAGTGCGAGTGTCTCGGCGGGCAGCAGCAGCGGCGTGCCCGAACGCTCCGCGAACAGGCGAATGTATTCGGCCATCTGCTCGCGCTTTTCCTGCAGGAACTGGTTGAAGTCCACGCGGAACTTCGGATCGCGCGCGGCCTGCAGCTTCGCCTCGACCCACAGCAGATAGCAGCGGTCGTCGCGATGCAGCCGGCTGTAATGCGTGAGCACCGTCGCCTCCATCTGCTCGCGCGTGCCGCCGCCGTTGAAGATGGCCTGGAACTCAGCCTGCACGGCCGAATGGTCGCGCTCGAGCAACTCCAGCAGCAACTCCGCCTTGCTGCGGAAATTGGAATAGAACGCACCGCGCGTGTAGCCGGCCGCGGCCGCAACGTCCTCGACGCTCGCGGCAACGAAGCCTTTCGTCAGAAAAATCTCCTGCGCGGCATTCAGCAGACGTTCTCGCGTCTGATCCTTGCTCTGTTCCCGTGTTAAGCGCGTTGGTTTCATGGCGCGAAGTCTAGCACCAATTTGCTTTCAAATTCATCTTTGCATTCGGATACAGGTGTGTATTAGAATCCGCCCAAGTATCCGAAAGATCGTGTCCGCGCGCCGTTGTGCGCTGCTCCAGGCAAGCGCCCGCCGTTTGCCGGCTTCGCTCCGTTGTTTCGTCATCTGGGGGTTTCGTGAATCGCTCCGGTTCCCGCGCTGCGCTGCTGATCGGCGTCGCGCTCTTCGTCGCCGCCTGTCACCCGAAAGACACCGATCCGCCCGCGCCGCGCCCGGTCGTCGCGCTGCCGGCCCACGCCGACGGTGTCGCGGCCGCCCGCACGCTGCCCGGCGAGATCCAGCCGCGCTACGCGACGCCGCTGTCGTTCCGCATCGCCGGCAAGATCGTCGAACGCAAGGTGCGGCTCGGCGACACCGTGAAGGCCGGCCAGGTCGTCGCGCTCCTCGATCCGTCCGATGTCGAGAAGAACGCCGCGAGCGCGCAGGCCCAGCTCGACGCCGCGTCGCACCGCCTCGCGTTCGCGAAGCAGCAGCTCGACCGTGACCGCGCGCAGGCCCGCGAAAACCTGATCGCGACCGCGCAGCTCGAGCAGACCGAGGACGCATACGCGTCGGCGCTCGCGCAGCGCGACCAGGCGCAGCAGCAACTCGCGCTCGCGAAGAACCAGCTCCGCTACGCGACGCTCGTCGCCGATCACAACGGCTACATCACGGCCGAGCAGGCCGATACGGGCCAGAACGTATCCGCCGGGCAGCCCGTCTACCAGCTCGCGTGGGCGGGCGACGTCGACGTCGTCAGCGACGTGCCGGAAGCGGCCCTCGCGTCGCTCGCGCCGGGCCACGCGGCGGCCGTCACGCTGCCGTCGCTGCCGGGCCGGCAGTTCGCCGCGAAGGTGCGCGAAGTCGCGCCGGCCGCCGATCCGCAAAGCCGCACGTACCGCGTGAAGCTGTCGCTCGAACCGCCCGATCCGGCGATCCGCCTCGGGATGACGGCCGACGTCGCGTTCGACGGCGCCGCGGCCGCCGACGGCGCCGCGACCATCACGCTGCCCGCGACCGCACTGTTCCATGACGGCCAGCATCCGGCCGTGTGGGTCGTGCGCGCGAAGGACGACACGCTCGAGTTGCGCCGCGTCGACGTCGCGCGCTTCAACGAGCGCACCGTCACCGTGTCGCACGGGCTGCAGCCGGGCGAGCGCGTCGTGCTGCAGGGCGTGCACACGGTCAGCGCGGGCGAGAAGGTCCGCGCGATCGCGCCGCTGCACCCGGAGGACTTCGCGTCATGAGCACGGTTCGCGAAGAAGGCCGCTTCAACCTGTCCGCATGGGCGCTGCGCCACCAGGCGCTGGTCGTCTACCTGATCGTGCTCGCGACGCTCGCGGGCATCCTAGCGTACACGCGCCTCGCGCAATCCGAAGACCCGCCTTTCACGTTCCGCGTGATGGTAATCCGCACGTTCTGGCCCGGCGCGACCGCGCGCCAGGTGCAGGAGCAAGTCACCGACCGGATCGGCCGCAAGCTGCAGGAAACTCTGGCGATCGACTTCCTGCGCAGCTACTCGCGCCCCGGCGAATCGCTGATCTTCTTCACGATGAAGGATTCGGCGCCCGCAAAGGACGTGCCCGAGACCTGGTACCAGATCCGCAAGAAGGTCGGCGACATCGGCTACACGCTGCCGCCCGGCGTGCAGGGGCCGTTCTTCAACGACGAGTTCGGTGACGTCTACACCAACATCTGGACGCTCGAGGGCGACGGCTTCTCGCCCGCGCAGCTGCACGACTATGCGGACCAGTTGCGCACCGTGCTGCTGCGCGTGCCGGGCGTCGGCAAGGTCGACTATTTCGGCGACCCCGACCAGCGGATCTTCATCGAGGTCAACAACGCGCAGCTCACGCGCCTCGGCATCTCGCCGCAGCAGCTCGGGCAGGCCATCAACGCGCAGAACGACGTGTCGTCGGCCGGCGTGCTGACGACCGCGGACGACCGCGTGTTCGTGCGTCCGAGCGGCCAGTTCGACAACGTCGCCGCGATCGCCGATACGCTGCTGCGCATCAACGGCCGCACGTTCCGGCTCGGCGATCTCGCGACTGTGAAGCGCGGCTATGACGACCCACCCGTCACGCAGATGCGCGCGGCCGGCTCAGGCGGGGCCGCCTCAGGTGCGGCCGGCTCAGGCGGGGCCGCCTCAGGCGCGGCCGGCTCAGCGGCGAAAGGCAAGGCCGTGCTCGGCATCGGCGTGACGATGCAGCCGGGCGGCGACGTGATCCGGCTCGGCAAGGCGCTCGATGCCCAATCGCAGGCACTGCAGGCGCAACTGCCCGCCGGGCTCAAGCTGACCGAGGTGTCGAGCATGCCGCACGCGGTGTCGCACTCGGTCGACGATTTCCTCGAAGCCGTCGCCGAAGCGGTCGCGATCGTGCTGGTCGTGAGCCTCGTGTCGCTCGGCCTGCGCACCGGGATGGTCGTCGTGATCTCGATTCCCGTGGTGCTCGCCGTCACCGCCCTCTTCATGTACCTGTTCGACATCGGGCTGCACAAGGTGTCGCTCGGCACGCTGGTGCTCGCGCTCGGCCTGCTCGTCGACGACGCGATCATCGCGGTCGAGATGATGGCCGTGAAGCTCGAACAGGGCTACAGCCGCGCGCGCGCCGCCGCGTTCGCCTACACGAGCACCGCGTTCCCGATGCTGACGGGCACGCTCGTCACGGTGTCGGGCTTCCTGCCGATCGCGCTCGCGAAGTCGAGCACCGGCGAGTACACGCGCTCGATCTTCGAGGTGTCGGCGATCGCGCTGATCGCGTCGTGGTTCGCGGCGGTCGTGCTGATCCCGCTGCTGGGCTTCCACATGCTGCCCGAGCGCAAGAAGCACGCGCACGAAGCGCATCTGCCCGACGACCACGAACACGACATCTACGACACGCGCTTCTACACGCGGCTGCGCGGCTGGATCCACTGGTGCATCGAGCGGCGCTTCGTCGTGCTGCTGATCACCGGCGCGCTGTTCGTCGTGTCGCTGATGGGCTTCTCGCTCGTGCCGCAGCAGTTCTTCCCGAGTTCCGACCGGCCCGAGCTGCTGGTCGACCTGCGGCTGCCCGAAGGCGCGTCGTTTGCGGCGACGCTGCGCGAGACCGAGCGCCTCGAGAAGGTGATCGACAAGCGCCCCGAAATCGACCATGCGGTGAGTTTCGTCGGCAGCGGCGCACCGCGCTTCTACCTGCCGCTCGACCAGCAGCTGCAATTGCCGAACTTCGCGCAGTTCGTGATCACCGCGAAATCCGTCGCGGATCGCGAGAAGCTCGCGAGCTGGCTCGAAACCACGCTGCGCGACCGCTTCCCCGCCGTGCGCTGGCGCCTGTCGCGGCTCGAGAACGGGCCGCCGGTCGGCTATCCGGTGCAGTTCCGCGTGAGCGGCGACGATATCGCGACCGTGCGCGGCATTGCCGAGAAAGTCGCGGCGACGATGCGCGGCGACGCGCGCACGGTGAACGTCCAGTTCGACTGGGACGAGCCGGCCGAGCGTTCGGTGCGCTTCGAGCTCGACCAGAAGAAGGCGCGCGAGCTGAACGTGACGTCGCAGGACGTGTCGAGCTTCCTCGCGATGACGCTGTCGGGCACGACGGTCACGCAGTATCGCGAGCGCGACAAGCTGATCGCGGTCGACCTGCGCGCGCCGCAAGCCGACCGCGTCGATCCCGCGAAGCTTGCCGGCCTCGCGCTGCCGACGCCGAACGGCCCGGTGCCGCTTGGCTCGCTCGGCCGCTTCAAGCCGACGCTCGAATACGGCGTCGTGTGGGAGCGCGACCGCCAGCCGACGATCACCGTGCAGTCGGACGTGCGCGCGGGCGCGCAGGGCATCGACGTCACGCACGCGATCGACGGCAAGCTGAATGCACTGCGCGCGCAGCTGCCGGTCGGCTATCAGATCAACATCGGCGGCTCGGTCGAGGAAAGCGCGAAGGCACAGAAGTCGATCAACGCGCAGATGCCGCTGATGGCGATCGCCGTGTTCACGCTGCTGATGATCCAGCTGCAGAGCTTCTCGCGCGTGCTGATGGTCGTGCTGACCGCGCCGCTCGGGCTGATCGGCGTCGTCGGCACATTGCTGCTGTTCGGGCAGCCATTCGGCTTCGTCGCGATGCTCGGCGTGATCGCGATGTTCGGGATCATCATGCGCAACTCGGTGATCCTCGTCGACCAGATCGAGCAGGACATCGCGGCCGGCCACGGGCGTTTCGACGCGATCGTCGGCGCGACCGTGCGGCGCTTCCGCCCGATCACGCTGACGGCCGCGGCCGCCGTGCTTGCGCTGATCCCGCTGCTGCGCTCGAACTTCTTCGGGCCGATGGCGACCGCGCTGATGGGCGGCATCACGAGCGCGACCGTGCTGACGCTGTTCTACCTGCCCGCGCTGTATGCCACGTGGTTCCGCGTGAAGAGCAGCGAGCGCGACGCCCAGGGCAACGGTGGTCCGTCCGGCGGCGCCACGCCACCTGCCACGCCATCGGGAGTCTGATCATGGAACTGTCGAAGAACCTGATGACGAAAACCGCGTGCGCGATAACGGCCGCCGGCCTCGTGTCGCTCGCCGGCTGCGCGTGGTTCGCGCCGAGCGGCGAGGCGCCCGCGATGCCGTCGCCCGCCCATTACGGCGCTGTGCCGCAAGTCGAACAGACCGTCGCCGCGCAAGGCGTCGCGCAACAGTTTGAAGTCGGCGCGCAGCCGGTGCCCGACTGGTGGAAGCAGTACCGTTCCGACGCGCTGAACGCGCTCGTCGACGAAGGGCTGCGCAACAGCCCGACGCTCGGCGCCGCGTCGCACACGCTGAACGCCGCGCGCGAGCAGCTGCGCGCGCAGATCGGCAGCTCGCTGCTGCCATCGATCGACGCGGGCGGCCAGGCCGCGCGCCAGCGTGCGCTCGGCGTGCCGATTCCCGCGCTCGGCGCGCAAACGCTGCTGTACGACACGTTCGTCGGCCAGCTCGAAGCGCACTACACGATCGACCTGTTCGGCGCCGCGCGCTTCGCGAACCGCGCGCTCGCAAAACGCGTCGACGTCAGCGCGTTCCAGCTCGAATCCGCGCGGCGCGCGCTTGCCGCGAACATCGTGACCGCGTCGATCACCGCGTCGGTGCTCAATGCGCAGATCGACACGACCGAGCGGCTTGTCGCGCTCGCCGACGCGCAGGCGCACGACGCCGAGCGCCGCTACGCGCTCGGCGCCGCGTCGCGCACCGACGCGCTGAATGCGCGGCAGAGCGCGGACACGTTCGCGGCCAGCCTGCCCGCGCTGCGCCAGCAGCGCGACTCGGCGCGCCATGCGCTCGCGGTGCTGGTCGGCCGCACGCCGGACCAGCCGCCCGCCGATATTTCGCTCGCTGATCTGCATCTGCCGCAGCAGGTGCCGGTCATCGTGCCGTCGGACCTGCTGCAGAGCCGGCCCGACATCCGCGCAGCCGACGCGGCGCTGAAGGCCGCCGCGGCCGAAGTCGGCGTGGCGACCGCGCAGCTGTTCCCGCAGCTGTCGCTGTCGGCGTCGATGGGACAAGGCGGCTTCAGCTGGCCGGCGATGCTGTCGGGCGCCGGCGCGATCTGGAGTGTCGGTGCGTCGCTGAGCCAGCCGATCTTCCACGGCGGCGCATTGCTCGCGCAGCGCCGCGCGGCGAAGGAAACCTACGCGGCCGCGGTCGACCAGTACAAGCAGACGGTGCTCGGCGCGTTCCAGAACGTCGCCGATTCGCTCGCGGCGCTCGAGCACGACGCGCAGGCGCTCGACGCATCGGGCCGCGCCGCGAGCGCCGCGCGCGGCGCGTACGACGACACGGCCGCGCGCGTGCGGCTCGGCGCGCTGCCGCCGTCGTCCTCCCGGGCGAGCGAGCTGCAGTACCGCAATGCACGGCTGGACGAGATCCGCGCGACGGGCGCGCGGCTGGCCGATACGGCACGGCTCTATCAGGCGATGGGCACGCCGCCTGGGGACGCGGCGTCCGCCCCCGCGCCGTCCGACCACCCTGCGCCCGGCAGCCCGGCGCCCGCCAAGGAAGCCCGCGCCGCCGGCGTGGACGCGGCACCCACGCCGCAGTAACGCGTCGATCGCCACGCAGGCGCGCGACTGCGGCGCCTGCGTGGCCGTGCCCGTCGCATCGGGGCCGCCGCCCGCGCGCCCTGCCCATCTTCCCGCTTGACCCTCACGTAGCGTAACGTTCCAGACTTCAGCGTGCGCACTGAACGGAGGCCCGAATGCGACTGAAAGTGGGAGAACTGGCGAAACGCAGCGGACTGACCGTCCGCTGAATTGCGTCTGATGAGAATCGGGATTAAGCAATACTGGCGAGCCTTTGCGAGATATTTTGGCGGTCAACCCAGTTCCGCAATCTGCGATTTGTTCCGCAAAACGCTACGCCGCCAGCGCCGCAATCACCCGCGAGATCGCATGGTCGGTTACATTCGGAAACGGGAAGGATGGCTTGCCGATCTGCGTCAGCGCACCGGCGTGCTCCCAGTCCAGGGGGAGATCCGGCACGATGTCATTCCCATTCCGGTACAGGCTCAGCGGAACGCGCGCGAGCAGCGTCGCGACGTTCCCGCACGGACTCACGCGCGGTGGTTCGAAGCCATAGACCGCCGCCGGTGCGTTCCCGCCGACCGTCATCGACGCCGCGGCCATGATCGCGATCGCCGCGCCGAGCGAATGCCCCGCCAGCGTCACCGGCCGGCCGCCGATCGCGGCGAGCACCGGCACTGCGATCGCCTGCCATGCCTCCCAGAACCCACGATGCACCATGCCGATGCCCGGCACCTCGATCGGCATAACGTCGAGATCCGCACCGACGCTGTCCACGTTGTTGGTTCCGGGAAAGGCCACGCAAAGACCGGCCGCCGTCTGCCGCACGATCGCGCGCGAGGCGCTGTCCGCTATGCCGATGTCGGGCGCTGCGGTGTACGCCTCCTGCGCGAGCAGTGCGTAATCGCGCGGGGTCATTGCAGCGGCGCGCCTGCGAGCGGCGTCGACGCGGCGGCCGGCGCGGATGCGGGCGCAGTCGCCGCCGGCGCGCCATACACCGCCAACCAGTTCGACAGCGCGATCGACGCAGCGCCGAACGCGAGCCGGATCGTCGCCTGCACGCCCGGATCGACCGGCAGCAGCCCAACCAAGCCGATCGCCTGCGGGATGACCGTGTTGACCAGGCTCTGCACGTTGGTCGAGTCGAGCGTGGCCGCGGCGGCGCACAGCTTGCCGTTGTCGTCAGCGAGCAGCTTCAGGTTCGCATCGGCCGGCAGCGTCGCACTCAGGTCGAGCAGCGTCGGCTGCACGACCGCGCATGCCTGCGCGACCTGCGACTTGGCGGTCGCGGCGAGCTGCGCGAGATTCTGCTGTTGCGCCGACGTGCAGCCGGCGATGAGTGCGATGGACGCGACAATGCCTGCCGCGAGCAGCATGAGCTTCTTCATGGGTGAGTCCTTTCGGGAGAGGTGCCGCGACCTGCGGCGGGCGGGTTACTGCTGAGCGGCCGGTGCGGCTGCAGCCGACTTCGCGCCGATGCGCGCGCGAATGACGTTGGATACGGCGTGGCCGACGGTGATCAGCACGGCTGCGATCTGAAATTGCGCGTCGACCGGAATCGACACATGCATGGCCTGCGCGGCCCAGTCGATGATCGGGACGAGCGACGCGGCGGTTAGCGTGATGGCGCCGGTCTGAATGCTTGATTGGGGCATGGTGCGGTGCTCCTACGTTGCGTGGTGGATGATCTCGACGTCGCTGAACTGGTAGCCCTCGCGCGCGTAGCGCTGGGCGATCCAGATTGGGAAGGGCAGCGCATGGATGCCTTCGTCCTTGCCGATGTGATGCGCCTTGCAGAGCAGCAGCCCATTGACGGTCATGTCGTCGACGAACTGCTCCCAGTTGCTGAAGCTGGTCCAGTCGAAGGCCTTGATGTGCGAGCCCCAGTAACCGGCCTGAGCGTCGAACTTGAAACGCTCCCAGTCGATCATTTCGGCCAGTGACCGCTCGATCGGATGGTGATGCGCTTCAAGCGGATGTCCGGATTCCTCGGCGGTCGCGTTGCAGACGAAACAGCGGCCACCTTCCCGCTCGATCAGTTGCTTGCGCGTGCGCTCGAACAGCGCAGTCGTCTTGCGATCTTCATGCGAAGGGATATTCACTTCGACTGATAGCGTCTCGCGCTCGGTATGTGCTTGGGTCATAGAAACGAAAAACCCGGCGCGCGACCGGGAAAAAGAAAAGCCGCGCGGAGGCGGCTGTGGTTTGTGGCGGGGGGATGTCAGCGCCAGCAATAGATGGCGCTAGGCCGTTTCTTACAGTTGACTCGATTGCGGGAAGAGGGCGAGCAATTCGAGGTTGTGAGCGTGTAGAATGCGCAGACCACTGGAGACTCAAAAATGAAAACTGCCGACCTCATCAAAAGCGACCTGTACCGACATACCGGGAATACCAGCGTCAAGGCATTCGTCAAGCAGTTCCTCATAAACGAAGGCTTCAATTTCATGTTCTGGTATCGCGTTGCAAATGCAGCGCGGGGCAGACTGCCACGCATGATCATGAATCACGTCGTTCGCCTAAAGCAGCGGAAATACGGGTTCGTGATTTCGCCGGGCACGAAGATCGGCCCAGGCTTCTATATCGGACACGTAGGCAATATCGTGATCAATCCGACCGCCGTCATTGGCGCAAACTGCAATATCTCGCAGGGTGTGACGATCGGATCGAACGATGGGAAGGCGGCGACGATCGGAAACAACGTCTATATCGGCCCGAATGTCTGCATCGTCGAATACGTCACGATTGGCGATAACGTCACGATCGGTGCGGGTAGCGTTGTCACGCGTAATGTACCGCCTAACGTGACCGTGGCAGGCTGCCCGGCGAAAGTCATTAGCGACGATGCAGCGCGTGCGCGCGCTGGACGTTACGTCACTCGGCGGTGGGATTCTATCGAAAATGCCAGCGAATCCCCCGCCGCACCGCAGACCTTTACGTCTTGATAGATGCGGTAATTACGCGACCGATTTGATTGTGTCAGCCCCTTGCGACAAATCGGTCGCGCTTGGCGTGGTCAGCGCTTCCTTTTCAGCTTGAAGCGTTGAGACGAGCGCGTTAAGCGACGTGACCTCCGCTTGCAATCCGGAAACCCGCGACTTCAATGCAGCGTTTTCAGCCTGCGTTTGTTCGGCAGATTGAGACAAAGCCGCGTTGTCCGCCTGCATCTGCAACGTCGCTTTGTTCAAATACGCCAATAGCTCCGGGTCTGACCAATCGGCTGGCGTTGCTTCGTCAAGAACAGGTTGGCCAGCCGGTGTCACTCCGTCGTCCTGCGTCAGGTAGGTGACATACCGTGCGTGTGCGCCTTGGAATTGCCCTCCCAAGTTGTACCTGACCAGAACCTCGTTCAAGACTCGTACCATCTTTGCAGCCATTCACTTTCTCCAATTACTTCGTTAAGCGGCGACCGCTGCGTCGGTGCTGAACACGCGCCATGCGGAATTGCTGTAATAGACAATAACGCCGGTTCCAGATCCAGCCGACTCGCCAGTTTTTCGGCCGTTCGACGCGTATGCAATTTGTCCGTTCGTTCCCACTGTCGGCAACGTCGCGACGACAAAGCTAGCGAGCTTCACGGCGCCGAGAAAATTGACGCCGGATGACTCGGTGATAGCCAGGTAGTCAGTGACCACGCCGGACGAATTTCGGCTTCCAACTCGGAACTGATAGCCGGTTCCATCGCCAGTAAGGATGCGCGATCCCGGGATGCTGGAATCCTGCTCAAGAGTGCCGGCCGCTCCGACGCCAGATGGGTTGTATTTCGCCGTCGGCCTGAGATATGTTCCGATAACGGGGACGGGGGTGATGCCTCCGATCGTCACGCCATCGATGGTTCCTCCGGTCACGCTTACTGCGTTTGCGTTCTGTGACACCATCGTGCCCGGGGCGACGTGCAACGTATAAGCGGTTCCCCAATCCGTCAATGAGGCGTTACCGGAACCAGTGGTGAAGCGAGTCCATCCTCGTACTGAGTAGTTATTCGGAGCCGATCCCATGAGAGACGGCGCAGAATTGTCAAACCAATCGCCCTGCGTGAATGCGCCGGACGAAGGCATCGAAGCAGACGATCCACGAAGGTTGTAGGGCGAGTTCCAGTTGTTACCTTGCGACTGATACCAGCGCACCGGCAAACCGACGAAGTTGCCAGCGATCTTCAGGAAGAACGAACCCCATCCGATCCCAAATGCGGCGTTCCCGAAGCCTCGAAATGTTGCGACAGTGTTGTAGCCACTCGCAGCAATCGTCGTGCCGTCAGGAGTCGCATTCTGAGCCAAGTACGTCCAGTTCCCAGAACCGTCATCCGTGAGCATCGTGTTTTGCGCGACAGCCGGCCCACTGGCCCGAAGGCTGTAGTTTTGGAGCACCCCCCCGCCGCTCATCAAAACTTGCGTGCCGCCGACCCAGAGTTGAAGGTACGGCCAGTATGGGGTATAGGTTGCCGCACTCGTGTCCAAACTTGCCGCACCCCCAGCAAGTTGAGCGAACCGAATTGTGCAGTTTTGCGCAGCGCTCCCGATCGCAGCCTGCTTACCGCTTGCCGAGAGATTCCCTTCGGCATACCCGGGGCAGATATTCCCTGAGTTGAACAGTTGCTTGAAGTTCCAACCGTAATTTGCATTATACGAGCAGTCACCGCCGATGACCGTCAACGATTCTGGAAGGTACGAATAATAGAGCCCCGATCCGTCACCCGTATTTCCGTCACCGTCACGTTCGACGTGGAAGCCATCGGCCGTTCCAGCGACAGTCGGCGCGACACCATAGCTCGGCGAACCATTCCAGAATGCTACCGGATTGATGAATGCGAGGACGTTTGCACCGGTACCGACGACTACCCCATGCTTTGCGTTGTAGTCGCAGCGCAAGTTGCGCATGAACGACTGATACGGACCGTTGCCACTCTTGTCGTTGTGGAAATACGCGCCATACCCATTGAAATTCGATACGTAAACGTCCTCAATATCGATGGGCGCTTCAATATCCAGGCCATTTGCATTTGCGCCCGTCACCGGATCCCACGAGGCACCTTTAATCCACATCTTTCGAAGGACAGGGCGTTGCTGCGCCCGTGTTGCGATACGCGTGGTGACCCCTCCCCGCACGCCGTTGAGATTGCTGAACCAGATCCGCGTGCATTTGGCGTTATTGTCGAATCCCCAACCTTCTCCGATCAAACCACCTTGCGTGATGTTTAGCTCGCCAGAGTAGTTGTAGTCGCCGTACGGGAGCAGCACTGGTCTACCGGTCGCAACGGCTGCATTGATTGCGGCGGTGTGATCGTATGCTCGATTGCCAGCGCGGACGTCGAGCTGCATTACGAACGACATCTTGTCGAATACGCAAATGACGTCGGTCATCTTGTCTTGCGGCGTGCGCGACACCGATCCAGCGCCAATCTGCGTGAATCCCGCGAGCGTCTGAATGACCAACGTCGCAATCGTCGTCAGCGACGTTTGCAGCAGGCCCGTGCCACGGCTGAGCGGAGCCGTCTCGTTTCCGGTCAACGCACCTGCATCATTCGCTGATCCATTCGCAATCGGCGCTTGAACATACGTCGCCAACTGCGCCGCCGTCGCGGCTTTTTCGACGCCATTGCCGGCCCCACCTTGCGCGACATAGATCTGATCAGCGTCGGCAATGGGGTTGGCGATGTTGAAATTGGTTAGCTGTCGGCCCTGCGGCTGAGTCATGGGACACCAAATGAAAAAAGCCCGCGAGTGCGGGCTTGTATGGAGTGAGGGGCGTTAGACGCCGAGGGCGGTTTTTGCCGACGCGTACAGGGCTTGGCGTTGCGGCCAGCCGTTTGGCGTTGCGGTAGATGTAGCGCTTCCGAGATTCACGGCGCGCGAGACACCTAAAAAGTTGCCCGCATCAGCCAGCGCATTGAGGTTTCTATTGGCCCAGTACCAGGCCGCCGACATAGCCGCGTCGCCCGGTTGCTCGAGCAATTCCGGATGCGCGATCAGGTCTAGGTCGATGCCGATGCCGCACAAGAGATAGTTGCGGCGGCCGGTGATCCCCATGCCACGCCCGCGAAAATTCCACCCATCACCGCTCGCCACATCGCCATTCCCGTTGCGATTCGCATAGACCGTGTTCGCGATGGCCTGCTGGTTGTGCGCGAGATGGTTGGCGAGGTCGTTCGGTCGCTTCGGCGTGACGGTCAGATTGACCGCAAAGCGCGTGGGCCACGTTTCAGCCAAACCGTCAGCGCTGTAGTTCAGATTCTCAACAAGCGCCGACAGTCCGCCAGATTCAACGCCGAAGGTCGCGAGGAATGCAGCGACGCGCAACGGTGTGTTGATGGAGTATTTGTCGCTGGCGGCTTGGAGAGGGGCGACCCACTGGGCCGAACGCAATTGCGTCGCTCCACACCCGGCGGAGACGATGGCGGAATTGATCTGCATGGATCACCTACCTGTGATTTCTGCGGGGCTTGTCCTTCGAAAAGAACTTGTCTCGGACGAGCACATAGATCTGAAGGCTTGTATAGACGATCGTGAGCAGCATCAAGACATCAGGGAGCTTGATGCCCATCCAGATCGCACTAGCAGCGGACACGGGCGGGGCTGACTTAACGGCACTCGCGACAAAGTCGTGGCGCAACAGAGAGGCGAGCGGTTCGCCGATTTGCATGGGATGCCCCGTTCATAAATAAAAAAGCCGCGCAAGGCGGCCTGATGTCGCGCCCGCCAATCGGCGGACTCTCTCGGCCCAGTCGGGCCAATTTCAGATGAGGTAGGTATGAAGATGCGATTTACCGCGCTTGCCGCGGGGACGGCGCTCGTCTGCGCACTTTCTGCATGTGGTGGTGGCGGCGGAGACGGCGGCACCAGCAGCCCGATTCCGCCCGCGAAAGCGGACACCATCCAACCATTGATCGATGTCTATGGCGATAGCACGTCGAAGGGCGCGCAAACGATCGCCGGACGTTTATTCAACACTGCAGACAGTGAGCCGGCCATCCTGCAAAACATGCTTCAGGCCCGTTTCGGCGCGTCCGTTGTCATCAACAATCAGGGCGTTGGCGGAACGGAAGCTGCGCAATTGCTCAACGGCACCGATGGCGTTCACCCACCATTCGACCAGGTGATGGCCGCGAGCACGGCGAAGATCGTCATCTTCAATTTCGCCCTGAACGACAGCTACTACGCGACGAAACCAAAGGCCGGCGTCCCGAGCGAATCGGTCGACGACTACTGGTCTAACATGTCTCAGCTCTGCCAGATCGCGCGCAAGTACGGCAAGATCTGCGTCTTCGAGGAACCGAACCCGGTTGACGGCGTGCAGAGCAATCCCGGTGCGCCGATCTTCGGCTATGTATCGGTGCTGCGGCAAGTTGCGGCGCAGATGAACGCGCCGATCATTCCGCAGTTCGACCAGTTCCAGGCGCTCCCGAACTGGCTGTCGTGGATCAGCGAGGACAAGACGCACCCTACCGATGCCGGCTATGCGTTTAAGGCCGCGAACACGGAGGCGGTATTGCGGCCGATTGTGGCGAGTCTGCTCGGTACAAATTAACTCACAAAGCTGAATGTCCCCGCAGGAAACAGCGCGGCGTAAGTCGTCCACCGCGCATCCGTGCTATCGACTGTCCCCTGATTTGGCCATACCTTTGGATCTTGAGCGCAAGTGAAAGATGCGATGATCTTCGTATCTGCGGAATCTGAGAATGCGACGTAGATTTGCATTTTTCACCTGCTCAGAACGTGTATTCGGCCACGCCGACAACAAACGTCAGCGTGCCGCCTGATGTAGCTGCCAAGTAATACAAGGTTTGCGGCGTGATAAGCGGAATGTGGGGGAACGACGTTGTAACCGATGCGCTGTTCGTCGGCATCGTGCCCGCTTGCCCAACTGAGCCGATCCCAGTCGACGAGCTTGCAATATTCGACGACAGCCCTGCTGATGCCGTATTCCCCGTGATCGATTGATACCCGCGAACCGTCTTCGCATTCGGCGGAACGGCGCCCGCAATGGAGAATGAGGTATAGCTGGCAGCCGGCGTCGTGGTGCTAAGCGCAGTAAAGCCCGCCGTCGAAACAGTACGATCGAACTGGCTCCCCACATTCAAAAGACCGCTCGAATTCGTCGGATATACGCTAACAAGCGCACTCGCCGTATATCCGGCCGGCATGTTCGCCCCACCGTACACGTTCGGCTGAACCGCGCTTGTTGCGTTCTTCGCGAGCAATGCTGCCGTCTGCGTCGTCGGGTTGTAGATCGCATACAGCGCGACAAAACCCGAGGTCGGAGCGGAGCCCGTGTCCATCCCTCCCGCGCCAGTTGTGGCGAGGTTGATGGTTTTGCTGAAGTTGGCGAGGCGGAAGGTCTGACCACCCAGCGCCGTCTCGACAATGATCTCGTCAGCCGTGAATGTCGCCGATGCAGATGCTGCCGTGACTGACATGACGGCATTGCGCATCGACCCGACAACCGGCGAAAACATGCTCCCCAACGCCGATAGAACGTTGTTGAACTGGTTCTTCGCCGGCGTCACGCCGCCGGCCTTCACGACGTTGATGAGCTCCATCATCACCGAGTTAAGCCACTCGGCCGGAACAATCGTTGCAGGCGTACCGGTCGCCGGATTACCGTCGGTGAAAAATCCACCAGTGCCGGCAGCGGTGGACGCTGGCTGCGATGCTGCGGCACTCGCGTTATCGATTTGGTACATGTGATCCCTATTGGGCTATAACGAAGTTACCGTTGGAGTCAACGATGAATTGACCATCTGACGCAATAACGTTAATCGGCAGGTCGTATGCGAATAGAACGACTGAATGCGCAGGCGCGATTGCCCTGATTTCGCACTCGAGAACGGCATTGCCCCATGCCCCTAGCGGCTCTCCCGCAGTCGACTGGCCAGCAGCAAAACGCACTACGGTTGATTGCGGAGCATGAACTGTCCATGCCGAAAACCAATCGGTATTGCCTACCGGCTGCCCAGCCGTACTTTGCCCGCACCTAAACGGCGCGTGATTTTCGATCGCCGAGTCATACCCCAGATTTTCTGCGAGCGTTTCGAAATATGGGATCGATTGACCGCCGCTATTTGCAAGTCTCGCAACGACCTGGTTCCGTCTCTGTTGAATCGTTGGCGACTCTCCGGCGCATGGATCGGGAAGGCCAAGAGTAGATTCCCACTCCGGAAGCAACTCATACGTCGTCCCGGGAAATGCGTCGACTAACAGATAGTTCGCTCGCGCCGTGTTGCGCTCATAAGAGGGCGCTATACCTGCGAGGGTCTTCGTTTGTACTGCGTCTGGATCGCGCGACCATACTTGCCCGCGCGGCAGCAGGGCTTGAATCGCGCTAAGGAAATTCGCCGCAAGAAGCAAAGGGGCAGCCATTCAGCCTTCCCCCTATTACGTGAAATTTACGGTGCCGAGCGTCGGCAAATATCCGGCGGCGCTGCCGATATTCCCGGCTGGCGCCGTGATCACAAATCCCGCGGTCCCTGGAACCGCTGCGATCCCGGAATTGACGTCAGATATATCGACGGTTCCACCAGGCGCTCCCTTTCGAAGAAAAACGTCGGCGATGGCCGCTTGGACCGCGGACTGCGTCGCTGCCGATGTCGTCGACAGGCCAGAAATCGTGAAATTGATCGGATTAGCGATCGGGGCACATGCGTACACAAGTGCGGTCACGGGCTGGAGCGCATAGATCGCATTCGCGACGGTCAATTGGTCGCCAGTGGCGATCACAGCCGATCGTATCTCATCTGTTGCGACACCGTTCGTGCCCTGCGGAAAGCCGCCATGCGCAGACTCGGCATCATCCATCATGAAATACACAACGACCGTCCCGGTGCCGAAGCCGTTTCGCAGACACCAGGCGCGCGAAACACCGGGAATCGCAGTCGCCCATGAGACGTAGTCGTCTTGATCGCCCCCCTGTGGACTCGCCCGATATGCGGCGATCACTCGTGCCTGAAACGCATCGGTCGTCTCGACGTCGGCGCCGCCCGTGAAAACAGTCGCCGCAGATCCGGTCGATTGGATTCCGGGGATAGCTGCGCCAAGGGAGAGTGTCGTGCCGACATCGCAATTTCCCGCTGCGCCCGACTGCGAATCGGTCAGCGACACCGTAACGGTATTGCCGCCCCCCACCGTTGCGTCCGCCTGAACAACATAGGTGCGCCCATCGCCGCGAACGACCGTTGCGCCTGCAGTTATCATCTTCCCAGGCGTCCCCGTGAATGTCGCGGTGCCCGCTGCTTCGGTTTCACCCTTTTGATAGACGTTCTTCAGCGCGCCCCAAGCGACGAGATATTCATCGGTAGCCGTCCATGGGACAGCCTGCTTCGCGATCCAATCGAGATACCCATAGTGCAGGTACGCCAAGCCGGCCTGCACAACCGTGATGACGCGCAGGACGGCGTAGCGGAGCAAAGCGCTGACGCCACTGAGATTTGCCTCGACGTCTGCGGCAACCTGCGCCTTCAGTTCCGTGAGTGTCGGTCGCGCGAATGGCATTTATGAATTTCCGTTCCAAGCCCATGAATAGGCGAGCGAGACTTTCGTCCCGTCCTTCTGATACGCGATTACCTTCGCTCCCAAGAAGCTGGTGCGTGTCCACTCGACTGAGATGTCGAACTTCGCCACGACACCGTCGTCGATCAACCACTGAAGGGCCTCGGCGATATAGTCGTATGCACGCTGCAGCGTTTCTGTCGTCTGTTTGGCTCGCCGTAGCAACCAAAGCCGTGAGCCGATTTGATGCTCGCCATCCTCGTCGCCCCACCATCCACGTGGATCGCCAGACCCGTCTGGAATGACGTCGTCGGCCGCGGCCATGCGATCGGTAAATAGGCTGACGAGGATCGCCGTCTCGAGATCGTTGCCCGTCGCGAGGTCTGGGCCCCGGACTGCCCAATCCCCCCGGTTATTGGCCGCGTCCCAGAAGATCTGGATGTCTGTCGGGTTCATTCGGTCTGATTCGGCGTGTTCGATGTGCGGGTATCGGTGCCGCCCTGAACGTTGCGCACGTCGTGGTCGTGCGAATCAAAGATCTGGCGATCGGCTGCCATGCTTCGACCGGTTGTGTCGCAGTTGTCGACGATGTCGCCAGTGCATTCAAGGCGCGGCGTGACAAAACGAATCTTCGTGGCCGCATTGATCGTGACCGTCGATGCATCATTGACGGTCACAGCCTGACCCTTCGCCTCGACGACGATTCCGCCAGAAGCGGTGAGGTACACGCTTTTTCCGTCCTGGCTGTAGAGCATCGTTTCGCCAGACTGCAGGTTCCTCGGCCGCGACTGCTGATGATTCGTTCCGACAATCACCGCGTTATTGCGGCCGCCGCCGAAATTCACCATCGTGATGTCCGAGCCATCGGGCGGAACGCTTGTCAGTCCAAACTCCGCGATACGCGGAAGGTCGTCGATCGTCTCGCGCTCATTCACCTGAATCTGAAGGAGCTGGGCCCCTCCTGAATCGTTCTGTGACGTGACGCGTCCCCACCCGGTGACGACGGTGACGAATCGCGCCAGGCGCGCCGTCACGCCGTGCAGATGGTCTTTCATTGTGGGATGGTGCTTCCGTCGACAAACATCGGTTGCAGCGCGGTCGGTTCGGGCAGGTACGCTTCGGGGCGCATAGCCGTGATCGTCGCCGTGGTGCCGGACTGCAAATTGCGTTGATAGGTCACGTCGCCGATCAGCCATGTCACGGGCCCGGTTCCCGACTCATCGGCCAGCTTCAGCTGCGGCAGGAGGATCGGCACCAGCGTGTTCGGCGTCCACAGAGCTCCAGCCGAATCTCGCCACGAATCCGTCGTGAGCATCACGACTGCTGCACGGCCGATGCGCCTGTTCATCTCCCAAGTCGCCCGCTGTTTCGCAAGGTCCTGAAAGCCTTGAACGGCCTCGGCGACAATTACGCGCTCGCGCGTGCGCTTGACCCCAGAATCGGTCACCTGCGCGATGACGTTTCCGGCAACGCCGATGTCCGAATACATCTGAACCGACTGCGTGAAAGCGGTATAGGTCTGGAACCGTTGGTCGGCCGAATACTGAACCGATGCCGCCTGCACGTTGACGCCCTGCTGAAACCCGCTTGAGGCCTGAACTGTGCCCGCTTGCGCGAGCACCAAATTCCCATCCGGAGCGTCATACACGAGCAGCGAGCTATACCGACTGACTCGCTCGATGATCTCGTAGCACGACTCGCCGAGAAACAGGTTGAACTGCGGGATTGCGCGCAGGTTCTGCACGTCGCAAGAGACCGTGATGCCGTAATGCGCTGCAAGTTTCGATGCAACGTCGAGCGCGGATGTGCCGCTAATCTGTCCGTTCGGCCAGAATGCCGCGCAGTCGACAAGGTCCTGACACTTGCCGCGCCCCGCAACTCGAATCGAGTGACCCCGCGCGTCCATCGACGGGACGTAACGGTCAACGTATCCCGTGAGGACAACGTCAGGCCCAATCTTCACGACGCATTCGTCGCCGGGCTGCACGACCACGCGGTCAAGCTGCCCGGGATAGAGCTCGGTGAGTCCAAGGTCGAAGTCGGTCGGAAGGCGCTCGATTCCTCTTGTGACGCGCACGTCGGTCCATCCCGAGATCGACTGGCCGCCGATGCTCAGGAAAAGTTCGTCATCCATGGATCACGTCGCCAGCGCCTGAAACGATGTCGGAAGAAATGCCGGGTGTACCGCATTAGACTGCTGAACCAGCCCATCCGATCGAGTCGGATCTCGGTAGATCCTGTTTGCCAGCACCAAAGCTGGCAGCGGCGCATTGAAATTGAACGTCGTTGCAGGAGCGATTCCGGCGCTTCGCGCCTGGAGATCCGCGACCACCGCCTGCCGAAGAGCGCGCAGTGCCGTATAGCTCACATCATCGCCTGCGTCGCCGGCGATCTCGATTTCTGCGTCGATCGCCGCCGTCACGCTTGCCGTGAGCGCTTGCGAGTCCTGCTGTGATGCGGGCTGGTACGTCGACACGGCTTTCGCGAGCTGTGCCAGCACTGCGCGCCGGAAAAGCGCGCCGCATGCCGTTTGCATCGTCGCCATCGCGCTCCCGATCGCCGACAACGAGGTAATTCCAGCGGGCGAATACGACGCCATGCTTGAGAGCATCCGAATCGCGTCCGCGGGATCGGCGGCCGAGGCCGCGACCGATTGCACAAACGCCACGGCCGCCGAAGAAAACGCGTTCGTATCGACGACGCGCGAAGCTGCGACCTGCAGAGCAGTCCCCGTCGAGGTGACGGCAGCGCGAAGCACCGTATCGTTCTGAATCAGAGCTGTGACGGTGGTCCCGGCGGGCGCTTTCTGGTTCGAACCTAGATACCCACTGTTGCCGCCACCGAACAATCGCCCGAAGTTACCAGAGAGCGTCGACACAGCACCGAGAAACCGCTTCACGTCATTCACAGCGGTGACGCCGAGCTGATAGATCCCGACGGCGGCGGAGACCGCCGACTGCACGACTGCAGCCCCCATCTGGATCGCGGACGCCGTATTGCGGACGAAATCGAGAAGAGACGAAGCGTTCAGGGCATTAGCCGCGCTAGAGACAACGTCCTGCGTCGAATCGACTGCCTTCGGGTAGATCCGCAGCCCACTTCGGATGAAAGTGAACATCACTTCCACGACGCGCCCGAGGTCTTTCCGCTCCATAAACTCGACGTTCAGGCAGTTCACGTTCTCGACGGTGCCGAACGTCGGATGGACGAGCGTTTGCGGGCCGGACGACTCGCAGACGTTGAACATCCGATCGCGCTGCGCGATGACGGAGCCGCCGCCATAGATCAAGCTGTCTTCGACGAGAAACCCGACCAGATTGAACTGGCGAGGCAGCTTGCCGAGGTCTTCGACCCACACCTCATCGCGGTATGGGTAATCGTGCACGGCATTTCGCCGGCCGCCCGACGTCCGTGCCGCCTCGACCGCAAACGGAACGCCACCATACGAGGCACCGCGCATCAGGTTCTGCCAGTTTCCCGACAGCAGGTTCGATACGCCGTTGACGACGCGCGTGGCACCGTTCGCAAGATCGAAAACGGAAGCGGTCACACCACCGATGCTGCCCGCGATCACTACGCCGCTCGTCACACTCATACCCTAAGGCCCCATCAGCAATGAATGACCGATTTGCCCGGTCGCCAAAATTTCGCCATCCGAATGCACACTTGCCCGCGTTCCGTGCGGCGCATTGGGCATATGAATCGTGACCTCGAGCTTCCGCGTATCGGATCCCCTCTTCGACTCCGAATCGGTCGAGGCCGCCGTCGGTGAGCGATTGGCAGCCCCGCGATCCGTCTCCGCCGGCCGTTCATAAAGCCGGGGAACAATCGCCCCAGGCTGAGCCGTGACCTCTAGCTTCCGAATGTCATAATTGCCGCGCAACGCCGAATCAATCTGGTCCGCCACCAGTCCGCGTCGATACTCCTCTTTCGGATCTTTGGGGCGCTCATATAGTCGCGACACTGAGCTACCAGCATTGCCCGCATCGTCTTGGGCCATGAGATCGATGCCAGCTTGACGCTCGTTTCCGCTGCGCAATTCGTAATCAACGAACTGAAGCTGCTGATCCAGCGTCGATTTCCGAATATCGAAGCCAAAAAGCTTCTTGAACGCCTCTTGGCGGTCTTCGTGCCATTGCGCGATCCCGTATGCGTGCCCGTTGTCGCCGACCGCACGCGGGTTGTACAAGCTTTCGGTCCAGAGGTTGGCTGCGATACCAGCTGATTGCTGCCGCGTCCATCCCTTAAGCATGAGAGCGCCAACGATGTCTTTCGTCTGCGCATCGGATGCCGCGCCGTTGCGACGGCGTGCCCCAACCGGGTCACCGTCCCAGACGTCTCCGGGCTGCGTAAGACGGGTGTCGCTCTCGCCCTGGTTCAGCCCTTTGCTGTAACCCAATCCAAGCAGGAGCGCCACTGCAGGATTGGCCGCGAGCGGCAGCAAAATTGCGGACAGAGACGCCGCCTTTGCGGCGAGCGATGCCAGGCCTGCGATCGGCCCTGCAAACGTAACGGCAGCGATTGCGAGCGCGACGCCCTTGACGCCTCCCAGCGATTCGCCGACCTGGGCGATCGACTTGGCAGCTTTATCCCAATCGACATGGTCGATCCAGTTCGCGATCTTGGGACCGTAGTCATCAGCGAGCCGCGCGAGCTCATCCACCGCACGGCCAATC
The DNA here is from genome assembly GCF_053427725.1 of Burkholderia sp. PU8-34. NCBI lineage: Bacteria > Pseudomonadati > Pseudomonadota > Betaproteobacteria > Burkholderiales > Burkholderiaceae > Burkholderia > Burkholderia sp. PU8-34. The sequence continues at coordinate 66,548 of NZ_JBSAXC010000024.1, forward strand.
GCCGGCGCCAGCGCCGAGCCGATCGAGTTCTTCAACTTGTCGACGGACGCGTCCAGCACAACCATCGACTGGTTGAACTTCTCGCCCTGCAGGATCTGCTCGGGCGACATCGTCGCGTTCAGCTCGTCGAACTTCGAGACGAACTGATCGATCGTGCCGCGGCGGATCATCGCTTGCAGGCCACCGAGGCCGAAAATGTCGAGGAACTTCCGCTGTGCCTGCGTGTTCGTGATCTTCTTGGCCGCCGATGCGACGTCATGAAGGCCGCGAACGACGTCGATCGTCCCATCCTTCAGACGATGGATGCCGATCCCCTTGTCGGAGAGGACCCCCGCGGCGAAGTTGTTCCGGCCAGCGGACGCATCCTCGAACGCGTCGCCGAGCGACTGCATGCTGCCCGTCATCGCATCCGCAGAGAGCCCCGCGAGGCGAGCCGCGCCCCTATAACGCTGCAGATCCGTCGTCGTGACGCCAATCACGCTCGAGGTGTTGGCGATTTCCGTCGCCGCCCGCCCCCAGCCTGTCGCGAATGCCGCGATTCCCGCGACGCTACCGACGCCGACGATCGCCGCCAGCGGGGGCGCAATCGATGCGACGCTGCGCGCGACGCTCTGCGCCGACTTTCCGACCGATTCGAACTTCTTGCCGAGCTGGTCGAGGCCCGTCTCCTTGCTGAAGGCGGCAACCGACGATTTGACCTCGGTGATCGGCTTCGTGATCTTGGCGATCGACTCATTGACGCGCTTTGCGACGGCCGTCGCCTTGTCGACCGCATTGATCGTGATCTGGAAAACTGGCGCCGCCATCACTCAACCCCCGCCTCTTTCAACCGCTTCGCCTCCTCAAACCAGTAGAGAAAGCGGCTCAATTTGAGGCGCCACGCATCCTCCGGCCCCCAGTGGTAGTACTTCGTGACCTCGGCGACCAGGCCTCGCCAGCCGACGGGCCACGCGGTCAAAAACCCTGGAGGTACGTGACCGCCTCCTCGTAATCACGCTTCCCGAGATCCCGGACTGCCTTGATCGGCACTCCTGTGATGAAGGAAATCAGCGCGGCGTTCGTCGCATACGACGTATCGCCGGCCTTCAGCGAGCGATCGAGTTCGTCGACCGTCGGCTCGCGAAGCTCGAGCGTGGTGTACGAGATGGAGTCGCCCTTGATCTGCACGGCCTTGCGCAGCGTCAAGGTGAGGGTTTCCGGGTGAAGATCCTGGCCTTCGCCTGCAGTGTTCAGCTCTTCCATGTTCAGTTCGTCGTGGTTTCAGTGACTTCCGGACCCTCGAACTTGACGTCGAACACGGCGTCTTCGGAGTCCACCTCTTGATCCTCGACCGACCACATATTCCGGCCGATGATCGTCTTGCCGTTCGCGAGCTCGGCCACGACTGTGACGTTCGTCATGTCGTTGATGTCGGCGACGGTCAGGCCGCCCCAGTCGCGCATCTGCATGGCGATCGACGGCGCGCGCCACTTTTCCTTGTAGCCATGCACGCCGTCCATGCCCGTCAGCGATTCGCGCGTCTTCTTGCCCGGGCTGTACTTGAAGTTCGCCGACACCAGATAGGTCTTGCCGTCAACGGACACGGACGCCGTGCCGGCGAGCAGATTGCTAGGCATCGAATGCCCTCCTGAAATGAGAAAAGGCGCCCGAAGGCGCCTTCATTGACGTCGTGACGGCGATCAGCTCGACGCGACCTGGTTGCTGAACTGCATCAGCAGAGCGAAGATCCGCAGCTGATCGATAAGCACGGCCGGATAGAGAACGTCGACGCGGTTCGGGTTCGTGCTGTTCTGCTGCACGACGAGCCCCTGTGCAAACTGCGCGCTGCCCTGCACATAACCGCTTTCTTCCATCGCCTGGTAATCCGCGATCAGATCCGCGCGGATCATGTTCGGCGTGACGACGTTGTTCCCTGCCGTGAGGCGCGTACCGTTGGCCGCGAGCTTCACGCGTGCATACTTCGTCGTGACAACCGACTTGAGCCGGCGCAGGACATAAGCCAGCGTGTTCATTGTCTCGACTTCCAGATAGCTGTTGTCGGGTTGCCCGAAGCTATTCGTCTGGTACGTCGTGATGAGGTTCTCGATCGCCACGGTGCCGTCGCTTGCCACCGTGAAGGTGCTGATCCCGGTATACAGCAGCGTATTGCGGTCCGTCAGCTGGAACTGAGACTGCACCGGGGGCGCGAGCACCGTGGCGAGTGTCACGGTCTGAAGCGGCTGCGCCGGATCGGCTTGCGCTGACACCGCGACCGCCGCCGTGATGTCTGCAGCCCAGATCCAGTTCGGCGATGGCGAATCGTTGAAGCCCGCGATCGACACGGGCTCGTCGTTTCGCGTCGCGCCGAACGTCTGGCACGCGGCGAGCGTGCCGCGGTACGCGCCGTATGCACCGCCATACAGTTGCTGCGCCCAGCTCCAGCGCCCTGTCTGCGTGCTGAGGAACGACTTGATCGCGTTCAGCGACATGGTGTCGTTGTACGGGAGCGCGATGAAATCGAATGTCGTGTCGCCGAGATTGGCGAGAGCCGTTGTCAGCGAGGGATTCGTCGCACCGCCAGTCATGGCGACGATCGTCACCGCCAGGCCAGTCGGCGTCGCTTCGCCGCCGGCAGTCCCCAAATAGTTCAGGCGCAGATCGATGTCGTTGCCGGCGGCGCCCTTGTTCTTCGCCGTGATGTCGACCTTGGTCGCCGTCACACCGTCGACGACAGCGGTCACCGGGAGATCGCCCACGGCGTTGATCGCGGCCGCAAGCGCTGTCGCGAGTTGAGCGGCCGTCTGAGACGACGACACGTTCATCGAGACGCGCTGGCCGGCGATGTAGAACGAGAGCACGCCGGCGGCGGTCGCCGGGGCCGTGAAGTTGAGCGAGCCGGCAGCCGCCACTGCGGCCGGGTCATCGGCGAGCGGCAGATACCAGAACTCGCCGAATTGATCTCGCTTTCGATAGGCCGCGCTCATGAGCGCGAGCATGGAGCCCTGGCCGCCGACGGCCTTCGCATCCGCCACGCCCTGGCTGATTTGCGGAACGTTCGGCGTTGCGCTGCCGGAGCCGGTGACCTGACCGATGATCAGCGCGCGCAGCGTCTGCTGCCCGGTGTTCGCATTGCGCGGGTCGATGTCCGCGTAGAACAGCGGCACGCGCAGATTCTGCGGGATGTTCGGAAACGAGATGGTCATTGATCAGCCTCTTCGGTGCTCGATGCGTTCTGTGCCGTCGCGGCGCCCTTTTCCGGATCGACGATTCGCGCGTCGCCGTCGGCGATACGGCGATGCCAATACAGATCGAAGTCGTCCACGGTGATGCCCTCGGGCGGGATGAATTGCTTCGTCACCGGGTCGAGCACGTTCGGCCCACCCGGAACAGGTTGAACGACCATGCGTCGCCCCTACGAAAAGTTGATGGTCAAACCCGGCTCGGTCGTGCCGTCGGGTTCTTTGATGGTCACGTCGAGGCCCGTCAGCGGCACCAACGGAATCGGGAAGAAGTCGTCCGCCGATTGGAAAAATTCGACCTCGATGGTCATATGCAGCTGAGCCATCGGCATCTCGCCTTCGGAGCTCGTGACAAGATCGGAGTCAATCGACGAGAACTGCTGAATACGCTGTCCGCCCGAAGGATCCGCCCAGATGGCCGGGTCGTTGATCAGCGCCGACTCGATCTGAGCCTTCAGCACCTCTGCAGCCGCCAGAGCCTCAGCCGATCCGAGATCTCCCAGTGCCGCGACAGCCTTCGTCCTCGCTGTGATCTCGAGCGTCGCGGTCACGTTGAACTGCGGAACGTTTCGTCCGAGTGATTCTTTTCGCTCATGCGGATTGCGCACGAGGATCGCCGGGTAAGCGTCACCCGCAGTGGGCCAGTCGAACGGCGAGAACACCGCCGTGCCGGCGTTCGTCGCGCCCGTCAGAGCGCTGATGAACAGGCCTCGAATTTCAGAAGACGTGGTCACAATCACCCCGCGCGCGTCAGGAGCAGCTTCGCCCCGCCGCGACTGTCAAGTCGGGCTTCCCGAACGATGTAGGTCGCGCCGGTGCGCGCGATCGAGAGTCGATCGTTCTGCACAGGCAACGTCGGAAACTGGGAGAGCTGCACGCCGAGGACCGCGGAGACCTCGGTCACACCGGCGCTTCCGTCTTCGAACATCACCTCTTTGAGGTAGGCGTTGTCGAAGACGCCGGTTATCGAGAGCGAGCCGCCCGCGAGCGGCATATAGGAAACCGGCTCGCCGAAGACGCCCATCAACGGGCCGATTACTTCGGCGTTCCAATCGATCGGCATTTACGCCTCCGAGCGGCCGCTCTGGAGCACTTCCGGACGCGTGCAGAGGTACAAGGGGTAGGAGTAGACCTCCATCTTCCACCACATGCGGCGATCACGGTCGATGATCGGCAGGACGTAGACCGGCGCACCCGGCTGGTTGATGAACTCGGCCGACTCGCCCGGCGCAAGCACTTCCTGGAAGATGCCAGGCGCATTCACCGGGAAGAACTTGACCTTGTCGTCCGGAATCTTGACCGTCACGTTGTCGTCCGAACCACGGTAGTTCACCCACGTGATGCCGTCGAACTCAAACGATGAGAACGCGTCGCCGAATGCATCGTCGCGGATGTCGCGCGCGCCCTCCCAGTTCAGGAACGTGCGAATCACGTCCGGATGGTTCGCGAACTGGTCGTAGAACACGTCGCCGCAGAGGGCCATGATCCGCGTCTGGTTCGTGAACGCGCCCTGGGCCTTGCGCGCCATCGCACGCTTGATTCCGTTGATGAGCGGACGGAGGGTGTTCGGCGCTGCAGCGCCAAGGTTGAAGCCAACTTCCGGTGCCTGCGTGATCTGAAACTCGTCGAACCAGTTGTACAGCACGCTGCCATCGGCCGGGTTCAGGACCATGCCTTGAACTGCGGCCAGGCGCAGGTATTCCTTCGTGTACTCGACGCTCGCAAGGAGGCCGGTCGGGCCGGCGAGGCGTCGGGCCACTTCGCGCTCGAGCTGCATCGGCACGGTCACGATTTGGCCCGTCGGGCCTTCCGGGAACTCGCGGATGTTCTGGATTTCGTACGTATGGATCGTGTCGTCGTGCATCAGCCGCGGCACGTCGAAGTAGCGCATCTTGCGCCGCTCGGTCGTGCGCTGCGTACCTTCGGTGCCGCGCTCGCTGAATCCGATGAGCTTCAGCGTACCGGTCCGCTCTTCCACCGACACGGCGGTGGTGCGAATCGGATTCTCGTCGAAGATGTTCAACTGCCCCAGCGCCGCCGGTTGGTACGGATTGCGCTGGACGCCCTGCGTCAGGGCCAGTGCGCTGAATGCGTCACCGTTGAAGATGTCAATGATTTCGCCAGCCATGGCTTGTTCCTTTCGGGAAAAAAGAAAAGCCGCCTTGCTGGCGGCCTCGGAATTGCGGAAATGAAAAAGCCGCCCGGAGGCGGCTTGTGTGTCGGCTTAGCTGCTTATCAGCGCGGAACGATGCCCAGCGCTTTCAGTTGCGCTTGAGCTGCAGCGATAGCGGCGGCACTCATGCCCGCAGGCCAGACGAGCTCCGATGCATTCACTTCGCACAGCCGGACGACGACTGCGCACGGCTTGTCCGCGGTCGTGACGTCCTTCGTCGCAAAAAGGATGCCGGCCGGCACCTGCGACCCGTCCACGTTGGCGGGGTCGAACGGCTTGTATTTGCCCGAGCCCGGTGCAACGGTGATCGCGAAACTGTCGGCCGGAGCGAACGCCGTACCACCGGCCGTGATCGTGAACGACAGGCCGCCGGCCTTGAACGCAACGCCGGTCGTGCCATGGCCGACCTCCGCGCCCGTCGGATCCGAGACGATGAAATGGGTCGCATCATCGAATTCGACCGTATACACGCCAACCTTCGCGGCGTATCCCGCGACGCTCAGCGTGCCGATCGTGCCGTTGCCGGCGTTGCCGGCGCCAGCGGCCGATGCGATGTTCGGGTTGCCCGGCGCGTTCGTCGTGGTGAGCGTGAACGAATCGTTCGCGGCAAACGGCGTACCGCCCGCCGTGATCGTGAAGCCGATGCCGAGGCCACTGAACGGCGTGCCGACCGCACCAACAGCCGTCTGGCCGTCCGGCGCCGTGACGGTGAATGCCGTCGCGCTGGTCATCAGGGCGTTGTACACGCCAATCATCGTCTCCGGCGCGGCCTGCGTCGTGACGGCACCGACCGTGCCGTTACCAGTATTCGTGCCGATTGCAACAGCCGCGGCCGTCAGAGCCGAGGTGATCAAACCGAGCACGGTGCCGGCGAGAACCTTGAGGCCGCCCGTCAGGGTGCCCTGATCGATCGACTGATGACCGTTTGCCGACGAGACGAGGAATCCGCCGTTGTGCCAGTTCTCCTGGAGCGGCGTATAGGTGGGGTTACCCATGTTTCAGTTCCTTTGAGGAAGAGTTGAAGATCGGCGACGCGGATCAGCGGCGGCGAGATGCGCTCGCGGCCTTCAGGTTCGCGTCCCAGCGCGCTGCCAGGGCCTGTTGCTGCGACGGCTTCGGACCACCGTCCGCACCGAGATTGGGATTGCGCGCGGCCCGATTGAGGTGGGCCGCCGAAGCCGGAGCCGGCGTTGCCTCGAGCGTCGCGATCGCCTCGCTTCGCTTCATGCGCGTCTTGAATGCCAGGTTCGCTGCGAGCACCGGGTTCCGAGCAGCCGCGGGCGACGCAAAGATGGCGGCGCAACGCGCACGCTCACGCTTGCGGGCACGAGCGGAGGCGCTCTTGCCCTGCATTTCTTCGTCATCGTCGTCGGCTTCGAGGTCGCTGTCCTGGTCGTCCTCGCCGCGGGCGCGTGCCTCTTCTTCCTTTTTGCGCTCTTCCTCGGCCTTTTTGGCCTCCTCCTTCTCGCGCTCTTCTTCTGCCTTGCGCGCCTCCTCTTCTTCCTTGTCCTTCTCTTCCATGCGCTTGGCGTAGTCGTCGTCCGACTCGCCATCGCGCTGCTTACGCTCATCGTCTTCGTTTTCGGCGCGAGCCGCGCGGGACGACAGGCCGGCAAGATGGGCGAACGAAAGCCCGCGCGCCGCAAGGGTGCGAATGCTCATAAATGAACCTTTTGGGGTTTGGGAAATGTCAGCCCAGCTCAGCGAGCAGGGAACGGAACGCTTCGTCCGGCGCCATCACGGCGTCGGCGAAACCGATCTCGACACCGTCGGCGCCGAGAAACGTGCCGGCCTGCGTGCCACGCACGGTGGCCGCAGACAGCTTTCGATTGCGAGCGACCGTTTTCACGAACAGCTCGCCCATCGCATTCACATCTGCCTGGAAGCGCCCGAGCGCTTCGTCGGAAAGCGGATTGAACTCGTTCCCGTCTGCCTTGCGATCGCCGTAGTGGATCATCGTGACCGTGACCCCATCCTTGGCAAGCGCCTTCGAGAAGTCCACGTGCGCGCAGATCACACCTACGGATCCAGTCCCGCCGGTGCGGGGCACGGTGATCTTGTCGGCCGCGCTCGCAATCGCGTACGCCGCCGAGTAGGCGCTCTCCGAAAGCACCGCCCAGATCGGCTTCGTGCCGCGCGCGTTGTAGATCGCATCGACGAGATCGAAGCAGCCGGCCACCTCTCCGCCGCCACTGTCAATGTCCAGCATGATGGCGCGGACGGCCGGATCCTCGAGCGCCGTGCTCAAGTTCGCCCGAATGCCGTCGTAACCCGTCATGCCGCATGTCGGCCGCATATAGCCCGACTTCTGGACTAGCGTGCCGGTGATCGGAATGATCGCCACGCCTGCGACGACATCGTAATAGCGGTAGTCGGGTTCAGCTTCGTCCTCTTCGAATCCGAATTCGCTCATCGCGAACGATTCGCCGCTCGCCCGGAACAGCTTCGTGATTCCGAAGCGATCGGCGAGCGCCGCCATCACCATCTCTGCTTTCGCAGGCGTGATGGCGAGCGGCGTATTGAACAGCCGCTGCGCGAGAAACGGGAGATTGTTCATTGAGGTTGCGGTTCTTCTTCAGGGGACGCGGCCTCGTCGGCCGACTCGACTCCAGCCCAGCTCGGCGGCTTCATGCCAGCCCGCTTGAACGCGTCCAGCTCGATCGCACGCTGCGCCAGCACTTCTTCCCAGTCAAGGCCTTGTTCAGCGCATTCGCGCTTGAGCGTGGACAGGCCGGCATCCATGCCGAGCACGGCACCCTGCTTTTCCTTGACGGGATCGACCCAGCCGCGCGCGACACCCAGCCAGTCGCATCGGGAATATGCCGTCGGCGCCTCGATGAAATCCGGGGCATCGCTCGGCAGAACGTCGTCGAGGTCGCCGCGCTCAATGGCCTCTTGCAGCCACGTCGCATATACCGGGGTGGCTGAGCCCATCTTGAACTCAGCACTGCGACGACTGAGCGTCTTCCAACTTTCGAGCAGAGCTGCGCGCGCGCTCGAGTAGTTTGTTTTGCTCCAGTCCTGCGTGATCTGCTCGGCAGATACGCCCAGCGCGGCCGCTATCGAACGAAGCATTTCGTGAGCGAACTCTTGAAATCCGCTGTGCGGGTGTGCCGCAGCAACCTGCTTGATTTCTTCGCCGGGTGCCAACGTCGGAACGCGGACGTTGTTGAGCATCGCGGGCCGCTCTTTGGACCAGTCGGCGCGGAGATCCTGGTAGAAACCGAGATCACCGCCATCGCTGTCCATTGCAGCTTCGATCATCGCCGGATCATACGGGCTCGTGACATACGTCCCGAAGATCGTCGCGACAGTGGCGGCCTGAAGTTCGACGCCGTAGTAACGGGCCAGCATCTTGGCATGCGAAAGCACGGGCGTGAAGATGCCGATGCCTCGATGCTGACCTGCACGATCGCGCTCGTAATCATGGATGACGCGACGCCACCCATCATCATCTTCACGCTCGACGCGCTCCCACTCCATCGATTCGACCGCGTTGTACGTGTCGTATGGCTGCGCCTTTCGGATGTGATACGCAAGCGGCACGCCGTCATCGTCGATCTCGACGCCGCCACGCATATACTTGGTGTCGACCGCGAGGTACGGATTCGACAGCCGGTCGGGGTCGACAACCTGAAACGCTGTCGCAAACTGTGCGCCCCCGCGACCGACGCGCTCTGGCTTCCAATACGACACGAAGAGTGCTTCGCCGTCGATCAGCTTGTGACGCAGCGCGAGCCGCATCTGCTGCGAAACGGTCAGCTGCCGCGACACGTCGTTGTAACGACCGAGATCCTCGGAGTAGCCACGCCAGAGCGACTCGATCGCCTGGCGCATCTCGTTGGCCCATGTCGCATCGAACTTCTTGCTGAAGCGCGCGAGCGCGCGCCAGTCCGGATTCGCCGATAAGCGCAGATGCGCGCCGACGGTATTGTCGAGAATGCGGGTAATGCCACCGTTCGCCCAGCCATCATTCCGCGCAAGATCACGCGAGCGCGCGACCATGCGGTCGCGGAACTGATTGATCTCGGAATCCGGAGAACGGATATAGGGCAGCCAATCACCCATTTCCGTCGTCTGGATATTCGAAGCCTCGTATGGAAAAAGGCTCGAATATGACGGCAGCATCACGCCGGGCTGTGGGGAGTTATCCGCGCGCGCACGACCGCCATCGGGCGAGTCCTCAAAGGGCTTGCCCGAAGAGTCGACGATGAGGGATGGCATTAGAACAAGACCCTACGTGCGCGTGGATAGTGACAGGTGATTCCGAGTGCCTTCTGCAGCATCAGGATGCTGCGTTGAATCTGCATGATGTCGGTCGTCTGGTACGTGACCGACTTTGTGCCGTCGCCCTGGTTATAGGTGGCCGTCACGATCTTCTGCCCCGCGGACAGGTCGAAGAGAGCCGCCTGCAGAGCGGCCAACCTCGACTGCATGTCCGCAGTGCTCATTCCATCCGTGATAGCCATTGCTTTCCTATGCGAGGCGATTCGTCAGCTTCTTCCTGACGGGTTTGTCTTGCGCCGCCGGCGTTGCTTGCGCAGCAGGCGGTGCGACTGACGCGGCGGCGGGCGTGGACACTGGCACGGGCGCCCACGACTGCTGCGCGGCGTCATACTCGAGCGGCATTGCAACCAGGTCCGCGCGCTTATTCAGCTTGAGTCCGAGATGGGTCAGCCCGCAGAGTGCGGCGTACGCGTAGACACGGCAATCCAACGCCTCATTCGCACGCCCAGACGGCAATTCCCACACCCGATACTTCTGGCCGCCCGAAACCTTGACGACGGATCGCTCCGACGTCAGCTGCTCGAAATAGCCGATGTCGCGATCGCTCGGAAAGTGCATGTAGCCAGGCCCCGCGTCGGTGACGTGAAGCCGGTTGCGAATGGTGTCTTTCGCCGTGTTGACGCCGATGATCACAGGCCGGAACGACGCTTTTGTGCGTCGCGACGGCTTCTTCACGGGCCATACCGGGTTTCGCTTCCCGCTGACGGCGGACTCGCCCTTGATCGCCCATACCTTCCGACCGAGACGCGCCTTCGAAAAGTCGTAGACCTTTTGCGTGTGGTGGCCGCCCGAGTCGATGCAAACTGCCATTGCCTCAAACGGCCGGCCGTCCGCACGGCGCCAGACCTGGTCGAGGAACGCATCGAGCCGTTCCCACGGCTCCGGCGTTTCCATATCGCCTTCGATGACCTCGTAGTCGATCGACCAGCTTTCTTCGTTGCGGCCCCAGCCGACGACCTCCAACTCGAAGCGATAATCCTGCACGTCGACGCCAACAGTCACGACGGCGACGCCATCGGGAACCTGCGCCGCCCACTTCTCGCCGCGCGCAACGAGCGCCTCTAGGCTCAGCACCTTTCCGGAGTTCGGGCGATAAGGCAGACCGGCCTGCGTGTTCCACCAGGTCTGCTTCTTCTCTTCATCGCTACCCGCATCAAGCCACTTCTTGGCGATGTCGGACGGCTTATCCTTCTGCCACGGGCTATAAAGCTTGCTCGCCTGAAAGCCAGCATGCTCGTTGTCGACCTTCCATTCACCACACTCCGGACACTTGGCCCGATATACCGCATGACGGTCGCTCGTCCACCAATCCCAGACGGCACCTACCGCGGCCTCGGTCGTCGCCTCGCGCGAATCTTCCGGACCCCGCCAAGCGCGCTCGTAGTCGTCAAGCGGAGAATGTCGTGAGCCGCAGCATTCGAACGGTCGCGTCTGATGCCAGCGCGCGGTCTGCAACGCGCGCAGTCGATCGCCTTCGGACCAGACCTGTCCGCACGACTCGCACGAGATACGCGCGGTTTTAGGGAAGTGCTCGACAACGTTGCCGCTGTCGTCGCGACGCTTATCCCAATCGACGTGCTTGAAGAAATCCGGGAACATGCGATGCTCGCAGTGCGGGCATGCGATCGACGCACGACGCTGGTCGGATTCCTTATAGCTGCCTTCAATTCGGCTTTCATCCTCGACCGTCGGCGAGCAGGCCCGGATCGAAAGCCAGTTCACGCCGAAGGTCGCCGTCCGCTCTTCGGCCAGTGCGATCGGCTCACCTTCGCGCGTCACCGGATACTTGTCTACCTCGTCCGCGAGGATGACTCGCACCGGACGGCGCGCGAGGTTGTCAGGGCTGCCGGCGCCCGCCAACGCCAGAAATCCGCCGGGGAATGCCTTGAACAGCAGCGTCTCGTCAGCATTGCGCGTCTTACTCGTGCCGACGATCTCACGCAGCGCGGGCGTCACACGGATCAGCGGACTGATCCGCTCCTTGCTGAACTGCTCTGCCGCGTCCTCTTTCGGCTGCAGCAGCAGGATCGGGCACGGATCGAGGTGGGCAAAGTACCCAAAGACGTTTTCGAGCAGAGCCGTCTTCAGCAGCTGCGTGCTCACCATCGTCGTGATGACGTGCACACCTGGCTCGGTAACGGCAAGCATCGGGCCGCGCGCGACCTCGACTGTCGACGTCTCCCAGTTGCCGGAAGTGCTGCCCGCTTCTTTCGCGAGCTTCCGGTATTGGTCCGCCCACTGAGGCACACTGATCCGCGGCGGCGGCGTCCATGCGCGTCGAACAAACGCGCGCAGCCGATCAGCCTTCTCGTTCTGAGAAATTGGCTTCGGGCTCGCCGAGCTGGGCGATTTGCTTGTGGACATGCGCGGTTAGAGCCTCGACAACTCGGTCGGCCTCGACGCCCAGATCGGCTGCCAGTATCGGACCTACCCTGGTCGGCCAGTTAAGCCACGCATCGCGCTGCGCCCGGAACTCCTCGAAGAGGATTGCTGTTGCGGTATCCAGATCGACGAGCGATCCGGACTTTCGTTCGTATTCGAGTTGGGCCATCAGCCCGAGATAGTTCTCTTTGAAGCAGCGCGCGTCGTCGAAGTCCAGCAGCTCGACGTTGCCGGAGAGGATGCGCCTCGCCGCTTCGCTGGCACTCTCACCCGCTTCGAGTGTTACCTCTTTCGCCGCCTGGGTAACAGACTTGCGCTTGTTACCCTTCGGCGCTTGGGTAACACCTTGGGTAACATCCGGAACGCCGTCGCGCCGGTAGCGCTTGAGGAGTTTGTTCGATGCGTCTACGTCGACATCATCGCCCGCAAACACAAGCCAGCCGCGCTCCTTCCACTTTGTGACCGTCTTCCGACTTACGCCGTGGAGTGCTGCGAACTCGCTCTGATTCATCGCGCGATGTGTTACCTGTTACCCAATTTTCAAAGCTCAGCGCTGGTGGAATTTCGCGAGTCTTCGGTCCCGCCCTACACGACCCTCCGGGAAGGACCCGCCCGCACCGCATCGGTGCAGCTCGACCCTCCCGGGCGACCGGCTCACCCGCGCCGCGGGCTACCGCTTCGACGCGACGAAGGCCAGCTCGTGTCGCAGGATCTGCGGGAATTTCTCGCGGATCTTCTTCATCAGCGCTTTCTGAACGCTCTCGTTCGCGAGTGACTGCGGAATCGATGGGCCGAACAGTTCTTTGATCGGCAGGCCTGTGCGCCTGATCTTGCCGTTTCGAACGACCTTCTTGTGCGTCTTGCCAGTGCGCTCGAACACACCTCGGTGTCCGTTCTGCATCGTCGCAATGAACGCGTGGCGCAAAATCGTTCGGCCGGCTTTGACCTGAACGCTCACCCCACTCTTGCTTTGGCGCGCGCCGTAATTGATCAGCGCGACCGGGCGACCCGTCGACTTCAGCACAACGACCAAATTGCCGCGCGTCGCGCGCGTAACTGTGAACGAGCTCTTGATCGCGCTCGACTTGATGTTGTATCCAGCAACCCGAACTTCCTGCGCCGCTGCCGTTCTCGCCTGCGCGGCGGTCTTGTTCAGCGCGCGGACGACTGCTTTTTGCTGCTCCCCGACGTAGCGCGTCAAGCCCGCAGTGACGCTCTTCACGTCGGCCCGAATGTCGAGTTTCAGCATGTCAGGTGCAGGGTTTCAGCCATGCAGCCGGCAGAACGTCGGGGCCGGGATCGTCGCGGTAAAGCGGCACATCGACCAGCATCCTGGACGGCGAACCAGGCGGGAACGCGGTCACGGTCACGAGCGCGATCGCGTTCTCCGGCAGCAACGCAGGGTCGACAGTCGCATCCGTGACGATCGCCGCAACCTTGCGTGTGCCGTTCTGCCAAATTGACGAACGGACAAGCGCGACTTCGGCTAGGAGATCATCGACGCTGACATGCGGCGCGCTCGCTTCAGCCTTCTTCGGGGAACGCGCCATTCAAGCACCACGAATGAGAAAAGCCCGGCGCACCGGGCGAAATGTCGACTTCACCGACATGGAGGAGACACGATCACCTTGAGCGAAACGGCCAACCCGTTCGTCGCATGGACGCGCTCGGCCAGCCTCGCCGGCAGTCTGCCGCTTCGCTCAAGGCGTAAACGAAAAAACCCGCGGGTCTCTCGACTCGCGGGTTTCTGTGGGCGCACTGACCCGGGGCAAATAGTCGCTCAAAAAAAACGAAGGTGCAAGCACTATTTGCACGCGGGCGCGCGCGAGCCCATCACACGATGAGCCTTTTTAATCTTGCTCGCCATATTCCGCGCGGGATTGCGGCGCGTCGTTCGCCACTTTTTCGCCACTTACTTCGGGATTCGCCATTGCCTCAAGACCAGCGCCTTGAGCGATCCGCCGCTGCGCGCGAGCGACAAGTTCCATGTTCACTTCGAGGTAGGCCATCGTCGTATTGACGCTCTTGTGCCGCAACGCGCGCTTGATCATGTGAACGGGCGCCCCCTGTTCGCTCAGCAGCGTGGCGAACGTTCCACGCAACCGGTGGGCGGTGATGTGCCCTACGCCGCATGCTGCGTTTGCCGCGAGCATGGCTTTCCGCGTGAAGCCTGATCGACATGCTTCCCCATCCACTCGACAGACGATCAACCCGGACGATCGGCGCAGGGCTCCCAGATAGCCGTACAGCCAGTCCGGCACGGGCACAGGATCGGCCTCGCGCCCCTTTGTAATGCCCGGCGTGTATGTGTGTCGCTCCCAATCCATCCATTCCCAACGAGCCGTGATCGTCTCGATCTCGCGAAGCCCGATGCCAAGCATCAGGCGCACTGCGATCGAGACCGGCCCGCGCGTGCCGTCATATTCGTCGACGGCAGCGAGCCATTTCATTGCGTGGGGAATAGGAAGGATTTCGCGCGGGCGCTTCTGGACCTTCAACAGCCTCACAGACCAAGGCAGAGCTGGGATCATCTTGCGGCGCATCGCCCATCTGCATAGCAACTTGAGTACGTTTAGCCACTGGTTGGCGCTCGCGGGCGCATGCGTTTTCAGGTAATCAAGCCGAGCCGCTTCTACAAGCTCCGTGGTCAGATCGCACAGCTCGACGTCAGCCAAATCGAAGAGGTGAAGCCTCCCGAACGTCTCGACGATCTTTGCGTGGGAAGCGCTCACGGTCGGCCTATGTACTTCGAGCCACAGCACCACGAGTTCGCGCAGCGTCGGCACGTCCTCGTCACCCCTAGCCCAAAGCTTCGCGCGGTTGTATGCCTTTTCGGCGACGGCGTTGGCCTTGTGTTTGACGACCTCCCGAGTGCTTCTCTGCACCCGAGCGCCGTTGATTTGAAACCGGTAATGCCAAACCTTACCGACCTTGAAAAGCTGATAGCTCAAAGGGCCTCCCTTCAAGCGGGCGAAGTGACCTTGATGAGGGAGCGAGCGATGAGAATAGGCAGCAGCCGTTCCTTCGCGGCCTGGTATGTAGCATGCTGATTGCCAGCGCGGCCACTGCTCCAGACCGACCGGCCGCATTCCTTGTTGCGCATGCTGGTAGAGATCGCTGCGCGCTGGTCGGCCGGGAGCATGTCAACGCAGAGTTGAACCTGCTCCGACTTGGAGTCGTCGAGCCATTGATCCGTGGCGTCGTCGTCCTCTTCGTCAGTCGTGGGCGTGACATAGCCTCGGCAGGTTCGGTCTTCCGGGCGATAGAAGTGCGACAGCGTCTCAGCATGCGATTGCCGGATCTGCCATTGATACCAGGTCAGCAAGAGTTCTTCGATTTGTTGGCTCTGATCGGGCGTCATGTTCATCCTGTCATCGTATTTTTTGCACCGCCGCATTTCGTAGACGTCCAGTGCGGCTTTCTGAACGCCAAGCAAGCAAATGAACTTCGTCGCGCCCATCCAGCGGCGTCGCTCAAGCTCGCGGCAGCCCAGGCACGTCCGGGCCTGCTTCGCCTCGAGCACGATCGCCGGATCTCGGAAGTCGCCGCGCCTCATTTCAGCCCCGCCGATGCTCGATACTTCGAATACGGGCCGCGGATGTGCTGGTCAAACCGCGCACGCGCTTTCGGATCGTGGTCGAGCTGCGCCCGGCTCTCGATGCAGCATCGTGCGCGCATGAATTCGGCGGCGTCGGCCGGCGCATTGGCCGGCTGCCCTGCCGATCGCATCCATTCGAGGAATGTCGGCTCGTTCGCCCACATGCCAGCGAGGCGCGCGAGCGGACCGCCCTTTGCGCGCGCAATCATGCCGGCCTCCAATACTTCAGCCTCCGTAGTCGGCGCAGTCCCGCAGCACGCGGCCTCTGCCGGGATTTACCACGGCCGCCAAAGAGAGCGCCGAGCAGGCGGCGATTGACGTGGTCAAGCGTGAATGTTCCCCTCCACTCCCTAACCGGCAATTCGACATGCACCGTGGAGACGTCAGGCCCGGCAAGACTTTTTCGCGGCAACTCCACTGATTTGACCGGATAGACGACTCCGTTGATCGAGATCGTCGCGGATGCTGTTAGAAAGCAGGTGGCCGCCATCACATCACCACCGTGAAGTTGATGCCGTGGTGCGTGAGCCAATCGCCAAGTGCATGGCGCAAGCTCACGACGCGTGGCCATGGGAATTCGATCTGGGTCCCGCTCCGCGTCTCGGAAATCTCACCGCTGAATGGACACTCATCGAATGCGATCAAGTGAGCCTGCGTGATGCTGTCGACATGCCGGACTGCCGATTCGGCAAGCCTTTCGGGTACGTCGGCATAAAAGATGTAAGCGTGCGCGCTCATGCTTTGTTCCTCACGTCCCATTCAAGATCGCCGCTTGCAAGAAACGCCGCGAGCGAGTTGCGGTTGTGCGCGAGAACCACCTCGACCGGATACGTCCCGTCCGGATTCCACGCGCCAGGCGAGGCTTCGTCGCGATATTGGTCAGGCAGGATCGCGTCCGCGTAGATCCAATCGCCGGCGGACTTTCCATTGCGCCATGTGCGCACGGGGCCGCGGATCCGCACGACGCGGCATTCGAACGTCTTGAAGTTCTCGCGATAGAACCTGCCGCGCCACGTTCCGGGGAGTGGCAAACGAACTAGGAGTCTCAAGCCGCCCCCGCCCCGAGATGCTTGGCCTGATTAAGGATCCACGCGACGAAGTAGGCGACCGCCAGCGACGTCGCACCCATCCAGATCGCAGCGACCGTGACGGCAATAGCGAATGCGATGCCGTGCAACCATCTCAAGGGATTGCGGGGCCCGCGCCCTTTCCCTGCGGTGAATACTGCGAGCCATGCAAACACTGTGAAGACCCACATAACCCCAACGAAGAAGCCGCGTGCGCTGTCGAGCCCGTATGCGTGCCAGAGATACACCGCACCGAGCAGCGCCCCATCGAGGACGACCGAAATGAAAAAATTCATGCAACCTCCGATTCAAGTTGATCAAGTCCCATCTTTCGAGCGCGGACTGGCTCCCACGCCTCGTAGCCCCGGTCCCATACGTCGAACTTCACCTGCCTCGGCGTACCGGCGCGGTTCTGGTCGATCCATGCGTGGCACCACATGCAACCCGGAACCGTGAATTCGTTCTTTGCTTTCAACCAGCCGGCCTTGCCGTGACGCGACTGGTTCGAGTGGCATGGCACGACCGTGTCATCGATCGGGTTGAGTCGGCAGACCCCGGGCACGCGCAGGAAGCATGGTTCGCCGCGGCACGCCGCGAGATACTTCGAGCCATCCGCGACCGCCGCCCTCTTGATCCGGCTCTTGATCGCGCTTCGGCGCTTGAGCGTCGATGCTGATGCGAGACTGCTGAAAGGCGAATGCGCCTTGCGCTTGAAGCCGCTCGATTTCAGTGGCGTGCGGCGTTGCAGAGGCGCTGATCGCTTCACGCAGCCTCCATCTGTTGCGGCACCAGCACTTCGCCGGAAAGCACCGGCATGCTTCCGGCGAGCCCGACCAGATGCCGGGCCTGGTATACGCGCAGTCCGAGCCCGCGCGCGAGTGTGTGCTCGACGTTTGCACCGCGGGACTGCTCCCAGCCGGGAAGTAGCGCGATGCCGTCGCAGTCGACGAGCTGCTTGATGTCGGCGCGCATGCAGGCAAGCCAGTCAGCGGCCGAATCCGGGTTGATTTCAGCCGGATTGACGATCTCGAAGCCCAACCCGCGCAGGCGCGATGCCTCGGCACGGAAGGCAGGAAAATTCAGTTCGGCATATCCGCTCATCGGGCCGGCGAGATAGATCCTCATGCCGCAACCCCGAAGAGAGCCGTTGTCGCGATGTCGCGCTTCATCGGGCGGTTTTCGCGCCTCTTCGCATTTGCACGGCGACGCGCCATAACGCGGACGTATTCATCCGGCCGGTTTTTCTTCAGATCGTCCATACGGTCGCGCCACTTCTGCCCCGGCGTGCGGGCAAGCGGCCGCACAGCATCTTTCCGCTGACCAACCGCGTAGACTCGGGCCGGGTATCCGCTCGATTCGAAGCGCTCCCACCGCGCGATATGGATCTTTCCCTCCGCATGGAGCGCGTTGAGGTGCTTCATTACGGTTCGCCGCGAGATGCCGGTCTTCGCCGACAGCTCGACCGCTTCCATCTGGCTATTTGCCAACGCGCGCAGGATCGCCGATGCGTTCGGATGCCCGGCATGAGCGTTTTTATTCGGACGCTCGCCAAGCCCCATTGCCAACCCATGCGAAACGACAGAGTGAAAGCTTCGGCCGCCGAAGAGGTCGAGGAATTGCTTCAACGGTCCGTCTCCGACCCATACGCGCCGGAGATCAGCTTCTTCTGCCTCCGTCCATTTACGCCACGCACGCTTGCCTTCCATCGTTCCTCCGATCGTCATTTGATCTCGACGATCTGCAGGCCGCGCGCGGCCATCAGATGTCGCTTGATTCGGTACCCCTCGGTCACGCGGCCCTTCACGTCCTCGATCACCGTCTCGCCGTTGCGCTCGTAAACGAAATCGGCGATGTATCGAAGCGCCGGCCGCTTCTTGCCGTTGATCACGACCGGATCTGCCAGCACGAACACAACCTGCCGCTCGAGCTCGCAAATTTCGCCAGCAGCCTGACACCGGCTCAGATGGATCCAGCGGTCGCGCTCGCGGAGGCTGTCGAACTTGATCCCGTCGTGCTCGCAGCGCACGTTCCGATACTTCGCCGGCTTTCCCGGCTTCGTCAGGATGGCGATCGGCTTCGATAACGGCGCCGGCTTGCCGATCTGCGCCGATGCGAGCGCAGAGCGAGCGATGCTCGACGCGATTGCAGTCGGGCCAATACCGTCGGCGATGTCGTCGAATTCGCTAGACGGCTGGTTTCCGGTCCGGCGCATCAGCTCTCGCTCAGCAAAGCTGCGACCAACCCTCCTGTCTTCGCGCACGCGCGCGGTTCCGACAAACGTCGTGCCCTCAGGGAAATGAAGCGACGCCGAGCGCTTCGTCATGCCGCCACCGATTGCGCCACCTGGTCGCGCGGAATGTCGTTGAGATACGCGTAAAGGTGCTCGCCGCGCTCTTCGCTCTCGCGGCTTACAGCAGCGAGCAGGTACTCCATCCACGGCCCCGGCCCGAGCAGCTTGCAAACCTTCGCCTTGAACTGCTCGAAGAACCGGAATTTCGCCGGATCGACACCCACGCGCTTGCCTTGCTCGCGCCAACCGGCCTCGCCCGTCCACCATCCGTCGGCCGCAACGCCGGATGCGCTCGTCGTGCTGGCCGCCGCCTCCGCCTCCCAGATCCCCGTCCAGCCGCGCAGCACCGACTCGTCGACTGCCGCGACGACGTCCTGCGCGTTCTCGTGGATCTTCGCCAGCTTCTTCAGCGACACGCGGGCCGCCGGACGTGTCCAGGGAATGGCATTCTTGCCGGTCGCCTTAGCCTCGCGGTGCTCGCACCAGTCGAGCCATGCGTCGATCGGCAGCCATGCCGGCAACTCGATCGCTCGCAGTTCGCCATGCAACGCAATTCGCGGCGCAGGCCGCGCGGGTTGACTGTTCTCTGACGGTTCTTTGGTGGTTCCTGACGATTCGGGTGCAAAAGCTTTGCACCCTTTGGTGCTCTGGTTTGCACCCTTTACGTCGTCGCTTGCACCCTTTGTGTCGCTGCTTGCACCCTTTCCAATGGGTGCATTTTTTGCGCCCTTTGAGCCAGACGAAATGGGCGCAAGTTCTGCACCGTTTAGCCAATCGGGATTGATGCGGTATTCGCGCGTCTTGCCGCGGCCGCCCTTTCCCTGGTCGACGAGAACCAGCCAGCCGCACTTCTCCATGCGGCGAAGCTGGTACTGCACGGCGCGCTCGCTCTGCCGCGTCTTCTCGGCCAAGCTGGCGATGCCGGGATAGATGTGGGTGCCGTCGTCGTGCGCGTGGTCAGCCAGCTTCAAAGCGAGGATCATCTCGCCGCCACCGGCCGGATAGCGATCGAAGACCATGCCCATGATCTTTACGCTCACGAGGCAGCCCCCAGCTTCACGCGGTAAAGGTTCGCACCGTCCCGCTCCTCGACGTCGACCAGGCCGGCCGCTTGGAGGGTCTTGACCTGAGATCGGACCGACGACGCGGAAAGGCCGCACTTCGCCGACAGAGCGCGCACCGACGGCCAGCACTCGCCCGTCGACTGCACGGCGAAATCCGCTAGCGCAAGGAGAACGATCTTCGGTGCGTGAGGAATATCCTTCTGCCAGGCAAGATTGAGGAGATGGATGCTCATGCGACCGCCGGCGTCACAAGCGCGAGCAGTTGCTGACTGGAGCCGGTCGCAGGATCCTTGCGCGATCCGACAACCACCAGACGGCCGGCGTCGAGCAGTTCCCGGACGCGGCCGCAAACGCTCGACAGCTTCATGTTGGTACGCGCGGCGATGTCCTCGCGCGTCAGAAACTCGCCGGGAACATGGAACGCCTCGACGACCATCTTCTGCTTGGCCGTGAGCTCCTTTACCGTGATGGCGTGGTACGCCGCATGTTGCGTCTCAGCGACGCGACGGCCCGAGCGGGCGCTGATTATTTCAGTCATAGGCAACTCCATGCGGCCCGCGCCGCGTAGGACTACTAAATCGAATCAAAAGAACTCGTGCTCGAGCGCTTGTGATCGGATTCAGTGCGCCGGCCGAAGCCGGCGCGCCTTACTGCTTTGTTTCCTGACGTGCCTGGAGTATCAAGAGCCCGGTGATCGTGAGCGCTTCAATCAACTCCTCTTTCTTATACGAATCTCGTTCCAACTCCTGTAGCAGTGCGTTTCGGTCATAACCCACCCGTTCCCGGGCGTCCTTTGCGGCCTGCCGGCCAATCCGAAGCGCCTGTTCCTCCGTCATTTCATAGTCGCCCTCTGCTGAATCACTTCCTCCATCAACGTCAGCATGGCCATGCGCGCGAGATACTGCGAGATGGCACGATTGCCGACGACCCTTTCAAAGTCCGCGATCAGTCGAGCGGGAAGATCCTGGCGCGCCTTTCCATGACGATCGACCGGATCCCGGTTGAGCATGTTGGAAAGATGCGATGCCGGAACTTCCAGGCGCTCAGCAAGCGTTCTTTGCGTCATGCCGCGCTCGACTCGCTTTTCCCAAGCGAGGAACACGGCATCACGGAAGGAACGACACTCAGCGATCGATTCCTGCGGCACGAACTCAGCCTGCTCCGCACGGGCGCCGCTTGCAGGCTGGTGGTGAGGCTGTAAGAGCATTCAGACTCCATTGAAAAAAACAACTGGGTTACCACTGGAATTACGACTCGGCAGAGGCGCAAAATTTTTTTACCACTTACCGAAGCCACTACTCACCATGCGGATCATCACCACCGAGACTGCCACCTGCCGGCGGTTGAGCATCGTCGCTTGCCTTCGCGCGATCGGTTACGTCCTCCCGCGTCCAGCCCACCAGATCTTCGCGACTTTCCCCGGTGAGCTCCGCCAGCCTAGGTACATGCGGCGCCGGGACCCTTCCGGCCGTTCTCCACTGTTGGATGACCTGGTAACCAGAAAGCCCAAGCGCTCGTGCCATTGCCGAAAGCGAGCCGAAGTGCGCTATAGCACGCTCCAAGGCTTCGTTTCTGGGGGTATGTTTGGAGATATTCATGAGCACTGATTCTATGCTAGAAAAACCAGTGACACAAGAAAATCCTGCAATGACGCAAGAAAAACTTGCGGCTACGATCCCGCGCATGAACATCCATCGACGAATAAAAGAGCGGCGAGAAGCTCTCGGCCTTTCCATGGAGGCGCTTGCCGCCCTCGTGGGGGTGAAGGCGTGGCAGACCGTTCAACAATGGGAAAAAGAGGAAGGCGGAACGGCTCCTAAGCGCGAGCGTTTAAAAGCAGTAGCTGATGCCTTAAAAACAACCCCGGAATACCTCTTGTTCGGCCCTTCGCAGGCGGGCGGTCAGGGGGACACTTCTCCGTCGGCGGTTAAGAGAGAGCCGCCCCTTCCCAATCAGCCTATTCCGCTGCAGTATTCAGTACGCGCTTCAAACTTCAGACGGGTCTTCGTCGTTGGGCGCGCACAAGGCGGATTGCCTGAGAGAATTTGGACGGATGGGGACTATCCTGTGGGTGCAACAGACGAATACGCAGAAATCGCTACAAGCGATCCCCATGCCTTTCTCGTGCCAGTGATCGGCACATCCATGGTTCCTCGCTTTAATCCTGGCGAATTCGCCTTCGTCGAGCCGGGAACTGAGCCAGAACTCGAGGACGATGTCCTTGTTCGACTCGAAAGCGGCGAGACCATGATCAAGAAGCTTATCTCCCGGCGAGGGGGCATCCAGCTTGCCTCCTACAATGAGCCAGGATCAATGCTCTTTAAGCCAGAAGAGATCACTTGGATGTATTACATCGCGCACCCGGTGCCGGCCAGGAAAATCAAGACACGCATGTGACGCGAGCGTTGCCGCGAGCGGCGCTCATTTGACCTATGTCAAATCACATGCGGATCGAAGCACGCGTCACGCCCGCGTGTTTCCTACCGTGCACGCTGCTCGGAGACCAATCGCGTTAGATGGACATGGGAGAAATGCCTTGAGCATCTTCAATTTTAGGTGGGTCACCAAGGTGGCTATGCCATCGATCGTCGCCCTATGGGCGAGCCACGCAAATGCCGCCGGACAAGCCGCGGTCGCACATATGCCGAAGGGAATGTCTGTCATGGTCATTGATGAATCAGTGACGTGCGACGGCGGTCCGACCGGGATCGTCCTCGACAGCAGCGGACACAAAGTCGACCAGACCTGCAATGTTCACTACACAACAGACGGTGTTCGCCTAATATTCGCCGGCTATGGGAAGCCAATCTTTTTCCCCAAAAGTCAATTCACTGTCATCGATGCGCCATGAATGTATCGACTATTTAATTTCGTGCGAGCGCGCCACGCGGCGCGCTTTTTTTTGCCCGCTCCACTAGTTTTTCTTGCAATGCTAGTTTTACTGGCATATGATCCGTCTCAAGCGCTTCACGGTAAGCGCCACCGCCGCAGGCGGATTGCTCCTTAACCCTGACGAAAGATGAACAGGTGCTCAGCACCCAGCCCTTGGCCTCGCGCGGCTGAATGTAAAAGCGCGAGAAATGACGGCCTGATGAGCCGTTTCCGCAAGGCGCCCAGCGATGAGTGGCGTGGTAACTCGTCGCACCGTCCCCGTTCCGGAGCTGGCTCGGCCAGGTGTCGCCGGACGGGGACGTAAAGCAATGCTCTCAAGAGCGCGCATTCGGACGCGGCCCGACCGCACCGACAAATCCACCTGCAGCAGTTCCCTGCCGAGTGCGCGCCCTTGAGAGTAGTGACTGCCCTGATCGAATGGCATTGCCGCGCGCAGTGCCATTCCTTGAGTGCAGTCCGACAGGCCGGCGCGTCGCGCCGCATTCATACACGACTGACGAGGATTTCATGTCGTTCTATGTCATCGGCTTCATCTCCCTGTTCGTCCTCTGCGCCTTCATCTTCGGCGCGGAGGCGATCAAACGCGTCGGCAGTGACCGTCACAACCGGCACTGACAAAACCACTTCGGGGGAACATCGTGGACCAGAACAAGCACACTGCAGGACAGGCATGGTTGCAGCGCGCGAAGGAACTTGCGCAGCAACGCGCGGACGCCAGCTTCGCCTACGGAGAGCTCGGCACGGAGGTGACCGCGACCGAAGCAAAGGGTGTTTATGACCGCTCGCTCGCCGCTGATCGCGCACTTGACGAACATCTCGTCCCGGCCGGCGAAGCAATCGACGCGCTGCGACTGGTCGCGTCGAAGACTGTACTCACATCGGGCGTTCGCGCCGTCGTCGATGCGGTTCTCGCGAAAGCGGGCTTCGGTGCGCCGGCCCCCGATCCCATCCGACACATGCGGATCTGCGGTGAGGGTCTGTGATGCGGCCCCTCGCTATCCAACGGCCCGCGTCCGACAACGCCCTCCTCGCTTCTTGCGATGAATTGCACGGGCACGTCATCAAAGCATGCATATGGGTCCTCGGTTGCGGCGGCGCAGTCGGCTGCGTCTGGTTCCTCTGTGTTGCCTATCGTGCTGGGGTGATTCCATGGCTCTCGTGAAAATTTGGCTCGGCGCTGTAGCGGCTCTCGTGGTGTTTCTTGCCCTTCAGGCGGTTATTCAGCAGAACGCTGAGAAGATCGAGCGCCCGGCCGCAGTCCGGCGCACGTAATCCCGAAAGTTCTCATCTTTCGAATTCCGGTTCATTGAATCAGGATTCCTTAAAGGATTGACCGTGACCGTATCGATCGCAGTTTCCGACGCCATGATTGCACGCGAGTTCCGCCTGCAGCGCTGCAGCGGATCAGCTGTCGATGCGATCACGAATCCGCTGATCCGCCGCGTCCTTGAAGCCGGCGCCCGAGCCCGCGCTTCACGCGAGGCGGATGCCGAATCCTGCACCTTTCGCGACGCGAAGACCCGCGCTGCAAACGACATCGACTGACTCGACCCTCACAACCAAACGGAGATCACATGAGCGTCAGACCCATTACCGACACGCTGCGCCATATCGGCGGCGGTGTCTTCATCGACCAGGCCAGCGAGAAGCTCGCGGAACTGGTCAACGCAGTCGACGCCAGCGGCAAGGGCGGCGTCCTGACCATCACGATCGCCGTCAAGAAAGCGACGCGCGGGGGCGCCATGCATATCGGCGGAAAGATCGCGCTGAAGAAGCCCGCAGAGGACCCGATGGAAGCGATGCTGTTCGCGACAGCAGAGGGCAATCTCATCGCTGATGACCCCCGCCAACAGAAGCTTGACCTGAAGCGCGTCGACGGCGCTTCGGACGCACCGCCGGCCGCGCTCAAGACGGCATAACCCTCTCCCTCCACCTGCAAGGAATCGCCTGAAGCCATGGAAGACCTCAATCAGAACCTCGCCGAGACGCTCGCACGCGAGATGAAGCAACCGATCGACATCGGTTCGAACACCGCGGCCGCAGTGCGGCGCATCGCTCTGCCGCCGGGCTGGAGCCTCGCCGAGAAGGACGAGTCTGGCAAGCTGCCCACACCGCTGCGCAAGGTCGCACAGGTTCGCGTGCGCGACGTCGACAGCTTCATCGAATACGTGAAGCGCCACGGCTCGCTGACCGACTGCACGATCTGGTGCCTCGCCGATTACGTGCAGGGCAAGATCTCGTTCACCGGCATCATCAACGATCACGGCGCGGACGAGGCCAAGCCAGCATGGCGCGACCACCGCGCTTTCTTCTCGCCCGAGTTCAGCGAGGAATGGCGCCGCTGGACCGCTCACAACAAGAAGCAGCTCAGCCAGACCGAGTTCGCGGCATTCATCGAAGACAACCTGAAGGACATCGCGAGCCCGGATGGCTCCGGGCTGCCGAGCGGTGCCGCCATGCTCGAGATGGCTCTGTCCTTCGAGGCCACACAGGACATGCGGTTCAAGAGCGCAATCCGCCTGTCGAACGGCGGCGTCAACCTGTCGTTTGTCCAGGACGACGACGCGCAGACGCTCCAGAAGATGTCGGTGTTCGAGCGATTCGCGATCGGTGTGCCCGTCTTCTGGAACGGTGACGCCTACCAGGTCGACGCGCGTCTGCGGTACCGCGTGCGCGACGGCAAGCTCGCGTTCTGGTTCGAACTGATCCGCGCCGACAAGGTGCTCGAGGCAGCCGCCACGACCGTGATCAGCACGATCAAGGAAAAGACCGGGAACCCGTTCTTCTTCGGCAATCCGTTCTCCAACGAGTAAGCCAATCGGATACGGCGGCCTCGCGCCGCCGCGCAATCACCCAGGAGAAACCATGCAGATCCAGCCTCCTCCCCTCGCCGAAGGCGAGATCTATTTGTGCGGCGTCATCGACGCGAATGGCGACGTCGAACACACCGTCCTGCTTCCCGGCGATACGCGGGCGACGTGGCAGAAATCCCTCGAATGGGCGAAGGGACTCGGCGGAGATCTGCCGACCCGCGTCGAGCTCGCTGTCGCCTATGCGAAACATCGCGATCTCTTCGAGCGGGCCGCGTACTGGTCGAACGAGGAAGACGCCGATGACGCCGGCTGGGCGTGGTTTCAGTACTTCGGCAGTGGCTACCAGTACCGCTACCGCCAGGGCA
>NZ_JBSAXC010000025.1:0-80882 GCF_053427725.1 Burkholderia sp. PU8-34
CGGGAAATATATGGCGGTGTGTTCATGCGCCAACGACAGTTGGCATCCGCATGCGACGTCCATTTGCGTGCGCAAGAAAACCCAAGCTGATCATAAGTGCCGCATGGCTCTCGACACGCGAAAGCGAGGCGGATTCGGGGCGTCGATCGACACTCTGGTCATTCCTGATGGACATCCGGCGCGCCGCACGGCGATGATCGGTGGCACCTGATCCTTGCGTCAGCCGGCAATACTGTCTTCCATGCTTGTCCGGCATGCGCTCCCTCCGCTTACTTGAAATTCGAGCCGATGCAACTTCGCACCTTGCGCTACTTCAAGGAACTGGCAAACAGCACGTCGTTGCGCAAAGCGTCCGAGCGGCTTCATGTCGCGCCGACGGCGATCAGTCGGCAGATCGAATTGCTCGAACATCATT
The DNA here is from genome assembly GCF_053427725.1 of Burkholderia sp. PU8-34. Taxonomy (NCBI): domain Bacteria; kingdom Pseudomonadati; phylum Pseudomonadota; class Betaproteobacteria; order Burkholderiales; family Burkholderiaceae; genus Burkholderia; species Burkholderia sp. PU8-34. The sequence continues at coordinate 416 of NZ_JBSAXC010000025.1, forward strand.
TCGGTGTGCAGCTGTTCGAACGCGGACCGCGCGGCATCCGTCTGACCGCGGAGGGGGAGTTCCTGGCAGAACGGGTCGACACGGTGCTGCAGGAGCTCGATCTCGTCAAAACTCTGATCTCGGAACGCCGTAACCTTGATGTCGGCACGGTTGCCGTGTTCACGACCGAGGGTGTCGTGTCAGGTCTCCTTGCGCCGGTGCTCGCCGCGTTCACGCGCCAATATCCACGCATTCAGTTCGATATTTCGGTGGCGACGGCGCGCGAGACGCTCGATGCGCTGAGCCAGGGGCATGCGGATCTTGCGATCGGATACTACCTGCCGCATCGCGATGACATCGAGAAGATCGCGCATGTCGACGTATGGCACCACGTGCTTGTGCGGGCGGGGCATCCTTTGTGTTCGCGATCGAGCGTCACGCTCGCCGAACTGATCAATGAGCCGCTCGTCATGCCGAATGCCGCGTTCGGTACGAGGCAGGCGCTCGATCGCGTCGCCAGGCAGTGCGGCATCACGCTCAAGCCGACGTTTACGACGGGCTCCCTCGAAACGCAGCATGCGCTCGCCCGCCAAGGCGCCGCGTTGCTGATTCGTCCCAGCTTCCCGCCGCGTGCCGACGACGCGGGCTGCGGATCTCCCGAGGCTGCGCAGCTCGACGACAGCGGGCTTTACGCCATACGCATCGCCGACGCCGAACTGCAGCAGGTGCGCGTGGAGTTGTGCGCCTACCGGTACCGCACCCAGACGCTTGCCGCGCACCGCTGCGCGGAAATGCTCAAGGCCGAAATGGCGCGCCATCGCGTGCAATCCTCCGGGCAGTGACGGCCACGCGAAGGCGGCCGGCGTCAGAATCTCACGACGAGCCCGGCGGCAGCGCCCAGTTGCGAGATATTGGCGACCGGAGTCGTCGTGTAGTTCGTTACGCCGAAGTTGCTGCCGCCGCCATTCACCATATAACCCGCCGTCGCGTATACGTTCGTTCGCTTGGATAGCCAATAGAACACGGACAGATTCGCGAGCGTCGGCCGTGCGCCGCTACCCTTGACGACGTAGCGTCCGCCTTCGGCCGCGATCTTCAGGAACGGCGTCGGCATGTATTGCGCGGCAAGCCAGTAGACGTTGCCGTCTGGCGACGCCTGCAGGTTTCCGCGAATCAGCACGACACCACCGGAGACGTTGAACGGGTCGAACGCATAGCGGGCCGCGAAGCTCGTGCGCCGGTCGACGTCGGATGACCGGTCGACGCTGCCCGATATCGTTCCGTTGACTTGTTCGTATCCCGCGCGCAGCCACAGGTCGCCCGGCTTGTACTCCGCTGCGATGCCCCAGTAGCGCCCCGCGTCGGCATGGCCGGGCAACTGCTGCCCAAAGCCGAACATGCCCTCGACCGACAGCCCGCGGAATTCCGGCGACAGGTATTTGACCGAGTTGTCGAGCCGCACGGTTGCAGGCGGGATGATGTTGAGCGAGTAGATCGAGTAATTGTTGAAAAGCGTTGGATCGTACAGCACGGTCTTGTCGTACTGCACACTGTATTGGTGGCCGAACGTCAGTGTGCCGAGCCGGTCGCTGCGCAGACCAACGAGCGCGATCCGGTTGAACATCGTATCGGCCGATGCGAGCGCGCCGGTGCTGAGCGAGAAGCCGTTTTCGAGCTGGGCGATCACCTGCATGCCGCCGCCGAGGTCTTCCGCGATCCGCAGCCCGAAGCGCGACGGATACGCTGCGTTCGCGTTGGTGGACGTGACGACGCTGTTGCCAGCCGCATTCGCCTGGGTCTTGTACTGGATGCCGGCGTCGAGCAAGCCGTACAGCGTGACGCTGCCTTGCGCCGATGCCGTGGAGCCGAAGGCGGCGCACCCGGCGGCGATGACGAATGCTGCGGCAAGCCGGTGCTCGTCCGGTTGCGTCGCACCGCACGGTACGCGGCTCTTCATGAAAGTGTCCCGCATCATGGATGGTTGTGAAGGTCGAATGGGGTGGGAGGTCAACGCGTTGCGCGATGCATCGGAGAAGTCTCCGACGCGAGGAAGCTGGCGATGATGCTGACGAGATTGGTGGCGAGCAGATATCCGGTCGGTGACATCGGATCGCCGGTGGTACCGATCAGCCAGGTCACGATGCTTTGCGCGGTGCCGCCGAATAACGACACGGCGACCGCGTAGACGATCGAGAATCCGGTCGAACGGACGCGACGCGGAAAGCTCTCGGCGATCAGCACGATGACGGCTGACGCGCTGATGCCGTGCAGTGCGGTCAGCAACGCGAGCGCGACGAGCAGTACGGCCGGCGTCGGATGAGCGACGATCAGCTTCATCGCCGGAACGATCAGGAGCAGTAGCGCGACCCGCGGCCAGATGAGCACGGGGCGACGACCGTACCTGTCGCAGAGGCGCCCGCCGATCAGCGCGAACACGGCGAGCACGGAACCGGTCGTCAGCGTGGCGAGCATGGCGACGCTTTCGGGCAGATGCAGGTCCGTCAGCGCGAACGTGGTCATGTAGTTCAGGAAGTACTGCGTGATCGTGATGCCGAAAATCATCATCAGGCCGAGTGCAATACGTCCGCGATGGCCACGGTTCAGCTCGCGCAGGATCTCCCCTGTCGATGCGTGGGCATCGTCCGTATCGACCGTGTCAGACAGCCTGCGGCGGATGTAGACGCCGATCGGCAGGACCAGCAGGCCGAACGCGAACGGCACCCGCCAGCCCCAGGCGTACAGGTCTGCCTCGGACAGCGAAACCGTCAGCAGATAGCCGCACACGCCCGCGGCGATCGTCGCGAAGCCCTGCGTCGCGAGCTGCCAGCAAGCATAGGTTCCGCGCTGGCCGGATGGTGCCGATTCGAGCATGTACGTCGTTGCGGGACCCGCTTCACCGCCCCATGCGAGCCCCTGGACGAGTCGCGTGCACACGAGCAGGATCGGAGCGGCGATGCCGATCGTCTGGTAACCCGGCAACACGGCCATCGCGGCGGTGCCGACTGCCATCATCACGAGCGTCAGCATCATCGCCGGCTTGCGGCCGACCCGGTCCGCATAGGCGCCGATCAGCACGGCGCCGAGCGGGCGGACGACGAAGCCGAGTCCGAACACGGACACCGACAGCAGCAGCCGCATGAACGCGTTCTGCGTCGGAAAGAACGTGTGGCCGATCATGACGGCGAAGGTGGCGTAGGTGCCGAAGTCAAAGTACTCGACGGCATTGCCGAGTGCGACCGCAGCAACGTTGCGGCGTATGTTCGCGGTCGGCGTGAGCGGCGTGGCGTTCGACGCGCGATACGCCGGATCCAGCATGTCTTCCATGACGGCTTCCCCGATAAGGACGAGCGATTCCCGCCGGCATGACGACGCAGTCTGGTCATGCCGGAGCAGGATGGCGGATGAGACGGATGTCGGCGTCGCGGGCCGGCATCCAGACGGACGGCGAGACGCGCCGGTCAGTGGGGGGGCGACGGCCACGACGGCATCGCACCGCGCCAGGTTTCGTAAGCCTTCCCGAGCTGCAGGACCCACCGGTCCGCAAAGCGCGGGCCGACGATCTGGAGGCCGATTGGCGCGCCGCTGGCGGTAAATCCGCAGTTGATCGAGAGCGCCGGCTGCTCGCCCATGTTCCAGCCGACGGTCAATGCAATCGGATCCAGCGCGCGTGTCGGGTCATTGGTCGGGCTTGCCCATTCCGCTGGATAGGACGCGACCGGCGTGGTCGGCGACAGCAACGCGTCGACGTTCTGGAACACACGTGCCGCCGCTGCACGCATCTCGAACGTACGCGTGAAACCGCGTACGGCCTCGACACCGGAGACGCTCGCACCCTGGCGTCCCCACGCGACGACATAAGGCAACACGCGCTCGCGCGCATCGTCAGACAGGCGCTCGAGTTCGGCCCACATGCGCGCCTGCCAGAAGCGATCGAGGCCATCGAGCATCGCCTGGTTCAGCATGGGCGGCAACGGGACGATCACGGCGCCATGCGCGCGAAACGTTTCGGCGGCCGCTTCGACCGCGCGGACGATTTCCACGTCGGGCGCCAGCCCGCAGCCCATGTCCAGCAGCAGGCCGATCCGCTTGCCGCGAACGTCGGCGGCGGCAATCGACCAGTCAATCGGATCGGGCGGCAAACTGGTCGCATCGCGCCAGTCCGGTTGCGCGATATGACGCATCAGCAGCGCGGCGTCGTCGATCGTGCGTGTCATCGGTCCGGCGCAGCGACCCGTGTAGTACGGATCGATCGGCACGCGTCCGAGCGATGGCTTGAATCCGACGAGGCCGCACAGTGCGGACGGAATGCGGATCGAGCCGCCGATGTCCGTGCCGACGTGCAGCGGACCATATCCAGCCGCGGCGGCAGCAGCTGTGCCGCTGCTCGAACCGCCCGTATTGTTGTCGACGCACCATGGGTTGCGCGTCACGCCATACAAGCTCGAAGCGCCGGACGCGAGCATGCTGTAGTCGGGTACGGTCGTCTTGCCGAGCAGCACCGCACCGGCCTCGCGCAAGCGCATCGCGATGGGGGCGTCGACGCTTGCCGGGGTCGACCGGGTCGCGGTTGTCCCCTGTCGTATCCGGTCGCCTTCGGTCGCGATCAGTTCCTTGAGCGTGACCGGCACGCCGTCGATGTCGCTGAGCGGCTGGCCGGCAGCCCAGCGTTGCGTGGATGCAGCCGCCTGCGCGCGAACGCGAGCCGGCTCGAATTGCGCAAGCGCATTGATGTGCGGTTCCCAGCGGACGACGTGATCGAGCAGCGCGTTCGCGAAGTCGGTTGGCGTCAGGCTGCGTGACCGAAAGCGTGTCGATAGTTCTGTTGCGGACAGTTCGTGAAGCTCGGGCATGGTTTGGGACCTGAGAAGGTTGGGGATACGCGAGGGCGCCCGATCCGTTCGCGCATCCCTTCGCTGGAAGCCAACATAGCAATCCAGAACCGCCGGCTGATAGCGTGATTACTGAAGTACGGTGCACACAATTTCGTTGCACCCGTGCGCATGCTTTCGTGGATGCTTGCGAGGGGCTGGCGCGAGCGGATCGTGCTCGCAGACGGTGTCGCGTGGCGCCACCGGGCGCCGGCGGATTCACGCGGACGAATCGGAGGCGCATGCTGCGATGGGAACGCCCGGTTGCCGGGCAAAGTGATGCGTTGTCGTCCGGGGCCGCCGCGCGTGCGGCCGTGAGCGCGACGATCCGTCGTTCGGCCGCGCGTTTCGGCGCGCGCCCGATACTCGATCCGATGCGCTTATGCGGGGATGCCGGTGCCGGCCAACTGGCGCGTGAGAAGACTGCACGTCGCTACGAGGACCTTCGCGCATTCGGTCACGCAGCCTTCCATGCGATTGCGCGGGCCTGCGACTGCGATCGCGAGCGTTTCGTGGTTGAGCGTGAGATAGGCCGCGACCGCCCAGACGTCGCATACGTTCTCGCCGCGCGTGACGAAATAGCCGGCACGACGGCTGTCCTGCAGTTCCCGGACAAGCGCTTCATGATCCGTTTGCGTCGCCGTCGTGATGGCCGGCAATTGTCGGCCGTCGAGCCACGCACGCAGCTCCGTCTCCTTGAGACCGCCGAGCAGTGCCTTGCCGATCGAGCTCGAATGCAGCGGCTTGAACTCACCCGGTTTCGCCGAATAGCGGATCGCATGAAGTCCTTCGACGACCTGCAGGTAAATCACGGCGTTCCCCTGGCGCTTGCCGAGGATGACGGTCTCGCGCGTCGTATCGCGCAGACGCTCGAGTACCGGCGTCGCGCGTTCGATGAACGGGTCCTTGGCGGCAATGTCGCGCGTCACGTCGTAGATGCGTCGCGTCGGATACAGCGAGCGCGGGCGCGTCAACGTATACAGATAGCCGCGCGCCATCAGCGTCTGCACGATCGCATGGCAGGTGCTTTTCGGAATGTCGACCGCTTCGGCGAGCTCAGTCAGCGACAGCGGCCGCTGGTGCACCTGGAATGCTTCGAGAATGTCGATGACCCGCTCGACCGCCGTTACCGAGATTCCGCTCATCGCTTTGTCTCCCCCTTTGCCGGAAGTTGTGTTCAGCCCGCTGAACAAACGGCGTCGCATCTCGCGAATTGCTCGATTCAGTCGCCGTTTGTTCGACATGCTGAATTCGGTTTCTTGTTCGTGAACAAGTCAGATACTAGCATCGACTCAAACACAAACCGGAGACAAAACGGCGTGCAGACAGGTAACGAAATCATCGTGGAGATGCGTGTCGACGGTGCGCTCTGGATCACGATCGATCGCGCGCACAAGCACAACGCGCTGGCGCGCCACGTGCTGTCGGCAATTGCACGGGCCGTCGATGACGCGGCTGCGCGCGTCGACTTGCGCTGCATCGTGCTGACGGGGGCAGGCGATCGATTCTTCGCTGCGGGTGGCGACCTGCGGGATTTGTCCGGCGTGCGCGATGCCGACGCGACGCTGGCGATGAGCGAGCAGGCGCGTGGCGCGCTCGATGCGCTGCGCCATTGTCCGGTGCCGGTGATCGCCATGCTCAACGGCGATGCGATCGGCGGTGGCGCCGAACTGGCGCTCGCGTGCGACATGCGGATGCAGGCGGCGCATGCGCGTATCGGATTCGTGCAGGCGAGGCTCGCGATCACTTCCGCCTGGGGCGGCGGCCCAGACCTTTGCCGCACGGTGGGCGGCGCGCGCGCGATGCGAATGATGAGCCGCTGCGAAATGGTCGATGCGGCATGCGCGCTGTCATGGGGACTCGCCGATGCCGTGATCGCGGACGGGCCGCATGGCGCCGACGTTCGAGATTTTCTTGCGCCGTTGCTCGCCTGTGCGCCGCAAGTGCTGCGCGGCATCAAGGCGCAGGTCATCGCGTGGCGCGAGGGTGCGTCCGGCGATGCTGCACGGCGTGTCGAACAGCAGCAGTTGCTGACGACATGGCTCCACGACGATCACTGGCGCGCGTCGGACACATTTCTCGACAAGGGCACGAAATGAGCAAAGGCGAGAACGCTGCGGTGGCGGATCCTTCCGGCCTCGCCGAACCCCTGCTGCGCCCGGTCAGCCCGAGCGGCATCGACGTTCCGACGAGCGTGACAGGCCCGGCCGACGGCGCGGACGGCGCGCGCATCGGCATGCCGGGCGAATTTCCGTTCACTCGCGGCATTTTCCCGGACGGCTATCAGGGAAGGTTGTGGACGATCCGCCAGTATTCCGGCTTCGGGACCGCCGAGGAATCCAACGAGCGCTACAAGTTCCTGCTTGCCCAGGGCCAGACCGGACTGTCGGTCGCACTCGACCTGCCGACGCAGTGTGGTTTCGATCCGACGCATCCGATGGCGCGGCCGGAAATCGGCAAGGTGGGTGTGTCGCTGTCGAACCTGAGCGAGGCGGAAATCCTGTTCGACGGACTCGATCTTTCGAAGATCTCGACGTCGTTCACGATCAACGGCACGGCCGCCATCATCTATGCGATGTACCTCGCGGTCGCCGACAAGCAGAACGTGCCGCGCAGCCAGCTGACAGGTACGATCCAGAACGACATCCTCAAGGAATATGTCGCACGCGGCACATGGATCTTCCCGGTGCGGCCGTCGATGCGACTCATCGCCGATACGATCCTGTACTCGAACGAAGTGTCGCCACGCTTCAATCCGATCAGTATCGCGGGTGCGCATGTGCGGGATGCCGGCGCGACGGCGGCCGAGGAAATGGCCTATACGCTGGCGAACGGCCTCGCGTATGTCGACGAGCTGCGCGCGCGTGGCGGTGACATCGAGAAGTTCGCAAAGCGCCTGTCGTTCTTTTTCTACGTGCACATGGATTTCTTCGACGAGATCGCGAAATTTCGCGCGGGACGGCGGCTGTGGGCGCGTTTCATGAAGGATCGATACGGCGCGCTGGATCCGCGCGCACAACATTTCCGGTTCGGCGTCGTGTGCGGCGGCTCGTCGCTCGTCGCACCACAGCCGTACAACAATGTGGTACGCGTGGCGGTCGAGACGATGGCGGCCGTGTTCGGCGGCGCGCAGTCGATCTTCACGTGCGCATTCGACGAGGCATTCCAGATCCCGACCGAGTTCTCGGCGGAACTTGCCGTCCGCACACAGCAGATCATTGCCTACGAGAGCGGTATCGGCCGCACGGTCGATCCGCTCGGCGGCAGCTATTTCCTCGAGCAGCACACCGACCGCATGGAGCAGCAGATCCTCGATGTCATGGCGGAGATCGACGCGTATGGCGGGGTCGTGCGCGCCATCGAGGACGGCTGGATTCAGCTCCGGCTCGCGGAGCGCGGCCTCGAGCGCAAGCTCGATACCGACGGCGGGCTCAACGTGATCGTGGGCCAGAACCACTTCAGGAAAGCCGGCGAGGAGGTCCGGGTCGGTGAAGTGTTCACGCTGGATCCGACCGTCGCGCAGCGTGCGCTCGAGAAATTTCAGCGCACGCTCGATACGCGCCGGCAGGCGGCCGTGGACCGGTCGCTCGCGCGCCTCGCCGCTGCTGCCGCCCGTGACGACGGGAACGTGATGCCCTATCTGGTCGATTGCTGTCATGCGTATGCAACGGTCGGCGAGATGGTCTCGTGCCTGAAGCAAGTGTGGGGCGAATTCAAGGAGCCCGTGAGTCTATGAGCAACGTTCAAGCGACCGCCGCGCTGGCCGGCAAGCGGATTCTGATCGGGAAGCCCGGGCTGGACGGCCACGATATCGGCGCGAAGATCATCGCGCTCACGTTACGCAACGCAGGCGCCGAAGTGATCTATACGGGGCTGCGGCGCAGCCCGCTGCAGATCGCTCAGGTTGCGGTCGACGAAGGTGTCGATGCGGTCGGTCTGAGCATCCTGTCGGGCAGCCACAAGGAGCTTGTGCGCGATGTCATTGCGCAGTTGCGGGCAAGCGGCGCACCCGATGTGAAGGTGTTCGTAGGCGGTACCATTCCGGCCGAGGATCATCCGTACCTTCGCGAACTCGGCGTGGCCGGCGTATTCACTGCCGACATGCCGCTCGAGCGGGTCGTCGCGACGCTTGCGGAGCGCCTGTCGTGAGCGCGCCGCTTGCAGGTGTCCGCGTCATCGAGGTCGCGCACATGCTCGCCGGCCCGTACTGTACGCTGATGCTCGCCGACATGGGTGCCGAGATCATCAAGATCGAGACGCCGGATGGCGACATCGGCCGCACGGTCAGTCCGCATTTCATCGGCCCGCACAACGCGTACTTTGCGAGCCTGAACCGCAACAAGAAGAGCGTGGTGCTCGATCTCGCGAGCGGCGACGGGCGCGCGGCCCTCGAGCACCTCGCGGGTTCCGCTCACGCGCTCGTGACCAATCTGCGGCCGTCTGCGATCCGCAAGCTCGGCCTCACATACGATGCGCTGCGGCGCCGGAACGAGCGTCTCGTGTGCGTCGCGCTGACCGGCTACGGGCTTGACGGCCCGTTTTCCGATAGTCCCGCGTACGACTACGTGATCCAGGCGATGACCGGGATCATGGCACTGACCGGCGACCCGAACGCGCCGCCGACCAAGGCGGGCTATTCCGCTGTCGACAACTCGGCCGGGCTGGTTGCCGCCGTCGGCCTGCTGGCGAAGCTTGTGCAGGGGGAGGGCGGGCAGGTCGACGTCGCGATGTACGACGTGATGCTGTCGCAGCTGAACTACCTGGCGAGCGCTGCGTTGAACGCCGGGGAAACCGTCGAGCGGCTCGCGCATTCGTCGCACCCGTATCTCGTGCCGGCGCAGATTTTCCCGACAGCAGACGGCTGGCTCACGCTGTTCATCAGCCACGACCGCTTCTGGCGGATTTTCTGCAACGAGATCGCGCAGCCCGCGTGGCTCACCGACCCGAGGTTTGCGACGATGGCGGCGCGGCGCGTGCACCGCGACGTGGTTGTCGCCGCGATTGCCGATGTGTTGCGAACGGCGCCGGCGGCGCAATGGGTGCGGCGGCTCACGCCGCGCGGTGTTGTCGTGTCGGAGATCGGCACGCTGAACGATGCGTTGCGCAGCGAGATCGCCGCCGCCCGCGGCCTCGTCGTGCCGCTCGGCGACGGGCGCTTGCCGCTGCGGGGCGTCGCGAGTCCGATTCGCTTCTCGGGTTTTCGTCCTGCGTACGGCCTGCCGCCGCTCCTCGACGAGCATCGCGACGACGTGCTGGGCAAGGTGGCTACATGACGCTGCCGCCGCTTGACCGACACGCGCTCGGCCGCACGCTCACGCGCATCGCGAATGCCGACGTGTGCGACATGCCAACGCCGCCGGCGACGGGCGCCACGTCGCAGCCGGCGCGCCGCATCGGTATCACGGGCGCGCCCGGCGCGGGCAAGAGCACGCTGCTCGGCCGCCTTGCGCTCGAGCGAGCCACGCGTGGCCGCATCGGCGTGCTGGCCGTCGATCCGAGCAGCCCGACGAGCGGGGGCGCCATTCTTGGCGACCGGATCCGGATGGACGAACTCGACGGCAGCGCCGACCTCTATATCCGCTCGCTCGGCTCGCGCGGCACATCCGACGGGCTCGCCGACAACATGCCCGAGATGCTCGATGCGATGGATGCGTTCGGCTTTGCCGAGGTGCTGCTCGAGACGGTGGGCGTCGGCCAGGCCGAGTACGCGGCGCGCCAGCAGGTGGACACGCTGGTCCTGCTGCTCTTGCCCGACAGCGGCGACATCGTGCAGGCCATGAAGGCCGGGATCATGGAGATGGCCGATATCTTCGTCGTCAACAAGGCGGATTTGCAGGGCGCGCAGCGAATGGCCACCGACATCCGGCGCATTGCCGCTGTCACCCGGCGTCCCGACGGCGCATGGGTTCCGCCCGTGCTGCTGACTGCAGCCAGCCAGCCGGCATCGATCCGCGCGCTGTCCGACGCGATCGACGCGCATCAGGCCTGGCTTCGTATCAATCTGCAGTACGACGCATTGTGCGATGCGCGCGCCCGCTATCGGCTGAAGCGGCTGTTCGACGCGCGCGTCGTTCGCGCGATCGCGCGTCAGGAAGAGGGTTTTTTTTCGCTACCGGTGAGCGAGCAGATGCGGCGTATCGCGGCATGCGTGTGCGCGCGCGACGAGCGTGCCGAATGCGTAGCCGGTCCCGGTCCCGGCGCCGGCCGGCAATCGAATGACCGGATCGGGAGATAAGCCAATGCCACGTGAGCAGATCAGGTCGCTAAAGAAAACCATGCGCGTGGGGATGCGCGAGTCGGCGTCCGATGCGGACACCTGCAGCGCTCGCGACGCAGCGCTGCAATTGCTGCGTCATAGCGTGAAGCTCGGGCATCCGCGTCTCGTGGTTGTCCGGTTGCTCGATGCCGCGAAGCTTGGCGCACCCATCGATGACGAACTGTGGGACGCGCTCGCGCGCTTGCGGAACGTCGCTGCGGACCCGGCGCGGCGCGCGACGTTGCTCGCGCTGTGTGCGGCTCAGCGTCGCGGTCCGGAATATTCGTGATACGCCGAACGTCGTTTCGAGGTTCGATCGAGTCGAGAGCCGGACGCAGAAGCCGGCAGGCAGTGTATTGCCATCCACCTTTCCAGATAGACGAAACACTCAGGAGACAATCATGACGACTTCGCATGCGCAAGCCGGCAAGCAGCCGCTACAGGCCGATCCGTCGGCCGGAGCCCTCGACGCGATCCGGCGTGGCACCAACATTCCGGTCCTGGATGTCGGTCCCTGGCTGGCCGGTGAACAGGGGGCGCTCGAGCAGCTCGGCGCCGATGTCAAGATGATCCAGGAGAACCTCGGCTTCTTCGCGATCGTCAATCACGGCATCCCGCGCTCGCTCATCGACGATTCGTTCGCCCAGACCGCCGCGCTGTTCGAGATTCCGATGGAAGAGAAACTCAGGCATCGCGTCGGCTATCACCACCAGGGCTACCTGCCGCCGAAGGCGTCGATCCTGCAGTCGCGGGCGATCATGGAAAAGATCGCGCTCAACACGAAGAAGGACACCAATGCCGCGTGGCTCTTCATGCGCGAGCGGACCGCCGACGATCCGAAAGTGCGTGAGAACGTGCGCCATCGCGGGCTCAATCAGTGGCCGGACAGTCTGCCGGAATTCAGAAAGACGCTGCTCTCATACCAGTTGTCGATGGAGCGGCTCGCACTAAGGTTGTTGCCGATCTATGCGCGCGCACTCGAATTGCCGGCCGGTTATTTCGACAATATGTTCAAGATGCCTGAATACTATCAACGGTGCGCGTATTACCACCCCGAGGAAAAGATGGAGGAAGGGCAATATGCGCTTGCCCCGCACTCGGACGGCAGCTTCCTGACGCTCCTGCCGATGACGCCGGTTCCCGGCCTGCAGGTCATGAAGCCGTCGCGCGAGTGGCTCGACGTCGAGTATGTCGAGCACGCGCTGATCGTGAACACGGGGCAGGTTTTGAATCGGCTCTCGAACGACCGCTTCATTGCGACGCCGCATCGCGTCGTCAATCCGCCGACCAAGCGCTATGCGCTCACATTCTTCTTCTATCCGGACGACGACGCGAGCGTCGCGCCGATTCCGGCCTGTGTCGGGCCGGGCGAATCGCCGAAGTACGACTCGCGTACCTTCTACGAGTTCTTCGTGCCGTACCTCGATGATTTGTACCACTACAACGACAAGGTGTTCATGAAGGAAGTCGAGGCGGTCGACTCGCAGCCAGGCAACCAGTAAGCCGCGGGCGTACCGATGAACTGGACGGAGGAGGGGCGATGAAGACGATACTGATTGGCGGCAAATGGCTCGACGCGGCGGATGGGCGCTGCATCGACGTCGTCGATCCTTGCACGGGTGTGTCGTTCGCGCAGATCAGTCGCGGCGCGGCTGCAGACGTCGATTGCGCGGTGAGGGCGGCGCGCGCGGCGCTCGACGGCGAATGGGGTGCGACGAGCGCGGTCGAACGTGGCCGGATCATGCAGCGGCTCGCGGGGTTGATCCTGGACAACCGCGAAGCGCTTGCACGGATCGAGGCGCGTGACACGGGCAAGCCGATGTCGGCCGCGCGTGCCGATGCGAACGCGGTTGCGCGCTACTTCGAGTTCTACGGTGGCGCCGCCGACAAGGTTCACGGTCAGACGATCCCGTACCTCGACGGCTACAACGTCAGTGTCGTGCGGGAGCCGCTTGGCGTGACGGCCCATATCATCCCGTGGAACTATCCGGCGCAGATGATGGGGCGGACACTCGCGCCTGCGCTCGCGATGGGCAATGCGGCCATCGTCAAGCCGTCGGAAGACGCGTGCCAGAGTGCGATACGGCTTGCCGAACTGGCCATCGAGGCGGGCTTGCCGCCGGGCGCACTGAACCTCGTCACCGGCTACGGGGCCGAGGCCGGCGCAGCGCTGGCCTCGCACCGCGGTATCGACTTCGCGACATTCACCGGCTCGCCTGAGGTCGGCGCGCAGATCCAGCGCGCAACGGCGGACAACCACGTGCGCTGCGCGCTCGAACTCGGCGGAAAGTCGCCGCAGATCGTGTTCGACGACGCGGACATCGATCGCGCGGTGCCGGCGATCGTCAAGGCGATCGTGCAGAACGCCGGACAGACGTGTTCGGCCGGCAGCCGGCTGCTGGTGCAACGGGGGATCTACGACCGTCTGGTCGGCCGGGTCGCGGAAGCCTTTGCGGCAACGCGGGTCGGCACGCCGGATATGGATCTCGACTGCGGACCGATCATCAACGCGCGCCAGTATCGGCGGGTTCGGACCTGCATCGACGACGCGCTGGCCGGGGGCGTGCCGGTGATCGCGCGAGGCGGGCTGGCGCAGGGGCTGGCAGACGGCGGCTGGTTCGTGGCGCCCGTGCTGCTCGGGCCGGTACCTCGCGATCACCCGCTTGCGCGCCGTGAGGTATTCGGCCCGGTGCTTGCCGTGATGCCCTTTACCGACGAGGACGATGCGATCGGTCTGGCGAACGACACGGAATACGGTCTCGTCGCGGGCGTGTGGACCGAGAACGGCAGTCGTCAGGCCCGCGTCAGCCGGCGCGTGCGCAGCGGCCAGGTTTTCATCAACTGCTATGGCGCCGGCGGCGGGGTCGAGCTTCCGTTCGGCGGGGTGAAGCATAGCGGCCACGGGCGCGAGAAGGGCATGATCGCGCTCGACGAAATGAGCACGGTCAAGACGATTGTCCAGCAATTTCAATAGGAGACGGATATGTCCAGACTGGAGAACCGCGTTGCAATCGTGACGGGTGCGGGAAGCGGCTTCGGTGCCGCAATCGCGCGCGCGTATGTGGAAGAGAACGCACGTGTCGTGCTGGCCGATATCAACGGCGACGCGGTGCAGCGGCTTGCCGGAGAGCTTGGCGAAAACGCGAGCGGCATCGCTTGCGACGTGACGCAGGCGGACCACGTCGGGGCTGCCGTTCGGCACTGCGTCGACACGTTCGGCGTGCCCGACATCGTGGTCAACAACGCGGGCACGACCCATCGGAACGGATCGATGCTCGAAGTCGACGAGGCGATCTTCGATCGGGTGTTTGCCGTCAATGTAAAGTCGATATTTCACATGACGCGTGCGGTGGTGCCGCTGATGAAGGCGAGGAAAACGGGCGTGATCCTCAATGTCGGGTCGGTCGGCAGCCACCGTCCGCGGCCCGGGCTGACCTGGTACAACAGCTCGAAGGGTGCCGTGAGCGTGATGTCGAAGTCGATGGCCGTCGAATTGGCCGCCGACGGTATTCGCGTCAATCTGATCTCGCCGGTCATGGCGGCGACCGCGCTGCTGCAGGAATTCATGGGCGTACCCGATACGCCCGAGAACCGCTCGCGTTTTATCTCGACGATTCCGCTTGGCCGAATGTGCGATCCCGCCGATGTCGGCAACGTGGCGGTGTTTCTCGCGAGCGACGACGCACGGTTTCTGACGGGGATCGATGTACCCGTAGACGGCGGGCGTTCGGTGTGACGATCCAGCGCGGGTGCGCATTGCATCCGCGCCCGTTCACATCCACTGCGACTTTTCAGGCCTGTCGCTTCGCGTTCGGTGAAACTGCCCCGCATGCGCGAATCACAAGCTCCACGACCTGTTCCGTCTTCTCGGCAAACGCCTTCTGCGTCAGCGCCCGCTTCCCGCTCAACGCGCGGATCTGCGCGTCGAAATCCGCATAGTGCTGCGTCGTCGCCCAGATCATGTACATCAGCGCCTGTGGGTCGACCGGCGCGACCAGCCCGCGCGCGATCCAGTCGTCGATCACGGTCACGCGCGTGTCGAGCCACGGCTTGACGCGCTGCGAGAGGATGTCCTGCATGTGCTCGGCACCCTGGATGATCTCGTTGGCCCAGACCTTCGAACCGAGCGGCCGCCGGCGCGACAGCTCCATCTTCACGCGCACGTAGCCGCCGATCGCGGCCACCGGATCGTCACTGCCTTCGAACGTGTTGGCGGCACGATGCCAGTCCTCGAACACATCCTCGAGCACGCGACGATACAGCGCAAGCTTCGTCGGGAAGTAGTAGTGCAGGTTGGCTTTCGGCAATCCGGCGCGTTCCGCGATCATCGCGGTGCTCGCACCTTCGAGCCCGCGTTCGGCAAAGACGGCCTCCGCACACGCGAGCAGATGTGCCTCGTTCGACTCGCGGATGTGCGCCTTGCGCCGCCGCAAAGGCGGGGACGTTGCGGCGCTATCCGTCATGTCGGCTACGGCTTCGTCATGTTTCATCGTTGGCCTCGCGCGGCACGCATGCCGCATCGCGCTTCATTCTAGCCTCTGAACCGCAGGATGACACGCGCGCGGAATGCATGGCCACTCCCCGATGCTGCGATGCGATGGCACGCTTCTCGCTATATCCGTTCACGCAAGAAAGACGTTGATTTGGCGGACGGTTTCGCCTAAAACCTGTCCAATCGGACAGGATTCGGAGAGCGGCGGATGATGCGGGTGAAACGCCCGGTCATGCGGCGGACGACAGCCGGAAACGTGCACCGTGCGCGTGCGGACATGCACCGGAATGCATCCCGCGTGCACCGGTATCGATTGAACCGACAGCAGGACTGATCCAGAGGAGCGACGCGAATGAGCGCAGTATCGGAAACAGTGAAGCGGGCAGATATCGATCCGTCGATCAAGGTCGACGGCAAGCGTTTGTGGGACAGCCTGATGTCGATGGCGACCATCGGCGCGACACCGAAGGGCGGCGTTTGCCGTCTTGCGCTCACGGATCTCGACAAGGCCGGCCGCGACCGGATCGTCGGATGGGCGAAAGCGGCCGGCTGCACGGTGACGGTCGACCGGATGGGGAATGTCTTCATGCGTCGCGAAGGACGCGTGCCGGACGCGGCGCCCGTCGTCACCGGCTCGCATGCGGATTCGCAACCGACCGGCGGCCGCTTCGACGGCATCTACGGCGTGCTCGGCGGCCTCGAAGTGATCCGCAGCCTCAACGATCACGGGATCGAGACCGAGCATCCGATCGAACTGGTGATCTGGACCAACGAGGAAGGCTCGCGCTTCGCGCCCGCGATGGTCGCATCGGGCGTGTTTGCAGGCGTGTTCTCGCTCGAGTACGGGCTGTCGCGCAAGGACGTCGACGGCAAGACGATCGGCGACGAGCTGGCCCGCATCGGCTATGCGGGCGATGTGCCGTGCGGCGGGCGGCCGCTGCATGCGGCGTTCGAGCTGCATATCGAGCAGGGACCGATTCTCGAAGCGGAGCAGAAGACGATCGGCGTCGTCACCGACGCGCAGGGGCAGCGCTGGTATGAAATCACGCTGACGGGACAGGAGGCGCACGCGGGCCCGACGCCGATGCCGCGCCGTCGCGATGCGCTGCTGGGCGCGTCGCGCGTGGTCGACCTCGTCAACCGGATCGGGCTCGATCATGCGCCGTTCGCCTGCGCGACGGTGGGCATGATGCAGGTTCATCCGAATTCGCGGAACGTGATTCCGGGGCGCGTGTTCTTTACCGTCGACTTTCGGCATCCTGATGATGCGGTGCTCGCGCAAATGGACGCTGCGCTGCGCGACGCCGTGGCGCGCATCGCGGCCGGCATCGGCCTCGATACGCAGCTCGAGCAGATCTTCTACTACGAGCCGGTGGCGTTCGACGCCGATTGCGTGAAGGCCGTGCGCGCGGCGGCCGAACGATTCGGTTATTCGCATCGCGACATGGTCTCGGGCGCAGGCCACGATGCGTGTTATCTCGCGCAGGTCGCGCCGACGTCGATGGTGTTCGTGCCCTGCGTCGACGGCATCAGCCACAACGAAATCGAGGACGCGACGCCCGAATGGATCGAGGCGGGCGCAAACGTCCTGCTGCACGCGATGCTGTCGCGCGCGTGCGAACCCGTTTCATGACGATGCAACCATAGCCGGACTTCCCGCTATCGACTGACCGCGGCACCCCAAAAATACGCTGTCCCGGCTCCGCGTCCGCGCAGCCGGCAGGCACGGCTTTGTCCTCACCTTGACGAAGGAACGTGTATGGCCACCCAGCAAACCGGCGACATCGCCGCGCATCGCCTGTCGTCCACGCAACTCTCGTGTGAATTCGCGGATATCGCACCGCTGCTCGATCCGACTGCCGCAGCGGCCGCGGCGAGCCGCTGCCATTACTGCTACGACGCGCCGTGCGTGCAGGCGTGCCCGACGCAGATCGACATTCCCGGCTTCATCCGCAAGATCGGCAACGGCAACCTGAAAGGCGCGGCGACGGACATCCTGTCCGCGAATCCGCTCGGCGGCATGTGCGCGCGCGTATGCCCGACCGAGATCCTGTGCGAAGGCGCATGCGTGCGCAATCACCAGGACGCGCAGCCCGTCGCGATCGGCGCGCTGCAGCGGCATGCGACCGACTGGGCGATGGCATCGGGCGCCGTATCGCTTCGGCGGGCGCCGGACACGGGGCGTCATGTGGCGGTGGTCGGCGCGGGGCCGGCAGGGCTCGCGTGTGCGCATCGGCTTGCGCTGGCCGGCCATCGCGTGACGCTGTTCGACGCACGTGCGAAGGCGGGCGGGCTCAATGAATACGGCATTGCCGCGTACAAGACCGTCGACGACTTCGCGCAGCGCGAGGTCGACTGGCTGCTGTCGGTCGGCGGCATCGAGCTGAAGACGGGCGTCGCACTCGGGCACGACGTGACGCTCGACGCGCTGCGCCAGCAGCACGACGCGGTGTTTCTTGCGATCGGCCTCGGCGGAGTTCGCGCGCTCGCGATCGAAGGCGACGACCTTGCCGGCGTGATGAATGCGGTCGACTTCATCGAACAGGTGCGGCAGGCCGATGCGCTCGAGAACGTGCCGGTCGGGCGCCGCGTCGTCGTGATCGGCGGCGGCAACACGGCGGTCGATGCGGCCGTGCAGAGCCGCAAGCTCGGCGCCGAGCGCGTCACGATGGTGTATCGGCGCGGCGTCGAATCGATGAGCGCGACCTGGGCGGAACACGAGTTCGCGCAGAAGAACGGCGTCACGCTCGTCACGCATGCGAAGCCGGTGCGTCTGATCGGCGACGATGGGCAGGTGACGGGCGTGGAATTCGAGGCTGCTTCCGGCGAGCGGTTCACGGTCGACGCTGACATGGTGCTGAAGGCAATCGGCCAGACGCTCGTGCCGGTCGGCGTCGCGCGCGAGCTGCTGACACTCGACGGCAGCCGGATCGCGGTCGACGCGAACGGGCGGACCACGTTGCCGGACGTCTGGGCGGGCGGCGATTGCGCGGCGACGAACGGTGTCGATCTGACGGTCCAGGCGGTCCAGGACGGCAAGGTCGCCGCCGCGTCGATCGATGCCGCGCTCGCACGGCGCGACGTTCGGGCGGCCTGACCCGGCGCCGAGCACGCCCATCGCACGCGTCACCGATCACCGATCACGATAGCGACAACGACCCCACCCTCACGGAGCCGAACATGGCCGACCTTCGCTGCACCATCGCGGGCATCACTTCGCCGAACCCCTTCTGGCTCGCGTCCGCGCCGCCGACCGACAAAGCATACAACGTGAACCGCGCGTTCGAAGCGGGCTGGGGCGGCGTCGTGTGGAAGACGCTCGGGCTCGATCCGCACGTCGTCAACGTCAGCTCGCGCTATGGCGCCGTCCAGTGGAACGGGCAACGTATCGCAGGACTGAACAACATCGAGCTGATCACCGACCGACCGCTCGACGTCAATCTGCGCGAGATCGCGCAGGTGAAGCGCGACTGGCCGGACCGTGCGCTGATCGTCTCGTTGATGGTGCCGTGCAACGAACGCGACTGGAAATGGATCCTGCCGCTCGTCGAGGATACGGGCGCCGATGCGGTCGAACTCAATTTCGGGTGCCCGCACGGGATGAGCGAGCGCGGGATGGGCGCGGCGGTCGGGCAGGTGCCCGAGTATGTCGAGATGGTCACGCGCTGGGTGAAGGAAGGCACTAAGCTGCCATGTCTCGTGAAGCTGACGCCGAACATCAGCGATATCCGGATGGGCTCGCGCGCCGCGTACAAAGGTGGCGCCGACGGCGTGTCGCTGATCAACACGATCAACTCGATCGTCGCGGTCGATCTCGACCAGATGGCGCCGATCCCGACGGTTGACGGCAAGGGCACGCACGGCGGCTACTGCGGCCCGGCGGTCAAGCCGATCGCGCTGAACATGGTCGCGGAAATCGCGCGCGACCCGGAGACACCGAACCTGCCGATCTCCGGCATCGGCGGCATTTCGACCTGGCGCGATGCGGCCGAATTCATCGTGCTCGGCGCGGGCAGCGTGCAGGTGTGCACGGCGGCGATGCATTACGGCTTCCGGATCTTGTCGGATCTCGCCGACGGGCTGTCCAACTGGATGGACGAGAAAGGCTATGCAACGCTCGACGACGTGCGCGGCCGCGCGGTGCCGAACGTGACCGACTGGAAGTACCTGAACCTGAACTACGACATCAAGGCGCGCATCGACCAGGATCGCTGCATCCAGTGCGGGCTGTGCCACATCGCATGCGAGGACACGTCGCACCAGGCAATCACGTGCGAGAAGGACGGCGTGCGCCACTTCGAGGTGATCGACGCCGAATGCGTCGGGTGCAATTTATGCATGCATGTATGTCCGGTCGAGCAATGCATCACGATGGAGCGCGTCGACTCGGGCGGCTATGCGAACTGGACCACGCATCCGAACAATCCGGCGCGCGTTGACGCAGGCACGGGCGCGGAAGATACCGTGGAGTGCTTTCGATGAAGCTGACAGCGACCCCCGCCGATCCTCATGGCGCAGCCGCGCATGGCGGCAGTCTGTATAACGACGACCTCGCGCCGACCACGGCCACGCAGCGCACGTGGAAGTGGTATCACTTCGCGGCGCTGTGGGTCGGGATGGTGATGAACATCGCGTCGTACATGCTCGCGGCCGGCCTGACCGAAGAAGGCATGTCGCCGTGGCAGGCGGTGCTGACCGTGCTGCTCGGCAACCTGATCGTGCTCGTGCCGATGCTGCTGATCGGTCATGCGGGCGCGAAGCACGGCATCCCGTACGCGGTGCTCGTACGTTCGTCGTTCGGCACGCAGGGCGCGAAGCTGCCGGCGCTGCTGCGTGCGATCGTCGCGTGCGGCTGGTACGGGATCCAGACCTGGCTCGGCGGCAGTGCGATCTACACGCTGCTCAACATCATGACGGGCAACGCGCTGCATGGCGCCGCGCTGCCGCTGGTCGGGATCTCGGCCGGGCAGCTCGCGTGCTTTCTCGTGTTCTGGGCGCTGCAGCTCTACTTCATCCTGCACGGCACCGATTCGATCCGCTGGCTCGAAAGCTGGTCGGCGCCGATCAAGGTCGTGATGTGCGTCGCGCTCGTCTGGTGGGCGACGTCGAAGGCGGGCGGATTCGGCTCGATGCTGTCGGCGCCGTCGCAGTTCGCGGCGGGCGGCAAGAAGGAAGGGCTGTTCTGGGCGACGTTCTGGCCGGGCCTGACCGCGATGGTCGGCTTCTGGGCGACGCTCGCGCTCAACATCCCCGATTTCACGCGCTTCGCGCATTCGCAGCGCGACCAGATGATCGGGCAATCGGTCGGGCTGCCGGTGCCGATGGCGCTGCTGTCGGTCGTGTCGGTGGTCGTCACGTCGGCGACCGTCGTGATCTACGGCAAGGCGATCTGGGATCCGATCGACCTGACGAGCCGGATGACCGGCATCGGTGTGGGCGTCGCGCTCGTGATCCTCACGCTCGACACGATGTGCTGCAACCTCGCCGCGAATCTCGTCGGCCCCGCGTACGACTTCTCGAGCCTGTGGCCGAAACGGATCTCGTATCGCACGGGCGGCCTGATTACCGCGACGATCGCGATCGTGATGATGCCGTGGAAGATCCTCGCGACCACCGACGGGTACATCTTCACGTGGCTCGTCGGCTACTCGGCGCTGCTCGGGCCGGTCGCGGGCATCCTGATGGTCGACTACTTCCTGATCCGCGGCACGCAGCTCGACACGCGCTCGCTGTTCGACGAGAACGGCCGCTTCAGCTACACGCGCGGCTGGAATCCCGCGGCACTCGCCGCGCTCGCGGTCGGCGTGCTGCCCAATCTGCCGGGCTTCCTGCATACCGCGTTTCCCGCAGCGTTCCCGAACGTGCCGGCGTTCTTCAACATGCTCTACACGTATGCGTGGTTCGTCGGCCTCGTGCTGGCGTCGGCCGTGTACGCGGCGTGGATGAAATGGCGGGCCGGGCAAGGCGCGCAGGTCGCGAGCGCGTAAGCGGCACCGCACGCGGCTCAAATACTGACAGTCAACGAGGAGGCAGCAAGATGGCAATCCTGATTCGTGGCGGCACCGTGGTCGATGCGGACCGCACCTGGCGCGCGGACGTGCTGTGCGCCGACCCGCAGGACGGCGGCACGATCCTGCAGATCGCCGACGCGATCGATGCGCCTGCGGGCGCGACGATCGTCGACGCGCATGGGCAATACGTGATGCCCGGCGGCATCGATCCGCATACGCACATGGAGTTGCCGTTCATGGGCACGACGGCGAGCGACGATTTCTACACGGGCACCGCGGCCGGGCTCGCGGGCGGCACGACGAGCATCATCGACTTCGTGATTCCGAGCCCGAAGCAGCCGCTGATGGACGCGTTTCGCGAGTGGCGCGGCTGGGCGGAAAAGGCGGCGGCCGACTACGGTTTTCACGTCGCGGTGACGTGGTGGGACGAGACCGTGCATCGCGACATGGGCACGCTCGTGCACGATCACGGCGTGTCGAGCTTCAAGCATTTCATGGCGTACAAGAACGCGATCATGGCCGACGACGAGATCCTCGTGAACAGCTTCTCGCGCTCGCTCGAACTCGGCGCGCTGCCGACCGTGCATGCGGAAAACGGCGAACTCGTGTTCCGCCTGCAGCAGGCGCTGCTCGCGCGCGGGATGACGGGGCCGGAGGCGCATCCGCTGTCGCGTCCGCCCGAGGTCGAAGGCGAGGCCGCGAATCGCGCGATCCGCATCGCGCAAGTGCTCGGCGCGCCGGTCTATATCGTGCACGTATCGTCAAAGGACGCGGTGGACGCGATCGCGCGTGCGCGCATCGAAGGCCTGCGCGTGTTCGGCGAAGTGCTGCCGGGGCATCTGGTGATCGACGAGGCCGTGTATCGCGATCCCGACTGGACCCGCGCGGCCGCGCACGTGATGAGCCCGCCGTTCCGCGCGGCCGAGCATCGCGAGGCGCTGTGGCGCGGGCTGCAATCCGGGCAGCTGCATACGACAGCGACCGATCACTGCGTATTCTGCGCGTCGCAGAAGGCGATGGGCCGCGACGATTTCACGAAGATCCCGAATGGCTGCGGCGGCGTCGAGGACCGGATGTCGGTGCTGTGGCATCACGGCGTCAATCAAGGCCGCATTACGCCGAACGAGTTCGTGCGGATCACGTCGACGAATGCCGCGCAGATCTTCAACCTGTATTCGCGCAAGGGCGCGGTGCAGGTCGGGGCCGACGCCGATCTGGTGGTGTGGGATCCGGCCGCGACGAAGACGATCTCGGTGAACACGCACCATCAGAAGGTCGATTTCAACGTGTTCGAGGGGATGACGGTGCTGGGCGTCGCAACGCATACGCTCACGCGCGGCGCGCTCGCGTGGGCCGACGGCGACCTGCGGGCGGTGCGCGGCGCGGGACGGTACCTGAAGCGGCCGCCGAATGCCGCCTATTACGAGGCGGCGCGGGTCGCGAACCGGCTCAGGGAACCGCACCCGGTCGAGCGCAACGGGTGAAGCGAAGGTGTAGCGCGCGTGCCCGTTTGCGTCTGACGTTTCGGGCGCGCGCGATATCAAGGTCAACCTGAGCAACCTGAAAGGGGGCGTCGACGTCACGACCGCGCAAGCGTTGCTGCGCGGCGTGTTTCGTCGGTAGCGCCGCCGTCGGATGACGGTGTCACGCGCGCTCGTCTGCGTCGCGAGGCGGGACGTGATTCGGGGCGTGAAGTGGGATCACCGTGCGGCCGCCGCAGTTGCGCAGCAGGTCGCGCAATTCGTTGATCACCGGAAACACCTCGTGATTCCAGTCGGCACCCTGCCGGTCGTGCGCCTCCTGTTCGCGCTCGACGATCCAGCGGTCTTCCTTGAAGATGCGCTCGGTGAACCAGACCAGCAGCGGCCATGCGAGATCGAGCGCGAACGGCACGCCGGGCTTGCGGATCGACAGCAGGCCGAACGTGCGGTTGGTGCGCTGCGCCGCATCGAGCGGCACGTAGACGATCCACAGATCCATCACCAGCGTGCCTTCGCTCGAGAGGATCTGCAGCGTCTGGTACGGATAGCCGGTGCGCACCGTCATCACGCTCTTGTTGGCCTGGCTGCCGGGCTTCTTGCTCGCGCCGAACACGAGCGCTTCGGCGACGGGTTGCTTGCCTTCCATCCGCGCGAACGTGTAATCCACTTCGACCCAGTCGTCGCCGCGCCGGCGGCCGACGGAGCGCGCGCGCATCTGTCCCATCTGCCGCCGGTGCAGGAACTGGTGGTTCATGTCCATCAGGTTCTCGTGCATGAACGAGTAGTGGCACTTGACCTCGCGGCCGAGACGGCGCGTCTTGTACGCGCGGTCGTCCGCGGACGCCAGTGCGGGAACCGGACGCTGATCGGCGAGCGCCGCATCGCCGGGAAATACGAAGATCAGCCCGTGCGCTTCGCGGCACGGATAGCTGCGCACGCCGTTCGGCAGGCGCTCGCGCCCGAGATAGGGCACGTCGACGCAGCGGCCGCTGCAGTCGTAAGTCCAGCCGTGATAGCAGCAGCGGATCGACTCGCCGGTCACGACGCCCGCATGCAGCGGCACCTGGCGGTGCGCGCAGCGGTCTTCGAGGGCGAAGACCGCACCGGACTCGGTACGCACGAGCACGATCGGATCGCCGGCAAAGCGCGCGCCGAGCGTCTTGCCGCGCTTGAGCTCGTGCGACCACGCGAGCGGATACCAGTGGTCGGGATGGATGGGCACCCGGCGCAGGTCGCGCACGGGCGCGCTGGCGGGTGGTTCGATAGCGCGGTTGTCCGGCAAGGGCACTGCACGCATGCGCGACGCCTCCTTCCATGACGGGAGAATCGACCGCCGCCGAAAGCGGGCGGTGAATCTGATCCAGTCTACGCGAAGTCGGACGAAACGGTTCGCCGGATCCGGGAACGTCGGGATGCGCAGATACGTCGCGGCTTGATCCCGATCAATGCCGCGCCAGCTCGTTCGCGGCATCCGCTGCAATGCGGCACGGCGCACGCGCGCGCCGTGGGGCGCGGCGCCGTGCGCGATACGCATCGTCGTGCGCGTGCCGGTTTTCCGTGCCGCAGCGAACCGGCTGGCCGCTCCCGCAGCGGGCAGCCGGCTGCCGGCCCGTCGAGCGCGGCTCCGGCCGCTACAGGTGCGCCTGCCGCCAGAGCACCGCGTCGGGCCGGTAGATCGACGGGAACAGCCGCTTCAACCCGGCGACCTTCGGCAGATCGTTGTACGCGATGTACGGCGCGTCCGGGTGCAGCTCGAGGTAGTTCTGGTGATAGGTCTCGGCCGGATAGAACCCGCCGAACGTCTCGACGCGCGTGACGATCGGCGCGGGAAACACGTGTGCGCGGCCGAGCTGCGCGATGTAGGCGGTCGCGACCGTGCGCTGCTGCGCGTTGGTCGGGAAGATCGCCGACCGGTACTGCGTGCCGTCGTCGGGCCCCTGGCGGTTCAGCTCGGTCGGGTCGTGCACGACCGAGAAGAAGATCTGCAGCAGCCGGCCGTAGGTGATCTGCGCGGGATCGTAGACGATGCTGACCGATTCCGCATGCCCCGTCATCCCGGTGCCGACGAGCGTGTAGTGCGCGGTGGCCGCCACGCCGCCCGCGTAGCCGGCGGTGACCTGCTTCACGCCCTTCACGTGCTCGAACACGCCCTGCACACCCCAGAAACAGCCGCCCGCGAGGACGGCGGTTTCGTCGTGCGATGCAGCAGGCGATTCGTCGAGCGCGGGCGCGGGCATGATTGCGGCCGACTCGGCCGGGCTGGCGATGCGCTGGTAGCCGAACGCGGCTGCGGCGGCCAATGCGAGAACGCCGAGGCGATGCCGGAGAGGTGACCCGCGCCGGGATGCGGGCCGTTGCGATGGTGTGGTGTTCACGATGTGCTCCTGTGTCGAACCGGACGATGCGAAACCGGGTATTGGTCGAGGCTCCGCATTCGCTCAGCCGAACGTGAACGAATACGCGTGCACGCCGGGGTCGAGAAACTCGATCGAGAACGTGCGGTCTGCAACCGGGCCGCGCTGGCGGACGAGCTGATACAGGCGCTGTCCCGTCACGGTGCCGTAGCCTTGCGCGTCGACGTCGGTGCCGTGCGCGTCGCCGGGCGCCGCGCCGTCGAGCGCGATCCGGAAGCGGATCGGCTTGCCGCTCGCGTCGGGCCCGAGCACGAGGTGCAGGTCGCGCGCATGAAAGCGGTAGACGATCCGGCCGGCGGGCGCGGCGAGCGTCGCGTCTTCCGCACCGACGTTCCAGCTGCCGGCGAGCCCCCAGTCGTTGAGGCCGGGGTGCGCCGGCGCGTCGTAGCGGTGCGCGGCATTGCGAGCGACGCCGCCGGGCGACGCGAAATCTTCCGCACGAGCATAGCCGACGTAGGTCTCGGGCGACTTGACGTCCGCGTTGTCGGCTGCAGCCATCGCGCCGTGCGCGCTCGCGCCCGCGAGTCCGACGGGCACGTTGAGCGCGTCCGGATGGCCCGCTTCCGCGAGCAGTGCCTGGATCGCGCGCTCCGATTCCACATATTCGCCTTCGCCGAAGTGATGGCGGCGAATCCGGCCTTGCGCGTCGACGAAGTAGTGCGCGGGCCAGTATTCGTTGCCGAACGCGCGCCAGATCGCGTAGTTGTTGTCGATCGCGACCGGGTAGCTGATGCCGAGATCGTGCACGGCCTTGCGGACGTTGCCGAGATCCCGCTCGAATGCGAATTCAGGCGCGTGCACGCCGATCACGACGAGCCCGTACGGCGCGTACTTGTGCGCCCACGACTGGAGGTACGGCAGCGTGCGCAGGCAGTTGATGCACGAGTAGGTCCAGAAATCGACGAGCACGACCTTGCCGCGCAGGCCGGCCGCGGTGAGCGGCGGCGAATTCAGCCACTGCACGGCGCCGTCGAGCGCGGGCAGCGTGCCTTCGACCGGCAGCGATGCGGCCGCGGCGACGCGCACCGGCTGCATCGCGGTTTGCGGCGACGTGTCGGCCGCGCGCATCATCGCGCCGCCTGCCGTGGCGCCACCGTCCGGTTGCGTGGGCGCGCCCGCTGCGGTCATCACGCCGTCGGTCGGGGCACTGCCGGTCGTGTTCGCTACGTTCACCGCGTTCACTGCGGCCATCGCCGGCTGCGCGCCGGGCGCACGGCCGCCGAGGCGGTCGACGAGCTTCGCCTCGAGGCCGCCCGTGGTGACCGTCGACAACTGCGCGAGGGCGCCCGTATCGAGCCCGAACGCGATCGCGCCGACCCCGGCCAGCAGCGCGGCGCCGATCCCGCGCCGGATCCATTCGCCCGCGCCGAGCGAGCGCTTCATCGCGGCGAACACCTTGCCGCCGATCACGAGCGCGACGCCGAGCGACGTCGCCGCGCCCGCCGCGTATGCGACGAGCAGCAGCGTCGTGCCGACGTTCGCCCCGTGCAGCGCGGCGCCGGTCAGCACGAGCCCGAGGATCGGCCCGGCGCACGGCGCCCACAGCAGGCCGGTCGCGATGCCGAGCAGCAGCGACGAGCCGGGGCCGGCCGGGCGGCCGTCGCGCTGCGCGAGACCGGTAAGCCGGTTGCCGGTGGCGACGAGCGGGCGGGTCAGGTGTTCCGCGACGCGCGGCATCAGCAGCGTCAGCCCGAACACCGCGAGCAGCGCGAGTGCGGCCCAGCGGCCGGCCTGGTTGGCCTGCGCGGCCCAGCCGCCGCCGACGGCGGCGAGCGTCGCGACGACGGCGAACGTGAGCGCCATGCCGGCGAGGAGCGGCAGGCCGGTACGCACGAACGGCTGGTCGGCGCGCGCGAAGACGAACGGCAGCACGGGCAGGATGCACGGGCTCAGGATTGTGAGCACGCCGCCGAGGTAGGCGAGGACGATGAGCAACATGAGGCGATCTCCAGTCGTTTCGGGGCCGGATCAGGCGGCAGTCGGATGGAAGGCGAGCGCGAGCCCGTTCATGCAGTAGCGCAGGCCGGTCGGCTTGGGCCCGTCGTCGAACACATGGCCGAGATGGCCGCCGCAGCGGCGGCACAGCACCTCGGTGCGGATCATCCCGAACGACAGGTCGGTCTTCGTCGCGACCGCGTGGTCGAGCGGCGCCCAGAAGCTCGGCCAGCCGGTGTGGCTGTCGAACTTCGTCGTCGACGAGAACAGCGGGAGCTGGCAGCCCGCGCACGCGAACGTGCCGTGCCGGTGCTCGTCGTTGAGCGGACTGCTGTACGGCGGCTCGGTGCCGGCTTCACGCAGGATCTCGTACTGCGCGGGCGTCAGCATCCGGTGCCATTCGGCGTTGCTGTGGACGACTTCGAAGCCGCCTGCGGGCGGGGCGGCCACCGCGCTGCGGAACATCGCGCGCCGGCCGGCGGAGGTCAGCGCGGCGAGCGCCGCGAGGCCGGTAGCGCCGGCAAACAGAAAGCGTCTGCGGGTGTGCATGATGGGCTCCTCGGTGCGGGTCCTGAAAACATGCGCACATCGTAGGGACGGGCCGGTACCGAAGTCCTCACGGAAAGTTAAATGAATTGTGATGATTGTCCGGGTGTTGCGGCGAGTACGCTGGAATCCGATCGCGCAGCACAGCGTCTGGCATGAACGCATCGCGGAAGCTCGCTGCATGATCGAGCAGGCGCGGCTGCTGACGCTGAAGGCCGCCTACATGATGGACACGGTCGGTAACAAGGTCGCAAAGGCCGAGATTGCGATGATCAAGGTGGTGGCGCCGAACGTCGCGTGCCAGATCATCGACTGGGCCAGCCAGGCGCATGGCGGCGGTGGCGTGTCCGGCGACTTTTCGCTGGCGGCCGCATACGCGCACCAGCGCACACTGCGTTTCGCCGACGGCCCGGACGAAGTGCACCGGGCGGCAATCGCCAAGCTCGAGCCCGCGAGACACCTGCACACGCTGGGCGATGTGGCCGAGATGCCGATCACGTGCGGCGCGTAACGTCGGGCGCGATGCAGCCGGATGGCGACCTCTCGATGCCGCCCGTGGGCGTCGCGCCAGGTTTTGTTTTCATATCGATGTAAAACCACCGGCACGGGGCATGCCGTAGCAGGCGTATGGCAAAGGGTTGAACTCGGTTGTATTTGGTCTCCTCATCAACTGCGACCCGCTTTCGCCAACACGTGCGGATTTTTGTGCGCTCAGTCCGATGTGCGTGCAGGTTTTGTCGGTGCCGTAGATTTGGCATCCGAAATTCAGGATTGAAATCCATGTTCCATTTCTGCAATGAAATGCATTTCCACAAGGTGAAATTGTCCAATCAAAACAAAGAGATGCGCCAGTAAATTGCTGATGGCCTACTTTTTGCTACGAATCATTCAATTCCGCTCTTTTCACCTATGGAGTGCTGCAATGACTGACGACTGCAAACAAGACGAAGTGCATCGGGACGGAGAGGATCGTGCCGTGCGGGAGGGGGCCGCAGACATCGACCGATCGGCAACGAGGCATCGGGCAAACGGTATGCGGTGTAATGAGCCGAACTGGGCGTGGGCGCGAGGCAGCGCCCGCTACGACTGGATGGATCACACACCGCTGTTCGCCTTTCACGAGTGATCCCGCTTCGGGCGGGCTGCGAGCCATTCTTTGACCTTCGGATGCTGGTGAGTGCCGTCGTCGTCGACGATGCAGTGCACGTCGAACTCGGCCGGGGCGGCCTGTCGGTTTCGCGCAGAAACGACAGGAATTCCTGATGCCGATGTTGCAGCTTGCACGCAGCGAGCACGACGCCGTTGAGCACGTTCAGCGCAGCCAACAACGTCGTGGTGCCGTGTCGAACGTAATCGTGCGGACACCTTCGGATATCGACTACCGAGATACGATCGCGGCGATTCGCGCCGCGCTGCTGCCGGTATCGCTCGCACGCCGATGAAGCGCAATGGCACT
The DNA here is from genome assembly GCF_053427725.1 of Burkholderia sp. PU8-34. NCBI lineage: Bacteria > Pseudomonadati > Pseudomonadota > Betaproteobacteria > Burkholderiales > Burkholderiaceae > Burkholderia > Burkholderia sp. PU8-34. Next base: position 29,854 of record NZ_JBSAXC010000025.1, read on the forward strand.
GCGTAAGAGGTGGCTTATGCAATAGCGTTCTTCACTTCGCCCGAGGCGAGCTTCGTCACGGGACAAGCGAAGTTCGTGTGCGGCGGTCTGTCAATTGGCGTTTAACTCTAGCGCAAGCTCATGCCACAAAACACACGCATGCATCTGGTAACGTGACGAACCGGCCCGAGATCCTTGCGACGGCCAATACAAACGATTCTCAATATGACACTACTGATTGGAATTCCTCTGGAGACAGCCATTGGGGAGCGGCGCGTAGCGACCGTGCCCGAAGTGGTCGAGAAACTGATCAAGCTGGGGTTCGCGGTGGCGGTGCAAAGCGGCGCCGGCGCAGGTGCGAACTTTGGCGATGACGACTATCGCGCGGTCGGTGCCGAAGTGGTCGCTTCGGCCACCGAACTGTGGACTCGCAGTGATATCGTTTTCAAGGTGCGCCCCCCGAGCAGCGACGAAGTGGCGCTGATGCGCGAGGGCGGCATGCTGATCGGCTTTGTCTGGCCGGCGCAGAACCCCGAGCTGATGCAGCAGCTGGCCGGGAAGCAGGCCACGGTGCTGGCGATCGATTCGCTGCCGCGCACGCTGTCGCGCGCGCAGAAGATGGACGCGCTCACGTCGATGGCCGGTATCAGCGGCTACCGCGCGGTGATCGAGGCCGCGCATGCGTTCGGCCGCTTCCTGAACGGCCAGGTGACCGCCGCCGGCAAGGTGCCGCCGGCCAAGGTGTTCATCGCCGGGGCCGGCGTGGCGGGTCTGGCTGCCATCGGCACCGCGGCCAATCTCGGCGCGATCGTGCGCGCCAACGATACGCGCGCCGAGGTGGCCGACCAGGTCAAGTCGCTGGGCGGTGAGTTCGTCAAGGTCGACTACGAGGAAGAAGGCTCGGGCGGCGGCGGCTACGCGAAGGTCATGAGCGAGGGCTTCCAGCAGGCACAGCGCGCGATGTACGCGCAGCAGGCCAAGGACGCGGACATCATCATCACCACCGCGCTGATTCCCGGCAAGCCGGCGCCGAAGCTCATCACGGCCGAGATGGTGCAGTCGATGAAGCCGGGCAGCGTGATCGTGGACATGGCCGCCGAGCAAGGCGGCAACTGCGAGCTGACCGTGCCCGGCGAGGCGGTGGTGCGCCACGGCGTGACCATCGTCGGCTACACGGATCTCGCGTCGCGCCTCGCGCGGCAGTCGTCCACGTTGTATGCGAGCAACTTGCTGCGTGTGGTCGAGGAGCTGTGCAAGACCAAGGACGGCACGATCAATGTCGACTTCGACGACGACGCCATCCGCGGCCTCACGGTCATCAAGGAGGGCAGCGTCACCTGGCCGCCGCCGCCGATCAAGCAGCCGGCCGTCGCGCCGAAGCCGCAAGCGGCCGCGCCCGTAGCGGCAGCCGCGGCCAAGTCCAAGGGGCATGGCCACAGCGGCGAGCCGATGTCGGCCAAGGCGCTGGCCATCGTGTTCGCGATCGGCGCGCTGGCTTTCCTGCTGGTCGGCCAGTTTGCGCCGGCCACGTTCCTGTCGCACTTCACGGTGTTCGTGCTGGCCTGCTTCGTCGGCTACATGGTGATCTGGAACGTCACGCCGTCGCTGCACACGCCGCTGATGAGCGTGACCAACGCGATCTCGTCGATCATCGCGATCGGTGCGCTGGTGCAGGTCGCGCCGCCGCTGGGCGAACTGGCCGCAGGCGCGGGCGACCGGCCGTCGGGGCTGATCCTTGGCCTGGCAGTGGGCGCGCTGGCGCTCACGGCCGTCAACATGTTCGGCGGCTTCGCGGTGACGCGACGCATGCTGGCGATGTTCCGCAAATAAGGGGACGACAACAATGACTTCCAACCTGACTACCGTCTCCTACATCGGCGCGGCCATCCTCTTCATCCTCAGCCTCGGCGGGCTGGCCAATCCCGAAACCGCGCGCCGCGGCAACCTGCTCGGCATGATCGGCATGCTCATTGCCGTGCTGGCAACCGTGCTCGGTCCGCGCGTGTCGGCTGCGGGCATTCCGTACGTCATCGCTGCGCTGGTCGTCGGCGGTGCGGTCGGCCTGTTCGCTGCGAAGAAGGTGCAGATGACGCAGATGCCCGAACTGGTCGCGCTGATGCACAGCCTGGTCGGCCTCGCGGCGTGCCTGGTGGGCTTCGCCAGCTACATCGATACATCGGTGCAGTTCACCGGGGCCGAGAAGGCCATCCATGAAGTGGAGATCTACGTCGGCATCCTGATCGGCGCGGTGACCTTCGCGGGCTCGGTGATCGCGTTCGGCAAGCTGTCGGGCAAGATCGGCGGCAAGCCGCTGCTGCTGCCGGCGCGGCACTGGCTGAACCTGGCCGCGCTGCTGATCGTGATCTACTACGGCCGCGCGTTCCTGCATGCGGAAACCATCCAGGACGGCATGCTGCCGCTCGTCGTGATGACGGTGATCTCGCTGCTGTTCGGCGTGCACATGGTGATGGCGATCGGCGGCGCGGACATGCCAGTCGTGGTGTCGATGCTGAACAGCTACTCGGGCTGGGCGGCGGCGGCCACCGGCTTCATGCTCGGCAACGACCTGCTGATCGTGATCGGCGCGCTGGTGGGCTCGTCGGGTGCGATCCTGTCGTACATCATGTGCCGCGCGATGAACCGCAACTTCATCAGCGTGATCGCGGGCGGCTTCGGCAGCGGCGCGGGCGCACCGGCGGCAGCCAGCGGTGGCGCGCAGCCGGCCGGCGAGGCGGTCGCGGTGAGCGCCGCGGAAACGGCCGAGCTGCTGCGCGAAGCGAAGCGCGTGATCATCGTGCCGGGCTACGGGATGGCTGTGGCCCAAGCCCAGCACACGGTGTTCGAACTGACCAAGCTGCTGCGCGAAAAGGGCGTTGACGTGCGTTTCGCAATTCACCCGGTCGCGGGCCGCATGCCGGGCCACATGAACGTGCTGCTGGCCGAAGCGAAGGTGCCGTACGACATCGTGCTCGAAATGGACGAGATCAACGGCGACTTCCCCGAGGCCGACGTGTCGATGGTGATCGGCGCGAACGACATCGTGAACCCGGCGGCGCAGGACGATCCGGCGAGCCCGATCGCCGGCATGCCGGTGCTGGAAGTCTGGAAGGCGAAGACGTCGATCGTGATGAAGCGCAGCATGGCCTCGGGCTACGCCGGCGTGGACAACCCGCTCTTCTACAAGGACAACAACCGCATGTTGTTCGGCGACGCGAAGTCGATGTTGAGCGAGATCTTCGGGGCCCTGAAGGTCTGAACGTGGGGAAACGCTCGACGCGGATAGCAGGTCCGCTGTCGAGCGACCTGAGCCCGCGCGTCATTCGCCTGCAACGCATCGCACGATGCGCTTTGTAGCCCAGGACGCGCGCAACGGCTCAATGTAGTGTGTCACCGGAAATCAAAATCCTGTCACGTAAAGATAAGAGCCGACAGAGGCCGAAGCCTGGTATTAGCTGAACCGACGGCATGATCGGCCTGCCAAGGCAGGAGACAGCGCGCACGGACCATCCCGGAATCGGGTGGCGAACATTTCGACATCCTGAGCATATACGCGGGCATTCGGGGTCGGGCATGGGCAAGGGCAGCACGCTTCCGACTCACTTTTCAACCAAGGTGACACACCATGCAGTGGACGACCCCGTGTTACACCGATCTGCGCCTCGGCTTCGAAATCACGATGTACATCGCCAACCGCTGATTGCGACTTGACTCGCCGTCCGCCCCGCGCTTCCGGTCCACGTGGCCGACGTTAGCGAGTCGGGGCCGTAGCGCGATCGCTCGACGCGACTCCGGGCACCCACTACGGCAGCGCCGCCGCCGGCAGGAAGAATTGCACTACGTAAGCGCGAGCACGAAATCGAACCGGGCCGCCTTTTGCTCGCCGTGATCGTCGATCGCCATCAGCAGCCGGCGATCGAACAGGAAATCGCGAGCGTTGCGCGGCTCCCCGGGGAAGTACAGTTGAGTGGTGAGGATCGGTCCGTTCGGCGGCTGCACCGTCACGTGGAAGTGTCGCGTGCGTCCCGGATATAGACCCGGCACGATGGTCTCGAGGCGGTAGCGTCCCTCGCTGTCGGCGAATTGGTGGCCGCGCAGCCGGAACCCCTCGACGTCATACTCCCCGGCGTCATTGGCGTGCCAGAAATCGAGCAAAGCCCCGGACACCGCTGTGCATCGTGTCGACAGCACCCGCCCGGTCAGCACGATCTTCGTTCCATTGATCCCGGGTTCGAGCAGCGATGCCCGTTGCGGCGAGTGTGGCAGGAAGAACGGGCCTGCCGTCTGCCGCGGCGTTGGTTCGTGATCGTCGGTGCACGCGGGCGTAGCAGAAACCGTGCCGGCCCGGCCATGGTTGGCATTACCGAGGGCCAACAGCAGCAACGTGGACGGCACTACACCCGACCTGCGAAGAAAATTGCGCCGTCCCCGGCTCACACTTTGCGTCCTCATCGCGGAGGCTCCTTGCTTCCCGCTCGATCGTCACGCTGCGCGGTGCGCGCAGTGGAGCCGACGAGCGGCCGTGCGGACACCGTCAAGGTTACCGGAGCCTGCACCTGTGCCAACCATGGTAAGCCGAAACTTCAGGTCAGGTGAGCCTTCAGGGGCACAGCCGGTGAATGACCGGTCCTCGTCATAGAGGCGGATCTCGCCGGGTGTACCGGTGCGCGATTGTCTGTTTTAACCGTTCACGGAAACGGGTCAACCTCAGAGCGTATGGGCAATACACGGTCGCATCCGTCGCCGCGGTGTGGTTCGCTCCGGCCGCGTGGCTCGTCTCGCACGTCAAGCTCGCTCACGACACGGACACGTATTCACCAGACTCGTCGGGTGACTAGCTACGGCGACCGCCGCGCCCTGCTGCGCGGCGGCCAGCCGGAGCGACCGGTTGAATCCGCAGTCGATAGTGTTTGCAAGGACTTCCCCGTCCCGACGAGAAGCTGACGGAGCGCCTCCGAGCGGACAAATCACCGTCGAAGGCTCTGGTCGAACCACCGCTGTGGAGAAACACGCGCATCAGGCAGAAGTCGCGCTCAGAAGCCGCCATTACAGCAGCGTTAATTGTGCGCGAGGCGAGGGGCGCGAGACGCGTGACAGTTTGGTATTCCCTTGTCCCATCCAGGTTTCAGGCGCTTAACGGTTGCTTGAACGGCTGTGCGTCAGCTCGCCGCCCCACAGTGGACTCCGTTCGTCGCTCCAGCGACGCTTTGCGCTTTTCTTCGGCGCTCTTGATGAACTCGGACAATTCGCGCTCCATAGCTGAATCTTTGGCACCCGGTTTCCACGTCGCTGCTCCGTGCCGGCGGCGCGTGGCCCGAGCCAGTGCTAATGCGTAACTCGCAGCCTTGGCACACTCGTATTCAACCTGATCGCAAAGGTCTATTGCTTCACCGAATTCCCGAAATGCCTCCACATACTCTCGGGCCGAGTGCACTGTGGCGGGGTACTCGCGCAGTTCGGAAATCACCCTGCGGCTCAGAACATGCCAGCGCAGCTTGTCCGGATAGGCAAAGGCGGGGATGGATACACCCTTGCTGGCTTCACAGCTCATCGGGCCGAGCGGCAGTGCTGCCGCCCAAGCGGCCTTATGCATCACCGTCCGACAGGTTCGAGCGTAACTTTCCAGCGACAATGCGAGTTCCAACGCAGTTTCGCGTCGCTGACGCTTGCGCTCCCTGGCATCCCTTGCTGAGATCCACGCGAGCGTTATGACTGAGCCGACTGTCCCTGATGCCAGCGCCAGACTCAGTGGAGCATTCCAGCTGAGTCGTTGTAGAAATTGAAGCGATTCCTGCCACATGCGATGTGCCTCGGACAAAGAGGTGGACAGAGTATAAGCAATCGTTTGCGAAGTATTCGGGGCAAAAAAGACGGTGTGTGTTTTCGCCACAGGCACATCAGTTGGGCTGATGCCCATCTTGACAGACCGGGGCGAACCGCGGCAATCGTCCACCCAGTTCCAAAGGAGGACACGACAAAAGTTTGTGGCCGCCTCGCTTCGTAGACGGACTGCGTGACGACATTGGTCCGGACGGCGGGCAATGGGACCGCGTGCTGCCGCTTATGCGACGCGCCGTTAGATCTCGGGACGGGCACCGAACGGCTTCCGGCGTGCCCCGCGCGCGACCCGCGATTTCTGCCGAGGGGCTTGGGAATAAAGTTCTGCAGAATGCGGACACAGATACCGTGCCAACCCGTACAAACTAGCAACCGAAACTTGACATAATTGAATCTCGCGAACCTTTATAGGGGTCGGAGATAAAATTGGTATTGGGCCGTATGACCCCCAGTGTCGCTGGGTCTTCGATCAGCCCTCCTGGATGTCTGATCGGAGCCAGGCTACGCATGCGCTTGAGGCTGATATGACTCCCGGTTTCAGTTGGAAAATTCCGGCTCATGCGCCTGGACGTGCAGCGCGCCCATGACGCGCCTATCGCACTGGGGCAGCATGCATCGATCGACGCGATACGTGTCGCGCTCGGCAACACCGGCTCGAACTCTGCCAGCCCCGGTGCCGGGATGTGCCAAGGGATGACGTCTGGCATCGCAGTGCGTGGCTACGATCGGATGGCCGGATTCACGAAGGAAACCGTTTTTTTTTCAAACTCAGAGTTGAAATGCACACACGCGTTATTCAAGGCAGCACACTGCATTACCAGGAGCACGGCACCGGATTCCCGGTACTGCTCGCACACAGCTATTTGTGGGATGCCGCGATGTGGGCGCCGCAGATCGAGGCGCTGTCCCGCACATATCGGGTCATCGTGCCGGACTTGTGGGGACACGGGCTGTCGGGCGCGCTTCCCGACGGGACGCAGACGCTGGGCGATCTGGCGGCTCACGCGAGCGCACTGCTCGACGCGCTCGGGATCGAGCAATGCGCGATCGTCGGACTGAGCGTCGGCGGCATGTGGGGAGCGCAACTCGCGTTGCGCGAGCCCGAGCGCGTGCGCGCACTCGTCCTGATGGATACGTCGCTCGAGGCCGAGCCCGATGTGACGCGCACGCGCTATTTCCAGATGCTCGACGCGATCGAGGCCGCAGGCAGGATCGCGCCGCCGCTGCTCGATGCAATCGTGCCGCTGTTCTTCCGGCCCGGTGCAGACCTGACGGGCGCCGCGCCGGCCGCGTTCCGCGATGCGCTGGCGAATCTTTCGGCTGACCGGCTGAGGCAATCGATCGTGCCGCTCGGCCGGATCATCTTCGGCCGGCCGGACACGCTGTCGACGCTCGCCGCGCTGGACGGCGCGCGGACCCTGCTGATGTGCGGCGCTAACGACGTCGCGCGCCCGCCGGCCGAAACCGTGAAGATGGCCGGTGTGATCGGCTGCCGGCACGTGTTCGTGCCCGACGCGGGCCACATCTCCAATCTGGAGAATCCGGCGTTCGTCACGCAGAGGCTGCTCGAATGGCTCGGCGAGCAGGAGGTGTCGGCAGGTTGACGAGCGGGCAATCGGGCAGCGCTCAGTCAAACTGCGACAGTCGGCAAGCTAAAGGGAAGCGATGCAATGCTCACCGTGCTTTCCGAAGCGTCATCGGTGAAGGTCGAGGATGCGCCAGACCCAAGTCGCTAGAATCCGCGCATGACGCAGAATTCGTTGGCCGGGAGTGAGCGGCTATGCGATCAGTCGTGGAGAATGGCTGGATGGCGTGGGCGGCGTCGCGGCGCTGAGCAGTTCGCGGGCCCATGGATTGCCGGGGATAATCGGACGGCAGTAATCGACTTAGGAAGCGGAGAAGGAATGGACAAGCAAGGCTTCACCACGGGCATTGTTCACGGCGACAGAATCGCGGGCACTGAGCACGGTGGCGTGCATCAGCCGATTCATACGTCCGTGCAATATGGTTTCGAACGCGTCGAAGATCTGATCGGCGTGTTCCAGGGCACGAAGAAGGGCGGCTTCAATTACGCGCGGCAGGGCACCCCCACGACCGCAGCGCTCGAGCGCAAGATCACGAGCCTGGAAGAAGGTGTCGGCACGGTCTGTTTCAGTACCGGCATGGCCGCGATCACGGCGACGTTTCTCACGCTTTTGCGCGCGGGTGATCACCTCGTATCGAGCCGTTACGTGTTCGGCAACACCAACAGCTTGTTCGGCACATTGCGGATGCTCGGCATCGAAGTCACGACCGTCGATGCATCCGTCGCCGAGAACGTGAAGAACGCGATCCGACCGAATACGCGCATGGTGTTCGTCGAAACCATCGCAAATCCGGGCACACAGATCCCCGACTTGCAGGGTATCGGCGACGTGTGCCGCGAGCGTGGCATCGTGTATGTCGTCGATAATACGATTACCTCGCCCGCCTTGTTCAAGCCGAAGGCGGTCGGCGCGAATCTCGTCATCAACTCGCTGACGAAGACGATCGCGGGCCATGGTGCTGCGCTCGGCGGAGCGGTGACCGATACGGGCCTGTTCGACTGGAGCGCGTATCCGAACATCGCCGATGACTATCGGCGTTCGACGGCGAAGGAGCAGGGGCTTTTGCAGATCCGCAAGAAGGGCCTGCGCGACATGGGCGCGGCATTGTCGTCCGAGCAGGCGCATTCCATCGCGGTGGGCGCGGAAACACTCGCGTTGCGCGTGAAGCAAAGCAGCGACAACGCGCTCGCACTCGCGCAGTTTCTGGAGGGGCACAAAGCCGTCGGCAAGGTGTTCTATCCTGGCCTGAAGAGCCATCCGCAATACGCGATCGCACAAGCGCTGTTCAAGGGCGCGTCGTGGCTGCTGTCGTTCGAATTGCTTGACGCGGAGCGCATGATCGAAGTCGTCAACGCGCTTGAGCTGCCGATCAAGGCGACCGGTCTTGGTGACACGCGCACGCTGATCATTCCCGTTGCGCCGACGATCTTTTTCGAAGCTGGCCCGGAAACGCGCAAGGCGATGGGCATCTCCGACGGCATGCTGCGGCTGTCGGCCGGCATCGAGGATATCGACGATCTGATCGCGGATTTTTCGCAAGCGCTGAAGCTTGCGGCGTAACGTTCGGACCGTTGATATTGTGAACGAAGCCAGCGCGCTGGCTTCGCTCGCCCTGATCGTGCCAGCGCGGTCACCGCGATCGCTACACCGATCGCATGCAACGAGAGCAATGCACGTGTTCGATGGGGCGTGGTGGTCGAAACCGGCGAAGCGGCCCGGCGTTGCCGGGCCTCGACAACGGTTGTCCTACTTCACCGGCGTGAGGACCGGCGCGCCCTTGTTCTTGATCAGGAACACGACGAACTTTGCCGGCTTTGTGCTGCTGGCATTTCGCCCAACCGTATGCACGTCTTCCGGGCCTTCGTGGAACGTGTCACCAGCGTGGAGCGTGACCTCCTTGCCACCGTTCAGGCCCATCACGATACTGCCGTCGAGCACGTAGACAAAGGCGTGCGCATCGTGACGATGAACGGGATCGACACTGCCGGGCGGATAATCCACGACGATCATCTGGACTTCCTTGCCCGGATACTCGGGCAATGGCTCGGTGGTCAACGGCGTGACCTTGGCTTGCGGTGCGGCGGCGGCCGGCTGAACGACCATCAGCAGCGACGATACCAGCGGCGCAAGAACAAGCATGATGCGTTTCAAGTCGTCACTCCAGGTTGGCCTTGTCGAGCCCGAACATCTTGTCGAACGAGCCGGGCACGATGCGGAATGCGACGTTCAGCCGATTCCAGCTATTGATTGCACCCACAAGGAAGGTGAGATCCGACAGCTCCTTCTCGGAATAGTGCGCGCGCACGCGTTCGTAGAGGTCGTCCGGCACGCCATGCGGGGGAAGGTGGGTCAGTGCGTCGGTCCATTCCAGCGCGGCACGCTCGCGCGGCGAAAACAGGGTCGACTCGCGCCAGATCGCGACGTGATGCAGGCGCAGTTCGCGCTCGCCGTGGATTTTCGCCATCTTGATGTGCATGTCGACGCAGAACGCGCAGCCGTTGAGCTGCGATGCCCGAATCTCGACGAGTTCGCGGACCGGCGCCTCGATCGTCGTCTTTTGAAACAACCCGTCCAGTTCGACGAGCTTCTTCGTCAGTTCGGGCGATTGCTGAAAGTAGTTGATACGTTGTGTCATGATCCGTTCTCCTGATGTGTGGAAGCGGCACTATTGGCCCCGGGTATAACGATTCACCGCAGGACCTGCCTGACAACCATCGTAATCGCGAGCGTCGCGGGTCAGTAGTGCCGGGAACGTGCGCATTCTGTTGCCGCTTCGACACCAATCACCCGTCAGGTGTATCAGTCGACTGCGCCTCGTTGACGTTCATTCAGGCCGACAGCGCGACGACACTGAAGATTCCCTGTCGCGCCATCTTCGAATAGGGACACAGGCGTTCCGTGTCGCGGACAAGACCTTCCGCGACATGCCGGTCCACGCCCGGCATGCGGATGGTGACGTTGGCAATCAGCGCATATCCGCCATCTACCGGATCGCGACCGAACGATACTTCGACGACCACGGTCGTCTCTCGGATGTCGATCTGCCCGCGTTGCGCGAGCAGGCTCAGCGCGCCGTGAAAGCACGCTGCGTAGCCGGCGGCAAAGAGCTGTTCGGGATTGGTTGCGCCACCCGGGCCGCCGAGCTGTGTGGGCAAGCGCAGATCAAGGAGGAGACAACCGTCGTCGGATCTCGCGACGCCCGATGCACGGCCGTGCCCGGATTCGCCTCCAGAGACCGTGACGGTGGTCGTGTAGAGCGCGGCGAATTCCCGCCCTCGGTATTTGTCGAGCAATGTCAGCGGCGGAGGTTGCAACCTCTCGTTCTCCATATCCCTCCCTGTTGCTTGTATTGGTCAACGCGAGCGCTCTCGAACCTTGCGAATCGAGGCGGCGCGGTGTTGTTCGAAGCGAATCGGCGCGATGTCGCAAGTCTTGCCTGCAAGGCGATCCCCGTGACCTCCATCCGACAGATGGGCCAAACGCTCTTGCATGCTAGGCAAAGACGAGTCGCCGTGCCAGATCGACTCGGGATGCATGGTGTTGCCCACTCGGCACCAATTCGGTGAGAACGGCGTGCGACCGGCCGCATCAATCGCTCGATGAATGCGGCGACGGGGCGGATTGTTGCCGATGAGTAACGGGAAAGTGTTCCGATACAGGTCTACCTGCGCATGAGTCCGGCTCCTAGTATTACGGCACGGCACTGCGGCCGATCAGGATTGCAGACGAGCCGTCGATTTCGATAGCGCCCGGCATACGCGGCCTGAATCGTGATTTCCCGTCGTCAATGAAGTGCCGCGAATGCAACGGCAACCGTTCCCGAAACATGTACATCGGGCGGGAGCGGCTTTGTCGTCGATTCCGAAGACCGTGACCCACTTTTCGACTGGCGCGTGCAAGCGGCCCATCGGCGACGCGAAATGCGACGCACATACGAAATCGGAGGCTTGCGATGGAAACATTGAATATCGATTGGCTGATGACTTCGGTGGCGCCGATTCGAACGGAACCCGGCATCGAAGCAGGCGCTCATCTCGTCAGTGAGCGCGAAGGGTATGCGCACCACGGAATCTACGCGGGAAACGGACTGGTTATTCACTATGGCGGCTTTCATCGTTCCGCCAGGCGGTGCCCGGTGGAGTGCATCTCGCTGCGTCGCTTCGCGGCGAACAAAGGCGTCCGTGTTCAACCGGAACCGGATGCCGTCTATACCGGGATGACGGTTGTCGAGCGGGCCATGTCGCGCCTTGGTGAAGACCGATACCAGCTTCTGACGAACAACTGCGAACACTTCTGTACATGGTGCGTACAAGGTGTCGGGCGCAGTGAGCAGGTACGCCGTGGCTTGAGGAATCCATGGATTGGCATCAGAACATTGTTTGCGTTTGCGAACGAGATGCTTGCGTGTCGCGCACGCATGACGTCGCGTCGTCGCGATGAAAAGCGCTCGAGTCACGCTGCGCTGCTGCCAATACCGGACCGAGCCTGCATAGCGAATTATCTGCAAACGGTTTTCTTTGCCTACTACGTGACGAGATCAGCAATGAACATTTTTTCAATCGCCGGGCGACACATGTCACGCGTGTTCAAGGCGGGGCTGCCGGTGATCGTCGCGACCGGTTTGTCGGCGTGCGTGAATTACGCAGGCATTCATGGCGATGCAGCGATGGCTGATCCGCAGAAGTACGCGACGCAACAGAGTCTTCCGTTCGAGCGAGGCCACTGGCCTGCCGCCAATTGGGCCGATCAGTTCGGCGACGGCCAACTGAACGCACTGGTTGACGAGGCGCTGAGAAGCAGCCCGACGCTCGATCAGGCACGTGCGCGCGTGGCGGCCGCGCAGGCCTACAGCGAATCCGCGCATGCGGGAACGATGCCGCGCGTCGACGCCAGCTACGCGCTCACACGTCAGCAATTTTCAGGAACGGCGCTCGTTCCGCCGCCGTATGGCGGGTCATGGCAGACCGAGAACCAGGGCATCCTGAGCGCTTCGTATGAGCTCGACCTCTGGGGCAAGAAGCGCGAGGCGCTGAAGGCGTCGGTGTCCAGGCTTCAGACGAGCCGCGCTGACGAGGAATCGGTAAGGCTGACGCTCACGACGTCGATCGCGCGCACCTATAACCAGCTTGCGCGCCTGTACATGTTGCATGACATCGCGGAGCAGGAGATCGATCGGCGCGAGCAGATCGATCGCATCACTGCGGGCCGTATCGCGACAGGGCTCGATACGCAGGTCGAGCGCGAGACTGCGCGTGCGAATCTCGCGACGAGCCGCGCCGCGATGAAATTGCTCGACGGTCAGATTCTCGCGACGCGCTATCAGATCGCCGCGCTGCTTGGCGCCGGTCCCGACCGCGGCTTGCAGATCGCGCGCCCGGTGCTCGGCATGGGCGACGAGGTTCGTTTGCCCGGCAATCTGCCTGCGGATCTCGTGAGCCGGCGCCCCGACATCGTGGCCGCCCGGTGGAGCGTCGATGCGATCGCGCACGACGTGAAGGAAGCGAAAGCCGAGTTCTATCCCGACATCAACCTGAGCGCCGCGATCGGACTCGATGCGTTCGGCTTCGGTCGCTTCCTGACGGCGGCGAGCCGCACGGCATCGGTCGGCCCGGCAATTCACCTGCCGATCTTCGACGCGGGTGAACTCCGCGCGCAACTGAAGGGACGCTACGCCGACTTCGATTACGCCGTCGCGACCTATAACCAGGCGCTCGTGACCGCATTGAGCGAAGTCGCCACGCAGATTGCCGGCGTGCGTTCGACGGATGCGCAGCTTGTCGATGCGCAGACTGCGCAGCAAGCCGCACTGAAAGCCGCCGAACTGGCGCTCGCGCAGTACAAGGCCGGTCTCACGAATCAACTGACCGTGTTGAACGCCGACGTCAATGCGCTTTCCGCCAACCAGAGCGTCGCAAATCTGCACATGGATCGTCGCGATCGGCAGATTGCGCTGGCGTCAGCGCTGGGCGGCGGCTTCGTCGACACGTCGTTCGCGGATTCGGGGGCCGCGGCACGTGCCGATGTGTCGGCGTCCGACACGCGTGCCGTCGCCGCGCGCTGAGCGGTTACTCATCGAATCTGCCTGGAGAATTGAAATGAGCGAAATCAACCCGCCGGTTCGAAAGCCGGTCGATGCCGCCCGCGTGAATCATGACCCGTCGCCTTCGGGAGGAGACGATGTCGCAAGCGAATCCGCTACGCGGCGGCGCAGGCAACTGCTGGCGCTGCTCGGCATGGCGATCGTTGCGTCGTCGGTCGCGTATGGCGCGTACTACCTGACGTATGCGCGCTACCACGAATCCACTGACGACGCGTACGTCAGCGGCAATCTCGTGCAGTTGACTCCACAGGTGGCGGGTACCGTCGTCGGCGTGAATGCCGACGATACGCAGATCGTGAAGGCGGGCGATCCCGTCGTCACGCTCGACAACGCAGATGCGAAAGTCGCGCTCGGCAACGCTGAAGCGACGCTGGGTCAGACCGTGCGGCAGGTGAGCAGTCTTTACGTGAACAACGATCTGTATGCCGCGAACGTTGCCCAGAAGCAGTCCGATCTGGCGCGCGCTCAGGACGATCTGCGCCGCCGCCAGGCCGTTGCCGATACGGGCGCCGTGTCGGCCGAAGACATCGCCCACGCGCGCGACACGGTGGCGGCCGCGCGGGCCGCGCTCGACGCCGCGCGTCAACAGGCGGAGGCTAACCGCGCATTGACCGGCCGCACGACGATCGACCAGCATCCGAACGTGCAAGCCGCCGCGTCGAAAGTGCGCGACGCCTATCTTGCCTACGCGCGCAACGTCCTGCCTGCGCCCGTCACGGGTTATGTCGCGAAGCGTTCGGTTCAGGTCGGCCAGCGTGTGTCGCCGGGCACGCCATTGATGGCGATCGTGCCGCTCGACGGCGTGTGGATCGATGCGAACTTCAAGGAAAGCCAGTTGCGCAACATGCGCATCGGTCAGCCCGTCACGCTGACGGCTGATGTGTATGGCGGCAAGGTGAAATACCACGGCCGCGTCGTCGGCTTCTCGGCAGGCACGGGCAGCGCATTCGCGAGCTTGCCGGCGCAGAACGCGACGGGCAACTGGATCAAGATCGTTCAGCGTCTGCCCGCGCGCATCCAGCTCGACCAGAAGGAACTGGAAGCGCATCCGCTGCGTATCGGCCTGTCGATGGACGTCGATGTGGATACGCGCGACAACACGGGCCCGCAGCTCGGCGCGGCGATGAATACGTCGTATCGCACGGACGTGTTTGCCGAATACGGCGCGCAGGCCGATGCCGAGATCGAGAAGATCATCGCTCAAAACGTCGTCACCGAGCATGCGGGGCCAACGGGGCACGTCGTATCGTCGACGACTTCGGCACAGCGCGACGCAAGAGACACGCGCGGCACAAAACCGCGCGCAAGCTGAATCGCCCCCCGGAGCGTGCGCCGCAGTCGCGTTCCGGGCGATTCAATCATCTGACTGGCCGGATCGATACGCCGGGCCTGTCGAACCTTCAGAGTGGAAGCGAGATGAATTCCTCAATGCAACTTGCACCGCCGCCGCTGACGGGCGGAAAGCTGGTTCTTGCGACAATCGCAGTCGCACTCGCGACGTTCATGAACGTGCTCGATTCATCGATTGCCAACGTTGCGATTCCGACCATCTCGGGAAACCTGGGCGTATCCGTCGACGAAGGCACGTGGGTGATCACGCTGTTCTCGGCGGCCAATGCAGTCGCGATTCCTTTGACGGGCTGGCTCACGCAGCGCGTCGGGCAGATCAGGCTGTTCGTGGCCGCCATTGTGCTTTTCGTGTTTTCGTCATGGTTGTGCGGCGTCGCGCCGAACCTGCTCGTGCTGCTCGCCGCGCGCGTATTGCAGGGGGTCGTCGCAGGGCCTCTGATTCCACTTTCGCAAGCGATCCTGTTGGGCTCGTATCCGAAGGAGAAAAGCTCGACCGCGCTGGCGCTATGGTCGATGACCGCGACAGTCGGCCCGATCGCCGGTCCCGCGCTGGGCGGCTGGATCACCGACAGCTACAGCTGGTCGTGGATCTTTTACATCAACAT
Organism: Burkholderia sp. PU8-34; assembly: GCF_053427725.1. NCBI lineage: Bacteria > Pseudomonadati > Pseudomonadota > Betaproteobacteria > Burkholderiales > Burkholderiaceae > Burkholderia > Burkholderia sp. PU8-34. The sequence goes on from NZ_JBSAXC010000025.1 coordinate 45,309, forward strand.
TCCCGTTGGCCTGTTCGCGGCCGGCGTGACGTGGATGATCTATCGTGACCGGGAGACGCCGGTGCGCAGGCTTCCCATCGACAAGGTCGGCCTGATGTCACTCATCGTGTGGGTCGCGTCGCTGCAGATCATGCTCGACAAGGGCAAGGATCTCGATTGGTTCAATTCGCCCGTGATCTGCACGCTTGCCGTCGTCGCCGCCATCGGCTTCTTGTTCTTCCTGATCTGGGAATTCACGGAGAAGAACCCGATCGTGGATATTCGCCTCTTCGCGGTGCGCAATTTCCGCGGCGGCACGATTGCGATTTCGGTTGCGTATGCGGTGTTCTTCTCGAACCTCGTGATCCTGCCGCAATGGATTCAGGGCTATCTGGGCTATCGTTCGGTGGACGCCGGACTCGTGACGGCGCCGCTCGGAATCTTCGCCGTGCTGCTTGCACCATTGATGGCGAAGATCATGCCGAAGTCCGATGCACGGGTGCTCGCGACGCTGGCCTTCCTTGGCTTTGCGGGCGTGTTCTTCATGCGCTCGCATTACACGACGAGCGTCGACCCCTATACCCTGGTGCTGCCGACACTGTTGCAAGGTATTCCGATGGCGCTCTTTTTTACGCCGCTTACCGCGATCATCCTGTCGGGGTTGACGCCCGACAGGATTCCGGCGGCCGCCGGCCTGTCCAATTTCGTGCGTGTGTTCGCGGGCGGCGTCGGCACGTCGTTGATCTCGACCGGGTGGAACGACCGGACGATCCTGCACCATGCCCGACTCGCCGAGCAGTCGAGCATCAACAACCCCGACTATATGAGCGCGATCGCGCAGCTCCACGCGACGCTCGGCGGCGGTATGGATCAGGCCGCGACGTTCTTCGAACGCGCGCTGAATGCGCAGGCAGCCATGCTCGCGCTGAACGATATCTTCTGGCTGTCGTCGATCATCTTCATCGTAATCATCCCGCTGGTCTGGCTCACCAAGCCCGGCAAGGGCGGTGCTGGGGTAGCGGCAGGGGCGCACTGAGTGAGGTCACTTCGAATCGCACGGTGATGATCGCTCGTACGCCGTCGAGCCAGAATGCGCCAAACCCGTGAGGATCGATCCCAAGGTGATGTCCAACATTTTCAGATTGATGGGCACCACTTGGTGAGAGTCGATGGAGAAGCCGGGCAGCCTCAAACGACGCCCAACTCACGATCCGGAATTTCGGCGTCGTCTGGCCATTGGGGCGCCGTCTACTCGGAGGGCTGGGATCGGCAGATCAAACTGACGCATGCGGAAGGAAAGGCGCGCAAGCAGATGATCAACACGCAGTGGATCTACCCGCCGGCGCCGAATCGTACCGAAGCTCTGGCAGCGGGTAATCCGCAAGCATCCTTCGACTGACCTGTCGGTTCCCCCACACGCGTCGCCAGGTGCGCGGTGGGGCGGTCACGCACGGCGGCAGCAGCAATGAACGTTTTCAACGGACAAGACGCTGCTGCCGCGCGACAGGCGTTGGGTCAGTCAACGACGGTCACGATATTGACGGTGCCTTGTCTGGCCATCTTTGCATACGGGCACAGGCGTTCCGCAGTGCGAACCATCTCTTCCGCGGTGCTGCGATCGACGCCAGGCATCCGGACCCGGACATCGACGAGCAATGCATAGCCACCGTCCATGGGATCGCGGCCGAACGAAACCTGCACCTCCACGACTGTATCGGTGATCTCCATTTCGGCGCGTTTCTCGAGCAGGTTCAGTGCACCGTGGAAGCACGCTGCAAAGCCCGCCGCGAACAGCTGCTCCGGATTGGTCCCGTTGCCGGGCCCGCCGAACTCGGTGGGCAGCCGCAGATCGACAGCGAGATTTCCGTCATCCGAGCGGACCACGCCGGATGCGCGGCCGTGCCCCGTCTCGCCGCCGGACACGGTGACGGTCGTCGTATAAAGAGGTTGAAAATCCCGGCCCCGATACCTGTCGAGGAGCGAAAGCGGAGGGGCCTGCAGCTTCTTGTCATCCATGATGCATGCTCGAGTTCAGAGACGCGCTCCGACCCTCAGTCATTCATTCGTCGAAGCGTCTTGCGAACGGAGGCTGCACTGCCCGGGCATATGGCGTCTTCGAGAAATGCTGCGGAGCGAACGATCGTATGAGGAGTTCGGCAATCTTCCGGTGCAGCCCGATTCCTGGTTCGTCTACGGGAGAAAGACGCCTCCATGCTAGAGAAGCGCGAGCGGCGGAGGTATAGCCGTTCGGGGCGATTGTATGTTTCCCGTTGGACACCAATCCGGACCCCGGCGCGATGATCGCCGACACGAATTCCACGCGGCGCTCGGCGGCTGCGGCTGCCGGCGCGCACTGACGCACGCAGTTGCCGCGTGCCGCGCGTCAGCGGCCCAGGCACGCGCGCAGCGTTTGCGCGTGACGGTGCGCTTCGGCCGCATCGGCGATGTTCGCGAACCCGATGATGAGGCCGCGCGGCGTTTGCTGCGTGTGACTGTTCGTGTACCAGATCGACAGCGGCACGACCGCGAGTCCCGCGTCGCGGGCACGCGCGGCAACCGCGATGTCGTCGACCGGCTCTTCGGGCCCCTCTGCGAACCGCACCGCGAACTGGATGCCGCCGGGCGGCAATTCGACGATCAGCCGCTCGCCGAACGCCTGCCGCAATGCGTGCACGATCAGCGTGCGTCGCTCACCGTACAGCGTACGCATCCGCTTCAGATGCCGGGCAAAGTGCCCCTGTTCGATGAAATCCGCCAACGCAGCCTGCAAGAGTGTCGGCGAGCCGGCATTCATGCTGCATGCCACGCGTTCAACGCGCTCCACGGCTCGCTCTGGAATGACCGCGTACGCGAGCCGCAAACCGGGAAACATCACCTTGCTGAACGTGCTGCTGTAAATCACGTGATCGCGCCTGTCGAGACTCTTCAACGCCGGCAGCGGGCGGCCCAGATAACGAAACTCGCTGTCGTAGTCGTCCTCGACGATCCAGCCCGACGCTTTCTCGGCCCAATCCAGCAGCGCGATGCGCCGAGCGAGCGACAGCGTATACCCGAGCGGGGCTTGATGCGATGGCGTGACCAGTGCGAAGCGCGCCTGCGCGTCCAGTTGCATGCCGCGCGCGACGTCGATTCCTTCGGCGTCCACCGGCACCGGGACGAGTTGCACACCGGTCTCGGACAGGAAGCTGCGTGCGAGCAGATAGCCGGGATCCTCGAACCAGACACGGTCGTTCGGACGCGCGAGACTGCGCAGTACGAGTTCCAGCGTGGCGCGGTAGCCGCTGGTGATGAACACCTGTTCCGGCACGCAGGTGACGCCGCGCGACAGCGCCAGATAGGTGGCGATGTGTTCGCGCAGCGGCCGGTAACCGGCCGGATGCGGGTAGCCGAGCAGTGCGCGTTCGCCGCTGCGCGCGCGCAGCGATACGAGCCGGTGCCATACCTTGCGCGGAAATGCGTCGAGCGCCGGGACCCCGGGTTGCAACGGGCGCGGCTCGCCGCTCATCGCGACGGCGATTGGCTGCGGGCGCCGCGGAGGTGGACTGTCGCGCGACATGCCCGGCGCTTGGAGCAAGTCGGCGTTTTCGGTGCGCCGTGCCTGGTCGTCGGCGCGCGCGGGCGACGACCGCGTCAGCGATTTCGGCAGGGACGGCGATACGAATGTGCCTGCCGCGCCGCGCATTTGCAGATATCCCTCGTCGACCAGGATCGTGTAAGCCTGTTCGACGGTGCCGCGCGCCGTGTTCAGTTGTGTCGCGAGACCGCGCAGCGCGGGCACGCGATCGCCGGGACGCAGGTGGCCCGCGGCGATCGCGGTTCTGAACCGCTCGCAAATCTGCAGATAGACCGGCAACTGAAGTTGCCGGTCGATTTCGATGGTCAGTGTGGGCGTTTGCGCAGACATCACGGTCTCGTGGGTGACGGGAACAGACACGGCATGGACCAGTCCGATCGACGATTCTTGGCACTTATGGATAGGACATGATTCTTCCACAATTGCGGCACGCGATGCGACGGTCATGACCGCCTTCGTCGGATACGGCGCCCGTCATGTGCGTCACGCGTCCCAATGAAATCCTTTCGTCAGGAGATTTTGCGATGAAGATCGTTGTCATCGGTGGTTCGGGCCTGATCGGCTCGCGTGTCGTCACGCTGCTCGGCGAAGCCGGCCATCAGGCGCTTGCCGCCTCGCCGCGCACCGGCGTCAATACCATCACGGGCGAGGGCCTGACCGATGCATTGACGGACGCGGATGTCGTCGTGGACGTCGCGAATGCGCCGTCATGGGAACCGCAGGCGGTGCTGGACTTCTTCCGCACGTCTGCACGCAATCTGGGCAAGGCCGAAGTGGCCGCAGGCGTGCGCCATCATGTCGCGCTGTCGATCGTCGGCTGCGACCGGATGCCGGAGAACGGGTATTTCGAGGCCAAGGTCGCGCAGGAACAGGCGATCGAAGCGGCAGGCGTGCCGTACACGATCGTGCGCGCAACGCAATTCATGGAGTTCATCGGCGGCATTGCGGATTTCGGCACGGAAGGCGGCACGGTTCGCATCGGTGACGGACTGTTTCAGCCGATCGCCGCGGAAGACGTCGCGGCACTCGTCGCGCAGATCGCGCTCGCCGGGCCGCTGAACGGCACGGTCGAGATCGCGGGCCCGGATCGCGCACCGTTCGCGGAGATCGTCGCGCGCTATCTGAAGTCGGTCGGCGACACGCGCACGGTGGTGACCGATCGCGACGCCCGCTATTACGGCGGCCGCGTCGAGGAAAAATCGCTGGTGCCGCTCGGGCCTGCGCGACTTGGCCGCATCGGTCTCGACCAGTGGCTTGCTAGAAGCTGATTCGCGTTTGCACGTGTGGCGGTTCGCTGGCGCAGGCCAGCGACGGGAAATCGGGATGAGCGGCATGTCTGGGGGCAGCGAAAATGACTCAATCGGATACATCGGAGCATGGCGTTCGTTGCGACCTGGCCGGTCGCGCCGATGCGCTGTCGGCGAGCTTCGGTGCGAGCTATGCGGGCATCCTTGCATTCGTTGCAGTGGCGAGCGAGGGGAGTTTTACCAAGGCCGCCGAACTTCTCGGCGTCGGCCGGCCGGCCGTAAGCCGGAACGTTCAGAAGCTGGAGGCGCAGTTGAGTACGCGGCTGTTCCAGCGGACTACGCGCATGACCGAACTGACTTGCGAAGGCCAACGATTCTTCGAGAACTGCCACCAGGGCGTGGCGCAGATCGTGGAAGCCATGAACGACATGCTGGAGCTGCGTCAGGGGCCGCCGCGCGGCCTCATCCGGATCAGCTCGGCGGTGGGATTCGGCAGGAAAATCGTTGCGCCGCTGCTGGAAACGTTTGCGAAGGCCTACCCGGACATCGTCATCGATCTGCTGCTCGACGACCGGCCGATCGACCTGGTGTCGGAACGGATCGACGTGTCGTTCCGCAACGGACGCATCGAGGACTCCAGCATCATCGCCCGGCAACTGATTCCGATGCAGATGGCGCTCTGCGCGGCGCCGTCGTATGTGGCCAGGCACGGGCTTCCGCAGAGCCTGGAGGAACTGGGCCGGCACGAGTGCATCAATTTCCGTTTTGCCAGCGGTCGCATATTCGAATGGGAATTCAATGTCGATGGCCGCGTGCAAAAGTACCTGCCGACGTCGCGCCTCACGTTCAACGACGCGGATCTGGTGTTGCGTGCGGTTCTGAACGGGTCGGGCATTGCGCAGATGGCGGGCTATCAGATTCGCGACCATATCGCATCGAACGAGCTCGTTGTCGCGCTGGCGAAGCATGTGCCGGAAGATCGCGGCCACTATATCTGCTATCTCAGCCGGCAACATCTTCCGACGCGCATTCGTCTCTTCGTCGACTTCATGACCGAACAGATACGCGCACTCGACCTGAACTGCATGACGCGGTTCAACCCGGATATCACGGATGCTTCATCGGCAGGACTGGCGGCGTGAAGCGCACCATCCAAACATAAACGATTTGTGAACCCTTGCCGCCGCAAAATTTTGCACAATGGGGGGCAGGGCGGCATGCCGCCGCCATCCGGTCCCGACCCGGACCCCGACCCTGACCCCGAAGCGCCGCGCGGCGCCGCCGACCCGCCATGGACCACCCGAAACGCATCCTGATCGTCGAGGACGACGCCGACATCGCCGACGTGCTGAGCCTGCACCTGCGCGACGAGCGCTACGAGGTCGTGCACAGCGCGGACGGCGCCGAAGGCCTGCGGCTGCTCGAACAGGGCAACTGGGACGCGCTGATCCTCGACCTGATGCTGCCCGGCGTCGACGGCCTCGAGATCTGCCGGCGCGCGCGCGGGATGCAGCGCTATACGCCGATCATCATCACCAGCGCGCGGTCGAGCGAGGTGCACCGGATCCTCGGCCTCGAACTCGGCGCCGACGACTATCTGGCGAAGCCGTTCTCGGTGCTCGAGCTGGTCGCGCGCGTGAAGGCGCTGCTGCGCCGCGTCGACGCGCTCGCGCGGGATTCGCGGATCGAGGCCGGCACGCTCGACGTCGCGGGGCTGTCGATCGATCCGATCGCGCGCGAGGCAAGCGTCGACGGCGCGCGCATCGACCTGACGCCGCGCGAATTCGACCTGCTGTATTTCTTCGCGCGGCATCCGGGCAAGGTGTTCTCGCGGATGGACCTGCTGAACGCCGTATGGGGCTACCAGCACGAAGGCTACGAGCACACGGTCAACACGCACATCAACCGGCTGCGCGCGAAGATCGAGCCCGATCCGGCCGAGCCCGTGCGGATCCTCACCGTGTGGGGCCGCGGCTACAAGCTGGCCGCGCCGGACCAGCGGGACGCGCCATGAGGCTCACGCTCACGCAACGGCTGTCGCTCGTGTTCTCGGTGCTGCTGCTCGCCTGCTCCGGCGCGTCGGCATGGCTGCAGATCCGCGCGAACGACATGCGCGAAATGGAAGTCGTGCAGGGGCTGTCGCGCGATCTCGCCGCGCACATCGCGAACATCACGCCGCTGATGGACGCGAACGGCCTGCGACCGGACGCGGTGCGCACGCTGTTCGGCCAGCTGATGGGCGTGAACCCGAGCGTCGAGGTGTACCTGCTCGATAACGCGGGGCGGATCAAGGGCGACGATGCGCCGCCGGGGCACGTGAAGCGCGAGCGCGTCGATCTCGCGCCGGTGCAGCGCTTTCTCGCGGGTGAGCCGCTGCCGATCCTCGGCGACGATCCGCGCAGCCCGAGCGCGCGCAAGATCTTCAGCGCCGCGCCGCTGCGCCGCGCGGGCCAGGCGCCGGTGGGTTACATCTATGTGGTGCTGCTCGGCGAGGCGCACGACAGGCTGGCGGCGCGCTTTGACGCGGGCAACGTGCTGCGCACGACGCTGTGGTCGATGGCGGTCGTCGCGCTGCTCGGCCTGCTGGCGGGCCTGACTGCGTTCAGCTTCATCACGCGTCCGCTGCGGCGGCTGACCGATGCGATGCGCCGCTTCGATGCGAACGGCGAGCCCGACACGCAGCCACCGGTGCCGCGCTCGCCGCCGGGCCGGCGCGGCGACGACATCGTCGTGCTCGAATCGGCGTTCGCGCAGATGGCCGACCGGATCGGCGAGCAATGGCGCGCGCTGAGCCGGCAGGACCAGCAGCGGCGCGAGCTGATCACGAACATCTCGCACGATCTGCGCACACCGCTCACGTCGCTGCACGGCTATCTGGAGACGCTGTCGCTGAAGGCGGAATCGCTCGGCGACGCCGAACGCCAGCGCTACCTGTCGATCGCGCTCGTGCAGAGCGCGAAGGTCGGCCGGCTCGCGCAGGCGCTGTTCGAACTCGCGCGGCTCGAATCGGGCGGCGTGCAGCCCGTGCTGGAAGGCTTCTCGCTCGTCGATCTCGTGCAGGACGTGTTCCAGAAGTTCGAGCTGGCCGCGAAGGCGCGGCGGGTCGAGCTGCATGCGCAGATGCCGCCGCGCGTGCCGAACGTGTCGGCGGACCTGGGGATGATCGAGCGGGTGCTGACCAACCTGCTCGACAACGCGTTGCGGCATACGCCCGAGCATGGCAAGGTCGAGATCGCGCTCGAGCCGCGCGACGGCATGGTCGTGGTGACGGTTGCGGACACCGGCGCGGGGATTCCGCCGGAGCGCCGCGAAGGCCTGTTCCAGCGGCCGCAGCGGCCGATGAGCGCAGGCGGCGCGACGTTGAGCGGCGGGCTCGGGCTGTTGATCGTCCACCGGATGCTGCTGCTGCATGGCAGCACGATCCGCCTGGTCGATCGCGCGGGGCGGGGAGCCGTGTTCGAGTTCGCGTTGGCCGTGGCGAATGGGGCGGGCGACGCCGCGAATCGTTCCGCGGCCGCGCATTGAGCGTGACGGACTTGCCGCAAGGTGCGCGTGCTGCGCTCGCCTCCCGCCGCGCCGCTCACGCGCCCCGATTGCGCCGCACCTCGCTCGGCGTCTTGCCGGTCCAGCGCTTGAACGCGTGCCGGAAACCCACCGCATCGCTGAACCCGAGCGTGAGCGCGATGTCCTCGGTGCTGAGCGACGTCGTGCTCAGGTAGTCGATCGCAAGCGCCTTGCGCACGCTCGTCAGCATCTCGCTGTACGACGTGCCTTCGGTCTCGAGCTTGCGCCGCAGCGTGCGCGCGGTCATGCACAGGCTTTCCGCGATCGCGTCGATGTCCGGAAACTGTCCCGGCGTACGCGTGAGTTCCTCGTAGACGCGGCGCGTGACGCCCGACTGGGTGCGGAGTTCGTCGAGCAGGCGCGCGCAATGCGACGACACCTGCGCGGCGGTGATCGGATTCGCGAGCTGCGGCGCGCGTGCGAGCCACGCGGCCGGGTAGTCGAGCACGTTGCGCGGCTGGCCGAACGCGAGCGGGCATTCGAGCGCGTCGGACAGCATCGCCGCATGCGGCGGCTCCGGCTGCGTGAACTGCGCGCGCGCCGGCACGCACCATGCGCCCATCACGTCCTTGATGATCGTCACGTGCAACGCGAACTGCATGTCGATCAGGAAGCGGTACAACGGCTCGTCGAGACAGGGCAGCCGCGCCTCGTCCTGGTTCGGAAACAGCCACGATACCGTGTCGCCCTGCACGACCCAGTGGATCTCGAGCGCACGATTCGCGAGCTGGTGATATTTGACGGCCGAGTCGAACGCGTGGGCCATCGACTCCGAGCACAGCATCGCGTAGCCGTACATCCCGTAGCTCGACGCATGCAGCCGATGCCCGACCCGCACGCCGAGGTCCGGATCGCCGTACAGGCGGATCGCATTGCCTGCGGCCGTCAGGAACTGTTGCGACGAGGTCAGCGTGAACGCATCGGCGACGGCGGCGGGATCGAGGCCGGTCCCGGCCAGCACCGACCCCGCGTCGAGCCCGAGGTCCGATGCGACCTGGAGCAGGACCGCGAGCTTCGACGGCGAGAAGCGCTTTTCGCGCAGCAGGGCGGACAGCGTGGCGTCGGGCAACCGATCGCCGGGCGGCTGTGTGTCCGTCGGTTTCATCAGCGCGTCGCGCGGCATGACTGAGTCCTGAGTCTGATTCGATACCGGTTCCGGGCCCGCGATTCTGCGCCCGAACGCACGGTTTCGCCACAGGGTTCACCCTGAGATCAGCGATAGACCGGGAATCGCCTGGTCAGCTCGGCCACTTGCGTGCGCACGCGCTCGATCGTCGCCGTGTCTTCCGGGCTCTCGAGCACATCGGCGATCAGGTTGCCGACCAGCTCGGCTTCCGCCGGGCCGAAACCGCGCGTCGTCATCGCCGGCGAACCGAGGCGCACGCCGCTCGTCACGAACGGCTTCTCCGGATCGTTCGGGATCGCGTTCTTGTTCACCGTGATGTGCGCAGCACCGAGCGCCGCTTCAGCCGCCTTGCCGGTGATGTGCTTCGCGCGCAGGTCGACCAGCATCACGTGGCTTTCGGTGCGGCCCGACACGATGCGCAGGCCACGCTTCACGAGCGTTTCCGCCAGCACGCGTGCGTTCTCGACCACCTTCTGCTGGTAGGCCTTGAACTCCGGCGACAGCGCTTCCTTGAACGCGACGGCCTTCGCGGCAATCACGTGCATCAGCGGACCGCCCTGGATGCCCGGGAAGATCGCCGAGTTGATCTGCTTCTCGTATTCGGCCTTCATCAGGATCACGCCGCCACGCGGGCCGCGCAGGCTCTTGTGCGTCGTGGTCGTGACGAAATCGGCGTGCGGCACCGGGTTCGGGTAGACGCCCGCGGCGATCAGGCCTGCGTAGTGCGCCATGTCGACCATCAGGTACGCGCCGACCGACTTCGCGATCTTCGCGAGACGCTCGAAGTCGATCTTCAGCGCGAACGCCGACGCGCCTGCGACGATCAGCTTCGGCTTGTGTTCCTGCGCGAGCTGCTCGGCGGCTTCGTAGTCGATGTCTTCGCTTTCGTTCAGGCCGTAGCTCACGACGTCGAACCACTTGCCCGACATGTTCACCGGCGAGCCGTGCGTCAGGTGGCCGCCGTGCGCGAGGCTCATGCCCATGATCGTGTCGCCCGGCTTGAGCATCGCGAAGAACACGCCCTGGTTCGCCTGCGAACCCGAGTTCGGCTGGACGTTCGCGGCCTCGGCGCCGAACAGCGCCTTCACGCGGTCGATCGCGAGCTGCTCGACGATGTCGACGTATTCGCAGCCGCCGTAGTAGCGCTTGCCCGGATACCCTTCGGCGTACTTGTTCGTCAGCTGCGAGCCCTGCGCGGCCATCACGGCCGGGCTCGTGTAGTTTTCCGAGGCGATCAGCTCGATGTGATCTTCCTGACGGCGATTTTCCTGCTCGATCGCTGCAAAGACTTCGGGATCGACGTTTTCGACGGTACGGGTGGCACGAATGAACATGTCGTTTTCCAATGGCGAGTGAAGAAGTGTCCTGTTTGATGGGCAGGCGGCCCCACTGCGCTATTTGAAAAGACAGGCGGCGCTTGCGCTAGAACGATTGCGACACATCGGTAGGACATTGTGAGAATCGGCGGCTTCCCTGGGTAAACAGACCTTGGGACTTTCCCCTAAAGCGCATGCTTCCGTCGATTTTCCGTTCGGGTTGCCGAGGGTAGTCCGCCGGCGCGCTTTTCGCCGCAGCGCCCCGTCGGTATTGGCGTTGCTCGTCGACTGCCTGGCGGGGCGCCGTCCGGGCGACCGCAGCCCGCGTCGCATTCATTACCAAAGGTATGGGAAAGGGTGGAGAAAATGTCGCTGGATGCTTCTATTTGGCTTGATACGCTGCAATCAATGCATTAACCACCTTTTGAAAGCGCAATCTCTGACCGAATATTCCAATAATCGGCAGATTGTCGGTGATTCGTGCGGTCTTGCGATCGACGGTGTTCGATTTCGGCGCAAGCGGCGCGATCCCCCCGATACAGGCGAACGACGGTCGGCTGATGAACGCAACCGCGATCGCCGACCGAGCGCTTCAATTTCCTGAAACAGCCAGTTGGGATGACAGAATGACCCCGAATCTGACATACACGCCGGGCGATGTGATACCGCAACGCGCAATCGATACAGGCGCCGCGCCATCGGTGTCCCGGCCCGTTGCCGTGTCCGGAACCGACGTTCTGACGGTCAAGAACCTGTCGAAGATCTTCGGCCCGAAACCAGAACGGGCGGCCGAGCTGATGAAGCAGGGCCTCGGCCGGAACGAGATTTTCGCCGAGACCGGCAACATGGTCGCGGTCAACGACGTCAGCCTGAGCGTCAGGGCCGGCGAGATTTTCGTCATCATGGGACTGTCGGGCTCGGGGAAGTCGACGCTCGTTCGACTGCTCAACCGCCTGATCGAACCGACGTCCGGTCAGGTCGTGCTTGAAGGCCGCGACGTCGCGCCCATGTCGACGCCGGAGTTGCGAGCCGTTCGCCGGCAGAAAATGGCCATGGTGTTCCAGTCGTTCGCGCTGCTGCCGAACCGCACCGTGCTCGACAACATTGCGTACGGACTCGAAGTCGCGGGCGTCAAGAAGGCCGAGCGGTACGACATCGCGCGCGCCGCATTGAAGCGCGTCGGTCTCGGATCGTACGAGGAGCTGCTGCCGAGCGAGCTCTCCGGCGGCATGCAGCAACGGGTGGGCCTTGCCCGTGCGCTTGCCGTCAATCCATCGGTACTGTTGATGGACGAAGCCTTTTCGGCGCTCGACCCGCTGATTCGATTCGAAATGCAGAACGAGCTGTTGCGCCTTCAAAAGGAAGAGCAGCGGACGATCGTCTTCATTTCCCACGACATAGAGGAAGCGGTCAAGATCGGCGGCCGGATCGGCATCATGAAGGACGGTTGCCTGATTCAGGTCGGCACGCCTTCCGAACTCATTCAATCGCCGGCGGACGAGTACGTGCGGGACTTTTTCCGCAACGTCGACGTGTCGCGCTTCCTCAAGGCATCCAGCCTGCTGACCCAGGTCGACCGCGGGCTGATTTCGTGCGATGCCGGCACGCCGTCCGAACGCTACCTCAACCAGCTCATCGACAGCGGCGCCGAATGCGGATACGTCTGCGACGAAGCCGGCCGGTATCTGGGTTGCGTCACGGCGGCAACGCTGCACAAGTCCGGAAGCCGCCCGATTCGTGAAGCGTTCATTCACGACGTCGATGGGGTTTCGACGGAAACGGATCTGCATCAGCTTGCGGCCATCGCGCTGAACCAGCAACACGATGTGCCCGTCACGGATGCGGCCGGCAGGTTCGCCGGCGTGGTGTCCTGCCGGACGATACTCAAACAGGTGATGGAACGGAGGGCAGCATGAACGCGTCGGTAATCGGGAAGTTTGCAGAAAGCGTCGTCAACTTCCTCTTTCAACATTTTCGCGGCGGTTTCGACGCCTTCTCGGCCGGACTCGGCGCGGTGGTGAAGCTGCTTGAAGACGGGCTCGCCGCGATTCCGTTCGTCGCCATGCTCGTCATCCTGGTCGGGCTCGCGTTGTGGCGTCGCGGTGTGGTGTTCTCGATCTTCGTCGGCATTGCGCTCCTCGTCATCCACTACATGGGCTTGTGGGCGCAGACCGTGTCCACGCTGGCGCTCGTTACGGCGGCGACGTTCTTCAGCCTGGTGATCGGCGTGCCGCTCGGCATCTGGGGCGCGCGGAACAACCGGGCAGGCATGGTGCTGCGCTCGCTGCTCGACTTCATGCAGACGATGCCCGCATTCGTCTACCTGATTCCGGCCGTCATCCTGTTCGGATTGGGGCGTGTTCCAGCCGTGATTGCCACGATCGTGTTCGCGATGCCGCCGGTCGTACGCCTGACCACGCTCGGGATTCGGCAGGTGCGCGAGGAGTTGATGGAAGCCGGGCGCTCGTTCGGCAGCACTGACTGGCAGCTCCTGTGGAAGATCCAGCTGCCGAACGCGTTGCCGTCCATCATGGCCGGCGTGAACCAGACGATCATGATGGCGCTGTCGATGGTGGTGGTTGCATCGATGATCGGTGCGGGCGGCCTGGGCGAGTACGTGCTGAGCGGCATTCAGCGTCTCGACATCGGGATCGGTTTCGAAGGGGGCCTCGGCGTCGTGCTGCTCGCGATCGTGCTGGACCGTCTGACCGAGAGCTTCGGTGTGAAAGCGAAGAAGTCCAGGCCGGCTCGCAGCGCGAGGAAGTCGAGCGCAAGCGGCACCGCGCAGGCCTGACCGATCCTCCGGCCACGATCGCAGGCGTTCGCTCCGGACGCGATCGACCAAGGGTGTTTGAAGTGCGGGGCGGCGCGGTCACGCAAGTGCCGTCGCGACAGAAGTGCAGCAGTGCAGCAGTGCGCGGGGACCAGACACGCTACATCACGGCGTCCGTCATCGTTCAAGGACAGTGTTGATTACAGAGGACTACTAGATGAACAGCAATGCATTCAAATCGCTTCTTGCGAAACTCGCGGTGACGGCGGTCGTTTCCATCGGTGTCGGCATCGGGCCGGCCTCGTCCGCCGAGCCAATCAGGATCGCGGTGACGAACTGGGCGGACGTCCTCGCGGTCGCCAATGTGGCCAAGTACGTGCTGGAAACCAATCTCAAACAGCCCGTCCAGTTCGTGCAGGCCGATATCGGCATCCAGTACCAGGGCGTGGCGCGCGGGGACCTGGACATCATGGTGGGCGGGTGGCTGCCGGTGACTCACGCGACGTACTACGCGAAGTACAGGAACGACATGGATGATGTCGGCATCATCTATACGGGCGGCAAGAATGGCTGGGCAGTGCCGGCCTACATTCCCGAGGCCCAGTTGTCGTCGATTGCCGATCTCAACAAGCCCGAGGTCAAGAGCAAGCTGAACGGGACCATCCAGGGCATCGAGCCGGGCGGTGGCCTGATGCAGGCGTCCGAAAAGACCGTCAAGGCCTACAACCTCGATGGCTACAACCTCCAGGCGTCGAGCGAAGCCGGCATGCTCGCGGGTGTATCGCGCGCCTATCAATCGAAGCAGTGGATCGTCGCAACGGCCTGGAGCCCCCATTGGCTGTTCCAGAAATGGCAGATGCGCTACCTGAAGGATTCGAAGGGAACCTTGGGCGGCGAGGAGCAGATTCACGCATTCGCGTCGAAGCAGTTCGCCGGCAAGTTTCCCCGCGCCGACGTGTTCTTCAAGCACTTCAAGCTGACGCTCGCCGATGTCGAGGCGATCGAGTTCGAAGGAAACAGCACGAACGACTACGCAACTGCGGCAAAGAAATTCGTCGACGCGCATCCGGACAAGGTGAAGGCCTGGCTGCAGCAGTAAGCCGGCCTCGTGGCCTCGGCGATCGACGCGAAACGGCAGCTTGCGGGGGCCGGGCGTGTGGGCGGTGGCTCGGGGCCGATATCGCATCGGCCCGGCCTCGACGAAATCGCCGGCTTTGCAGCACATACAGAGAGAACGTTTTTTGGAAATGCCGGTTCCTTGCGTTTCGTCATTGCCGATCCCGGTATTGAAGGGCGCGCAAGGGCTCCGGTGAACTTGTTGAAGAGAGGAATCGAAATGAGCTTCGAGGGCGTGCATACACCGCTGGTCACCCCGTTCAACGCAGACGGCGAAATCGACCATGAATTGCTCGGCCGGCATGCGGCCAATCTGGCCGGCCGCGTGTCCGGCCTCGGTATCGGCGGAACCACGGGCGAATACTACGCGCTGAGTTTCGACGAACGTGTCCGGACGTTCAATACCGTTGCCGACGCGGCGGGCGGCAAGACGTTCGTGACCGCCGGCATCAATGCCACCACGACCAGGGAAGTGATTCGCCTGGGGCAGGAGGCCAAGCGGGCCGGTCTGTCGGCGCTGCTGGTCGCCGCACCATACTATGCGCAGCCGACTCAGGAAGAACTTCTGGCCCACCTGCTGAAGGTCGACGATGCGCTCGACATGCCGGTCATGCTGTACAACTTCCCGGCTCGCACGGGCACGGAGATCGGCGATGGCGTGCTCGCCACGCTGCTCGAGCGCCGAAACTTCGTCGCGATGAAGGAGAGCACGGGTGACATTTCCCATCTGCACCATCTCGCCACGCATTTCCGCGACAGACTGGTGTTGAGCTGCGGGATGGACGATCAGGCGCTCGAGTTCTTCGTGTGGGGCGCGAAGAGCTGGGTGGCAGGTGCGTCGAACTTCCTGCCCGAAGCGCATATGGCGCTCTACGACACGTGCGTGAAGCACGGCGATTTCGAAACGGGCCGCAAGCTGATGGCGCAACTGCTGCCGGTGCTCGAGCTGCTCGAGCGAAGCGGCAAATTCATTCAGTACGTTCGCTGCGGCTGTGAGCTGGCAGGGCTGCCGGTCGGCCCGGCGCGCGCGCCGCTTGGCGCGCTGTCCGACGAAGAGCGCAACGCATTCGCGCGGCTCGTGAAGCCGCTGTTCCGCCAGGATCAGTGATACGTCATGACCTCGAATCTGGAATTCGCGCGGTTTCCCGCACCGGACGGCGTGAACGGCTGGTGGGAAATCCTGCCGCCGCCAGCACCGGCCGACACAGTATCCGCCGAGCATCGATACGACTGGGTCGTCGTGGGCGGCGGCATTACCGGGCTTTGCGCCGCCCGGCGGCTGGCCGAGCTCGAGCCGGGTGCGTCGATCGCGCTCGTCGAGGCGGATCGCATCGGACGCACGACAGCCGGACGGAATTCCGGATTCTTCGTCGATCTGCCGCACGATATCAGCAGCGAAAGCTACTCGCGCAGCGTGGAAGAGGACAAGGCCGACGTCCGGTTCCAGCGTCATGGGATCGACTATGTGCGCTCGGTCGTACGGCGGCACAACATCGACTGCGACTGGCGGGACGAGGGCAAATTTCATGCATCGGCCAACCGGAAAGGAGAGGCGGCGCTCGCCCATTTTGCGGACGGCCTTGCGAGGATCGACGAAGCGTTCGAATGGCTCGACGATGCGGCGATTCGCGCGGTGACCGGCACGGATTTCTATCGCGGCGCACTGTTCACGCCGGGCTGCAGCACGGTGCAGCCGGCCGCGCTGATGCGCGGCCTGGCGGCGACGCTGCCGAACAACGTGAAGGTGTTCGAGCTGAGCGCAGTGACGGAAATCGAGCATCGCGGCGACACGCGGGTGTTGCATTTCGCGGGCGGCAAGATCGCCGCGAAGCAGGTCATTCTCTGCACGAATGCTTACGCGGCGACCTTCGGCCGGCATCCGAACGGTTTGCTGCCCGTTTATACGTTCGCGTCGATGACGCGCGTGCTGAACGCGGACGAAGTCAAAAGGCTCGGCGGAACGCGATCGTGGTCGCTGATTCCGGCGGACCCGATGGGCACCACCGTGCGCCGGCTGGTGACGGACCGCATCTGCGTGCGCAACCATTTCGCATTCCGGCCCGGGCTCGAAGTGTCGCCGGCCGATCTGATGAAGGCGAAGAGCCTGCATCGGCGATCGTTCGATCGCCGGTTCCCGATGCTGAACGGCGTCGAACTCGAATACACGTGGGGCGGGCCGTTGTGCCTGTCCGCGAACAACGGCGCGCTGTTCGGGCGCCGGAGCGACGGCATCTTCGAAGCGGTCGGGTGCAACGGGCTCGGCCTGAGCAGAGGATCCGCATCCGGCAAGCTCATTGCCGAATACGCGCTCGGTCAATCGGGCGGCCTCGTGCGCCAGCTGTTGAATCAGCCGCATCCGCGTTCGTTGCCGGTTCGGCCGATCGTCGACGTGGCGGTATCGGCCGCAATCTGGGCGAAGGAATTTTCGGCTGGCGCCGAGCTTTGATCTGTGAGGACAGGACATGACGACGCATCAGGAATGGAAGCAGAAAGCAGCAGTGTTGTCGCTGGACGGTCGGGCGTTCATCGGCGGGCAGCGATGCCCGGCCGCATCGACTGAGACGTTCCGCACGCTCAGCCCCGCGTCGGGCAAGGTGCTGGCCGATGTGGCCCGATGCGACGAGAAGGACGTCGATCGGGCGGTCGCGGCCGCCCGCGACGCATTCGAATCCGGCGTGTGGTCGAAGGCCGCGCCGGCGCATCGAAAGGCGGTTCTGCTGCGGCTGGCGCAACTGATCGACGCGCATGCGGAGGAACTGGCGCTGCTCGAAGCGCTCGAGGCAGGCAAGCCGATCGCCGAATGCATCGGGCTGGATATTCCCGAGTCGGCGGCCTGCATTCGCTGGCATGCCGAAGTGACCGACAAGCGATATGACGCGCTGTCGCCGTCGGGAGCGGGTGTCGTGAGCATGATTACCCGCGAACCGATCGGCGTCGTAGGCGCCGTGCTGCCATGGAATTTTCCGGCGCTGATGCTCGCATGGAAGATCGGCCCGGCGCTGTCCGTCGGCAACAGCGTGATCGTGAAGCCGGCTGAGCAGACGTCGTTGTCGACCTTGCGCATCGCCGATCTCGCGTTCGAGGCCGGCGTGCCCGCGGGGGTGTTCAGCGTGGTCACGGGCTTCGGCGAAAGCGCAGGCCAGGCGCTGGGACGTCATCCCGACGTCGATCTGGTTGCGTTCACCGGATCGACCGCAACCGGAAAGCGCTTCCTGCACTATTCGGCGGATACGAACCTGAAGCGCGTGGTGCTCGAGTGCGGCGGCAAGAATCCGCAGGTGATCCTGCCGGACGTCGCGAATCTCGATGTGGTGGCCGAGCAGGCGGTGGCGGCCGCATTCTGGAACATGGGGGAGAACTGCAGCGCGGGTTCCCGGATCCTCGTTCCGTCGCATCGGAAGGCGGAGCTGCTGGAAAAAGTCCTGGCGGTGCTCGCGGGCTGGAAGACGGGCGACCCGCTCGACCCGGACGTGAAGCTCGGCGCGCTGATCGAGGAAAAGCACCATGAGAAAGTGCTCGCGCATATCGACAAGGCGAAGCAGGAAGGCGCGCGCGTCGTGTGCGGCGGGCGCGCGACGCTCACCGAGACAGGCGGGTGGTTCGTCGAGCCCACGATCTTCGACCAGGTGTCGCCTGACATGAGCATCGCGCGCGAGGAGGTTTTCGGGCCGGTCGTCTGCTTCATCGAATACGAGGATGTCGACGACGCCGTTCGAATCGCCAACGACACGTGCTACGGGCTCGCCGCGTCGCTGTGGACGGACAACGTCAACAGCGCTCACAAGATCGCGGCCCGCATCCGCGCGGGCACCGTGACGGTGAACTGCTTCGGCGAAGGGGATCTTTCGACGCCGTTCGGCGGCTTCAAGCAATCGGGATTCGGCGGGCGCGACAAATCCGTTTATGCGCACGATCAATATTGCGAATTGAAGACGACGTGGCTGAAGCTCGATTGAAGGCGGAGGCACGAATGCCAGCCCGGCCGGTCTGCCGGGCTGGCTGTCGCGCGGTTCCGCATGAGCCTGCCGCACATCATCAACAGGAAGTGAAATCAAATGCATCCTGGATTCACTGGAACCGGCGTACTTGAAGCGTGACCGTGCCGGCATGCCTCCGTTTCCGCAAGCGCCTCTCTTGCCAGCTTGCGGACGGGCTCGCAAACTGATCCGATCCGCGTTTCTTGCGTGGTTGGTGGCAGGATTGCGGGATTTTCGCCGGCAGCGTGCGCCCGTTGACGAACGGTGCATCGATCTGCGTTGCGGGTATCCGTTTTGAGAGTGAAACCCATGTCGAAGAAGCAGCTATTTACAGACCGGCTCCTCGCGCAGATGCCATCGCTCCGGGCGCTGAGGTGCTTCGTGACGGCGGCGCGATACGAGAGCTTCACTCAGGCCGCCGAGGTGCTGTGCGTGACCCAGGCGGCAATCAGCAGACAAATCAAGGAGCTGGAGGATTCCCTCGACGTCGCGCTGTTCGAGCGCACCGGCAGGCATATCGCGCTGACTGACGCCGGACGCATCCTGTACAACGCGTCGTACCTGTCGATCATGAACATCGCGGAAGCGGCCGAGGCCGTACGCCGCACGGACAAGCATGCATTGACGATCTGCGTGTCGCATACGTTTTCCGCGCTGTGGCTGTCGTCCCGGCTGCCGGCGTTCCGCGAGCGATTTCCGGATATCCGCATGCACGTGATGGTCACCGAGCACTTCATGGAGCTGGACGAGCTCATGGAGCCCGACATCATCATCACCAAGAATCCGCCGCGCGAGGCCGAGTTCGAGGTCGAGCCGCTGTTTCATGATGTCGTCTATCCGGTTTGCAGCCCGTCGTTCCACGAACGGCATTTTCGCGGACGGACGCTGAAGCCGCTGGATCTGCTGTCGCAGCCGACGTTGAACCTGTCGTTGCTGGGACGCGCGCAGGTTTGCGAGCACGTGGACTGGCGCGTGTGGCGAAACTGGTTTCAGCAGGGCGACGGCACGGATATGCTGGTCGAGAACCGGCATCTGGAGAGCAACGACTACCGGCTCCTGGTCGCCCAGGCCGAAGCCGGCGAAGGGACGCTGCTTGGCTGGCATCACCTCGTTCATCGTCAGGTCGAGCAGGGGAGCCTGATGCGGCCGGTTCAGGACGTGCTCGTGTTTCGCGACCGTCATCACTATCTGATTACCCACAAGAACGCGCAGTCGCGTGCGGAATATCGGCAGTTTCGCGACTGGCTGGACGACGAGGTTGGCGCAATGATGCACGGCTGGCTCGACGTCGGCATCGATGTCGCCAAATAGCGGGCGATGAGGCCGAGTTCGCGAGGCGCCGCTCTGGCCGTCGAATGGGTTCGTTTTCGATCGTTTGATGCATTGACGCAGGCAGTTTCATGGTGAGCCATTCGACCGATGCCACGGCCGCAGCTTCACGACAGCTCCGCTTCGGGATCGTGCTGTTGCCCAATTTCACGCTGACCGCCTTTTCGGGCTTCGTCGACCTCCTCAGGCTCGCGAGCGATGAAGGCGACATGAGCCGGCCGGTTCGATGCTCATGGACCATCGTCGGAGAAAATCACGTTCCGGTCCGCGCGAGCTGTGGAATCCAGATCACGCCGTGGACGACCTTCGAAGAGGCGGGGGCGTTCGATTACGTCGTGATCGTCGGCGGGCTGCTGCATTCAGGGCCGCCGGCGAGCGACGCGACCTTGGCGTTCATTCGCGCGATGGCCGGTACGTCGGCCACGCTCGTGGGCGTTTGTACGGGCGCGTTTGCGCTCGTCCGGGCCGGCGTGATGAGCGGATATCGCATCTGCGTGAGCTGGTTTCACTATTGGGATTTCGTCGAGCGCTTCCCGGGCATCGACGAGCGCAACCTCGTCGCCGACCGGCTTTTCGTCGTGGACAGACGGCGCATCACCTGCTCCGGAGGGCGCGCGTCGATCGACGTGGCGGCCGCCATCCTGCTTCGCCATTTCGATGCCACGATCGTCCGGAAGGCGCTCCGTATCCTGCTGGTGGACGATGCGCAAAAGGGGAATGCGCCGCAACCGCATCCGCCGGGGCTCGAGCCCGCGACACATCCGAAGGTCCGGCGGGCCATTCTCTTGATGGAACAGCACATCGGCCAGCCGCTGAGCCAGATCGAGCTTGCCCGACGGCTCGAAGTGTCGGTGCGGCAGCTCGAACGTCTGTTCGCAACGGAAACGGGCAAGTCGCCTCGCGCTTACGCAAGACAGATTCGAATCCGGATGGCGTCATGGCTGTTGACGAGCTCCGATCGCACCGTCGCCGATATTGCGACATCCTGCGGATTTTCGGACGCGTCGCACCTTGGCCGCGAGTTCAGGAAGGAATTCGGAGAATCGCCGAACGCGTATCGCGCGGCGCGGCCGCCGAATGCCGCGGAGACGGTACTTGCCGGCTAGCGCGCGTTTACACTACCGAAGGCCTTCGACGCTTGTACATCTCCATGACGCGCGGCGGGCAGTCATGCGTGACGTGACACTGAAAGCCGGAGCCAATCAGGGAACAGCGTTGCGCGGCCTACTCGGGCGATGAGGGGGAAGACACGGCGGAGCTGGCGCTGGACGGAGGCGGTCTTACGGGTTTGAAGCCCGGCAACGGCTGCCGCGCGTGTTTCGACGGGTTGACTGGCTCGACGTCAGGCGGGACGACGGGCCGCGTTCCCTGGAGCGGCGGAGGCGTATCTTGCGGCGAATCGCAAAATGGCACATAGCCGCACGCGGACGATTTGTCGCAATACCAGGCCCAGTGACAGGCGGCAGCCGCAGTTTGCGTGGTGAAAAATAACACGAGTGCCATTTTCGCCGGGGAACCCAACAATCTCATATGGCCGGTATCTCGTTTGCCGGTGGCGTTCGAAGTCATTGCCGAACCTCTTGTTTGTACACTATCTGGCGCGCTGGCGCATGCGTTCAGGGCCGATGCCGCCGCGCTGGCAGCCCGCTCCCTGCCTGCGGGCCGCCAGCCGGCAAATCGAAAGAAGCATGGTTCCGGATCGATTGCCTCTTTCGTCCGTTCAATCAATCGTGCTCGCGGTGTACACGTGGCTCAACCTTGGGCAAATCCTCATGCAGTTCCATCGGATCCGGCTTGTCCGTTGCGGGTTCCGACTCGGTATCGTCACCGTGGAAGAAACGTTTCAATGTCCAGGCGCCGCGCCCAAGAATCCCTGCGACGAGCACGTTATCCGTATAGTCGTAGTGCAGGTCAAGCACCAGACCGTGCGGCAGTTTCCTGCTCAACCGGGACCACTTGCTCCCTCCCGGCGTGCCCGCTCCGGGCAACTGGAACACGCCGCCAAGGCCCCCCACGATGAGGACTTTCTGAGTGATCGAGGGATCGTCAGAGCTGAAGATCTCGATCGTCCTTGCATCCTGGAGCAGAGCATTCAGGTTGGCCGTGAGATTGGACCAGGAGGATCCCTCGTCGAAGGACGCCCACACCCGACTCTGGTCGTCGACCACATATACGCTGCGGAAATCCCTGGGGTCCGAAACGAGGCTCCGGACACTGCTGCCAGGATATGTGTTCAACGTCGTGACGGGACCCCCGAGCGTCGTGCGGTGCCAGATGTAGGGGCCGGCGGCGCCTCGCGTGCCGACATAGAAGACGTCCGGTTTGGCAACCGTACCCAGGCGGCCGCCATACGACAGCGAGGTGATGAATTTGCCGGTGAATCCCAGGTTGTTGAGAGAATCCCCCTTGTTCAACGACTCGTAGATCGTTGCCGTGCCGATCAGCATTCGGCTCGGATCGATCCTGTTGAGGACATACGGATTGTAGAACTGGATGTTGGGATCGAACTGGTAAAGCGTCTTGCCGGCTCCGGCTCCTGCGACGATCAGCAGCCCGAGCGGTGTAACAGATCCACCCAACAGGGTATTGCTGGCGCTCCATGTCGAGCGATTGAATAAGCCGAGATTGAAGAAGCTCGTGTATCGAATCGATGTCCCGGCGTGTGTCGGGCTCGTGTCGACCGCGACGACACCGCCGTCACCCTGGAGAAAGTCGGTCCACGTGAAATTTCCCGGCGAATTCTGCATTGGCGTCCCGGTATCCTGAGCACCGCCGAAGATGACCTTGCTGACCGAGTCGTATGCGGCGGAGTGCAGCTCCGTCGGGCGGAGGTTTCCGTTCACGGATTGCCATTGTCGGCTGGCTGCGTTGGGCGTGATCAACGAATAAATGCCGCCGTCATTGACCTGCAGAAGGTTGCCGCTGGCATCGAAGGCCATGCCGCGGGAATCTGCGTGGGGCGAGGTGCCGTGGGCGCCGTTGCAGACGACGTTCTGCCATGGTGAGCCAAGAGAAGCATCGCCGCGGAACGTGTTGCCGCTAAAGTTGATGCAGCCGTTGGCACTTGGCAAGGCCTGTCGATCGCCGGAGATGAAGACCACGTTGGGATTCCTCGGATCCGCCACGATCGCGCCATGCACGTCACCCTGGGCGCCCGGGAAAATGGATGGCGACGGAACGCCCATCGGAGTCCAGTTTGCGCCGTCGGTTGCAGATCGAAACACGCCGCTCAATGTTCCGGTCGAGTTGATGACCATTGCATAGACAACCCCCGTGCCCCGGCCGACTGCCAGCAGGATGCGGGCCGAAGTGCCGAGCGCCGACAGACCGGAATCGACGGGGACCCAGGTTGCACCGCCATCGTTGCTGCGGTACACGCCTGCGGCCGCACCACCGCCAAATTGCTGAGGAACGGCGGCATAGAAGCGGTACGGGTCGGTGGGATCGGCGACGAGGCTGCTGACCCCGGCATTGGGCAGGCCTGCTGTTCCGCCTGAAATTCGGGTGAAGGACTTGCCGCCGTTCGTGCTTCGGTAAACGCCGCCTCCGTCGAAAAGTGTGGCGGCGAGCACCACTTGTCCATCGAGTCCGCCGGAGGTAATCGACGTCGGAACGATGCTGGTGATGCGGCGCCCCGCAAACGTCGTACCTGCCTCTATCGACCAGGTGTTGCCTCCGTCGGTTGTTCTAGCCACGCCGAACCCGGGGCTTCCGTCAAACCCGTCGGAACTCGTACTGCCCGTGCCGGCAAACAGCGTGCTTGAAGTGAGCGGGCTGACGGCGAGAGAGCTGATTGAAAGAGCGGGCAGCTTGTGGTCGGTCAGGGGAATCCATATCGGAGTTGCGGCAGTTTCGGTGATGGTCTTCCACACGCCACCGTTGACCGTTCCCACATAAGCGACATTCGCGTTTACAGGATCGGGAACGATTGTGTTTACGCCACCCGAAACCGGGTTGTTGAGCAATCCCTCAGCCTGCCCGTTGAGAATCGGTCCGGGGCCCTGTTCGACCCATGCGGCTAGAGCCGATGTGGCAGCGATGCAGTTGAGCACCATTGCAATTCCAAGCGCATTCGAGATTCGGCGAATACGATGCATTACGGTAAACATCATTTTTCACTCCTTAACAATTGATGTCTGAAATATGTAATGAACCGACAAAATGCGCTCATCAGTACGCGTTTATTGGGGTGCTGCCGGCTGATCCGGTGCGCCGGCCGCATTTCGATTACCCGCGCACTCGCGTCGACATCGAATGCGTTGGAACAGGCGATCGCCAAACAGGGCGTTACGTTGAGCGGCTTTGAATGAAGCGCTGAAGTGAAGATCGCTTCCAGGCCACATCACGCTCATCGAAATAGAAAAATCTGTTGAATACACTTCCGGTTTCGGTAACTCATTAAACCGTGCTCGAAGCCACCATCAAACGCAAGTGCGCCATTCACGCCCGACAGGCGGGACACTCATGCCAGAATTCACACGCAGCGTCATTTCTACTCGGTGAATCGACAGTGATGCACCGATTCATGGCGATTGAGCGAGCAATGCGCCAATTCCGATTTTCCGCAAACGTTAAATGGATGATGGTTGTTCGATGCAGACCGACCGCAATCGAATAAGAGAAGCGTTGTGTCGCCAAGCGGTGGATGGATGCCTGGCGATGGCAGAGACGCGGTAAGGGCCACGAAAGTCTGCGCGTATGGACGTCGTAAGTCCGCAATGGCGAAAAAGAAACCGCCGACGTTGTCGTTATAGAACGAAGTGGGCGGAAATTCTAGCGAGAATCCAGAGTCGAATACACGATCGAAAACCTGATAATTCTCCAACTTGCGAATGGTTTACTAGGGTCTGTTCGCGCTATATTGGTGTGAGGTTATTCATCGGAGATGGAAATTTCCGAAGTCTGATTAAAGCTGATTGAACATTGCCTGCCGCGCCAGCGGGGCAATGTGAGCCTGTCGAACCTGCAAGTGCTCAACGCGATCTTCCATGTAGCCAGGCATGGCTGCAAGTGGCGCGGCCTTTCTTCACGCTTCGGCCGTTGGCACACCGTCGACACGCGCATGAACCGCTGCTCCCGCAACGGTGTGCCTGACCGTGCGTTCACGGAGTTGCAGCGCGCGCAGATGATCCGCATCCGGATCGAACGCGGTATCGCCGGATAGCACAATCGTCAAAGTTCATGCTGGACGATGACGGCACCGACTTTCTCCCGGGCCAGACCGTGTCGTATCCAGCCGTTTCGCGGCACAGCACGTCATCGGCACGCGGCGGCACGGTGCTCATTGTCGCGCAAACCGGCGCGAGCATGGGTTCGCGGTAAGGCGCGGCCTGCAGGCCGCTGTGCCGGGTCAGGATTACCAAAAGTATGGGAATTGCCCAAGGAAAAGTTTCCGGCATCCGGAAATTGGATTGATACGCTCCGGGCTGCTTCGATCGTTGTCGCATCCGATGTGGCGATTTCCCTCAATAAAAGGTTTGGAGACCTGAATGAGACAGAAGATTCTCGTTTGCATGATCGTTTCCGCAGTTTCAGCGCCCGCGCTGGCGCAAAATTCCGTGACGCTTTACGTTACCACGTCGTTGATCTCTGGCGGCGCGCGCTCCGGCGTCGTAGCCAGAAGGATCATATGACGTGGACGCGGGTCGAGAGGATCGCGGATGCCTGGCTCCCCCAACCTCGCATTCTTCATCCATGGCCTGACCGGCGCTTTGCCGTCAAGCACCCAAGGTAGGAGCCCGGTGCCTAAATTGGGCACGCCGGGATCTGTGCGGGGGGTGTTCAGTAATGGACATCCCTACCGCGATCCGGGTCCAACCATGGATGGAGCGGCCGGCACGCAGCGGCCGCTCATTTCTCTTTCGTACTATATTGTTCAACGCAACTACCCTTTGCCGAGTCGCTGTTCAGGATGGTCGACGCCTGCACGCAATAGCGGTGATTGGGGTCGAGTCTGAAGCCGCTCGGGTTGCATCGTCATCGGGATCGAACCCATGCTCAATCTTCCACGCAGATTGCTCGCCGCCGGCGTGAGCGCCATCGCGTTGTCCTTCGCCTGCGGCCCGTCCTACGGGCAACAGATCGTCAGGATCGGCGTGTCCAGCCCGCTGACGGGCGTCAGTGCCGCGAACGGCAAGGATCTCGAGAACGGTGTGCGGCTGGCCGTCGAGGAGGCAAACGCCCAGCACATCAGGCTGGGCGGTCAGGAGGTCCGTTTCGAACTCGACGCCGTGGACGACCAGGGCGACCCGCGCATCGGCGTCCAGGTCGCCCAGAAGCTGGTCGACGACGGCGTGGCCGCCGTGGTCGGCTACTACAACTCCGGCGTGGCACTGCCGTCCGCGCCGATTTTCGCGAAGGCCGGCATCCCGCTGATCGACCCGGCGGCCACCAACCCGGCAATCACCCGCCAGGGGTTGAAGACGGTCTTCCGCATCATCGCGACCGATACGCAGAACTCCGGCGATGCCGGAAAGTATGCCGTCACCGTGATGAAGGCGCGCCGCATTGCGGTCATGGACGACCGGACCGCGTTCGGCCAGGGGGCGGTGGAGGAGTTCAAGAAGGCCGCGCTGGCTGCCGGCGGCACGGTCGTCGCATCCGAATACACGAACGACAAGGCGGTCGAGTTCAGCGCGCAACTCACGAACATCAAGGCCGCGAACGCGGACCTGCTGTACTTTGGCGGCCTGGACAACCAGGCAGCGCTCATTGCCAAGCGGATGCGGCAATTGGGCATGCGCATCCAGTTCGTCGGCAGCGGCGGCATTGCCGACAGTATCTTCATCAACGTGGCCGGCTCGGCGGCCGAAGGGGCGATGGCGTGGGAATACGGCCGTCCGATCGACACGCTCCCGCAAGGCAAGGCGTTCGCGCGGAAATTCAAGCAGCGCTTCGGCGCGAACATGCTCACCTATGCGCCGTTCGCCTACGACTGCGTATGGGTAGTGATCCATGGGATGCAGCAGGCGAATTCCGCGAAGCCCGCCGAGTTCCTGCCGGCACTTCGCGCGACACGCTACGACGGCATCACCGGAAAGATTGCGTTCGATGCGAACGGCGACCTCATGAATCCGACGTCGACGCTCTATCAGGTGAAGGGCGGCCGCTGGGTTCCCGTCACGACGATCGGAGCGGAATGATACCTGCGCAGCTTTGCGTACCGGCAAGGCCTGGCGCCCCCGGATCCAATCGCAAGCCGTATCCGGTTCCCGTCGATCCCGACAACGAGCGACGCGTTTCGCCCGATACGCCGGGGGCCGCGCGGCCGCCTGTCCGTTTCGATCATCTTTTCGGCCGCGTCGATCATTTGCAAAGCGCGGCCGGCGGGCGATAGTCGGCGTTCGTGAGACGGTCCATGCCCGCCCGGGCGATGAGGCGTCGAACGAGCGGCGCCAGCATCGATCCGGGAGCGGTTCCCGCGATGCGCGAAGCCTGCGCGCCGGCCGCCCAAGGATACCTATATGAACACGAGACACTGGATCCGGTCGTATGGCTCGATCCCCGCCGAGATCGATGCCGATCGCCATCCTTCCATGCCTGCGCTGCTCGACGACGCGATGCGCCGCTTTGCCGACAAGCCGGCGTTCCGCTCGGGCAGCCGGACGCTGACCTATGCCGACGTCGACCGCCTGTCGACCGCGCTGGCCGCCTATCTGCAGAAAGTCGTCGGGGTCCGCAAGGGCGATCGCGTGGCCGTGATGCTGCCGAACGTGCTCGCGTTCCCGGTTGCGTTCATCGCCGTCGCGAAAATCGGCGCGATCCAGGTCAACGTGAATCCGCTCTACACGGCGCGCGAGCTCGAGCATCAGCTCAACGACGCGGGCGTCGAGACGATCGTCGTGTGCGGCGGGTCGACGGCCACGTTCGCGCACGTGATCGGCAACACGCGGATCCGCACCGTGATCACCGTGGGCCGCGGCGATCTCGGCATCGTCGACGTTCCCGCCGACGTGCGCGAAGCGCTGCCGCGCAACGCGATCGCGCTCACGGACGCGATCGCCGAAGGGCAGCAGCTCGCCCATGAGCCGGTCGCGCTCAACGGCGACGACCTGCTGCTGCTCCAGTACACGGGCGGCACGACGGGGCTGTCGAAGGGCGCTGCGCTGTCGCACCGCAACCTGATCGCGAACATCGCGCAGTTCCAGGCGTTCGTGCCCGATGCGCAGCGGCCGGGCGAGGAAGTCGTCGTCACCGCGATCCCGCTGTATCACATCTTCGCGCTGACGGTGAACTTCCTGTCCTATTTCTCGATCGGCGCGGAAAACTGGCTGATCGCCAATCCGCGGGACATCGATGCGTTCCTCGACGTGCTGAAGGCCGCGCGGCCGACGGTGTTCGTCGGCGTGAATACGCTGTACGCGGGGCTCGCGAACCACCCGCGCCTGAAGGAGGTCGACTGGTCGCGCCTGACGCTGTCCGCGGGCGGCGGCACGGCGGTGATCGACGTGATCTCGGCGCGCTGGAAGGCCGTGACGGGCTGTTTCATCCGCGAAGGCTACGGCCTGTCGGAAACGTCGCCCGTGGTCACGTTCAATCCGCAGTTCATCACCGAATTCACGGGCACCACCGGCCTGCCGTTGCCGTCCACCGACGTGAAGCTGCTCGACGACAACGACCGCGAGGCCGGCATCGGCGCGCCCGGCGAAGTCTGCGTGAAGGGGCCGCAGGTGATGCGCGGCTACTGGCAGCAGCCGGAAGCGAACGCGAAGGCGTTCACCGCGGACGGCTATTTCCGCACCGGCGACATCGGCGTCTTCGACGAGCAAGGCTTCCTGAAGATCGTCGACCGCAAGAAGGACATGGTCATCGTGTCGGGCTTCAACGTCTATCCGAACGAGGTGGAAGCGGTCGCGACCGCGTTCCCGGGCGTTGCCGAATGCGCATGCATCGGCGTGCCGGACGAAAAGACGGGCGAGGCGGTCAGGCTGTTCGTCGTCGTGGCGGCGGATGCCAGCATCACCGAAGCCGACCTGATCGCGCATTGCCGCGCGAACCTCGCGGCGTACAAGGTGCCGAAGGTGGTCCGTTTCGTCGAGCGGCTCCCGAAATCGACCGTCGGCAAGATCCTGCGGCGGGAACTCAGCCACATCGATTGAAGCCGGGAGTGCGACGCGGCGTCCGGGCGGTCGCTTGAGCGGGCCGCTGCGCCTGCCACGCGCCCGCCGTGCGGCGCCGTCCGGGGCATCTGCCGCGGCGTCCGCCGCGGATCGCGCGCAGCAGGCGGACGGACACGCGCGACCGTCGCCGGCGCCTGCCGGGCCGCGCGCTGCCCGCCCGCGCCGGGTCAAGTACAATGCCAGCGGTTCGTTGGACGCGTACGCCATGACCGGCCCAGATTCCAGTTCTTCCCTGCCTGACCGCCCGTTGACGTCGCCGAGCGCGACGGTGCCGATTTCCCTCGTCAACGGTTTCCTTGCAAGTGCGGGTGTGCAGCCCGACGTGATCCAGCGCTACCTGCGCGAAGCCGGCATTCCGAGCGAACTGCAGGGCGAGCCGAATGCGCGCGTGACCGAGGAGCAGTTCTCGACGCTGTACCGCACGCTCGCCATCGACCTCGACGACGAGATGCCCGGCATCTTCTCGCGTCCGCTGCGCGGCGGTACGCTGAAATACCTGTGCCTGAGCCTGCTCGACGCGCGCAACCTCGAAACGGCGCTGCATCGCTTCGGGCAGTTCTTCCATATCGTCGTCGACGATTTCTTCGTCGAATCGAAGCGCGACGGGCTGCTCGGGCAGGTCGTGATCCGGCCGAATCCGGCCTTTGGTCCGATCGGCCCGCTCGGCCAGGAACTGATGCTGAAACTCGTGCACGGCGTGGGTTCCTGGCTGATCGGCCAGAAGATTCCGCTGCTGCAGATCGAGTTCGCGTGTCCGCGGCCGCGTCATGCGGTCGATCATCTCTATTTCTTCTCGGGGCCCATGCAGTTCGACTGCAGCCGCACGCTGATGCGCTTCAGCGCGAGCTACCTCGACGCGCCGATCCGGCAAAGCAAGCGCAACCTGCGGAAATTCCTCGCGCGCGCGCCCGGGGACTGGATCTTCGAATCGTTCAGCGAGCAGCTTGTCTGTCACCGCGTGCGGCAGTATCTGTCGGGCCAGCTGCCCGACCTGCCGACGATCGAACTGGCGGCCGACAGCCTGCACTGCTCGGTGCGCACGCTGAGCCGCCACCTGTTGGCCGAAGGCACGACGTTCCAGGTGCTGAAGGACGAGCTGCGGCGCGATATCGCGATCCAGCGGCTCACCGACACGAACGACACGATCGCGGCGATCGGCGCGGATCTCGGTTTCGACGATCCGAGCGCGTTTCACCGCGCGTTCCGGCACTGGACGGGGAGTACGCCCGGCACGTACCGGCGGCGCGTGTAGTGTCGAGAATCACTCGGCATTCAATCGAGCGGTACGGTGAGCCGGTCGATCACCGCGCTGGTCTGCGGACGCACGCCGCGCCACCAGACGAAGGCTTCCGCCGCCTGTTCGACCAGCATGCCCACGCCGTCTGCCACGCCGAGTACGCCGGCATGTCTCGCGAGCCGAAGAAACGGCGTCAATCGCTTGCCGTAAGCAAGCTCGTAGGCCGTGCCTTCCGGGCTGAAGACGCTTGGCGGCACGGGTGGCAGATCGCCGGTGAGACTGGCCGACGTGGCATTGACGACCAGATCGAAGCGTCCCAGCCGTTCGAGATCGGCATAGCCGCAGGCGACGAGCGGGCCGCGACCGGCAACCCGGGCCGCCAGCGCCTGCCCTTTGGCCAGGTCACGGTTCGCGACGACCATCTCGGCCGGGCGTGCCGCCAGGAACGGCAGCAACGCGCCGCGCGCCGCACCGCCAGCACCGAGCATCAGGACACGCTTGCCGGCGATCGGCAGACGCAGGTTGACCTCGATGTCGCGGATCAGGCCGATACCGTCGAAGTTGTCGGCCAGAATGCGCCCGTCTTCGAACTTGAGGGCATTGGCCGCACCGGCCAACGCCGCGCGCTCGCTGCGTTCGTCGGCCATCGCGAAAGCCGCGAGCTTGAACGGCGCGGTCACGTTCATGCCCTTGCCGCCTGAAGCGGCGAATGCTCGCACGACATCGGCGAAAGCGCGCTGTGGCTCCACCGGCCCGTCGATGGCCGCATAGTTCATGTCCTGCTGCGTCTCTTCCGCGAAGAGGCCGTGAATCAGCGGAGATTTCGTGTGCCCGATCGGGTTGCCGATCACCGCGTACTGGTCTGTCATCGTTGCCTCACTTCGAGTAAAGAACGCCATCGGCCTGCATCGCGTCGATTTCCGCTGGGGCGAAGCCCAGTGCGCGCGCCACTTCGGCGTTGTGCTGCCCCAGGTCCGGCGCGACGTCGCGAATCGTCGTATCGCAGTCGGAGAACCGGAACGGCAGGTTGGGCAGTCGCAACGTCCCGTAGCGCGGATGCTGCTGCTCGACGAGCATCCCCCGTGCCTGGATCTGCGGGTCGGCCAGCACCTCGTCGATGCGCTGCACCTTGGCGCACGGGACGTCGATGCCATCCAGCAACGCCAGTATCGACGCCACCGGGCGCGCGGCCACCCAGGGCTCGACGACGGACAGAATCTCCGACCGGTGCGTGTTGCGTCCGACGCTGTCGTGGAATCGCATGTCGGCGCCGAATCCCGCCGGGCCGCCGTGCGCTTCGATCAGCGAAGCAAAGCGTTTCCACGCTTCGTCCACCTGCGCCGCGATCACGAGGTCACCGTCCGCGGCGCGGAACACGCCGTAGAGCGTCGAGGTCGGCATGTCGTGTCCGGTTTGCTCGGGCAGCACGCCTTTCAGCGTGTAGCACTGCACCGCATACTCGTGCATCGACACCAGCGTGTCGTACAGCGCCATGTCGATGTGCTGTCCACGGCCGCTCTTCACACGCCCCAGCAGCGCAGCGTTGATCGCCGCGACCGCATGGATGCCCGTGTACATGTCGCCCAGCGAGACGCGCAACAGCGGCGGGCGTTCGCCGGGCGTGCCGACCATCTGCATGATCCCGCTTCTGGCTTCGGCGATCAGCCCGAAACCGGCACGATGCGCGTCCGGACCGGTGTGTCCGTATGCCGAGATCGAGCAGTACACGAGACCGGGATTGCGAGCCGACAGCTCGGTGTAACCGAGCCTCAGCTTGTCCAGCGCGCCCGGCCGGTAATTCTCGATGAACACGTCCGCCGAATCGCACAACCGCTGCATGAACGCCTTGCCGCGCGGGTCTTTCATGTTCACGCTGACGCCGCGCTTGCCCATGTTGAGTTGCAGGAAGTAGCCGCTTTGCTGGTCGTCGAGCACGGTCGCGTGCTGGCGTCCGGCATCTCCCGTGCCCGGGCGCTCGACCTTGATGACTTCCGCGCCGAGTGCCGCCAGGCATCGCCCCACGTAAGGGCCGGCAAGGAAGTGGCTATAGTCGACGACGCGCATGCCTTCGAGTGGACGGGGCTGCATCAGCGCACCCCCGGCCGGCGCGGCACCATCAGGCGGTGCTCGCCGCGCTGAACCACTTTGTCATCCTGATTGATCAGGTCGGACGGAAGCACGACGATGCCCCAGTCCGGCCGGCTCTTGCTTGCCCGCATGGAACCGACGCGGAACTTCACATGCAGCACGTCGTCGACCTTGATCGGCAGCAGGAAATCCCAGCTCCAGCCCAGCGACATGCCCGGCAGGAAGCGGTAGTCGCTCCGCGTCTTGAGGCCGTCGGCGATCGACAGCCCGAACAGCCCGTGCGCGACGAGGCAGCCGAAGTGGCTGGCATTCGCGTAGTCTTCGTCCACGTGCACGGGTGTATGGTCGCCGGTGAGATCGGCATAAGCGAGAATGCGCGCCTTCGTGACCGTGTAGTTCGGGCTGACGCACGCGTCGCCCTCACGCGCATCGTCCCAGTATCTTTCGACGATCGTCATGTTCAAGCCTCCGCACGCGGGTTGATCGCCAGCGCCTGCGCGACGCAGGTGGCGGGTTTTGCCTGGATCAGTTCCACCGCCAGACCGTCCGGCAGCCGCAGCCAGTTGCGTCCCTGCGGCATGCCGGTTACGCCGAACCGTTGAGCGGCGGCCAGCGCAGCTTCCAGGTGTTCGCACATCACGCCGAGGTGGGCGAGCCGGCCTTCGGGGCCGTCATGTTCCGGCGCGTGGATGAACTGCAGGCCGCCGAGCGTCCAGTACTGCCTGGGGGCGTCGAGCGTGCCGTCCGCTTCGCGCATGGTCATGCCAAGGACTTCCTCGAAAAAACGGATGTGCCAATGGATGTCCTTCACCCGGATGGCGACGTGCTCCAGATAGGCTTTCGTGGCGCTCATACGGTGGCCTCTTCGCGTTGCCGGTCGGCCATCGCGCGTTCGATTCCCTTGATGCAGGCGACGAGCGTCGCATTGACCGGGGTCGGCACGCCGTATCGCTGTCCGCAGCGCACGACCGAACCGTTGATGAAATCGATCTCGGTGATCGAACCCTTCTCCAGGCTCTGCAGCATCGAGGTCTTGAAGGCAGCGGGCAGCCCCTCGGCAGCGAGCGTCCACGCCTGTTCCGGATCCGGCATCGACAACCGGATGCCGGCGGCCCGTGCCGTCGCGATCGCCTCGGCCACGGCCGCGAGCGAGGCGGCCTTCAGCAGCGGCTCGTCGTAGAGCTGTCCGTAGGTCAGGCGGGTAATGCCGGTCAGCGCGCCCGTGGCGACGTTGACCAGCAGCTTGTCCCACATCGTGCCGACGATGTTGTCGCTGACCGTGGTCGCGAGCCCGGCAGCGTTGAATGCGTCGGCGATCGCCTGCACCCGGGGTGTGAGGCGGCCGTCGAGTTCGCCGATACAGGTGGACTTGCCGGTCACGCCGGACTCGATGTGCGCGGCGCCACGCAGCACCCCGCCAACATAGGTCTTGCCCGCGAGCACCCGTTCGCGGCCGACGACGTCGGCGAGAATGTCCTCGTGCCCGAGGCCGTTTTGCAGCGACAGCACCCGCGTATCGGGCCCGACCAGCTCGCGCGCGCCGCGGATCGCCGACTCGGTGTGGAACGATTTCACCAGCACGATCACCAGATCCGCGGCGCCGGCTTCGGCGGCCTGCGTCGTCGCGCGCACCCGGACATGCCGCGAGCCGTTGGCATCGTCGACCCGCAGGCCGTCGCGGCGCATCGCGTCGACATGCGCCGCCGAACGGTCGACCAGCCAGGTTTCGTGGCCGCCTTCGGTGAGTGTGGCGCCAATCGCGCAGCCCAGTGCGCCGGCGCCCAGAATCGCAATCTTCAATGGCTTCTCCTTGACGTGTAGTTGCACGATAGAAGTCGCCGCTCATGCTGACAATGCAATGATTACAATGGCGTCATTGCGATGGACAATAATGCGATGACCCCGACCGACCTGCCCGATCTGAAGCTGCTTCAGCTCTTCGACCTCCTGTACGACACCCGCAGCGTCACGCGCGTGGCGGAGCAGCTCGGGCAAAGCCAGCCGACGGTCAGTATCTGGCTGGGGCGCTTGCGGGAATGCCTGCACGATCCGCTGTTCATTCGAACGCCCGGCGGTATGGCGCCGACACCGCAGGCCGACGCGCTGATCGGGCCGTGCCGGGAAATCCTGGAGTCGCTGCGGCGGTTCACCGCGTGGGAGATCGCGTTCGATCCCGCCACGGCGCAGCGGCGGTTTCGCATCTGCATGACCGACGCGAGCCACATCACGTTGCTGCCGCGGCTGCTCGCACACGTTCGCGCGCAGGCGCCAGGCGTCCGGCTGGAAGCCGCGAGGATCGACGGCAACACGGAGCGGGCGCTGGAGTCCGGGGAGGCAGAC
This sequence comes from Burkholderia sp. PU8-34, assembly GCF_053427725.1. Lineage (NCBI taxonomy): Bacteria > Pseudomonadati > Pseudomonadota > Betaproteobacteria > Burkholderiales > Burkholderiaceae > Burkholderia > Burkholderia sp. PU8-34. Next base: position 80,094 of record NZ_JBSAXC010000025.1, read on the forward strand.
CTCGCGATCGGTTATGTACCGTGGCTCGGCGGCGGTATCTACCAGCAGCAGTTGTACGAGCAGGACTGGGTGTGCCTCGCGAACCGTCGTCACCCCAGGATTCGTGCGCGGCTTGGGGTGAAGCAATATTGTGCGGAGGGACATGTCGCGATCACGGCGGGAACCGGTGCGCAACTCCTCGAGCAGGCGCTGACGCGGGAACGCGTCGAGCGGCAGGTCGTGCTGGAGTTGCCGGGGTTCCTGGGGCTGGGGGCGATCATCCAGAACACGGACCTGATTACCACGCTGCCTCGCCACATTGGCGAGACCCTGGCGCAGGCCAATGATCTGACGGTTCATGCGTGCCCGATCCCGGTGGAGGGATTCGCCGTTCGTCAGCATTGGCATGCCCGATACCACCATGAAGCGGGAAATCGTTGGCTGCGTGGTCTGGTGATTCAGCTATTCGGCCATGCGCGCCGCCACGGCACGCGCACCGATTGAGTCAGGCTATCTCTCGAGCGGTCTCCATTGATGGGCGACGGTTCCTCGTATGGAACGATTGCTGAAGTTCTTTTTTTCGCTTCGCCAGACCGCCTGCAAGCAAAGGGCTTCATGCATTGCTGCAGTGCACGCCGTGGCCGATTTTGTCAGTACGTGGGCCGGATATGACAATGGAATTCCGGTAGCGAGGGGTTACGATCTGCCAACCGTCGCCAAACGCTGGCCGATTTTGCCGTACCGGAAACGCGTGGCGCGCCTTACATTCACTGCCTGATTGGAAGATCGACCATGAGCTATACCGCCCCC